>DASSXL010000115.1:0-56184 GCA_035703825.1 Candidatus Angelobacter sp.
CACATGCCCGCCTACCCCTGTGGACCTACCGGTTTTATGGGTAAACGGCAAGGCCAACGCTCTTCCTTTGATAGGTACCGATCCCGACGGGACCGCATTCGGGATCAACGATCTAGGCCAGGCCGTGGGCTACTCGGGAGATTGCTTCACAGCGAAGCACGCCGTAATGTGGAAAAACGGCACTGCCTTCCCGCTTCAAGACCTGGGAGTTGAGCGTTCCAATTTCGGCTTCGCCATCAACAACCAGGGCCAGATTGTTGGGCAAGTCCGCGCCGCTGACGGCTCAACCCGCGTCGCCTCTCTCTGGCAGCCGGACGGCACACTCACAGTCCTCGGCATTCTGCCGGGAGAAAGTGCCTCCAGCGCCACCGGCATCAACAGCAAAGGCCAGGTAGTGGGAAGCACTTTTGACTCGGGCTTCAACTGGTCCGGCGGCTTTATTTGGCAGAACCATGTGCTCACCGACCTGAACACGCTCATTCCCGAAGATTCCGGCCTCCTCATCATCAATGCCAGCAATATCAATGAGCGCGGACAAATCTCGGGTATGGCAACGGTGGTCACCGGGCCCCATGCGGGCGACATCCACTCAATTCTCTTAACCCCAGTTGACGCAAGCATAGGCAGATCGATGGCAGATTTCGCACGTACACACCCGCATTCCAATCTGTCCGGGAATGCGTGCAACCACTTGCGGAGTTTCGGACCCGGCCGATTCGAGCGATAAAGCATTATCCACACCCCACCACGCCGACACCGGGAATGCCTCCACCCCAAAATGCGCAACTTGGCGCATGTTTGGGGACCCCGGTGTCGGGGAGGGTACCCTCCTACTTCGGTTCCAGCCTCAACTCATGCATCTTGCTCGACTGCACTCCCGCATCTGTAAATGCCAGTGGGAAAGTTTTGTTGTTGTACCAGGCGTCCCAGTGGTCCATGTAATGCGGGCTGAAGGGCTGGCCGGATTCGCCCAGGACGATATTGAACGTTGACGCGTCGAGGTTGGAGAAATCCACGGTCATGCGTTCGGACGGGCCAAAGCCCCGGCCCACCTGTTTGACGGTATAGCCTCCGCCGGATTGCGGCTGCACGCCCGGCCCGGCAACGCTCATGTGTCCGTGCAGGATAGGAAGGCCGTTGAATACCGGATGGCTGATCGACACTGGATAAACTTCGCCGTACTTCCAGGTCTTGAGGTTGGCGGGCGCGTCTTTGAGCGCTTTTTCCACGGCGGCGGTCAGCACGTCATTAAAGTTGCCATAGCCCGGAGGCAGCCATCGCGCCGGCTGGTTGGCGACGATGTTTTCCAGCGCCACGGCGGCCTCGGACCACTCGTAGTTGTCGGAGTCATTGCCCAGTTTGGGATCGAGCAGCATCTCCCACAGGTAGCGGCGCGCTCGGACTTCAATCGTCGGGGCCACAGCATCGGCGTCCATGCGTCCGCCAGCCGCAGCCCAGCCATCTAGCTCTTTGGCGGCTTGGACTGCGCGAGGCGAAGCTTTTGAGCTGTGAGTGATCGCGTAGGCGAACTTGTCGGCAAAGAAGCGGTCGTATTCTGAGGTGATGTCGGTCTGCAAGGCCAGCATGTCCGCCGGAGAAAACTTTTTGTCGGTCTTTAGAACTTTGTAGATGCGCTCAGTGCGATACGGCGGGAACCACTGCGTGGCCAGCTCATAGGGATATCCCGCGGGCGTGATTTTGGCGTTGGCCGTGGCGATAATCCCCGAAGGCGGATTGTAGAGGCTGGGCAGCTTGTCAAAAGGAAGATAGCCGGTCCAGTCATGCTTGCCGTCTGCGCCATTGACGGGCACAGTGCCGTCGCCCGCAGCGCGAATGGGCACAAAGCCCATGGGCTGGTAGCCGATGTTGCCGTCAACATCGGCATAGACCACGTTTTGCGAAGGCGTGGCAAAAACAGAAAGCGCTTTGCGGAACTCGTCCCAGTTTTGCGCGGAGTCAAGATCGAAAAGCGGCACGCTGATGGCATGCGGATCATAGACCAGCCAGCCCAGCGCGATCTGCCGCGTCTCTCCGTGCAGCAGGTGCGTGATGATGGGCCCGTGGCGCGTGACCACTACGTCAAACGCCACGTCGGGCTTGCCTTTCACGTGAATCACCTGGTGATCGATCTCTGGTTTCTGCCAGCCGGTGGGCGTCTGGTATTCGCCGGCGGCGTTGAAGTTTTCTATGAACAGGTCCTGCACGTCAGGATTGAGATTGGTGAAGCCCCAGGCGATGCGCTGGTTGTGTCCCACGCTGATGAAGGGAAGGCCGGGCAGGGAAAAGCCTTCAACGTTGAAGTCGCCGGAATGGAGCTGCACTTCATACCACACACCGGGGACGCGGTGCGGCAAATGCATATCGTTGGACAGCAGCGGCTTGCCAGAAACCGTGTGTGCGCCGGAGATTACCCAGTTGTTCGATCCCGGCAGGCAAGCTTCGCAGGCGTCGTTTTGATTGTTCGATAGCGGCAGGTTTTGCATCGCAGAGGCCGGCAGGCTGCTGTGTTTGGGCGGATTTGGTATCGGTCGTAATCCGCCGCCGGAGTCATAAATGAATCCTGCTTCGCTCGCGGGTGGATGGTCATGCCATGAATCGGGCGGATACAAATCGGCCATCAACTCCGGAGAAAGTTTCGCGCCGATTTTCTCCCGCCAGTATTCGGTTTCATACTGCGGGTTGAGCAACTGGCTCATGCCAATGCCAACGAGTAGCGAGTCAGTCGCTGACCATGGCCGCGGCTTATAGCCAAGCAGGGTGAACTCCATTGGCAGCTTACCCTGATGCTGGTCAATGAAAGCGTTTACGCCCTTGGCATACGCCTCAAAGTATGCACGGTCGCGCGGCGAGAGCTGCTGCGTTACGCGCTCGGCAATCACGCGCAGGCGTATGGTGCGCTGCTGCTTGTCATAGTCCACCCACGTCTGGCGCGGACGCACTGCGGCCGTGGCGCGTGACACCGGCTGCGGCGGCCCGCTGGACGCGGGAAAGATTTCCGCCATCTCGCCGCCCACCGCGCGACGCGTGAGGTCCATCTGCCACAGGCGGTCTTGCGCCGTAACGTAGCCCTGGGCGAAGAACAGGTCTTCAAGCTTTGCCGCCGTAATGTGCGGCACGCCGTGCGCATCGCGCACCACTTGCACGGGCGCCTGCAATCCCGCCACGCTGATAGCGCCGTCGAGCTGGGGCAGGGCGGAGCGCGCGCCGTTATAGAACCATAAAAACGCCAGAGTCCCGGCGATGACGACGAGCAGAAGGAGCCAGAAGATGATCCTGAGCAGAATGCCGAAAAAACCCTTGCGGGCGGCGGGTGCGGCAACAGTGGTGGTGGCCATGGCTGAGGATTTTACGGGAACAGGAACAAAGACCACAATCGGCCTTGCCGCAGCAGGTTATATTGAA
Organism: Candidatus Angelobacter sp.; assembly: GCA_035703825.1. Taxonomy (GTDB): domain Bacteria; phylum Acidobacteriota; class Terriglobia; order Terriglobales; family Acidobacteriaceae; genus Angelobacter. The sequence goes on from DASSXL010000115.1 coordinate 3,403, forward strand.
AATGAATTTCATTTTCATTTACAATCCCTCTTGGATCGATAACATGCTGCAACGACGGATTGACGATCATGCGCCGCCCTCGCGCGAATCCATGCGTGAGGCGCAGGAAATCTTTTATAAGCACCTGAAGCGCGTCGGCTTGAAGCATACCGACCAACGCGATACCATCCTGCGCACGTTTTTGGAGACGCGCGATCATCTTTCCACCGACGAGCTTTTCCGCCTGGTGCGCAAGAAAGACGCCAAGGTCGGCTTTACCACGGTTTACCGCACGCTAAAGTTGCTGGCGGAATGCGGCCTGGCCAGCGCTGTCCCGTTTCCTGACGGCATGGCGCGCTATGAGCACCAGTTCAATCGCCGCAACCATCATCACATGGTCTGCACGGAGTGTGACGCTTCGGTCGAGTTTTTCTCCCCCGAGGTAAATAAGCTGGAAGAAGAGATCGGCCGCAAGTATCATTTTGACGCTACCCGCCACAACTTCCAGATTTACGGCGTCTGCGAGGATTGCCGCAGGAAAAGCCGCCGCACGCTTTAACGGCTTTTGTTCTTCAACTCAAAAGCCAAATCTTTGAAACACAGAGGACCAGAGGTAACGGAGGAACTCACTGTTACACAAACTCTGAACACCATGGTTCCTGAGCTCCTTGAAACCTTGTTTCTGCTCCTCCGCTTCCTCCTTGCCTCCGCGTTTCAAAGATGTTCCTGAATCTCAACCGCTACAATGCTCCTGTGCTCACTTTGCGTCGATATCAGCCACGGGATTTTCCGCGCCTGCTGGAAATCGACCAGTCGTGCTTTGTTGAAGGCATCGCCTATTCGCCGGAGGAGATGCGCTATTTCCTCGGCATGCCCACGGCTATTACGCTTGTCGGCTTGCAGGATGATGAGATTATGGGCTTTGTGATCGCGGACAGCTTTCGTCCCCGCCGCGCATCACGCTCCATGGGAAAGATTATTACTATCGACGTTACGCCGCACTCCCAGCACAGCGGCCTGGGTTCGATGCTGATGGCTTCCACTGAGGCCGAGTTGAAACAGGCCGGTTGCGACTACGTTTCCCTTGAAGTTGCCGTGGACAACGAGCCCGCGCTCAGGTTTTACAAGAAGCACGGCTACTCCGTGTTGAAGACGCTGCCGCGCTACTACCTGGATTCGATCGATGGGCTGCTGATGGGGAAAAGGCTGTGAGGGTGCGATGAGATAACATCTGTACCTCTTGCGATACAGTTTCTTTTTGTCATCCTGAGCGGAGCGCCTCCAAAAATCTTACCGCTCGAAAATCAATGGCGCATAGTCGAAGGATCCCGGCAATCCTTCAATCTTGATTGCCGATTCAGGGAGTTCTCTCGATACTGCATAGGGAAAAAGCTCCTCGTTAGAACGCCTTTCCGCGCCGTGTTAGCATAAACACCTTCGGGATCCTTCGACTCGCCCCTCACAGTCGCTCGGGCTCGCTCAGGATGACAACAACAGAGTGAATACTCGATTGAAAAATAGAACAGAGATCAAGAGCGCACGCCAGAACCATCCTCTCAGAATCGCCATCGATAGCGGCGGCACCTTCACCGACTGCGTATGGCTTGCACCCCGTCATGCGCAAAACCGGCGCACGCCGGGGGCCACGTCTCAGGACTCGACGCTGCAAATCCTGAAAGTTTTTTCCACGCCCGCCGATCCCGCTCAGGCGATCGCCGGGGCTGTATTAAAGATTGCCGGCGATACTCAAGACATCATTGTCCTGCACGGCACTACCGTGGGGACGAACACGCTTCTCCAGCGCAAAGGTGCGCGGGTGGCGTTTGTGACCACCGCGGGATTTGAAGATTCCATCGAGATCGGCCGCCAGCAGCGCCCCAAACTTTACGACTTTTTCTTTGAAAAAGATCCTGCGCTTGCTCCAGCGGAACTGCGCTTCGGCGTCGACGAGCGCACGTCAGCCGAAGGCGTGGTGCTGCGCGCGCCGTCGGCCGATTCTTTGGAGTCTCTGGCGTCGAATATTGCGGCGCAAAAGCCGCAAGCAATCGCCATCTCACTGCTATTTTCATTCGTCAACCCGGGGAATGAGAAAGCGGTTGCCGCAGCGCTGGTCCGGCTCAAGTTGCCGCTCTCTATCTCTCACCAGATCCTGCCGGAGTTTCGCGAGTATGAACGCGCCAGCACGGTGCTGGTGAACGCTTATCTGCAGCCTGTGATGCAGAGCTATTTGAGGAAGCTGGAAGAAAGATTGTCGTCAGGGCAGGAACGAGCACAGGCAAGAGTGCCTGTGCCACAAATCTTCGTGATGCAATCCAGCGGCGGCATCACCGCGCTCTCAACCGCAGCAGAGCAGCCTGTGCGCACGGTGCTGTCCGGTCCGGCCGGAGGTATTGTTGGCGCTGCGGCAGTAGCGCAGCGCAGCGGATTCGATCGCATCATCACCTTTGATATGGGCGGCACTTCTTCTGACGTTGCGCTGGTTGATGGGCGGCCATCGACAACCAATGAAGCCGATGTCGCCGGGCTGCCTGTGCGCGTCCCGGTGCTTGACATTCACACGGTCGGCGCGGGCGGCGGATCGCTGGCACGGTTTGATGCCGGAGGCGCTTTACGGGTAGGGCCGGAATCCGCCGGGGCTGATCCTGGGCCCATCTGTTACGGCAAGGGCGAGCGTCCGACCGTGACCGATGCCAATCTTTTATTGGGCCGCCTGCCGGCCGACCAGTTTCTTGGCGGCGACTTTCAACTGGACCTGCCGCGCACGCAAAATGTCGTTGCCCAATGGCTCAAGGACAACAACAGTCAGCTTACGCCGGAAGAGTTTGCCGCAGGCGTGGTGCGCGTGGTGAACGCCAATATGGAAAAGGCCATCCGCGTTGTTTCGATTGAGCGCGGCTATGATCCGCGACAGTTTTCGCTGGCCGCGTTTGGCGGCGCAGGCGCCATGCACGCCTGCGACCTCGCTCAAGCCTTGCGCATTCCGCGCGTGATCGTGCCTGCATACCCCGGAGCGCTTTCTGCCCTGGGCATCCTCATCAGCGACGTCGTCAAAGACCACTCTCGGACCGTGCTTCTTCGCTGTGCCCCGGCAGAGAAAAGAGATCGAGGGACGACGGCCGCTGCTTTCGCAGCGCAACTCGACCCGGTCTTTGCCGAACTCAAGCGCAATATGGCCGAAGAACTGAAGAAAGAAGACTGGCAGGGAAGAGCGTTGTTCGAACCGAGCTGGGATCTGCGTTATCGCGGCCAGGGATATGAGTTGAACTTGCCGTACGGCGTCGACGTGATTCAGCGCTTTCATGCCGAGCACAAGCGCCGCTATGGTTACAGCAGCCCGGAGCGCGACGTGGAGATTGTGACGGTGCGTATGCGCGGGCGCGTGGCATCACCGGAAAAACTCTCGCGACTGAAGATCAGGGAAGAACAGGGCAGCCTCAAGCAGGCCGCTGCCATGGTCCACTTTTTAGGCAAGAGGCATAAGACCCGGATCATCCCGCGCGCTTCAATCAAGGCAGGCAAGAGCTTTCGCGGGCCGGCGATCATCACTGAATACAGCGCAACCACCGTTGTGCCGCCGGGCCTATCTTTTCGCAAAGACGGAGCCGGTAATCTGCTGATTGAAATCGGATGAGGGCCTTGTCTTCTATCTGCCGCGTGAGGATTTTCTGGCGGTGCGTGGGGCGTGAGTTACCGTCTGCCGCGTGGCCGCGCCGGTCTTTTGCTGCGGATTGCTTTGCTCCATGGCCTTTTTGGCCCACATCTTTTCCAGTTCACGCATGTTTTTTGTTTTCATGCAATAAGCATGCCATAACCGGGCCGTGGAAGGCGAGTGGCATTGGCGGTTCGGTCGCTGCCCGGCCATCTTTTCAGGCATACAAAAAGCGCCCCTGTCCTGGGACGCTCCTTGTATCACACTTTTAGCAACGAGATTACGCGACGTCCTTGTCACGCTCAAGGTCGCGCTTGATTTTGCGGTCTTCTTCTTCCGTGTTCTTGATTTTTTCGTCACGCAGTTTATCGGCGGCATCGCGGACGTCATCTTTTATCTTGCCGACCGCGTTGCGGGCCTTGCCCTCAGCCTGTTTGGCTAGACCTTCAGCCTGGGCCTTTTCGTTGCCGGTCCACTCGCCAACCTGGCGCTCCACGCGTCCAGCCACGTCTTCTGCTTTCCCTTTAATGCGTTCCTTATCCATGGATGATTCCCCTCATTGAGTTATTTGCTTCATGTGTTTTTTACAGAAGACAAGCCTCACCTCTGATTGCCTGTCTTCCGTATGCCGCGATCTTTCGGAGTCGCTACCCGCGTTTCGAAATGGCCCTAAACCGCTGCGCGTCTGCCGGTAATCAACTGGAAAACCAATGCGATCACTGCCAGCACCAGCAGTATGTGGATAAACCCGCCCATGGTGTAGCTACTGACTACTCCTAACAGCCAGAGAACGAGCAAAATCACAAATAGAGTCCAAAGCATGTCACCCTCCACAGTTACAATTCTGTCAATACCTTTGAAGCTAACAGTGCTAAGGCGGTTGTAAGTAATCGAGAGCTGCCGGAAAATGCGCTCTGCATTTGCGCATAAGTTATTTCTTCTGAGCTGGCGATAAACATTAAGGCGCGCACAAAAGAGGACCTGCTGGAGGTAGCGCATATCGTTAGCGGAGCACGATTTTTGAGACTATCGAACCCAAATTCGATCCGCCAGCCTTCTTAAAACGAGATGCTTTCTGCACGAGTCTTCAGAAAGGTCTTGACAGCAAATAAAAAGGGAAGTAACATAGGTCGATTTGCGCTATGCAGCTAGCGGCAGAGAGGGGCATTGTCCCTGAAGGCCACGCCAATCCGGGATGATTTGGGATGCTCCCGATTAAACCTTTTGGAATCCTAGTTGAGGCATACCGGGGTGGAGTGGGCGCTGCAGCGAGTCTTGATTTCGGCCCAGGCGATGTCGGCAGGAGGGCCGGTGCCTACAGAACATCGGGTGATCGCGCGTGATCGGAAAGGCAAAGTCTTACCACTGATAGGCACTGATGACACTGATCAGAAGTAGGGCCGTGATTGGGATAGCGCCTGGGATGCTCCTGGGATCAAAACGTGTAAGTACTTTAGAATCCTAGTCGACCGGAGGGGGGAGGGGTAGGTACGGATGAAGGTCGCCATCCAGGGCGAGCGCGGAGCATTCAGCCATCAGGCAGCGTTGCATCTGGTGCGAGGCACCGATGTGCTGGCCTGTGCAACGTCGGCCCAGGTGTTTGACGCGCTTGAGTCGCGGCGCGCCGCCGCGGCGGTGATCCCGGTAGAGAACACTCTGGCTGGCCCGGTAGGCGAGCATCTTGACCTGCTGCTGGAGCGCGATGTTTTTATCCACGCCGAGATGCGGTTGCGGATCGAGCACGACCTGATCGCCGTTCCGGGAGTGAAGCTGAGAGATATCCGACAGGTGCTGTCGCATCCCGTGGCGCTCGATCAGTGCAGAATTTTTTTTCGCCGGCATAAGGGCATATCGGCGGTGCCGTTTTATGACACTGCGGGCAGCGTAAAGCACATCATGGCACAAGGCCTGCGCGATACCGCTGCCATCGCCAGCAGCCAGGCCGCCAGGGAATATGGCGCCAAGGTGTTGATGTCCGGCCTGGAAGACAACAAGCGGAACTTCACGCGGTTCTTCCTCATCGACAAGCGGAAGAAGATATCCGCCAAAGCCAATAAGACTTCTCTGGTCTTCTCGCTCAAGAACGTCGCTGGCGCGCTCTTCAAGGCGTTGAGTGTTTTTGCCCTGCGCGACCTGGACTTGAGTAAGATTGAGTCCCGGCCGGTGCGCGGTCGTCCCTGGGAATACCTTTTTTATGTAGACGTGCTTTGCGGCAACAAGCCGGCCATGCATCTGGCTCTAAAGCACCTGGAAGAGATTGCCGGGTTCGTAAAAGTGCTGGGCGTTTATCCCAGGACTGAATGAATATGGCGTCCCTGAGCGCTAAGGAGTTTTGTTGGAGTGGTTTAGAGGCAAATGATAGAAAACAATGGTACAATTTGCCCGCCTTGATGGCTAGCTGCATCTTTTCTTTTGCAGTATCATCAAATGTGAGCGTACTTATATCAAGGATGGAATTATCATGGCGTCAGAAACCAAAAATACTAATATTGAGCCTATAGACGCGACGCCCGAACAGCGCCCAACACTAACTGAAGAGCAGCAGAAGAGCATACCGGTCTTGCCGGTCCGTGACACCGTGCTGTTTCCCCATGCGGTCCTGCCTTTAACCGTGGGACGAGAGAGCTCAATTCAACTGATCAACTCGCTGGGCGAGGAGAAAACCATACTGGTTGTGGCACAGCGGGAAGCCCGCGTCGACGCCCCGCAACCAACTGACTTATATAACATTGGAACGCTGGCCACCGTCCACAAAGTGGTCAAGATGCCGAACCAGAGCCTGTTTGTCTTTACAGAAGGCCTGACCCGCGGCAAGCTGGAAGAGTTTACCCAGCTAACGCCCTTTCTCCGCGCTAACGTGGAACCAATTCCCGATGCCGAGCCGGACATGTCACCGGAGATTGAAGCCCTTCAGCGCAACGTCCTGACATTATTCCAGCAGATCGTGGCCGGGTCGCCAACGCTATCTGACGAACTGCAGACCGTGGCCATCAACATTGAAGAGCCTGGGCGGCTGGTGGATTTTGTCGCTTCGTCGCTGCCGTTCCTCTCCACCAAGGACAAGCAGGAAATTCTGGAGACGCCGGACGTAAGCCGCCGTTTGCAGGCGATCAATCATCACCTGGCGAAAGAGCTGGAAGTACAGCAACTGCGCAACAAGATACAGAATGAAGTGCAGGACCAGGTGCAGCAATCGCAGCGCGAATACTATCTGCGCGAGCAGATGAAGGCCATCCAGAAAGAACTGGGCGAGCAGGATGAAACGCAGCGCGATGTGGAAGAGCTGCGCCAGAAGATAGATGCCGCCGGCATGCCGGAAGAAGTGAAGAAGGAAGCCACCAAGGAGCTGAACCGGCTGGCCCGCATGTCGCCCATGGCGGCGGATTACTCCGTGACCCGCAATTACATTGAGTGGCTGGCGGTATTGCCGTGGGCCAAATCGAGCGGCGTTGTCGTTGACATTCCCAAGGCCGCCGAGGTGCTGGACGCGGACCACTACGACCTGAAGAAAGTGAAAGACCGCATCCTGGATTATCTCTCTGTGCGCCGGCTGAAGCCGAGCATGAAAGGGCCGATCCTCTGCTTCGTCGGGCCTCCCGGCGTGGGCAAGACTTCGCTGGGCCGCAGCATTGCGCGCGCGCTTGAGCGGAAGTTCGTGCGCCTCTCATTGGGCGGCGTGCACGATGAAGCGGAAATTCGCGGCCATCGCCGCACATATATCGGTGCTCTGCCGGGGCAGATCATGCAGGGACTGCGCCGCGCTGAGACCAACGATCCGGTCTTCGTCCTGGACGAGGTGGACAAGCTGGGGCGTGATTTCCGCGGCGATCCATCATCGGCGCTGCTGGAAACTCTCGATCCCGAGCAGAACTCCACGTTCCGCGATAACTATCTCGACGTGCCGTTTGACTTGTCGAAAGTGCTGTTCATCTGCACCGCGAACATGCTGGACACGATTCCCGAACCGCTGCGCGATCGCATGGAGATCATCGAGCTGCAAGGATACACAGAAGACGATAAAGCGCATATCGCTGAGCGCTATCTGGTTCCCAAGCAGATTGAAGAAAACGGCCTGACGAAGGAGCAGATTGAATTTCCGGAAGATTCTGTCCGGTTCATCAGCCGGCATTACACGCGTGAAGCAGGCGTGCGCAACCTGGAACGTAATATCGGCACTATGTGCCGCAAGCAGGCGCGCCGCATTGCTGAAGGCAAGCCCGAGAAGCTGCTGGTCACGCGCGACACCGTGCAGGAATTTCTGGGCGGGATCAAAATCCGCATCGATACCGAGATTGCCGAGCGCACCAAGCGCCAAGGCGTGGCCGTGGGCCTGGCCTGGACTCCGGCGGGTGGCGACATTCTCTTCATCGAGGCCAACAAGATGAAGGGCAAGGGCGGATTTACCATGACCGGGCAGATCGGCCAGGTAATGCAGGAGTCCATGCAGGCTGCTTTGACCTGGGTGCGCTCCAACGCCGAAAAACTTGCGATCCCTGAAGAATTTTTCAAGGACCATGACATTCACATCCACGTGCCTGCGGGCGCCATCCCCAAAGATGGCCCTTCGGCTGGAGTGACCATGGCCACGGCGCTGGTTTCACTGCTGAAAGATACGCCAGTGCGTCCGCTGACCGGCATGACCGGCGAGATCACGTTGAGCGGAAATGTTCTGCCCATCGGCGGAGTGAAGGAAAAATTCCTGGCCGCGAAGCGCGCTGGCGTGAAAGACGTTCTCTTTCCCGCTGAGAACCGCATGAACGTGGAAGAAGACCTCACTCCGGAACAGCTTGAAGGCGTGAACGTTCACTTTGTCAGCACGATTGAAGAAGTGCTTGAACTGGCCCTGCCGGGTTCGCGCCTGCAAGAGCGTCAGGACGCGGAGACGCGCGAGCGCGTGCTCAGCAACGCCTAAAACAGGTCCATTCTTAAACAGGGGCAGGGAGTTATCTCTGCTCCTTTATTCTTTTGTGCCAATGGCTCGCAAAAATCCGCACCTAATCCCCGTTCTAAGGTGAGCTTCCGGCCAGCAGCAGCACTGCCAGGGGCATCCAAATTTCTAACTTTCCCATTGTCGCGAGGGCCCCATGTTGGAGAACGGAACTTCCGGACGCAACTCCGCCTTTTCAGAGTGGCTGCAATTGCGGGCAAGTTCGATGATGCTCATGTCGACGCGGGGCATAGGGATTGGTTTTGCAATTTTCTTGTGTGCCTTGCCTTGCGCTGTACTGGCCCAATCCGCACAAAACAGCATCAGCGCCTATGCTGAAGCGATCAAGCAATCCACGATCTCTGACCGCATCTCGGCGATGGAGAAGTACCTTGCGCTTTCCGGCAACAGCCGCCTGAAAGTAGACGCGCTGGAATTTCTGGTGTGGGACCACTTGCGATTGAGCCACCTCTCACAAAGCGCGCAGCGAGCCAGAGAGTTGCTGGCCATTTCTCCTGGCAATCCTATCGCGGTGGCCGTGCTAAGCCAGGATTCGCAGTCCGCGCCGCAAGGAAAGGCGGCACTCCAGGACAAGGTGGCTACACTCACTGCGGTTAGAAGCGGTGTTGATCACATGATCAAACCGGAAGGGATGCTGGACCGTAACTTTCAAATGCTGCAGCAGCAGGTGGATATCATGTTGAACGGCGCCATCGGCATGGACTATCTGGCGCTCCAGGATTATCCTCGCGCGCGGCCGGCGCTGGAGCAGGCGGTAACCAGCGATCCCAACAATCCCCAGTGGGTTTACGGCATGGGCCTGGCTCTGTTGAATGGCAAAGACCGTGATCCGTATCGGGGCTATTGGTACCTGGCGCGCGCGGCCAACCTGACCGGCGGGACGCCGCAGGGCCAGGAGATTGCCCGTTATGCGCGAGAGACGTACCGCAAAGGCGGCGGGAAAGATGCGGGCTGGGAACGGTTCGTGGCCAGCGCAGCCGCTCTGGACGCGCCGCCCAACCCTGACAACGGCAGCGCGAAGCCGGCTTCAACTGCGGTCATCGCGTCTTCGAATCGCCCTGCTTCATCGAGCGGAAACTCCCGCACCACAAGCACTCCAACAGAAACAACGCGAAGCGCCCGGAATGAAGCTTCTGGCAAGACAACCGCATCATCGGCCCGATCGGGCAGGAAGAAAAAAGAGACGATCGGTTTTGAAGACACGTTGCGGGAGCCACCGCCGCGTGAACCTGTCGCATCGGCCAGCACGACGGCAAACCGTCCCAAGGTAATGGCCGCGCCTTCAGAAGCGGTGTCACTCGGGATATTGATTGAGACATCGCTCCTGACCGGCCAGAACAGGCCGGCGATTATCGCCACGCTCAGAGACATCGTAAGAAATCTGCGCAGCAATGATGAGGCGTGCATCCTGGTTTTCAGTGACCAGCTCGATTTTGAGCAGGACCTCACGGCAGACGACAAGCTGCTGGAAGACGCGCTCATCCAGATCCGTCCCAAGCAGGGGAAGGCGCTGCTCTCTGGCATTGCCTTTGCCGCGGGACACCTGAAGCGCATCGGCAAGAACAGCAATCGGATCCTGCTGGTAATTTCCGATGGCCGAGCCACACAGGCCGCCACATCAGATACTCTGACGTTCCGCAGCCAGGTGACGGGCGTGCGCATTGACTGTATCGGGCTAAAAGCCGACGGCGTGAATGAAAGAGCGTTGCTGGAGCAGGTGGCGGCTTATTCCGGCGGCAAAGCGTCGTTTGCGTCGGATTCAGGCCAGTTCCGCACGGCAGCTTTGCAGATGACCCGCAACATGGGAATCGCCGTGCCCTGAATTTCTGCGGATGGGCCAATTTGTCAACCATCCATTTCGAAACAGACAAAAAATTCCGGAGCGGCGCGTGAATTCCACTCCGGATGAGTTCGTAAACTGTGCTTCAGTCTTAATGACTGATACGTATTTGGACGCCGAAAAGTTGCCGAGAGTTAGTACCGCTCGTGACCGCTATACAAAACTTCACCTATCCTGTCCCGCAAATGAGGCCACAGGCACCTCGCCAGAGACAGTGCATCTGTCGAATGCAAACCAAGAGTTGAGCCCTGGAGTTTCACGCCTGTTCCTGCGCGGCAACAGCGGGCGGGGTACTCTCGATGAAAAATCGTTCTACAGCGTCGCGAACAGACGGCATTGATGTGCGATGTTGCCATTCTTGAGGCCAAAACAGAAAATCCGCAAATATGATTTAAAATTGGGCGTGCGAAGTCGTCGGTTGGGCATACGCTCCAACGGACCAAATCATGTGGAGGTGCCTGCGATGTCACACACGCGTCGACAGTTCGTAAGGGACGCCTTGGTGGCAACCAGCGGAATATTTGTCGCTGCTTGTCTGCCAGCTAAGAGCTACGGTAGTTGTGCATCGGAAGAGAGAATTCTTCCCGGCAGCGCATCGTTGGTGAACGGTGTCACCATCCATAGTTGGAGTGTGGATAATTGGAAACTGGGCGATTGCGAACTGAAGAATGCGGTCATATCGTTTAGAAAGAACAAAGGAGTTTTCACCGCTCAGGTTTGTACGCATTTCACTCACACGAAAGACGTGTGGCATTTCCGCATACAACTTTGCACTGGCAGCATTACTGACAAAGCTGCTCAATTGGTCAAGTTTGATAAAAGTTGGGATGGACCAGAAATGTCCGAACGAGATAATCCTCTCTTTCATCCTTGGCGCGAGGAGTTTACCTACGATCCGTCGATAGATCTCGGAAAAGTATGGCTGCGGGCGACCTCCTGCTGTTGAGGCCGGCAATCGCAATTTTCAACTTCTAAAGCATTGAGGCTCCAGCAAAAACTTACCGGGCGCCGCGGGCCGGGTTTCCGCTATCCTTATACGTATGCGCGTGAGGGTGCTGCTGTTTGGGCAGCTCAAAGACATTGTCGGCCGCCAGGAAGAATCGCTCGATCTTGAATCGGGCGCCCGGCTTTCTGCCGTTATGGCCCATTATTCAGGCCGATATCCCAAATTCCAGGGATTGAACAACTCCATTGCCTGCTCCATCAACCAGGAATACGCGCAGGGTTCCGCCATCCTGAAAGAAGGTGACGAGGTGGGGCTGTTGCCGCCAGTCAGTGGAGGCAAATCAAAGGTGGAGGAGCTTCGCTCCGAGCACTGCGCCATCGTGCGCGAGCCCATTGACCTGCGCGAAATCAGGAAGAGTCTGGACCATCCGGAAGATGGCTCGGCCCTGATTTTTGACGGCGTGGTGCGCAATAACACGCGCGGCCGGCGAACTCTGTATCTCGTTTATGAAGCCTATGAATCTATGGCTCTTAATGAGATGGAGAAGTTAGCTCAAGCAGCACTTGAGCGTTTTAAAGTCCGCGATGTGTGCTTGGTTCATCGCTTGGGGAGGTTGGAGATTGGGGAGACCAGTGTCCTGATCGGGGTGGCATCAGCGCATAGAGCAGCTGCATTTGAGGCGTGCCGCTGGCTGATCGATACCCTGAAGAAGACGGTCCCGATCTGGAAGAAAGAGTACTTTGAAGACGGGGCGGTCTGGGCCGATGGCGAACCTTTCCCTGAAGAAATTCGCATAAACAAATAACTCTTAACCGCCGTTTGCATCTAAGCATTCCAGAATATCCACTGACTATGAAACGAACTCGCGCTTTGCCGCCGTGGTTCACTTTGTTTTGCCTGCTCTGCATCCTGGGCGTTTGCGTCCTGGCCCAGGACCCGCAGAAGGGCGACCGCATCCCGCCGGGATCCAAGTCCCAGCAGGATGATTCCACTTTCCGCGTGAACGTGCGGCTGGTGAACGTCTTTACCACGGTCACCGACTCGCGCGGCGCCCCAGTCTCAGACTTGACCAAAGACGACTTCCGGCTGCTGGAAGACGGCATACCGCAGACCATCAAGGTGTTCGAGAAGGAATCGGCGATTCCCTTGAGCATCGCGCTGGCCATTGACACCAGCCCCAGCACCCTGCGCGATTTCAAACTGGAAGTCTCTTCCGCGCGCAAGTTCGTCCACTCCATTTTGCGGGCGGAAGACCGGCTCTCAGTCTTTGAGGTGACGGAAAACATTGATCAGCTTACCCGCTTCACCTCAGACATGAGAACCATTGAGCACGGTATTGACGCCCTGCACACCGGCCCGGGAACATCCATCTATGACGCAATTTTTCTCTGCTCAGATAGTTTGCTGGACCGTGAAGGCCGCAAGGTGCTGGTGCTGATCACGGATGGCGGCGATACCACCAGCAAAGCCGATTACAACTCCGCCCTGCGCCGCGCGCAGCAGGCTGAGGCCATTGTGTACAGCATTATTGTGGTACCGGTGGAAGCCGACGCCGGCCGCAACCTGGGCGGGGAGCACGCGCTGATCCAGATTTCCAAAGATACCGGCGGCAAATATTATTACGCAGAAGGTGAGCAGCAACTGGACGAGGCTTTCCGCAAGATCAGCGATGAGCTTCGGACCCAGTACCTGATTGCTTTCTATCCTACCCGCAAAGTTTCAGATTCGCCCTTCCGGCGCATCCAGGTTGAACTCAGCAAGAAGGATCCTGAAGGCAGGCCGTATCAGGTGCGGCATCGCGCAGGATACTACACGGCCCCGGCGAGATAGCAGTTAGCAATCAGCCATCTGCACTTAGCCAGCACGGCTAACCGCAAAGGACGCCAAGGTCGCAAAGGAATCGAAAGTTGATGTTCCTTCGCGTTCTTTGCGGCCTTTGCGGTGCGCCGAATGGCTGACATATTAGTGATCGCGGATGCCCTTTTTACGCTACAATACGGGGCATGTCGTTCCGCACTGCTGCCCCAACATTCAGTAAAAAGACCACCAAAACTCCGCCTCCGGATGATACCGGCATGGAGTCTTCTTACCTGAAGGCCCTGGGCGAAAAGCAGACTCCCGTGAGCGTGAAGCTGGTCTGCGGGGAAACCTTGCACGGCTGGATCGAATATTACGATGTCAGCATGGTCCGGCTGACGCGCGAAGGTTCGCCGAATCTTTTCATCTTCAAGCACGAGATCATGTATATCGCTGAAGATACCGGGCGCCGCGCGCGCTGATGCACCCACGGCAAGACTACGTCCATCCCATGCAAGATTTGGCTCGCGAAGCCGGGTCGCTGCTGATGTCGTATTTCGGCAAAGTGTCTGTGGAGTACAAGGGGGACGCCGATCTGGTCACCCAGGCGGACCGCGCTTCAGAAAAACTGATTGTCGAGCGCGTACGCAAGCAGTGGCCGGAACATGACTTGATTGGCGAGGAAGGCAGCCGGCGCGAGACCGGCAACGATTTTCGCTGGTATATTGACCCGCTCGACGGCACCACAAACTTTGCCCACGGCTATCCCGTGTTCTGTGTGTCGCTCGCGCTTGAATACCAGGGCCAGCGCATCGCCGGGGTGGTCTATGATCCTTCCCGCGATGAGATCTTCGCAGCGGAGAAGGGAAGCGGATCATTCCTGAATGGCCGCCCAATCCATGTATCGGGTGTTGGCCACCTGAAAGAAAGCCTGGTGGCCACCGGATTCCCCAGCCACAAACGGCATAAGAATCCCAACATCCACTTCTATCACCAGATCACGCTGCGCTCTCATGGTGTGCGCCGCGCCGGTTCAGCCGCGCTCGACCTCTGCTATCTGGCTGCGGGACGTTATGACGCGTATTGGGAGTTCAATCTCAACTCGTGGGACACAGCCGCGGGTGTTCTGCTGGTGGAAGAAGCCGGCGGCAAAGTCACAAACTTTACCGGCGGGCCATTCAATATCGATAGCCGCGAAGTCCTGGGCAGCAACGCCTTACTCCACGATGAGTTGCTCAAAGAGTTTCAGGCGATCATCGCCGGGCGGGTGGAAGGATTGCCCGCAGTGGCGGAAAATCTTCCCCGGCAGCGTTGACAGCCCTTTGCGCCCTTGCTATCTTCCGAATAGCGCTTGCAGGGCGCACCCCGTCCGCGGGAAGGGACTATCCCACCTGAATTTTCTAAGCAGGATCTACAACAACTCTCTTCTGCCCGCCGGCGGACACGGGCCACAAAGAAGGGGGTTTCATGCCGAAAGAATTACCCGCCAGCCCAAGTCTCGAACATCTGAAAAAACAAGCGAAAGCGCTTCTGCGCGACTTTGTAACCAAAAAACCAGCAGCGGTAAGGAAATTCAGCGCTCTCAAATTGAAGGCGGCGCCGAAGCTCTCCGACGCGCAGCGGCTGGTTGCATACAAGTACGGCTTTAAGAGCTGGACAAAGCTGAAGGAGCATGTTGATACCCAGACTGCGGCCTTTAACGAAGCCGTTGGCCGGGCTCGGAAAGCGCTGCGCGATGATGACCCGGCCGATCTTCGACGGGTGCTGAAGCAGTTCCCGGCGCTCAAGGCAAGGATCAACGAGTCGGCCGGCGATTTTGGTTCACCGCTGATCAACCATGTTAAAAGCCCGGCCATGCTGGACGCGTTTCTTGAAGCCGGCGCCGACATCAACGCCCGAAGCAAGTGGGCTCCGGGCAGCTTCGGGCTGCTGGATGGTGCGCCTCCTGAGGTGGCGGCACATGCCATCGAGCGCGGCGCTATCGTTACGGTTCATGCGGCGGCGCGGCTGGGCATGATGAAGGAACTCAGGGAGCTGATCGCAGCCGATCCGCAATTGGTGCATGCTCGCGGCGGAGATGGACAAATGCCGCTGCACTTCGCCGGGACTATTGAAATCGCAGAATATCTGCTTGGCCATGGTGCCGACATCGACGCCCGCGACCTGGACCATAAATCCACGGCAGCGCAATGGATGTTGGGCGAGCGGACAGAAGTCGCCAGATATCTTGTCCAGCGCGGCTGCAAGACTGACATACTGATGGCGGCGGCGCTCGGCGACCTCCAACTGGTGCAGAAGCTGCTGGAGGCTGATCCTGAATGTATTCGCATGCGCGTAAGCGACGAATACTTTCCGCTCATCGGTATGGGCAGCGGCGGCACCATCTACCAGTGGCAGCTTGGATGGTACGTCTCAGCCGTGCAAGTGGCGAAGGCACACGGCCACCAGGCTGTTTTTGACTTGCTGATGGAGCGCTGCCCCGATGAAGAAAAATTGCTCAACGCGTGTTGGCTGCACGACGAGGCGATGGTGCAGTTACTGCTGGAGCGGCAGCCTGGACTTTCATCGAAACTGCCCACGGCAGGCCGGCGTCACGTGGCCCATGCAGCTCGCAATAATGATGCGATCGCCGCGCAATTGATGGTCACGGCAGGGCTGCCGGTGAATATCTTCAGCCAGCATCACGCGTCAGCGCTGCACTGGGCGGCCTTTCACGGTAACGCGGAGATGGCTCAACTGTTGGTGAAGCATCATGCTGCCCTTGAAGACACAAGCAACGAATACAAAGGCACGGCATTGAACTGGGCCCAGTACGGATCACGGAACGCGTGGCGTCCGGAGCTTGGGGACTATCCGGCAACAGTCGAGGTGCTGTTGGCAGCCGGAGCAAAGTTCCCGAAACAGCTCAGCGGGACGGAAGCGGTTCAAGAAGTGTTGCGCCGTCATGGAATGAAGTGACGGCGCGGAGAACACGATTTTTACCCGACGGTCACGCTGCCCAAATGAGCAAGTTGCGGATCACTCCTGGCGCATTAATGCCATAGTCGGGCTTTCGCGGCATAGAGGGATTAAGACATGGTATGCGCCAGCCGCAAAGAGGGCATCACTTCAGCTTTCTGGAGATCGATTTCGTAATTACTTCCAGCTCCAGCATGATGTCGTCTTCAATGTCCAACCCGGCGGCGCGCATCGCGCCCAAAGGATCGCGGCGGAACCAGCGCGCATTTTTCGCGGACTTGCTCGTCCACTTCTGCAATTGGCTCTCGATCTTGTCCAGTTGGTCAAGGAGGCGATCCGGTTTCTTCCGAGGAGTTTTGGGTCGGTGCAATCAATACCTCAAGTAAGCTAGAGAACAATCCGTGCTTCGTAAGGCGCCTGGTTCATTAGTTTACCCTCGGAACGTCTTTGAAAGATATGTCTTGGCAGGTGACTAAAGGAACCTTACGGGCTCACCGAATGGTCTTCCAACTTGCAAGGTCCAACAGCTTATAGCGTCCATAAATATTTTCGATTTCCATCGCCGATCTTCAGCCGTTAGATTGTCATCAAGCCGGCCCCGTTTGCGGCCCTGGAACTAATAAGGATCTAAACGAGGAGCTTAGCTATCCATGTCAAGGTTCCTGCGCGGTCTGTTGGTATTCATTTGCTTAAGTTCGCCGATCGTCCTTTTGGCGCAGGCAGCCGCACCGGCGCACGTTGATGCGCAAAGCGACCGCATCGCCCGGCTTGAACAGCAAATAGCCGACTCCAAAGGCTCCGCCGACAACGCCTGGATGCTGATGTGTTCGGCGCTGGTCCTGCTCATGACCGGCCCCGGCCTGGCGCTTTTCTATGGCGGCCTGGTGCGCAAGAAAAACGTATTGGCTACCATGATGCAGAGTTTCGCCCTGATGGCGGTGGTGACCGTGGTATGGGCCATCCTGGGCTATAGCCTCTCTTTCGGCGAAGGCAACAGCTTCATCGGCGGCCTGCACAATCTTTTCCTGCACGGCGTTGGCACGCAGCCCGATGCGGCCTATTCCGGCACCATTCCAGCGCAGACTTTCATGGTCTACCAACTCATGTTTGCCATCATCACGCCGGCGTTGATCACCGGAGCTTTTGCCGAGCGAATGAAATTCAGCGCGATGGTCCTGTTCATGGTGCTGTGGTCCCTGCTTGTTTATAGCCCGATGGCCCACATGGTCTGGGGCAAGGGCGGTCTGCTGAACGCCGCGCTTGGCGGGCGCTTTCCCACGCTCGATTTCGCCGGCGGCACCGTCGTGCATATCACCTCCGGAGTTTCCGCGCTGGTCTGCGCGCTGTATCTGGGCCATCGCCTCGGTTATTCCCGCCAGCCCATGCCGCCGCACAGCATGGTTCTGAGCTTTATTGGCGCGTGTCTGCTCTGGGTGGGATGGTTTGGTTTTAACGCCGGCAGCGCTCTCAGCGCGGGCGGTCTGGCCACAAGCGCTTTTGTAGCCACGCACTTCGCCGCCGCAGCCGCCGTGGTGGGCTGGTGCGCCGCCGAATGGATTCGCAACGGCAAGCCCAGCGCTCTCGGCGCCATCTCCGGCGCGGTCGCGGGACTGGTTGCCATCACTCCTGCCGCGGGCTTCGTCACGCCCATGGCCGCGCTCGGCATTGGTTCGATTGCCGGAGTTTTTTGCTACCTCATGGTGGCGCACGTAAAAGCGCGCTTCGGTTATGACGATTCGCTTGACGCTTTTGGCGTACACGGCGCGGGCGGTACGATTGGCGCTCTGCTCACCGGCGTTTTTGCCAGCTCTGCCGTGAATCCCATCTTCAAGGACGCGAGCGGGCGCGTTCTGGCTTCCGGCGCTCTGGAAGGGAACGCGCACCAGTTCGTGAACCAGGCCATCGGCGTTGCCATTGCTGCCGGGCTGGCCGTGGTTGGAACGCTGATGATCCTCAAGGTCGTTGACGTGGCCGTCGGACTGCGAGTGCCTGAAGACCACGAAATTCAGGGTCTCGATCTCTCCCAGCACGGCGAAGAAGGCTACGTCTGGGAGCATCCGGCGCCGGCACACGCTGCCGCCTTTGTCTCCGTGGCGACGCACGGCCCGGAATTGCACCGCGATATTTCGCGCATCGACGCGCAAACCGTTATGGGCGACTAAAGACATCGGGTGATCCGTTGATCGGGAGATCGGTTGATCTAAAAAGGCGGTTGCTGGCTTCGAACAACCCAACTTTGTTGACGCCCAAACCAGGCTCGAAGATTTCGTGTTCCGATCACCCGATCTCCCGATCACCCGATGACCCGATCACCCGATCTCCCGATGACCCGATCTCCCGATGACCCGATCTCCCGATCTCTCTAGCCTCTGGCTCCCGCTCCCGCCATCTGCGGCGACATCGCCGTAAATGCCTGGTCCATGATCCGGATCGCTTCGTCCACGTCGCCCTTGGAGATGTTGAGCGGCGGAGAAGTGCGAATCACGTTCCCGTAGAATCCGCCTTTGCCCACCAGCAGGCCGCCTTTGCGGCAATGCTCCATAAACTGGTTGGTGGCTTCCGGCGCGGGCTCTTTGGTCGCGCGGTTCTTCACCAACTCAATTGCCACCAGCAGGCCCATGCCGCGCACGTCGCCAATCAGTTCGTGTTTCTCTTTCAACCCTTCCAGCGCGTCGCGGTAATAGCGGCCAACCGTTTCAGCGTTGTCCATAAGGCGGTCTTCCTCAATCAAATCAATCGTCGCTTTCGCCGCCACCGAGGTCACCGGATTTCCGCCAAATGTCGAGATGTGCATCCCCTTGAAGCTGGCGGCAATCTCCGGACGCGTCGCCGTCAATCCCACGGGCGCTCCGTTGCCCAGGCCTTTGGCGGCGGTAATAATGTCGGGCGTCACTTCCCATTGCTCGATCCCGAACCAGCACTTGCCCGTCCGTCCCCAGCCGGTCTGCACTTCGTCGGCAATGAACACGCCTCCATAGTCCTTCACAATCTTGAAAACGATCTTGAAATATTCTTTCGGCGGCGTAATGAATCCGCCCACGCCCTGGATCGGCTCGGCCAGGAACCCGGCAATCTGTCCAGAAGTCGATGTCTGTATCACCGCTTCCACGTCCTTCGCGCAAGCCACCTCGCAGCTCGGATAAGTCTTGCCCAGCGGGCAGCGATAGCAGTACGCGTTCATGGCATGCACAATGCCGGGCGCGGGTACGGGCTGTGACTTCCGCCAGTTGCTGTGCGCCGTGAGTGACTGCGCCAGCTGCGAGCGCCCGCTATATCCGTGCCGCAACGCCACGATCTCAAATCGCCCGGTAAACATGCGCGCCAGTTGCACGGCAAACTCGTTGGCTTCAGTGCCGCTGTTGCTGAAAAAACTCTGGCTGATCTCGCCCGGCGTGATCTGTGCAATCTTTTCCGCCAGCGCCACCACCGCTTCATTCGGAAAGACCGTGGATGCATGCTGCAGCTTGTCAATCTGCGCCTTGATCTTGCCTGTCACGCGCGGGTTGGCGTGCCCCACGGATATCGTGACAATCCCGCCAAAGAAATCCAGGTACTTGTTGCCCTCCACGTCCCACAGGTGCTGCATGCTGGCATGGTCGGTGACCAGCGGATCGGAATAATAAGTGGAGATGGAAGGGAAGAGATACTGCTTGTGCTTTTTAATGATCTCGTCTCTAGTCATGGCGCGCTCCCGGCTGGCGATGATGGCGTAACCGGAGATTGTAATCCCTCCCCCTCCCCCAATTCATCCCCGAATAATAAGCAGTTAACCGACCTATCCCAGGTTTAGCTCTTCGACTTCCGGATTTCTCCGCGTCTCCGCGGTAGGTTTTGCCTTTCCGATCACCAGATGTCCCGATCACCCGATCTTGCCCCCTACCCCTACCCGGGTATTCCATCGCATCCCAGCTCATCCCAGATTGGCGCAGGGTTCAGCTTGAAAAGCTGAACCCTGAGTGGAAGCCTCTAGCGGTTCGCTAGCGAATCGGGGGCCTTTAGGCAGAGGTTGAGCAGGCTCGTGTGGCCCCGCCGCCCTCGGCGGTGTTGCTTCCCGATCACCGGATGTCCTGATCTTCATCCGAAAGCTCGCCTCGTAAGCCTCCATCCCTTCCCGCGTGTCCATTCTGTACATGTCCGGCGAAGGCGTCCATTCCACCGGCCGGCTCTCTACTCTTAACCCGCGCTCATCCGCGTTTATCTGCGGTAGGTCTTCTGCTCCTCCGCTTCCTCCGTTCCTCTGTGTTTCAAAGGTTTGGTGTTGATTTTGTCTGTTTTCCTCCGCGTCCTCTGCGCCCTCTGCGGTAAAAGGTCTTTGGTGTTGATTTTGTTTTTCGCTGACTGCTGAGTGCTGACTGCTGCATGCTTTATCGCTGAGTGCTGTTTCCTCATCCACCGTCTCCCGCACCATCTCCTCGTCCTTCGCCTGCCCAAACGTCGTCTGCCCCACGTTCGTCAGCGCCAGTTGCATGGAATACAACAGCAACCCGGCCTTCTTCATCGATATCGTGTCCTCAATCACCGCCTTCTGTATCCGCATCAGCCCAACCTGGATCGCGTTGGCGTCTTCCGGCGGTGGCAGCCTCAGCATCAGCGCTCTGGCTTCCGCCATCTGCATGTGGGCAAAACAGTAGATGTGCTGCTTCATCTGCGGAGACCCGCAGCTCGTTCCGCCCTGCCTGACCCACCGGCAGCGAGGAGCCATATCCGCCAGCTTCAGCCTCTGTTTCAGCTTCTGGTAAAGCTTGTCTTCCCTGGCCTCGCCCTCCGTTATCTGCCGCTTCACCCCCGGATTCCGCTCCAGTAGCCTCGTCAGCTCTTCATAAGTCTGCGCCAGCTTGAGTGCGAGCGCCTGCGCCTGCTGCTCAGGGTTTGGTTTACTTTCCTTTGCGTCCTCTGCGTCCTTTGCGGTGAAAGGCCTTTGGTGTTGGTGTTGAGTTTGTTTTTCGCTGACTGCTGAGTGCTGATTGCTGACGGCTTCTTCATGAGCCATGGCTTAGCTCCTCTTTCCCGCTCTTTTATCAGACGCTAGACACTGCCAAGAATCTGAATTAGGCGAAATTGATCAACTTTAGTCCAGTTTCTATATACGAATCAATAGCGAAATAGGACAATGGCCATGTCCGATAAGAATTCGCCATTGTTAAATGACGTAAGCGGCGGAGATGAAAAGACTTGCAAGCACGCCACCAGCGGATTCTCAATCGGCTGAGTGCAGCTCAAGCACGTATTATCAGACCTAACGAAAATCGCCGCGATCTTGGACATGTACCGCAACTTTTTTCGCATGCTTTTGTGGCACAGGCACTCCTGCCTGTGCTGATGTGTGTGGACCGCAGGCACCGGGGGCCACGGATCGCGCCTCGTTTGCGCGCGCTGGGGTGAACAGCCGCCCTTCAGGGCCGCGTAAAGATCGCCCTCCACCCCTGTCATCCTGACCGACCGCGAACGACCCTGAGCCTGCCGAAAGGGGAGGTGAGCGGGAGTGGAAGGATCCCGACGCTGCCTCCTGCGACATGCTGCATCAGGGAGTTCTCTCGAATCTATCTCCCCTTGGCCGTGCCAGGAACAGGTGCATTGGTTACCAACAATCGAAGAACGGGAAATAGATAATTTGTCGGTCGGATTTTGACGCATTCCACCGTTGCCTTCCGCCTACGCCATTCGGAGGGCCGAACACTTCCTGGTCGTCACGATCTTCCACACTGTTTACGTGAGGCCGAGGAATCTGTTCTGCGGCTCTCCAGGGTGAAAAATGATGTTCGAAACGGTTAACGGAAGTCGCGATGCCCTTGCCCTCACGACGCCCCATCGCCGGAAGCGCGAAACAGCCTAGCCCCGGCCGGGAGGCCGGGGTAAGCAAATAAAAAATTCCTTCCACTCTGCCGAAGGCCCGCGCACAGCGTAGCGGAGCGCATGGAGTCTGGGATTGGTGGAAGAGCGGCTCTTTAGAGCCGCGTTAAGATCGCCCTCTACCCCTGTCTTTCTGAGCGACCCCGAGGGAGCGTATGCGACTGAGGGGGAGTCGAAGGATCCCGACAACATCTCATCCGCCCATGCCGCATCAGGGAATTCTCTCGAGAACGTTCCATGCTCGTGTGGCACAGCCGCCCTCGGCTGTGCGCCTTCAATGATCGCCGAAAGGTCTCTACGCGCTCCACGCCGCTGCGCGCGAGCCTGCGGCGCAAGGAAGAATCTTTTCAAATCGTCGTTGCGGCACGACTTTGCAGCCGTTTCGGCTACGCTCATCTCAGCGCCTAAGCGCTAAAGTCCTGCCCTGACACTTGTTTCGTGGACCGAAGCGCGTGAGAAACAAGGAACCGAATCTCACCCTTTCGCAAACAAAGGAAAATGGTAACTCATTGATTAAGAGCGGTTTGTTTAGCTTGAAAATGGAGATACGTGCGGCGTATAAATTAAGTTGTCATAACTATTTCCCTTGAAGCATTCGCAAATTCTTCTTTGACGATGCTGCAATTGACCTCAGAGTAAGGTCTTTTCTACGGGTTGCCATGCCCACATTGAAAGGGGAAAAGTGTCTGTACTCCTAGAGAAAATTCTTGCGATTCCCGCACTGGCTCTAGCTCTCGGAATCGCTGCCGTAGGCGTAGTCCACGTCTATAAATATGTAAAACACGAACTATCTGACAAGTGAATCGTTCTGTGCTGCTCGCTGGTGAAAAGGGCAGGACGTTGAAACGTCAAGTCCGGATCTCCACGTGGCTTTGAGAAGTCAAGAAACAAGTGGTGTGTTCCCGCCAGCGATTAGTTCAGAGGTCGATTGCCCTTGCCAGACGCAGTAGGTTTTCTTAGGTGTTATCCGTCATCAAGAGATAACA
This sequence comes from Candidatus Angelobacter sp., assembly GCA_035703825.1. Lineage (GTDB taxonomy): Bacteria > Acidobacteriota > Terriglobia > Terriglobales > Acidobacteriaceae > Angelobacter. The sequence goes on from DASSXL010000115.1 coordinate 26,356, forward strand.
GGTTGCCCTGTCCTTCGCGGTTTTTTGCGAACGGCGGGTAATAAACACCGCATTCTGCCCGCCCGCGAGCACGGCTATTTCGCTTGGGCTTTATTGAAAAACTCTTTCAATACCTTGAGAGGATCTTTCCCATCGATCAAGTCGGACTCCGCTTGTTTAAATGTCGAGACGATAATTGGCTGTAATGTTTCTCTAATCATATTGACTTCGGCTTGAGTAGAGAGCACTTGTCGTCTATTGGCGACTGTTTCAAGAATCATGACAGATGTGGCTTTATCGCGAAACTCGCGCATTAACCTAAGCACGTATTGACCCAGTTCTGTCGGTGGAACTTTTTGCTCTGACATTTACACGATCTCACTTTTCAATTTGTATTCAACAGTATCAGCGGCTACGGTATGAGCATTTCCGCAACACGGAAACGTGATTGGTTCAGATTGCGGAAACCGTCGCGGTATTTCTTCTGGTTTGTACTCGGGTGTGTCAAGAAGGGCAAAGCGTCTCCCACATTCAGGGCGTTTAACTGTAGCGATACACATGTCCATAGCAGCGGGATTATACGCTCAAACAGATGATAAGATTACGGACGGCCACCCCATTTCCCGCATATTTTGCGGGCGACACAGCATTCTTTCCATAGTCCGGCTCACCAGACAAATATCAAGCTGGTGAATAAAATTGCGCACCTGACAAAATAAAGCCGCTGCTTCACTTTCTTCGCTTTTCGCGTCCGCCTCTTGACAACACTACACATCTCGCCGATATTGCAAAAAGGTCTCTGGCTAATTGCCAATTGCTATTTGCTAATTGCTCAACAAACAATGATCAGCTTCCTTTCCATCATCGCCATCGGGTTCTTTCTCGGCATGCGGCACGCCACCGATCCTGACCATGTGATCGCCGTAACCACGATTGTGAGCCGGCAAAACAAGATCAGCCGCGCCGCCTGGACTGGAGTTTTTTGGGGCATCGGCCATACGCTCACCATTTTTGTGGTGGGGACGGCCATCATTCTTTTCGGCGTAGTGATCCCGGCGCGCCTTGGCCTGAGCATGGAGCTGTCTGTAGCCTTGATGCTGGTGCTCTTGGGCGCGATGAACGTGGTGGCATTTCTGCGTTCCGCGCGATCAGTAGCCAGGGTCGAAAGCGGCGCGGCAACAATCCACTCGCATCCGCACAGCCACGGTGATTACATCCACACGCACCCGCACTCGCACGCGCCGGAAGCGCACCCTCACGCCCCGGACAAGACGCCAGTAGCGCGCATGGACCGCCTCTTTGGCAAGATTGGTTTCTATCGACAGTTGCGGCCACTTCTCATTGGGATCGTGCACGGGCTGGCGGGTTCGGCTGCCGTCGCGCTGCTGGTGCTCACCACGATTCGCGATCCCCGCTGGGCGATTGCTTATCTATTGGTCTTTGGCGTAGGCACTGTTGCCGGCATGATGCTGATTACCATGAGCATCGCTTCGGTCTTCACCTTCTTCGGTAAGAAACACGCAAACTTCAGCGTCCGCCTCGGACTGGTCTCCGGGCTGCTCAGTCTGGTCTTCGGTTTGCTGCTGGTTTATCAGATCGGTTTTGTCGGCGGACTGTTCAGCGGACATCCACACTGGACTCCACGCTGAAAAAGCTGCTTGGCAAGCTCACGCGGACGGCAGAAAAACCGCAATATTGTTTCATCCATTGGCCGCTAAGAATGCCGATTGCTATGATATCTGTTTGTTGCAAGCTGGCCATTACGGCGCATTCACAGGGAAATCTGAGTTTTGACGATTGCAGCGACAAATTCATGGCTCGCGCCGCGCCGGCCCAATTCGCGAGCCAGGGTGCGCTTGTTTTGTTTTCCTTATGCGGGCGGCAGTGAAGCCATCTATCGCACATGGCGGCAAACCCTGCCTGAAGCCGTTGAGGTGCTGCCCGTTCAGCTGCCCGGACGCGGCACGCGCATTAAGGAGCCGGCATTGACCAGGGTTGCTCCTTTGGTCCAGGCCCTCAGCCAGTCCCTCCGGCCAGAGATGGAGCTGCCGTTTGCGTTCTTCGGACATAGCATGGGAGGGCTGATAGCGTTTGAACTGGCGCGGCAGCTTAGAAGAGAGGGCGGGCCGTTGCCAGTGCATCTTTTTATTTCGGCAAAATCCTCTCCCAAGCAGGTCGATGAGCGCGAGAGCAATCTTTCCGATGAAGAACTCATTGAGAGATTGCGGCGCTATGAAGGCACACCCACTGAAGTGCTTGAGAATGCGGAAATAATGCAGTTGTTGCTGCCCCTGATCCGCGCGGACATAGAACTTTGCGACACTTATGCCTGCGATCCCGAGCCTCCTTTGCCGTGTCCGATTACCGCATTTGGCGGCCTGCAGGACCCTAGGTGCGGCCGCGAAAACCTGGAAGCCTGGCAAGATTACACCACCGGCCGGTTCACGTTGCGCATGTTCCCGGCTGGCCATTTTTTTCTCCGGACCTGGGAGAAATCCATCCTTGAGTCGATCTTCAGAGACCTGGCGCCGCATACTGCCTCTTCTTAAATAATGATTGTCGTCAGTAAGACGGCCAGATGTGACTGACCTGGCTTTTCAAGCCCCGGAAGCCGCGGTTCCGCGGGCATCGCAACCGCCAAATCATGGTATGGTTGTGTGGATTTATTGAAAGGCACGCATGTCTCCTGCAAACGGCTTTCTGAAAGCGGTTCCTGCAAGCAGCACTGAGCGGAAAACAATAGGAATCCCCCTTTATTCCAATTTTGATTCTCTTGATGTGCTTGGCCCTTTCCAGACCTTCACCATGGCGGCGGACCAGCTTGAGCCGAAGTTGCTGGCCGCAAGCAAGGCGCCGGTGCGGTCGTTTGAAGGCGTGGAGATCACGCCGCATGCCACGTTTGACGCAACAAAGTCGCTCGACGTCCTCTTTGTGCCGGGAGGCATACAACTAGAGGACATTCTCAAGGCTGGCGGGCCCGATGAGAACCCGTTGCTGGCCTTTCTGCGGCGTATCGGCAGGCCCGGCAAAGAAAATAAGCCAATGCTCATCACCTCGGTGTGTACCGGCGCTCTCTTTCTGGCGGCGTCGGGGTTGCTCCAGGGATTTCGAGCGACCACGCATTGGAATTACAAATCCATTCTGGCCATGTTCCCGGGTGTGACGGTGGCCGAGGGCTACCCGCGATTCGTGATTGACGCCAACCGGATTACCGGCGGCGGCATTTCCTCCGGCCTGGACGAAGCCATGGCGATCGTCGCGCTCCTGCTGGACAAGAAAACCGCGCGGCACGGCCAGCTCACCATGCAATACGCGCCCAACCCACCATTCAATGATGGTGATCCCTCCGTAGCCGATCCTTCTATTCTTTTCGAGGTAACAAACCGCATGCGCGAAGGCGTTGTGAAAACTGCTGCAGGTTTCCATGACTACATCCAAAAATGGGGCGACAAGATTACAAGTTGAGCACTCTGGCGTTCTTTTTTTAGAACACACAAAAATTTTCTTTGACCCCACGCTATCGTGGGTTTAGTCTGCTGAAAACTAATGCGCTCCAGTTGACAAGTCTTCTGCTGGAAGCAATTTGCTGTGAGTAATTGCAGCGGCTTTGAGAGTATTCGCTAATCCCAGGTTTGGAGAATAAAGAAAACAGTTGACTGCGATCGGGCTTGATCTGCCGGAGAGGGGAATTCCATGGACTGTGTGGTGCTGGTCCACATCCGGCAGCCCATTCACCGTGGAACAGGGCAAACCTGCGCCCAATAACCTGAGTGCATCGCCAACTCGCGTTCGTTGGACGATGAGCAGGAGACTCGCCGCGGCAACTGCAAGAGCTGACCATTGAAAGGAAGCGAGGAATCATGGCTGAACCAAACATTGCGAAAGTGACAATTGCAAATACGCCGCCACCCACCACCACATTCAGACCAAATCCACAAACCATCACCCAATTCGACTCGGTTTTCTGGTCGAATGAGACCGCAGAATCCCATCAGCCGGCGCCCGACGGCGGGGCCGACGACCAGTGGGTATCGCGACCCATTCCACCGAAAGGGCAATCCTCTCAGGTGGTCTTCGAAACCGCTGGCACGTTCCCTTATCACTGCGTGAAACACCCGACCAGCGCATCGGAAAAGGGCGTGATTACAGTCAACGCGCAAAGCTAACCAGAGGCAAGGAGCGATAACTATGCCGGAGCAGAAGACGCAGCAGACTCAGGAAATAATCAACATGCAAGCAGAAAAAACAGATCAGGCGCGCGATCCGCGGGATTCGAGCCGCCGTCAGTTCATCAATCAGGCTCTGGCAGTATCAGCCGGAGTGGCATTCTCTGGTTTTTTCCCTCATTTGAAGGCGGCGCCGGTACAGGGAACTGGCGCAAAATGCACACCAATATTCGGGAAAGAGCTGGTCAACCCGGGCGAAATCCCCGCCGGTCCCGATGGAATTCTGCATGCGGTGATACGTGTGCATGGCGAAGACCGCCTCGTTTCCTACCTGGATGTGAATGGCGCCAATCCCAACGATCCTCCTCCAGTGTGTGGAACGTATAAATTGCGCGCCTATGAAGGATATAAGGGCACGAAGGTGGATAAGTCGCAGATGGTGACAAAGCCCGGTGTTTACAACCCTGGACCGACTTTCCGTGCACACGTCGGCGATACTCTGCAAATCGCGTTGCTCAATCACATTGATCCCAAGGATTTCCCGGAAACAGAGGATAAACACTGCGACCTGGTGAAAAACTCAAGCGGCACTCAACTTTATCCCGGGAACAATGGCAAGCCTCCGTGCCCGGACAGTTATCCGGATTGTTTCCGAGGCTCGAACACTACGAACCTGCATTTCCATGGGACGCACGTCAGCCCCAATGCGTTCTCAGATAACGTTCTGGTGGAAGTAGTCCCTGATCTTCAGGCCACACCCGCCGAGTGCGACTACTTTTTCCGGTCCATCGCCTGCAAGGACTATCCCAATCCCCAGGCATGGAGGCATGTTGATGCGAAAAGCGCACAGGAGTTGCAAACTCTTGTCAATCGCAATCAAGATCGCTTGAAGAAGCTCGATCAGATACAACCCGAGCCGAACGACAAGACGCTCCACGCGAGGCAGGCGGCGCAAAACGTTCACCTCCAGGAGTACGGCGAATTTCCTCAGTATTGGTCGGGATGTTTCCCGTACTGCATCAGGCCGCCGAAATACGTGCCGCCTCCGATTCCTGATCAGTTGCCCTGTCCGCCGCAGCCAGAGCCGAAACCGCAGTATGTAATGGGTCAGGCTCCCGGCACACACTGGTACCACGCTCACAAGCATGGTTCCACCTCCATTCAGGTGTACAACGGAATGGCCGGGGCCATGATTCTGGAAGGTGACTACGACGCCAAGCTGCGTCAGACCATGCCGGGAGTACAGGAAAAGGTCCTGGTGATTCAGCAGTTTCAACCGCAGCCCAACCGCGAACGCACCGGCGGCGCTGGTGGCGCTGGCACCGGTCCCAACGGTTTCGCCGGTTCTCTGGTGAACGGACAACTTCAGCCGATAATTACCATGAAGGCGAACGAGGTCCAGTGGTGGCGCATCATTAATGCCACGGTGCAGGGGGGCAAGGATGCGCTGTTTACCTGCGGTTTTGCCGGACCAGATGCGCCCAGGTTTTACCAGACAGCCCAGGATGGCGTGCAGTACCACTGGGACAACTATCAACCGCAGCTTAAGAATCCGAACACCACGTTCACTCTGGCGCCCGGTAATCGCGTGGATATCCTTGTTCAAGCCCCAGGCAAAGCGGGCACCGCCACTTTGGTTTACAAGGATGTACGACCGCAGCCCACCGGGACCAACCTCATTCTTACGGTGAACGTGATTGAACCCAAGGATGAGATAGCTTATAACCAGCGCTGGCCGCAATCAAAGGACCAATATCCGGAGATGCCGCCATTTCTGCATGACATTGAAGAGGTGTCTGAGTGCCGCTTCATCAAATATCAGATGGACACTTCCAAGGGACCGGGTTCGCCGCCTCTTATCAATGGCAGGAGGTTCGAGGAAGGACGGATCGACGAAGCCATGCTCCTGGACACCAGACAGGAATGGACAGTCCAAAACTACTCCGCTGGCCTCTTTGTGAGGCATCCATTCCACATTCACGTAAATCCCTTCCAGGTTATTGAAGTCTTTGATCCAAATAGCATGACCGAGCCTTTGAAACTGCCGCAACCCTGGATCTGGTGGGACACCTTTGCGATACCGCTGGGCAAGAAGGACTCCACCGGCAAGGTCGTCCCCGGATACTTCAAGATGCGTACCCACTTTGCCGACTTCGCCGGCAAATTCGTCAATCACTGCCACATTCTGGCCCACGAAGATCGCGGGATGATGCAGTTGATTGAAGTCATCGACAACAAGACACAGGTCAGTCACCACTAAATAACCGGAGCAACGTTCCTGAAAGCGATGGACAAAACCTTTCGGTAGTGGGCTGGTTCAAGCCACTACCGAAATCTCCTAATCCCTGCGCCGGTCTATGAGGACTACAATACAATCGATTTGGAACCTCCCGTCCCAACTCTCAAGAAGCTTTCCCACCCATCCGGCGGAAGTGTGCTCACATGGCGGGAAAAACTTGGAGTGTTTCGCCCGGTCCGCCAATTCCTTGGTCTGGCGTGGCAAACCCACCGTGGCTATGCCTCGACTACAGTGTTGCTCAGGTTGTTGCGGGCTGGAGTCCCCATTGCCACGCTCTGGGTGGCCAAATTGATCATTGACGCGGTTGTAGCCGCGCGCATGGGCCGGCCCAACCTTTCACGATTGTGGCTGCTGGTGGCTGTCGAACTCGCGATCGTCGCCGTGGGCGAAGCCATGGACAGAAGCTCTGCCGCCGTAGAAGCGCTCTTTGGTGATCTATGCGCGAACCGGATCAATGAAAAACTCATCGCCCATGCCGGCTCGCTGGACCTTCACCATTTTGAAGATCCCGCATTTTTTGACCGCCTGGAGCGGGCGCAACGGCAGACGACCGGACGCATCGGCCTGCTGACGCAGTTACTCACCCTGGGGCAGGACTCGGTGACCCTGATTTCTCTTGCTTCGGCGATCCTGTTTTATAGTCCCTGGCTGCTCGTGCTGCTGATTGTGGCCATCGTGCCGGGCTTTCTCGGTGAAGTCCACTTCAGCACTCTGGAGTATTCGTTGTTGTATCGCATGACCCCGGAGCGGCGGCAACTTGATTATCTGCGCTTCCTGAGCGTGAGCGACAAGACCGCGAAAGAAGTGCAGGTGTTTGGATTGTCCAACTGGTTGTTGGGCCGCTATCGAAGACTGGCTGCCCGCCTGCATGAAGCTAACAGCCGTCTTGCGCTCCGCAAGGGGATGGCCGCAATCCTGCTGGCGTGGGTGGGGCTGGCGGGTTATTACGCCGGCTATGTCTTGATTCTATGGCGCGCGTTTTACGGAATCATCACCATTGGCACGCTGACTTTTCTTGCGGGATCGTTCCTGCGTTGCCGCGCGGCCACGGAACGCCTGCTCCTGTCAGTAAGCAACGTTTATGAACAGGGCCTTTACGTCCGCGATCTTTTTGAGTTCTTTGAATTACAGCCAACGATCGATGCGCGCCCCGGTTCACGCCCGGTGCCTCCCCGGTTGAAACAAGGACTGGCCTTTGAAGACGTGGGCTTTCAATATCCGGGCAGCAGTTCATGGGCGGTCCGGCACGTGAATCTGAGTATCGCGCCGGGAGAGAAAATTGCCGTTGTAGGCGAGAATGGCGCAGGCAAGACAACGTTGGTCAAGCTGCTGGCGCGCCTTTATGATCCCACTGAAGGCCGCATCCTGCTGGATGGAGTGGATTTGCGCGAGTACAAACTTGACTCGCTCCGCAGCGCCGTCGGGGTGATTTTTCAGGACTTTGTTCACTACGATCTGCGGCTGGATGAAAACATTGGGGTGGGCGAAATCAGCCAGGTGCAGGAATATCTGGATCAGCTTTTGGAGGAGCCGGACCGCAACGCGAACTCCACGACTGATCCGGCAATCGCTGAGGCAGCCGGCAAGTCGCAGGCTGCGGCGCTGGCGGCAAACTTTCCTCTGGGCTACAGGCAAATACTGGGCCGGCGTTTTGAAGATGGCCTTGAGCTTTCCGGAGGAGAGTGGCAGAAGATCGCCCTGGCCCGGGCCTATATCCGCAAGTCACAGATCATTATTTTGGACGAGCCCACCGCAGCGCTGGATGCGCGCGCCGAATATGAGACTTTCCGCCGCTTCGCGGAGCTGGTTGCCGGGCAGATCGCCTTCTTGATTTCCCATCGTTTCTCAACGGTTCGCATGGCTGATCGCATTGTTGTCCTGAAGCAGGGAGCTATCGTGGAGCAGGGAACGCATGATCAATTGCTCGGGCTCAACGGGCTCTATGCGGAGCTGTTCCGGCTGCAAGCGGAGGGATATCGTTGAAGCCAACGGGAACATCCGCTTACGACACGACTGCTTCTACCTTTGAGCGTCACCGCTCTCTGCCTGCATACGTAGTGGAATCCATTCGCTCGGCGATATGGAGCGCGGCGCGCCTTCCCGCGCGGGCGCGGGTCCTCGACGTTGGTGCGGGGACCGGAAGGATCGGCAAGGCTTTTCTGGCGGCGGGCGATTTCTACATTGGCGTGGATTCATCGCTGGCCATGTTGCAAGAGTTCTCAGTCAAGCCAGAATTCCGCGAATCAAAAACCTCTCTCCTTGCACAAGCCGAGGGAAGACAACTTCCATTCCAGAATGCAAGCTTCGATCTGGTGCTGCTCATGCAGGTGCTGAGTGCAGGGAATTGGCGCCCGCTGCTCGACGAGTGCCGGCGTGTCCTGCGGACAGGCGGAATAATTGCCGTTGGTCATACGAAAAGTCCGGAGTCGGGAGTTGATGCGCAGCTCAAGCGCCAGCTTGTGGCGATCCTTGAAGCAATGCATGTTCCATGGCATGCGCCGAGAGAATCGCGACGGCAGGCCCTGGCATGGCTTGAGTCTTCGTCTGTACGCCATTGCCATCGTGAGGCGGCTGTGTGGAAAGTTACGACCAGTGCGGAAGAGTTCTTATCGCGGCATCGAACGGGCGCCCGGTTTGCCGCATTGCCTCTTGCCGTCCAGGAGGAAGCGTTGGCCAGATTGCGTGCCTGGGCCGAAACAAATTTTGGTTCGGTGAGCAGCAGTTTTGAAGAGCAACACAGTTTTGAGCTGGGGATTTTTCAATTCTGAAAAAGAAAGTTGGGAGATGAATAACCTGATCAAGAGCAAGAATGCCCTGCCGGGACTTGGCGGAGAACTGTTATCCGGCTCCTTAACGGATGCAGCCATTCAGCAGGCCACTGGAGACAGTCCTGACTTCACCATATTGCCCTGGGTGAATGTTGTGAAGATAGGCGGGCAAAGCATTATGGACCGAGGGCGCAGCGCGGTGTATCCGCTGGTGAAGGAGATTGTGGAGAATCTTCCCCGGCACAAGATGATCCTGGGAACCGGCGCGGGCACGCGCGCGCGCCACATCTACAGCCTGGCCATTGATCTTGGCCTTCCCACCGGAGTGCTTACCGTGCTGGGCACGGCCGTGGCCTGGCAGAACGCGCAGATGCTGCATTACCTGCTGGCCCAGCACGGCATTCCGTTCATCGAACCGGAAGGCTTTAGCACCCTGCCGCATTATTTGATGGAGCGCGGCGCAGTGGTCTGCCAGGGAATGCCGCCTTACAAACTATGGGAGCCTAACCCGCCTACTGGACGCATTCCGCCACAACGAACCGATACAGGATGCTTTTTGATCGCCGAGGTTTTTGGCGCTCGCAAGATGATTTACGTAAAAGATGAAGATGGACTTTACACTGCCGATCCAAAGAAACACCCGTCGTCGGAATATATTCCTCGTATCAGCGTGGAAGATTTGCTCGCCCGCGACCTGGAGGACCTTATCGTGGAACGTGCCGTGCTGGAGTTTATGGCGCGTGCGCGTAATATTCGCGAGATCCAATTCATCAATGGACTCAAACCCGGCCAGCTTACCGCAGCCTTAAACGGTGAAGCCGTGGGGACCATCATTTATAGAAATGGAGACGCCAAGTGACCTTCGACCATTCCAGCTCTCAGCATGTCACATCGAATTTGATGCGCGAATCGTTGGTCGATAAAAATGTGCTGGCCAGGACCGAAACGCCGGTCTCCGCAATTTTGCCCGATGTTAACGTGATCCAGATCGGCGGCCGTTCGATCATGGACCGGGGACGCTCGGCCCTGCTTCCACTGTTGGATGAAATTGTGGCCAATCAAGCGGAGCACAGAATGATTATAGGCGTGGGAGCAGGCGTGCGTTCGCGGCACATCTTCTCCGTGGGGCTCGATTTGGGCCTGCCCACGGGCGCGCTGGCCACCCTGAGCGCCAAGGACTCCGCACAAAATGCCTATATGGTCTCTTGTCTGCTAGCGAAGCATGGCTTCGTCTATCTGGAAGCGCCCTTCGTAGTGCAATTGCTTCCGGCCATGCTGGCGGCTGCTCGCGGCGCGGTCTTCAATGGAATCCCGCCTTATGCGCTGTGGGAGCATCCGCCGCTGGTGGGCAAGCTGCCGCCCCATGGCAGCGATGCCGGCTCATATCTGGTGGGTGAGGTCTTTGGGGCGCGGAGCGTGATCTTGCTCAAGGATGTTGACGGGCTCTATACGGCCGATCCGAAGATCGATCCAGCGGCGGAGTTTATCCCTGAGGCCGGGGCGCAGGACCTGATCGATAGAAAACTGCGCACGCTTCCCATTGAACCGGTGGTGCTGGAGCTGCTGACGCGGGCAAAGCTAGCGCGGAGCGTCCGCATCATCAACGGCTTGACGCCCGGCAATCTTACACGTGCTCTGAAGGGGGATTCTGTAGGCACCGTGGTCAAGCAGTAACAGAGATATTGCCGTTTCCGCTGACGTAAATCAATCGGCAGAGATCAGCCAGTGTGCCGGTGACCTGATATGCCCGCAAACATTTCCTGCCAGCGGATGACAGGCTATCACGGGCGGGTCAACGGCGGCCGTTCCAGGTCCGAAAATTCCGGATTGCGGCAAGGTCTCGGAATGCGTCGCCGGAGTAGCAAAGGGACCGGTCATCCCAGTAGACGGTTGCTACTGGTTTGCTCCCAGGATTGTCGTAAGCCGAGTTGCGGTTGATCTCATCAAACGGAATCTCATGGAGCGCCAGGTAACCGGTGATCTCCTCCGCGGAGCGTGTAGTGTGGATTACGATCTTCCAGCCATCGCCGCGCAGAATACGCAGCACTTCCACCACGTCTTTACGTGGAGTTCCCAGCACTCCGCTCCCTTTCCATCCTTCGTATTCCGCCAGAACTCCATCGAAATCCACGGCGATGGTCAGTTGGCGATCTGAAGAATCGGACGCGCTCAGGTCAGCCAGCGATTCGTTGGGTGGTAACGCCATTCAGAGATAGTCCTCCCGATTGGATCGAACACGGCTTTGCTCCGCGATCCCTGCCTCGCCGGCATCGGGGCAGGGCATGGCTTGACCTTTATCTTTGTTCAAACGTGAAGCAAAGAAGAACTGTATTGCGGAAACCACTCGCGCGCTGGAGGCCTTAACCATCTCGCTGTCGGTCCTGCATTCCACTTCAGGCACAAGCGGAGGCTCATAAGGATCATCGATTCCGGTGAACTTTTGAATTTCCTTGTTTCGGGCGCGTTTGTACAGTCCTTTCGGGTCCCGTTGCTCGCAGATTTCCAGCGGCGCATTCACGTAGACTTCGATGAAATTCGGGTTGTCCTTGCGGATTTCCTCGCGCACGGCGCGGTAGGGAGAAATAGCGGCTACCAGCACAACCACACCATGGCTTGCCAGCAGTTGCGCCACAAATGCGATTCTGCGGACATTTTCATCACGGTCTTTCTGGCTGAACCCCAGGTCGCTATTCAGTTTCCTGCGAATTACATCGCCATCCAGCACTTCCACCCGGAATCCCAGCGCCAGTAACTCCGTGTACACGGAATCGCAGATCGTCGTTTTGCCTGCGCCGCTCAGTCCGGTAAACCATACGGTCAATCCGGTAGAGTGCGTCCCGGGCAGAGGCACAGTCGCCTGGTATGGGGCGGAGTCATGCACCGCGAGATTTTCTGCGCAAACCATTCCCGCGCCAACCGTATCATTGGTGGCCGGGTCAATCATAATGAAGCTCCCCGTCGCCCGGTTGGATGAATAGGCATCGAAGAACATTGCTTTATGGGTGACGATCCGCACCTTGCCGATGGCATTAAGCTGCAGCGTCTCAACTTCATGGCTGGCAAATGTTTGGAAGTCGAGCCCGTGAACAACCTCGATCACCGTGCAGCAAAGGACCTGGGCCGCGTGCCTGATCAGGTAAGGCACTCCCTTCTTCAACGGCTCCCTTGACATCCAGATCAGCTCAGCCAAAAACTGGTTGGCGACGACAGGTATGTGATCCGGATCGACCAGCATGTCCCCGCGGCCCAAATCGATGTGGTCCTTCAAGGTGAGAACCACAGACTGGGGCGCGATGGCCTCTCCCAGCGTTTGCTTGTATAGCAGGATCTGCTCCACGCTGCTTTTGCGTCCTGAGGGCAGAGCAATTACCTCCTGCCCGGCCTGTACTTTCCCGGAGACAATCTGGCCGGCATAACCACGGAAATCGGGATCAGGCCTGACGACGTTCTGCACCGGAAACCTGAAATCTCCGGAGCCGCTGCCCTGTGGCACGGGCACGGTTTCGAGCATCTCCAACAACGTGGGGCCGTCATACCAGCCGAGATTGGGACTACGCCGGACAATGTTTTCTCCACACAGGGCGCTCAATGGCACAAAATACTTTTTCACCGTGTCCATGAACGCGGTGGACTGCTCAAATACATCGCAGATCGTAGTGAAAACCCGTTGGTCATAGCCCACCAGGTCCATTTTGTTCACCGCCAGCACGATATGGCGTATGCCTAATAACCAGATGATGTAAGCATGACGCCGCGTCTGCTCCAGCAGGCCTTTCCGCGCGTCAACCAGCAGCACCGCAAGGTCAGCATTTGATGCGCCGGTCACCATGTTTCGAGTGTATTGATCGTGTCCGGGAGTGTCAGCAATGATGAATTTCCGCCGCGGTGTAGAAAAATACCGGTACGCCACATCAATGGTGATGGCCTGCTCTCGTTCGACCTTGAGTCCGTCGGTGATCAAGGAAAGGTCGGCCGCGCCGTCTCTGCCGACGGAGGCTTTGCGCACTGCTTCCAGTTGGTCTTCATAAACGCCGCCGGATTCCCACAGCAGGCGGCCGATCAGTGTCGATTTGCCATCGTCCACGCTGCCTGCCGTCAAAAAGCGCAGCATCCCTGCAGTTTCATTGAGCGAGTTCAAAAGTAGCCCTCTCTTTTCTTCAATTCCATAGACCCCTCCTGGTCGTGGTCAATGATCCGGTTTTCGCGTTCGGAGCGGCGGAACTGCTGTAATTCTGCGATGATTTTCGGCACTGTATCCGCTTCTGAAAGGATCGCGCCCGTGCAATAAGTGCAGCCGAGCGAGCGCATACGGCACATGACCTGCTGCGGTTTTTCATTTTCCCGGAGTTCGAATTCATGTTCCAGGGGAATGATGAGGTTCCCGCGCACCAGCACTTCCCGCTTTTTGGCGAAATACAATGGGACCACCGGAATGTCTTCCCTTGCGATGTATTGCCAAACGTCTGTTTCCGTCCAATTGGAGAGCGGAAAGACGCGAATGCTCTGGCGTTCATCAACGCGGCCGTTATAGAGGCTCCATAGTTCGGGCCGCTGGTTCTTCGGGTCCCATTGCCCGAATGCATCGCGGAAGGAGAACACCCGCTCCTTCGCACGGGATTTTTCCTCGTCCCGGCGGGCCCCGCCGATGGCGGCGTCGATACGATGCAGCTTCAACGCGTCCAGCAAGGCCTGCGTCTTCAGCAGAGCACAGCAGCGTTTTGTCCCCAGCTTGAAAGGATTCGCGCCGCTCTGGATGGCCTCGATATTGGTGTGCACAATCAGATCAATTCCCAGCCGGCGGCAGTTGGCGTCACGGAATTCAATCATTTCACGGAATTTATAGGTGGTATCTATATGCAGGAAGGGAAAAGGGATCTTACCGGGATAAAACGCCTTCTGGGCAAGCCGCAGCATAACAGATGAGTCCTTGCCGATCGAGTACAGCATGGCAGGCCGGGCAAACTCCGCCGCAACTTCGCGCAGAATATAAATGCTCTCCGCTTCCAGCAGGTCGAGATGTGACAGTTGTTGGCTCATAAGGACCTGCCACTTTCAGCGCCAGGCCTGAATAAAAGCCCCATCAACTCCAGCCAGGGTTGCCGTGCCTGACAGAACGGCATCTCTAGTCTGGTGTTCGGGATAGTTTGTCTTCTGCTTTTCTCTTTTGCTATAGGCGGAGCCAGCGGCAGTGCGCACACCGGATCCATGGAACCTATGCACAACTTCGGCAAAGTAGAAGAAGAGAGGAGGGCCATCAAATTAACTCCTTGGTTTCTCGGCGGCCGCGCAATTCGAGGCTGGGATCCACTTCGAACAACGCGACACATCATGACTACAAGCAACTAACCTGATCAAGGGTAAGAGTGTCGCCGACGGCAAATCCTTTTGTAGCGCCAGGCGGCGAATGATATTTGAAGTCGAAACCAGTTCTTCTTGGACGCCAAAAGTGCTCCACGGGAGATGCTGGTTATTCGATTTGCCGCACGGTCTTCTGCGTGGCCGCAACAAGTGTCACCAGCAGCATGACTGAAGCGGCAAACAGAAACATGAATTTCAAACTTACGGCGATCAGCAAACCTGCCAGGGCAAGAGAGAACGGGAGAATTCCCAATCCAGTGAGGGTCAGCACACTGGAGACGCGTCCGCGGACTGTGGCATCAATCCTCTGCAAGGCCCACGCGGCGATGTGAACGCTAAGCAGGCCGGCAGAAGTTCCCATGGCCAGCAGCACGGCCGCCAGCGACCAGAGGCCATTGACGATCGCCATCAAGCTCAGGAGCGCCGCGAGCACGAAGGAAACCAGGAGGATCATCCTGCCGCGCCTGCGGACCTTCCAGACTCCTGCCAGTAGCGAGCCTGCGAGCATCCCCAGAGCCGCCGAGCTGAGCATCATGCCAAAAACGGCGGGCGATGCGAACCTGGTCTTGGCAATATAGGCCAGACCAAGATTGAACGGGCCGGCCAGGCAGAAATTTAGGCCCGTGACCACCAACAGCAGCGAGCGCAAAGGGATGTCCTTGCCAACGTATTGAATGCCTTCCCAAATGGAGTGCCAAATCGGCTTTCGCGCTGCGGGATTCGGCGGTGGATCGGGAAGCTTGATCAGTGCTGCAATGATAAACAGGAAGCTGATGGCATCGATAAAGAAGGCCCATGCGACGCCCAGCGTTTTGATGATGAATCCCACCGGCACTGGAGCAGCAACCGTGGTCAATTGCGTCCGGGTTTGGGATAGGGAAGTTGCGGTCACAAGCTGCTCGCGTTTCAGCAAAAATGGGACCAAGGCTGAGCCGGCGGGACCATCAAATGCGTCGGCGATGCCGAAGGCGACTGCCAGCGTGTAAACCATCCACATGCGCAGAACATGGAACCCGGCTAAAAGCCCCATCACGATGACGCAGAATGTCCGTGCGCAGGCGCCGGCCATCATGACTCGTCGCGGCGAGAAACGGTCGCTCACAGCGCCACCCAGCAGCATGAGCACCACGCGCGGGATCGCGGCTGCCATCATGACGGTACCCATGGCCACGGCAGAGCCGGTTTGCTGCAGCACCAGCCAGGGCAGGGCAACGAAATAGAACTGGTCGCCCACCAGAGATATTGTGCTGCCCGTAAAGAGGAGCCGGAAGTTACGGTCGCGCAGCGGATGCTGGGGCGGAGCCGGAGTGGCAGCGGAAGCCGGAGTGAGGTCAGGAACATTAGCGATAGCCATGGGAGATTTATGTTTGCAACCTTGCCGCCGCAAAGCGAAGAATTAGACGTGACTGACAGCTATTCAAAGGTAGTTGCTGGAAATTCAACGGCGCGGATCGTTGGTCCGCTCCCACGGTTATGCGCCTGCCCGATTTCCCGCCGGTAATGATTTAGAAATCCTTGAGGTCAGCTTCCTTAAGGACGAGCTTTCCTCGCAATTTGATCTGTTCCACAGACTGCCCCACGAGAATGTCAAATTCTCCAGGATCAACATGCCATTGTTTGAGGTTAATGTCGTAGTAAGAGAATGCGCGACGGTCAAGCTTCACCGTAACATGACGAGTTTCGCCAGGGCGCAGGTGGGCTTTCGCAAAGCCTTTCAACTCCTTGGCGGGACGAGGAACGTTTGCGTGTTTGTCGCCGACGTAGACTTGTGCAACCTCATCCCCCTCACGCTTCCCCATGTTGGTAACATCGAAAGAAACAGCAACGTTATTTCCAGCGCGCGCCACAGAGAGATTGCGGTAACCAAACGTCGTGTAGGAAAGTCCATAACCGAAAGGGAACAATGGCTTGGTTCCATTATGTTCGTAGCCTCGATAACCCACGAACACTCCTTCTTTGTACTCCACGTGCTTGGTACTGTCACTGGGATAGTAGCTGTCGTGCACGGGATTATCTTCCCATTCGCGTTCAAACGTCACTGGCAGTCGCCCTGAAGGATTTACATCGCCGAAAAGAATTTCCGCCAAGGCCGTTCCACCTTCCTGGCTGGGATACCAGGTCTGCAAAACCGCAGGGACTGAGTCCAGCCATGTGGTCATATCCACGGCCCCGCCTGAGGTGACCAAAACGATCACATTTTTGTTGATCGCGGCAATCTGCCGGACTAACTCATCCTGCCCCGGAGGCAAACGGAAAGTCCGGTCGGCGCCTTCGCCTTCGGTATCCGGCCCAAAGCCCACGGCCAACACAACAACGTCCGCGATGGCCGCCAATTTCTTCGCTTCGGCGCTTACCACAGCGTCATGCTGCATGATTCCGAGTTGCAATCTGGCTCCCGGCAGGCGTGAGCGGCCGCGATGTTCTAAGACTATCTTATGGGGCGAAGTCTCAAAGGAAAGAGTCGTCCACGGGACCATGGTCATTGGAGTGCTCCAATGGTCGAAAATCAACTTGCCATCCACATACAGGCGAAAGTAGCCGCCATCTTCACCCGTGGAGGCGACAAAGAGATCATAAGATCCAGCGCTCGTTGGAAGGTAATACCCTGTCCAGCGCTCTGACGGCGTAGCGTCGGGCAGAACGACTCTGGAGTCGGGACCAAAATCAATATGCTGATCGGTTCGTGTAACCGCGGCAGGTCCTTGTAACTGGAGTCCTTGAAAGTATTCAGCTTGCAGTCCGCGCTGGCCACCAGCCTCAGCGGTCATAAATTGAGTGGCCTCTGCCCATTCGTGCAGTGTCACCAGGCCAGGAGCATAGAAAATCTTTCCTGGTCCGCCAAGATAGTTGCTGAGTCCTTCCAGAAAGCTCAGCGAGTGGAAGGGTTGCACGCGCGCGCTGCCTCCTCCAACCGGCACTGCGGGATATGCATCCGGGCCAATGACGGCAATTGACCTGACGGTTTTCTTGTTCAACGGAAGCAAACTGCTCTCATTTTTCAACAGCACCATGCTTTCTCGCGCAGTTTGGAGTGCGACATGGCGGCCCTGCTGGTTGTAACGAGGGATAGAGAGATCAAGCTGATCGTGGTCCAGCCAGCCGAAACGTGCGCCGATGCGCAGGATGCGACGCACCTTTTCGTCAATGGTCGCCGCTGAGATTTTTCCCTGCTGGATCGCAGGCAGCAGCTTTTCTCGGTTCATCTGTAGCGCGACCGGCATTTCTAAATCCAGCCCGGCATTGGCTGCATCCAGAGCGTTAGAAGTGGAATACCAATCGGACATGAGTATGCCATCGAATCCCCACTCTTTTTTCAGGACCTCGTTGTCCAGATGGTTATTCTGCGTCATGTGCTCCCCATCCGTCAGATTGTAGGAGTCCATGACGGCGCCGGCATGTGCCTCCCTCACCGCCGCTTCAAACACCGGCATATAAATTTCCCGCATCGTGCGTTCATCAATGATGGAATCCGTGCTGTGCCGGTCAAACTCTGAATTGTTTCCCAGATAATGCTTAACGGTTGCACTCACACCCTGATTTTGGACACCGTTGATGAATCCAACAGCGATACGCGAGGCAAGGTACGGGTCTTCGCCAAAATACTCAAAGTTTCGGCCATTCATAGGTGCGCGATAAATATTGACTCCCGGCGCCAGCAGGAAATGGACGCCTTTAGCCCTGGCCTCCCGACCGAGTTCTGTTCCCACGTCCTGGGCGAGCGCTGGGTTCCAGGTGGCCGCCAGCGCAATTCCACCCGCCACGGCGGTAGCGGGACCAAAGTTGCGAACTCCAAACGGTCCATCCGCCATTTTGAAGCGTGGCACGTTGAGTCGGGGCACACCACGGGTGAAAAATCCATCAACTCCGCCCAGGAGGTCAATTTTCTCCTCAAGAGTCATCTTGCTGATGATTGCCTCGACCTGCGATTCAATGCCGGCAGGTGTTGTCTGTGCGGACGACAGAGCCGCCAGAAGTAGAACCACCAAGCTGGTTCTGAGCGCAAGAAACGCACGTGAGGTAGGACTAGTTATGTTGCGCATGATAGACAGTAGTGGGTCGGTTTCGCCTCGGACCTTTTGGCATTTTAGATATCGCTATAAACAGAAGAAGCTCAAAACTAGAACCCATCACTTGAGCGTAAGCTTCGACGCGTCCTCAAAATGGCTTTCCGCGATATCTTGTGCCGCCGCAGCAACTGCCGGCATTGCTGAGAGCGACATCCGGGCATGCTCTAAGCCTCCATCCAGGTACAGCTTCCGGAAATGGCGGTGACGCCGCTTTCCGCTCGACGTTTTTGCAAGCGTGCCCGGTGGGACGAGCAAAATGTCGCCCGGGGTGATTCCGAACTGCAGGAAACATTTGCGGGAAAGCGTCGCCGCAAGGTTCTTGAGACTCTCCGTAAGAGGAGAACGTACTTCACCGACGAGAATCAGGCGCTCTGTTCCCAACTGCTCGTCCGCCACACCAAAAGCGGCGAAGCAGCCTTCTCGAAGACCAGGCGTTGAGGCGAAAATGCTTTCGAATGCGCTGGGGTCGATTTTCTTGCCGTGGATCGTTATTCGGTCCCGCAATCGCCCCACCCAGAAGAGGTGCCCATTCCTGAGATAGCCGAGGTCTCCGGTGTGCAGCAAGCCGCCACGGAGCGCGCGCCGGGTTTCGCGCGCATTCTGGTGATAGCGGAGCATGCGCGATGGCGTATCGAGACAGATTTCGCCCACGTGCCCATCGGGAAGCACGCGGCCACGGGGCGAGAGAATCTTGATGTTAAGAGCGGGATGACCAACCCCTGCGCTCACCAGGACGACCTTCTCCTCATCGTTTGCCGCCGGTGACACCCGGGCAATGCCACGCTCATCCAGGAAGCGGCGATCAATATGCTCGCAAGGGGGCAACTCATTGGCGCGGCTAAAAGTTGCTCCGCCGACGTTTTCGGCGCACCCAAAGTTTGTCTTAAGAGCTTCTCGTCTTACGCCCAGGGACGCGAATCGGCGATGAAACGCATCGAAAGTGTCCGCATGAATGCGCTCTGCGGCGTTCCAGAATGCTCGAACGTGGTCGAGCCGCACGCCTTCAAGTTCGCTCTCCTGGGCCTTGCGCGCCGTAAGCGCGAACCCGAAGTTGGGCGACCAGGTGGTGGTAGCGCCGGTCTGGGAAAGGCAGCGCAGCCACAGCGCAGGCCGCCGGACAAATTCTTGCGGCGAGAGCAAAACCAACGGAATACCGCGAGCCAGGCACAAGAAGAAATTGTTGACCAGCCCCATGTCGTGGTAGAGCGGCGTCCAATTTGCACACAGATCGTCTGCTGAAAACGCCATGGCTGCCGCCATTCCGTCCAGCGCCGCCAAAACCCCCTTGTGGTCCCATACGCAGATTCGCGGCGCGCCAGTTGTCCCGGAGGTGAGTTGCATGGCAGCAATATCGGCAGGCGCTGGAAGCGCCGGCGCAAACGGTTCATTGTTAAGTTCACTGCTTTCAAGATCTGAAGGAAACACAAACCTGGTTATTGGACGGTTATTCTCAAGACCAGCAACATCGGGTTTAATCGAAGGCGCGCAGATTACCACGCGCGGTCTGGTGCGATGGATCGCGCTGTATAGGGTCTGTTGCAGTTCCAAATTGCCTCCGACCAGTTCTGGTGGCGCAATAAGGAGGGGAATAGCCCCAAGCAAGAGAGTCGCAAGGAGAACGTCGACAGCCTTTTCGCCGCTGGGTAAAACGATGATGCAGACATCCCCAGACCGAACGCCCTCTTGCCTCAGTTGTTGCGCGACGGCGGCGGACTTGTTATAGAGTTGTGAACGCGATTGCCAATGGAGAGCCTCCCGGGCCCCGTAAAAGCAGATGCATCGCCCATCGGGCGATTCACTGAGCCGGGCCAAAATCTCCGCCTGTAGAGATCTGCCGGTCACTGGTTCACCAATCGTTTCCCGTTTTTCAATGCGAACTCCTCAATTTGATCGCAGGCCGTGATGGCGGCTGGAATCTTTGGCAAGCTTTCCTTGAGCGCCTGCACGTTATGTCTGAACAGCGGATTTTCCAGGACCTCGGCCACGGTGCAGCGCAGCAGGTCAACTGTCACATCGCCTGGATCAAGATACTTCCCCAGCATCCGGCGCTGGATCTGCTGCGCACGAAGCAACTGTTCCGGAATCTGGGGAACGACGACCATGGGAGTTTCGCAGTAAATTGCTTCGGAAACGCTGCTGTCCCCTCCGTGCGTCACAAACACCGCTGCCTTTTGCAAAACGTCTGTCTGTTGCACGAAATCACACAGCTCTACATTGCCAGGCACATCGCCAAATTCTGCCGGCGAGAAGTGTCCGCTCAGTGAGATGATTACCCGCCTTCCAAGCGTCTCCAGCGCCTGAATGCACGTTTGGAAGAATGCCTTGTTATCCACGAAAACCGATCCAAGGGAGACATAGATCAATTCGTATGACTTTGAATACTCCTCTATCCGCACTGTGGGCCCGACAAAGCTGCAGTGCGAAAACAGACTTGAACTGGCCGGCTGAAGCATTTCCACTCCCAGTACCAGATGCAAGGCTTCGTCATTTGCGAAGATGTCTCCTGTGTCTGAGTTCCCGTTCAGATACTGGCCGTAGAATCGCTTCGCTCTCTTTTGGAAGCGCAGGAATGAAGACACATTGGACATATCAACCGGCGACCGCTTTTCTTTTTCCGCATCCAGGATCGTACGCGGATCAAGAACAAATCCATTGGTCAGGCATGCAGCCGGGATCCCATGTTTTTTTGCAGCAATCTTAGGAGCAGCCGTGAATTTCGAATGCAGGACCAGGTCCGGCGATTCCCGAACGACCTCGGCTTCCACGAAGTCCACCGTATGCTCAGCCGTTTCCAGCAACAGTAAGCCGAGTTCATACAAGTTCATCGAACTGCGAAATTTGTTGGGAAAGTACCCCGCATAATTGTTGTAAGCGATAAAGGGGAAAGGCGCATTCCGAACATATCGATGAAATCCAGGCTCGTTGTAATGAACTACCTGATGGCCGCGCTTCTGCAGTTCCAACAGGATTGGCTCGATCGCGTGGTACATGCCAAGATTCGGGATATGAAAAAACAATATCTTCATGCCGCTTCTTCACTCGAAAAAAACATGCCAGCGGGTGTCTTGGAAATAGCGCTTCAACTCCTGGTAGTTGCTCACTGCTTCCCGAGGGGACGCAAGGTTTTGCTTTTTCATGCGTGTTGCCACCGGTTCTGGCGAAACCTTCAGAAATGCGAAAATCTGCTGCAACGTGTCGTGTTGTTTCTCGATCAGGTCTTCATACATGACGTTGATTTTGGGATGACCGGCAAAAGCTGTATCGGTTTCAGCGGCAAAACTGTCTAGCTTGTGAAAATACCGGCAGCACTCCGCCGGATTCAGGTACACGGCAGAAGTTGTCTGCGGGCTACTTTTCAAGCTCCACCATTGACTTGTGGTGAAGGCCCTTTTGAGTGATATGAGAGTGTGCAGCATATTTCGGCGCTGCAAATGAATTATTGCCAGAGTCTGATCGTCGTGAAGGAACCCCCATGTTGTCCGGAATCGCTGTTCGAGAATCTCCCATGCGTAATTGCTATTTATGAAATTGGAAAATTGAGCATATTTATCTTGTAACCGCGGGGACGCATCAGACACATCAACGAGCTTTGTGAAATAGTCCCTGGTCAAATGCTCGTAGAACATCTTGAAACCTACGGCCGCTATTTCCGGTTTATGCGCTTGGTATACTCTGCGCCGCAAGAATGTGACGGGATCATCAAGGGCTTCGAGCAGGCTCGTTTTGGGCAGCATGTCCAAATTGAACAATTCCCCATACGTCTTAATATGTGGGTGAGCGCTCAGCAGGGATAGGAGAAGGTTGGAACCGGTTCTTGCCGATCCCAGGACCATAAACCGTTGCACCTTCGACTTCGAATCCATCGAGGTGGTTGTTTGATTGATGTTGGAGGTGGCCACCGGATTTCCGATAAGTCAGTTATTCCCGTTTAGTATGTATCTATCGGGTTGTGAGCAGCCTGTGCAATTGCCGTTGTCAACGTCTGAATTTGAGCCGCAAAGCTCTGTCCGCAATCTTGCGAAAATAGATCGGCCTTGTACATGAGCCGGCACAGGAGCATTTCCTTTTCATGCCGCAGGTGCAAACTAAGGTCCGCAAATGACTGAAGTTCCATAGGAATCGGGAGCGGCTCCGCCTGGATGCCGGCCCAATCCATCTCCGCACCCGCAAGTGTTGGCATGAAATTGAAGACAACCCTATAAGCCGGCCGCGTGGAAATGAGCCGCTGCATATAACCGTATGGCAGGTCTTGATGAATGCACGCGTCTACGAGGTTGCGGCGAACGACATCAAGCAGATCGAGGAACGTAGCCCCGTTTGGAATGGCGGCCCGCACCACAACAACATTCATGAACAAGCCAATTATTTCTTCGAACTCAGGACGACGGCGATCCGACAGGGGCACGCCTACCGCAACATCATGCGTGCCGCAAAGCCGGGAGAGGAATACTGTAAATACAGCCAGCATGCTTGCCGCCAAGGTCGTCCGCGCTCGTCGACTCAAGGCCACAAGGCGGCTTACATCTTCCTGCGGAATCGTAAACCATGAGGTTCCGGATCGCGTCGAAACCGCCTGCCCGCAAGCGCCGTCGCACGGCAGCCTGAGGACTGGTAGCCCGTTTAGCTTATGAGTCCAATATGAGATGAGCTTGCGGCCACGCTCACTCTCCAGTTGTTCTCGCTGCCAGAGCACGTAATCCTGGTATTGAATACGCAGGGGACGGACCTCTGGCTCCGAGCCGGTTACAAAGGCACAATAAAACCGCCTGAGTTCCAGTTCCAGCAGGCGTCTAGACCAGCGGTCGAAGACGATATGGTGGACCGCAATCGCCAGAATATGTTCGTCACTGCTCAGCGCCACCAGAGCAGCCCGGAGCAGCGGGCCGCAAGCCAGATCAAATTGCTCCAGCAGCGGTCTGATCTCCTTTTCCACGATTTCGCGTGGATCTGCTGGGGGCAAGCTCCGCCTATCTATCGTCGCAAAGCTGAACGGAGGAGTTTGGGAGATCAACCTTACTGGGTGTCCGTTTCGCGCTACAAATGTGGAGCGCAGCACCTCGTGACGCTGAATAACAGAATCGAGGCTCCTCCTTAAGGCTTCCTGATTTAGCGGGCCCTGGAGTCTCAGTACCAACCACAGGCTTCTTGCACAATCAAAGAACGGCAAGGTCTGCGGATCGCCCACGTCAGCTTGCCACATCAACTCCTCGGAAAATGACAGCTCCATGCCGGATGCATCATGAGCCCTGGGAGTGATCTGCATAAACGATCCTTTGTGATCGTGAACCGGCAATCCGTCAACGCTTAGATCGCTCACGCGTCTTCCCTCGCGACAATCTGCCCCGCATCGGGCTGTATCCTGGCGATCTCTGCTGCGACTTGGGCAATATTCGCCGACTCCAGGAGAAACAGATCAAGCGGAACCTCCACGCCAAACGTGGCGATGATCCGATTGATGCAGCGCATGGCCGCCAGCGAGTCGCCCCCCAGACCCAGGAAATCGTCGTAGATGCTGATTTTCTCCGTATTCAGCACTTCAGACCAAATCTGCACCAGAGTCTTTTCGGTTTCGGTATGAGCTGAGCCTGCTGCGCCGTTATGCGCTGGATTCCCGTTGATGCTGTCTTCCATAATTCTGCGCGGCCCTCCCCGCCTGGACCCTAGTTGGCCAACGATTCGAGCGAGGCCGCCAGAACCCGCCCCGCGTAATCCCCGTAGAGGATGCCTTTCCTGGTCAGCACAATTGCTTCATCATCCACGGTGATGAAATCATCCTTTTCAAGCTCCCTTACTTTAGGTTCGCAAAGCCTTACCAGATCAAGTCCGTGCCGCTTTCTGAACGTCCGACGGTCAAATCGAATCAGCTTCATTCCCAGAATCACGTCTCGCGTCATCAGCTCAAGGTCGTTGTACACATATCCCCGAAACAACGGCAGTTTTTCCTGCTCCACCAGCTCGGAATAGCGTGCCAGATCATTCGTATTCTGGTAGGCCCAGTTCCCAAGCGATCCAAACGCAGAGCTTCCAAAAGCGTAAACATCGGTGCCTTGCCATTTGGTTGTAATGTGACGCTGGGTGTATTGACTGCCTCGGTTAAAAGTGAAGAAGTTAGCCGGCTGATAGCCGGCGCTGGTCAATTCATCGAGCGCGTAGCGGGCCAGCTTTAGTTCCTCTTCGTCTGATGGCAGGGAGATGTTCTGCCGTCTCAGGTTCGCGTAGTACTCGGTGTTCGCGTAAATCTCAAGCTTGTACACGGTAATGCTGTGAGCTCCGCTCTCAATAGCACGGCGAACAGAATATGCCCAGGTCTCCGGCGTTTCTCCCTGCAAGCCGCTGATGAGATCAATATTCACCACTGCGCCGGTTGAAAGGGCTATCTCGATTGCCTTCAGGGACTGCTTTTCAGTGTCTTTGCGCCCGGTCCGGAAGACGATCTCATCACAGAATGATTGAATGCCGAGATTGATGCGATTCACGCCGTGTTGTGTGATTATCTCGGCTTTTTTGGCAGTCAGGGACACCGGCTCTGCCTCGAAGTTGATCTCTGGATCGGCAAGCGTGAGGTTCTCGCGCAGCGTTTGCATGACGCGGTCAATGTTCCCGGGACTCAAAAGAGTTGGAGTGCCGCCGCCAAAATAAACCGAGATAGCAGGCCGCTCCCGTAAATGAAATCGTTCTGAGGCCATCTTGATCTCGCGACATAGCGAGACTACATAGCGGTCAATTTCACTGAGTTGCGTGTTCCGCAGAGTCGTGGTCTTGTAATGGCAATAGGCACACCGCTGAAGGCAATAGGGCAAGTGCAGGTAGATGTTGAGCGGTTGTCTGTTCAGGCCTTGATCTACGGCTTCTGTGCGCCATTGCCGAAAGTCAGGGTAGTTCGTTACAAACCCGCGTCTAGTCACTTCCAAATTTTCCTGTATCACATTCAACATGTTGCCCCCTGTGACTGGCTGTTTCGCGCGTTGCCCTGGGCCGCCAGAAGCTCCTGAGCTACGAAGCCAGCCAGAAGAGTGAGATTATTGAACAGGTCAGCCTCCATGACGCGATCATCAAACTGCAGCCCGAATCGGTCTTCAATTCGGGCAATCAATTCGGCAATTAGAATCGAATCGAGACCCAAACCACCCTCTAGCAGAGAGTAGTTATCAGGAATCTCGTCGAGGACAACATTGAGTTGCATGTCCTCCACCAGGATGTGCTTAATTTGCTGAATAATATCCGTTGTTTCAATCAACGTATTTTCCACCTTCCTCAATCACCGGAGCCCGTTGGATCAACAATTCCGTGATCTCGCCTTTTGGATTCTAGTGATCGGATATTCCAAGAAACCACACTTGCCGGCCCGGAGCTCTCGATGCTCCAAACCGCTCAAACACTTCTCGCGCTACATTCAGAAGCTCTGGATATTCGTGCAAAGTAGACGAGCTTTCGCCCGGCCGGCGTGTATTAGGATTCATCATACCGAAACAGGCTCCCGGCAGCCCGTTCCAATTTGGGAATTCAATCTTCCTATTGCAGAGCACCAAGATACTCCAAAATCGAGCCTTGCCCGCGCCAGAGTGAATTTGCCCGATAAAGTTGCTCTCAACCAAGACCTTCGATTCAATCTGCTATGTCATCTGAGAAATCGCCTGGGTTAGGGCTCGACCAAGCAGTTCAACATTAGGACTTCTAAGCATTGAATGGTGTGAGCCGGGTACAGGAGTTATACAGAGTAAGTTATTCGGAACAACATCGTTCCAGCCACGATGTCGACATGAGTCACCACTGTGCTGTGCATCCAGAGCGGAGAAGAGATGGACAGGAATGTGAAGCGGCTGAGGTTGATAGCGCGCAGCTGCCACAGCCAGCGAGTGCGTGCGAGCAAGCTTTAGGCGAGTCTGTGCAATGGTGAGATACCTAAGTGTGTCTGGAATAATCGATAACCTGTCACACTCCTGAACAACATCCGCGAAATCCATTGTATGCAACCTCGCTCTTATTGAATCAAGTGCCGCCTTTCGCCCATCCCCCTCTATCCCGGCAGATTCAATGAGATATAGCAGGAAGGCGCTGTCATTGAAGTCGATTCTGGCTTGCCTGGCCTCAGTGCTCGACCGAGGGCGGTAAGTATCGAACATGGCAATAAATTCCACCTGTTCATGCGCGCCAATGAGTTGAGCGGCAATCTCATAAGCCACGGTTCCACCGAGTGACCAGCCGGCAACACGGTAGGGACCAGCCGGCTGCACTGAACGAATCATGCGCACCATTCGCGTTGCTATTTCTTCAATGGTTTCAGGTTGCGCTTGATCGGGTGAGATGGCCGGCAAACCGTAGAGTGGAGTATTCCTGCCGATGTGGGGAGCCAGGGCTGAAGCGTACAGCAATTCACCGTTTCCGCAGTGTGTGAGGAAGAGCGGGCGATCTGCGCCACCGCCGTTTATTTTTATTGCGATGTCCGCAGAATCCGAGCTTTCGCGGGTCATGAGTTTAGCAGCCAGGGATGCGATGGTCGGATTCGCGAACACATCCGCGAGGGTGATGATGAAGCCTCTCTCCTGGAGTAATCTCGCCACTCGCAAAGTGAGCAGTGAGTGCCCGCCGAGCCGGAAGAAGTCATCGTGTCTGCTGACATGGTCCAGCCTTAACGTCTCGGTCCAGATAGCAGCCAGCATTATTTCTACGTCGCCTTGCGGCGGCTCAAAGCCCTGGGCGGAATGGAAATCCATCTCCGGCGCCGGCAGCGCCTTGCGGTCCAGCTTGCCGTTCGGCGTCAGTGGCAGCGACTCCAGCCGTATGTACGCCGCAGGAACCATGTACCCCGGCAGGCTTGCTGACAGATAGGTGCGCAACTGTTCTGCGCCGGGAGCATTCGCGTCAGGCCCATCGTTTAGTGCAGTGGTGTAGTAGGCCACCAGCCGCTTGTCTCCAGGCGTATCTTCACGGGCCAGCACCACCGCTTCGCGAACTGCAGGCTGTTCCACCAGCCGCGCCTCAATCTCACCCAACTCGATACGGAACCCACGGATCTTTACCTGAAAATCGTTGCGCCCTAAAAACTCGATGTTCCCGTCCCCAAGCCACCGAGCAAGGTCCCCCGTCCGGTACATCCGTCCGTTTGGATCATCGGTGAATGGGTCCTGGAGGAACTTCTCCGCCGTCAATTCGGGACGGTTCAGATAGCCGCGCGCCACTCCCGCTCCACCAATGAACAGCTCTCCTGTGACCCCCACCGGCACCGGTTCTCCATGTGCATCCAGGATGTAGATCCGCGTGTTCGCAATCGGACGCCCGATATGCGAAACAAAACCGTCGTTTCGCTGCATGGCCACCCATGTGGAATACGTAGTTGTTTCGGATGGCCCGTAAAGATTGCAAACCACACTTACTTGAGTGGTCGCGAAGATATTCTCCACCAACGCACGCTTTAACGGCTCTCCAGCTAGATTTATCGTGTGGACGGTCTGTGGAATCCTGCCTGCCTCCACAAGAGAGCTCATTGCGGAGGGGACGGTATTAATAAGAGTCGCGTCCACTTGTATACGGGCCAGTTCGAGTGCATTGGGAACAATCCTTACCATTGCCCCACAAGCAAGCGGTACAAAACACTCGAATACAGCCAAGTCAAAGTTGAGCGATGTGGAAAAAAGTGTGCGCGCCAAGGCACTGCTTGTAAAGGACGATCGGCCCCAAGAGATGAAGTTAACAGCATTCAAATGTTCGATAACAACGCCCTTGGGAATCCCTGTGGATCCCGAAGTGTAAATGACATAGGCAAGGTGCTCCGGCCTTAGTCCGATGGCATCCGCAGATGGGTTGGTTTCAGGATGATCCTGCCAGGCTGGAGTTGCGGCGGTCAGATCAAGCACCGGCAGATTGCTGTCGATGCCGGTAAACAACTTTTCCAGATGGCCTTGCGTGAGCAGCGCAGCGGGCGCACTATCTTCGATCATGAAGCGCAGCCGTTCCACCGGATAGGCGGGATCCAGCGGCACATACGCTCCGCCCGCCTTGAGCACCGCCAGCAGCGCCACGACCATCTCCAGGCCGCGCTCCGCGCAGATCGCCACCCGCTCGTCGGGCTTCACACCCAGCTCTCTTAAGTAATGCGCCAGCCGGTTGGCTCTGGCGTTCAACTCGGCATAGCTGAATTCTTCTTCCTCGAACACCACCGCCGTAGCCTTCGGCGTCTTCTCCACTTGCTCTTCGAACAACTCATGCACGCACTTGTCTCGCGGGAACGCAGTCCCGGTGTCGTTCCACTCGTAGAGCAGCTGATGCCGCTCCATGGCGCTCAGCATCTCCACTCGTCCCGCGGCGCAGCCCGGGTCCCTGACCACCGCCTCCAGCATCTGCACATAGTGCCGGGCCATCTGCTCCATCCGCCACCGGTCAAACAGGTCCCGGTTGTACTGCCAGTACAGTGTGATCTCGCCTCCGCTCTCCAGGGCGTGGACCTCCAGATCGAACCGTACCCGCAACTCTCCCCCACCTACCGGAGTCACCTCCAGTTGCTTCAACCTTTGTTGCCCCATCGGCGCATTCTGCAGGGCAAACATCACCTGAAACAGCGGGGTGGTGTTCAAGCTCCGCTCCGGCGACAGCTCTTCCACCAGCCGCTCAAAGGGCACGTCCTGATGCTCGTAGGCCGCCAGCGCCGTCTGCCGCACCTGGCCCAGCAACTCCCCAAAGCTCATCTCGCCCCGAGGACGTACGCGCATCACCAGCGAGTTCACGAAGAAACCAATCAGCGCTTCCAGTTGTTCGTCCTGGCGATTGGCGATTGGCGAACCTACCACAATGTCATCCTGCCCGCTGTAGCGCGACAGTAACATGCCAAACACCGCCAGAAGCGTCATGTACAGAGTCGATTGATGGTCTTGACTCAGCCGCTTCAACCCCGCTACCGGCACGGCCGACAGGGTCATGCGGCAGACGTCTCCGCCAAATGTCTGCAGCGCGGGCCGTGGCCGGTCGGCCGGCAACTCCAGCCGCGCCGGTATCCCGGCCAACTGCTCCTTCCAATAGGACAGCCCCCGGTCCAGCGCCCCGCCTTCCAGCCACCGCCGCTGCCATAGCGCAAAGTCGGCATACTGCACCCGCAGCGGCCGCAACGGGTTCTCACGCCCTTCCCGCAAGGCCTCATACAACACCATCAACTCATGGTTGAATACGCTCTCTGACCATCCGTCCGATACGATATGGTG
>DASSXL010000233.1:0-21458 GCA_035703825.1 Candidatus Angelobacter sp.
GTTCGCTATCGGAGTTACTCTTCTGGTGAGTAGCGGTTACGGCCAAGTGCAGCCGACACGTAACCTGCACAGCTGGGCTGCCGGCAGTCCTCAAACTATTGCGATGAATCGCACAGTTACCTCACAGATCATCATTAAGCATGGCGGCAGTATTGATTCGACGCCACAACTCACAACAGTTGACTTTTCACTACCAGGGTTAATCTCAGGATTGGCTGTAGACGCGGATTTTCAGCTCAATCGAAGAAATAGCCTTATGCGAATCATATTAGTAGACGAACAATCGAGAGAGTACCTTGTTTACGAGGCTTATCCTCTTGCAATTTCTGAAGTAAGTCCACAAGGCGGCAGGTTTTCAGTAAGTGCGGCTTGCCAAGAGAGCTGCCTCCTGCCTGATGTTCGCCCTATGTCGTTAAGGGTTGAGCATGTCAATGCATCCGTCTCAATTGGAGCTATTCATATTATTCCTTCTTCTAAGACGGCAACAATGAGTCCCATTCAGCGGGACACCAAAAGAGCAGCGATTCACGTAGCCCAGGAAAAAGAAATTGCCGCAGCATTGAATACTCAGCTGAGAGTAGCAGGTCTGAAATGGCAAGCAGGAACCACGCCTATATCACAAATGACATATGAGCAAAGGAAAAAGCTATTTCGTCCTCCTACCGTCCCGAACCTGCAAGGATTCGAATATTACAAGAAAGGAATATTCGAGATTTTCCATGATACCGGCACGGGAACAGCAGGAATATTGCCTCTAGCCAGCACGTTTGTGCCAGCTTTCGACTGGAGGGCCAGGCATAGGGCGAATGACCCTGCCTCGCCCTACTATAATGGCGACCCGACCGGGAGTGGATGGATGACTTCGGTCAAGACACAGCTGTGTAGCGATTGCTGGGCCCATGCCGCGATCGGCGCGGTCGAGGCTGGCATCAACCTGTTCTACAACCAGCATCTCGACATCGACTTGTCCGAGCAGGAGCTTGTGTCATGCAGCGGAGCCGGAAGCTGTGCATACGGAGGTAACCCCCAGCAGGCGCTCAATTACATCATGAATCTTGGGATTCATGACGATGGGTGCTTCCCGGAGACGGGAAGGGACGACCCGTGCAACTTATGCTCGTTCTCTCATGAGCTGTTCACAATTGGCGGCTACGAGGACATGTACTCGTTAGCCGGTGACGACAACATCAAGCAAGAACTGATTGCACACGGCCCGCTGGTGTTCGGCATCATCAGTTGGTGGCACACCATGGTTCTCGCCGGGTACGACACGGACAAGACGGGCCAGCCGATCTGGATATTGAAGAACAGCTGGGGCCCGCTATGGGGGCAGAATGGCTACGCATACATGAACGTCCCGGACTCGGACATGTACCTGATGAGTTACCAACTTCCGCCTTACACCAGCAAGGTGCAACAGTACCAGATCGAGTGCCGAGACGCAGACCACGACGGCTTTTACAACTGGGGCATTGGCGACATGCCGTCATCATGCCCAGCTAACATTCCGAAGGTAGAGGACTGCAACGATGCCGACGCGTCGGTCGCGCTCCAACAGGCCGATGGCAGCTGTGTCGCTGCACCAGTTCAGTACAACGCCTGCCTGCTCTATAACCCGACCAGGTCTGTAAATAGCGGCGCGACGTACCCGTTAAAATTTTACCTGTGTGACTCCAAGGGAAAGGACGTTTCATCTTCGGCGATCGTGGTACATGCGACGTCGATCTTCATGAAATCCGGGTTCACAGGGAAACCCGTGGCTTCAGGCAACGCCAATCCGAATGGCGACTTCCGATTTGACCCAACGCTCGGGCCATCCGGGGGCTATATATTTAACCTCAAAACAAAAGGCTTGAAAGGCGGAACCTACGGTTACCAATTCACGGTTACAAATGATCCGGGAACGCATACGGTCCTCCCCGGCTTCGCGGTGAAGGAGCGATGAGAAAAGCGGCTAGCAGCAGCTAGCAATTAGCAATTGGCAATCAGCCAGATCCAAAGGCGGCGACTTCAGAGAGAGGT
The DNA here is from genome assembly GCA_035703825.1 of Candidatus Angelobacter sp. Lineage (GTDB taxonomy): Bacteria > Acidobacteriota > Terriglobia > Terriglobales > Acidobacteriaceae > Angelobacter. The sequence goes on from DASSXL010000233.1 coordinate 2,023, forward strand.
CGCCCTTTTTGCTTTCTTGAAAATGATGTGCCGGGTATGATGACCTCTCCAGTTTGAGGATGATCGATGGTTACTTTGCTGCCGGCGCCGAATGCTCCCGAATTAGTGCGTGATGGTTCACACCTGTTCATCGCCTTGCCGCCCCAAGGGCAGGCGGTGTATCTGCCGCCCGTCTGCATAAAATGCGGTCAGCCGGCGTCCGGAGAGCCTGTGGTGAAGACCTTCTCTTGGCATCACCCAGCGCTTTACCTACTGATCCTGATTGGGGTGTTGATTTACGTGATCGTCGCTCTAGTCGTTCGCAAGACCATACGTGTGGGTGTGCCGTTTTGTTCCCGGCACGCTCAACGGCGCAAGGTCTGGCTCACACTGTCCTGGTCGCTCCCGTTGATCGGCATTACCGATGCTTTTGTGTTGCCCCGCTTCGACATGGACCCAGGTTGGATCGTCCTGATCGTGGCGGTTTTCCTGCTGGGCGGGCTTATTTGTTGGATCATTGCCAGTAATCCCATACGTCCTTGTTCCATCGATTCGTTCCGCGCGGAATTTTCCGGATTCTGTGATGCTTTCCTGGACCACATCCCGATCTACTCGCGACACTACCAGCAGATGCTCGGGCTTGCTCAGGATGAAAAAAGCAGATAGCAATTGGCAGGTAGCACTTAGCAATTGGCAATTAGCCAGACCCAGCGGCGTGGACTTCGCAAGGGGTCGCCGTTTTGCTTGGCGGTTGTTAATCTTGTGAACCATCGGCAGAATGCGCGCCCAGTGAGAGCTTGAAGCTCTTGCGTTTCGCGGTGATGATCGTTTCCCTAGACTCCGGAACGTTCAGGGCGCTGCCAGCGATGGCAGCTTCGGCTGCAAATCTGATTTCGGGGTTATCGATTTCCTTGAGCAGGGTGATAGCCCATGCTTCTGATATCCGGCGCGCCTGCCGCAAAAGCGTGCAATAGGCATTGGTGGAAGGCCAAAAAGCCTCAAAAGCCGTATTTGGATCGTCACTGTCAGTGTCCTGCTTGTAGAGCTGGGCTGCGGAGCCAATGCCTTTTTCAATTGCATCTTTTGCGGATTCCGAATCGCCCAGTAAAAAAAAGATACTGGAAGCTGCGGCATAGTATTCCGCTTGGCGATCCAGCTTTGCATCTTCAATGGCTGTTAACATCTTTTTGAGCGCCGAAGCTGCAACTCTTATGTCCTTTCTTATGGTGGCTCGCGCGATGTGCTCGTAAGCCTGGATCTTCAGGTCGGGATTGTGAATTTTGGTGGCATCGGCGATTGCTTCATCGGCATGGCCAGCGTCGGCTTTCGCAGCGATTTTCTCCGCCATTGGCCTTTCAGCCATATTCATGAAAATATTTCCAGAATCGCCGTTGACCCTGAGTCTTGGCCCGGATGTCGCCTCACCATCAGTGAACGCAGAGCCGGACGATGTGGAGGTGGCATAACTGTTCGCTAGACCCGCGACTGAAGGATACTTTTCCCGGTATTCGTTCGCCCTTGACGATTCAAGTTCCTGGAGCATGGACATCAATTGAACCAGCCTATACTCAAGCAGGGAACCAGCAGATTGGCCGCCGTCCCCGAAGGACATGCTGAAATCTCTGTTCACCTTGTCGTCTTGCGCCTGCTGCAGTATTTCGTCTACCGCGTCCCTGGCCAGCTGCTTTGGCACTTTCCGCCAATATGTAATGACCAATTTTGGAAAGGGATCGGCAGGCTGGAATTCGTGTGGAGCGTGCGCCGTATAGCTGGATAGGCAAGTGCTAAAGACTGCTGCAAGCTCGCCCGATTGTTCTGGTTTCATGTTGGCCATGATTCGGCCAGCGGCCGCGTAAGGCGCTTCATCCTCCGCTGCGATCCGGTTGAACTGCTCAATGGCGCGATCTGTCAGCTTGTGGCTTTGATAGTAGGACATAAGTGCCTGCAGAATAGGGCCGCGGTTTGCTGCGTCGAGTGTTTGCAGCAATTCATCTGCACGGCTGGGATCAACCATAATGACAGTACGAGCTATCTGCTCCTGCAGCCACGTCCTGACAGACTTTGCATGGGATCCGTTCATCGCGCGCATCATCTCCTCTTGCATCTGAGGGGGCGGTATGTCCTTTATGACAGCGGCTTCCGCCATGGCGGCATCGAGAAGATGGAGAGCGTTCTTCTTGTCAGTTGCCTGGTAGAGACGTGCAACTTGCCAAAGTCCCCAGGCCCGCATCGGCCCCTCCAGCCGATAGGAGTCTTGTTCCGCTATTTCCAGAAGTCCGGGTCCTTCTTTATGAGACGGTGAATTTTTATGAGATGGTGAATTCTCAGGCAGTGCTTCAGCCGGTGGATTTCTCCGTGCAGCGATGGGCCGGGAAGTTTGCGACACAGATAATACGGGCAAAGCCACAACAAGCGCCATACTAAACCATAGCTGACTCATGGTATCCCTCCATGGCTCCTGAATAAGTATAGCTTAATAGTGTCCCCTGTTTATATTGTAATTTAATCAACTTGACACACTATTGCCTAGCTTGTATTATTCGCGGGTTTCGTCGTGCGGCAGTTTCATGGAAAGTGAGAAGAAATATATGAAAGTAAGAAGGTTATTCGAGTCCAACTATATCTGGGTCGCTGCTGCAGTGCTCTTTGTGGTTTTTGGGTCGGTTCATTCCGCCCAAGCTACGTGTTCGACTGGCGGTGGTGTTACCTGCTGTGGCCGCGTGTATGGTTCACTGGGAGCATGTTGCTGGTCTATTGCATGCAGCGATGGGACAGTTGGGGGCGGATGTACTTCGTGCGTATTGGCTCGACTTGGGAACGGCGTACAAAAACAAGGCACTCCGAAAGACCGCATTCAAAAAGATCCTACTGTTCTTCTATCGCAGCTGCTCGTGCAGGACAGGGATCTGTCGCGTGCTCTAAGATTGATAAGGTGAACATTGACAGGCATTCTGTTCAATTTCAAGTCTTTGACGAGGCTTGCGCGTTCATATTCGACTTTGTTGAGCTTGTTGCTGATTTCACTTTCGATCTTCATCGTCGCGGGGTGCAGAAATCGAAACGTTGCGTCGAAAGGGCAGACAAAGACAGACCGGCAGATTGAGTTAATGATCCGCTCTCAATACAATGTGCCGGCCGATTATGGAGTGACGTTTGGATCTGTGCGCGCAAGCGATGTTCCTGGTTACGACGATTTACCCGTCGTCTTTTCACATGGCGGCAAGCATGTGGACTTTGTGTTTTTGATTTCCAATGACCGCCGCTGGCTGGCGCGGCTGCAGAAGTTTGATCTGAACCAGGATCTGAACGGCGGCATTGATGTTGCTGGCCGTCCCGTGCGCGGCAATCCGGCAGCAAGGGTCACAATGGTGGTTTATGACGACCTCCAATGCCCATTTTGCTCCCGGTTTAGTGAAGAAGCTGTACCGCAAATCATGGCCCGCTACAAGGACCTTGTTCGGGTAATTTACAAGGACTATCCACTTTCTGAAATTCATGGTTGGGCCGCCCATGCCGCTATAAATGCAAATTGTCTGGCAAAGCAGGATCCCGACAGCTATTGGAAATATATCGATTATGTTCACTCGCATTATGGAAGGTTTAATGCAGGCCAAAAGAACCTTAAGGATATCTTCAAGAAGCTTGACGATCTAACTTTTCTTGAAGACGTAGCAGACCCTTCAGAGCTGCGCGCATGCATTGCAGCTCAGGATGCTGCCTTAATAAAACAGTCTGTTGCGGAAGCTGACCGGCTGAATGTCGAGAGCACGCCAACAGTTTATGTAAATGGCGAACGGATCGTCGGTTTGAGACCGAACGAATGGTTATGGGCTGCTATTGATCGGGCGCTTGCTGCCAAGAATTAGCCTGTAGTTGCAACAAAAATGTCGTATTAACTGCACCGATGAAATGAACTGGCTATCCAGTCCGCCCAGGCGGAAGCAAGACCGTCTTTGACAACACGCAACTGATGGAACAAGCCGACGCAGACAGTCTGTTCGAGGTGTTTGCCAAAGAGTAAAAACCGCAATCGGGCGGGGATCAACAAGGATGCAGATTGACCGCAGGTTTGAACGCGATTCGACCCTGATTCAACGCGATTTCGGGGTCGATTCGTGGACCTGACCATGGGATTGAATCGAATAACTCCTTTAGAATGCTAATCGAGTGGCATAGGGAGGGGGTTACCGCCTCTTCCAACGTTAACGAGAAAGCACATTTGCCGGTAAATTGCCCTGGTTTTATTTGCATCTAAACGCAGAGTAGCTGAAACCCGGAGAATTGCTGGACGATACTATTGGCGGGGGAGCGCGTTTCCACCTGCAAAAGGAGCACCATGAGATTTCTGTTTTGGGTTGGGGTGATATTTGTGGTCCTGGGCATCGCTTCGCTGGTAGTCCCCATTCCGCATACCGAGCATTCGGGAGTCAAAGTAGGCGGCTCGTCCATCGGCATTGAGACCACGCATGACGAAAAGGTTTCACCCATCATCAGCGCGGTGCTGATCGCGGCGGGCGCGGGCATGATGATCGCCGGCAAAAAAGCGGTTTCGTGAGCCCATACTTTGCACAAAAAACCAAACCTTGCCACTGATTTACACGGACCAAAAGAGCTATCGGGACGACCATTCTTAAGTTTGTAAATCCGTGTCATCCATGTTCCATCCGTGGTGAGATTTGCTTTTGTGCAAAAGCCAGATCCAGCAAACCCAACCGCGCAGTGTTTATCTAGCGCAGAGTTTCTATGCGCGTGACGGGATGGACCTCATTCCAGCCATTGTCGCGATCCGTAACGTAGGCCCCGGTAACGCGAATCTGATCGCCAACCCTGGGAGCGGCGATTTGCGAGGTGTATCCGGAGCAAGCTGCTGAAGCTTCGTTATTGGAGGACGCATGATCGCAAACCACCTCAACGATGAGGTGACGCTTCGCATGAAATACGTTGGTGAGATTCAAGATCGATTTCTGCTCGGGATCGAGTCCAATGTGCAGATCGCCGTCCGCTGCCCGATGTACGGAAGCCACGCGGCCCTCAACGGCGGTGCAAGCTTCGATCACGCGCAGCCTGTCTGGGCTGTAAACGTGCTTCCATAGATCGGCATTGCAATCTGCCGGCGGCAATTTCACCGTAGCTTTTCCCGGGTAACGCAATCTGGCTGCGATGAACAGGGCTATCAGCGTTAACAGCACACCAAGAGCGATGCGTCGTGACGTTCGGCCCAAAGCTGCCTCCCTTGAATTTCGGTAATGGTACAGTTGTCGACAGGCTCATCGCTGGCGCGATGACGTCTGCCTAAAGGCCCGCGATTCGCAAGCGAATCGCTAGACGCTGATACTGCTAGTGGGTCAGTTTGTCAAACTGGCCCACTACCGGAATTTCTCTTGTGGTTATCGCATCTCCGCTGGTTTTGAAGCAAGCAAGGCTTTGACGACACGGCGAAAGCTTGAGCGACAGCCGGGAAAACCGCCGTTATTCCCGTTCCAAGATGCGGCGGACCATCACCAACTGGCCCAGATGATAAGCATTGTGGTCGGCCACCAGGAGAGCTTCGCGGAGCAGGGTTTGTCCATCGCCATGTGGAATGCTGGCGGTGAGATCGCTCTCAGGGTCGCTGATCAACTTGCGCATGGCTTCAAGGTCAGTCAGCACTTGTTGCACGCTCTTGTCCCAGGCGGTGTCCCTGGGCGGCGCTTCAGTTTTCGGCCAGTACTCCTCGGGCCACTTAGGCGATTTGTGCTTGGGCGAGCGGCTGAACTCGAGGATGTCCCACTGGGCAATGCGGATATGTTCCAGCAACTGCCAGGGCGTGTGCGGGCCACCCTCGGGCTTGCGACCGCGCAGTTCGCGAGGAAAGTTTTTGAGCGCCTCGCGCAGATCAATGTGCGCTTCAGCCTTGGTAAGCAGATTGGTAATGTGCAGGCGAACAGGATCGGTCTTCTTCATAGCGTTTGGTTGGATGATGCCAACCGCTTAAAGGAACCCTGCCTTTGGCCATGGCGGCGATCCTTTGGACGAATTCTTGCTCATGGCTTGGCAGGCAATCTTTTAAATAATCCTGGCATTTTGTTGTTCCGTCAGCGACCCCCGGCGTGTCATATCCAAATAGCAGGCTCATCCGTCGACTTGCTAAAAGAGGGTCGCGGGGCCCGGAAACTCGCGGTCCTCTTTATGTCAATTTTTTTAGCGGATGGCGCACCCTTATTACACAGGGGCACTTTGCGGTAATGTGACAATGCCCACAGAACTATTTAAAATTTTAATTATTCTTTAATGGCGCCCTTATAAGCCTCAAGTTAGGATCGAAAATGGTAGCGTGTAATCTTGCGAGTTGCCGCTCCAAAGGTGATTCGCCGGGGCAAACCGGCGCTGCCAGGGAGTTGTCGATGATCAAGCCAGTCAACCAGCGGTCAAGCCTAATGGGAAAGTTTTGGGTGGCCTTGTTGGCCCTTGCTATCGGCGGTTCCTGGGGATGCGGCGGTTCAAATGCCGTTGCCGGCGGACCTGGTTCCACGCCGACTCCCACGCCAACCCCTGTACCCACGCCGACGCCAACTCCCGCGCCATTGCCGGCCGGAACCATCGGCCTAAAGGTCCTGGACACCAGCGTTCCGCCGGGTGGCATCTTCCAATTCCAGCTTTCGAACACTGAGCCCAAGCCTATCGGCCACGGCAGCACGCGTCCGCAGGTTCCGGCAGGCCCGGTACGCGGCGTAGCGGTCAATGATCCATCTGGAAAAGCGGCGGGAATCGCGGTGATCAACACATCGGTCAGCCCTAGCGACATCAAGCTGCAACTCAGTTCACCTGACGCGCTGCTTGGCACAGACATCACTTATCCCGTCGTGACCATGTCCATGCCGTTGAGCGGCAGCTTGACGCCCGGAGCGACGTTCCCCATCAGCATTGATACGGCAAACACATCATTTTTTGATTCCACCAAAGCCTACACCGCTATTGAATTTGCTCCCGGCACGCTCACGATTGCTCCCGCGGGCAGCCCTTACGTAAGCGACGTGCTACCGGCGGGCGGATTGCTGCCCGATCGTACGGTGATCAAGATCTTCGGCGCGGGTTTCAATGCGAACAGCAGAGTTTCAATCGAAGGCACCACAATCATCTTGCCTGCGGACCAGACCCTTGTGAACTCCGGCGAGATCGACGTGAAGATCTGCAACGGCACGGTCTCTGCCACGGCCACAGTCTGCCCTAATAACGGCGTCAGCATGCAGCTTGATGGCGAGCGCGTGCGCGTGAAGGACAGCAACACCAACTTTGTGACTGAGTATTACACTTACCTGCGCGCGGATGACGAACCCGGCAGCAGCGCGAACGCCCAGGTCAATCTCGTGCATCCCATGTTTTCGCGCGTGACGTTTCTTTCCGCCACGATTCCACTGGTGGTGAGCGCTACGCAATTCACGGGTTTGTCACTGCAAAACACCAACGCGTCGGATTCAGGCATTAAGATTGAGCTGCTGGACGCAAGCAATAATTCGCTGGCGAATGTCTCTTTCATCCTGCACGGGCTTGGCACCGGCACGGCAGGCAAGAAGATTACGCGCGACGTGATAGCTGATTGGTTCCCGTCTCCGCCGGCTGGCGCGGCGAAAGTGCGGGTCACCGTGACCTCCGGCCCGGCAGTGCAGGTGCTGGGCATGCTGGGGGACACCAGTGCCGGAACGATTGTGCCGGTTATACCCCAATAACGGTCAGCATCCTTACTGTGTGCTGGCTTGCGTGGCAGGAACGGCTTTCAATTCGCCCAGTTCCTCCTGAACCTTTTTCCATTTGTCGTGCTTCTTCTTGGTAAAGTTGGGTGAGGAGGGGTTCTGGTAAAAGGCCAGAATGTTCCGGCGCAGGTCTGCCTGCATTCCGGCAAAGTCTTCCTTCTTCAGTTTGTCCAGTAGCTTCGCGTAAGTCTCATCGGTCAGCCGGTATTCTCCCGGCTCGGTACCATTGCCGGTATCGAAATCCATATTGGCAAGTTGCAGCTTACCGCCCTGGAGATCACGCAGGTAGGCGCGATATTGGTCCACCGTCTTGTTGACGCTGTTCAGATACAGCGTCTCAGTGTCCGGATTCGGCATCTTGAATGCAATTGCCTTAAACGGCCCCACTTTCGGGATGATCTTAAAAATGATGGCCATGATCTTGGCGCCCAACCCGGGTTTGTGGTAGGTCTTGCCCCATTCTTTTTCGTACTCTGAGCGCTTCAGGTTATAGAGAAATTTTTTCCTGGCAAAGCTGGGATTTTCCTTGACCATCTGGTCTTCCTTGGTCAGCAGGGCCACGCGCGTCATCTCCGGGATGGCGCGGCTCACGGACCAGCGAAACGTCCCGATGGCAAGATCAACATTGCCGAAAACATCGCCTAGCGAGATGCCATAGGTCTTTAGGAACGCGCGTTCCAGAACTGGCTTGGCCACTTCAAACCCGATGAAGTCATGATATGCGTCGGATGTATAGCGCTGCTTTGCCACTTGCACCACGTCAAAACCGAACTCCGTGCGGATGTGGGCTTTGTTGTTTTGTGCATAGGTCACAACGGGGCCGTACTTTCTGCCCAACTCGGGAAATTCCCGCGCGACGGCCGCATTCACGACCGGATGGCCAATGATATCGGCTGCGTAGTGCGCCATCGCACCCAGGGAAAAGGCATATTCATTGATGTCAGTGGATTCAGCCAGCAGCGCTTCCACAAAATCCCCGCTCCGCACATAGTGCACCAGGTCGCTGAACATCTTGTTGCCGAACGGATAATAGCCCATGTCCTGAATGAGGCATCCGCCATAGGCATAGGCATGGGCCTTGCGCAGATCTTCCTCTGTTGCCGCGGGAAACTTTTGCTTCAACAGGGGCTTGAGCTGGTCAGCCCACAGCAGATCAATGATCTCTTCATGGGTAAGAATGGAGTATCCATGGCCAACCTGCGAGAGGCCGGAGACAACCAGCAACAAGGCCAGCATGGTTCGAAGTACGTTGGGCATGATTCCTTTCCCTCTGGGTGATTGGAGAGCTGCCGGACCCATGAAAGCTTAGATGCTATGCCGCAATTTCAGAACTGCTCCCGTCTGGAGAAAGAAATCCAGAGGAAGATTTTGTCGAAACGGGCAACTCCAAAAGACAAAAGCACGCAGCCCTTGGAGGTTCCGAGGACTGCGTGCTGAAAATTCTTGCCGAAAAAAATTACTTCTTGGAATCGTTGTCGGCGGCTTCCTTGGCGCCGGCCACATGGGCCACCGTGGTGACTGATTGCACAAAGGAATGGGCCATTTCCGGCGCCGGCACTTTGCCTAGCAGCACGGACTTGAAGGACACATCCCTTCCGTAAACGGCAGTCGTCGAGTCGGAGTCCTGCTGAATCACGGCGCCTTCCAGCGTGAGTCCGGCAAAAGCGCCCTTCGAGCGCGAATAGGTCAGCATCTGGGTATCTAATTTCCAGTCCGTGCCCGCGGACGCGTGACGTCCCACCGGTCCGGCGGCGGCGGAGCCTTCTCCGCTTACCTGGAATTTGCTGGAGAGCAACTGTTCCATTCCCTTGTCATTCATCACCAGCATGACCAGGTCAACACCCTCCACGCCGATCTGTAGTCCCCAGCTTCCGCCACCCACTGAAATAAAAGCCGGCGCGCTCCATCCCTCCGCTGTGCGGCACGTTGCCACGCCACGGCCATGCTTGCCGCCGAAGACGAACCCGCCTTTTACCAGGTGGGGCACAATAGCAACGCACTTGGCATGAGACAGGACTTCTTCCGGAATCCCTTTGTCAGGCGCCTGCGCGATCTGGGTCAGTACTTCAGACGATTTTTGCAGGCGATCGGCTGCGTCCTCTTTTGCGGTCCCGGCCCAGCCGAAAGTAGCCAGACAGAGCATCGATAAAACCGTTACAAACTTTTTCATAAATCTCCTTGGTCCTTGTGTTGCTGTTATACGAACTAAATTTTTTTTGACGGGCGCAAAAATTGATTCAATCGTTCCGCTCAAAGGCCGTGAACGAACTTTCCGGGTTCAAAGATCTTCAATTCAAAAGATGTTCAATTCAAAGAATCTTCAACGAATCTTCAACTCAAAAATCTTCAATTGAAAGTTCTTCGGCGGAAGGCAAAGTTCATCGCGGTCAAAATGGTGCCCAAAACAATCAGAACGGGCATCACGCCGGCGCCAAAAGCCGCCGCCAGGGCGACCATCCAAAGCACAATCGCCACCGTGAAAATTGTCCAAAACACAGCACTCCCTCCTGAACGTGTGGTTGCGTTAAAACTTCACAGCCTGGTTAAGAATTGAGGCGTCCTCAGGACCGATTCCGGTCAAAGGCTTCGATTCGGCGAAACGATACAAACTTGCATACCCCGCTAGGTCTTCTGATCCACTTTCGCACCGGCGGGTTGTTTGCGCCTTAGTTCTGAAGGGCCATACGGAATGGCAAAATCGGAATCTAGCGATTTGGGGCCCCTCTATTAGAGTCCTTAATACAGGATGACCAATTTCGGCGAAAGCGGGGGCTTGCGCGCTGAAACGAGCACGGCAGTAAGCCTATGATTCAGAACGACTTACAAGGAGAGCTCCTGGCGAAGTTTGTCCCAATGTGATGGCCGTCACATTCGAAGCTGCAATGCCCAACCTACCATCGCTGTAAGAAACGAGAGACCTGATGAGGTTGGATATGAACACCGATTTTGACCTAAACAAGACCCCTTTCATCGCAATCTGGGAAACCACTCAGGCTTGCGACGTTGCATGTTTAGACTATGGCGACTGGATCCAGCCTGACCCAGATCCCCTGGAATTGACCACGCCCGAGGCCGAGCAATTGATCGACGAAGTGGCCGAATTACGCCCGCCGATCTTTGTAATGACCGGCGCCGATCCTCTAAAGCGCAAGGACATTTATCGGTTGATACACCATGCGGCTGCCCGGGAGCTGCATCCAGTCCTGGTTCTCCCCGCCACTCCGCGATTGACCCGCGATGCCATTGCCGAGCTGAAGCACTCGAGGTTGTCTCGTCTGGTGCTGAATCTTGATGGGTCCACAGCGGAACTGCACGACCTGATCTGCGGCGTGCATGGTTCTTTTGAGCGGACCATGGAGGCCATGCAGTGGGCCGACCAGTGGAAACTTCGTTACCAGATCACGACCCACTTCTGTGAACGTAATCTGCATGACCTGGAAAACCTGGCGGCATTGCTCAAGACGCTCAGGATATCCCAATGGAGTGTGGCGTTCCCGGTGCCAGAGAATGCAATCGAACTGGAGGAAACGCCATCCGCGGGACAGTTTGAAGAGGCTTTTGCCCGGCTTTATGCGCTGGCGCAGAAGGTCCCTTTCAAGATCAAAACATCTGAAGCGCCACACTATCGCAGGTATGTCCTGCAGCAGCAGCGCCTGTCACGGGCTGAAGCTGCGGGGCCATCGAAATTTGAAAATGGTATCCCGGGGATCATGCCGGTGAATGAAGAACGCGGCACTGTGTTTATCTCCCACACCGGAGACGTGTATCCGTGTGCTTCATTGCAGGTTAGCGGAGGAAACGTCCGCGTGCAGAAGCTGGCGGACATCTACCGCAGCTCACAGGTCTTCACCCTGCTTCGCGATCCGCGCAACCTCACAGGCAAGTGCGGCGAATGCGCGTTCAAGCAGGTTTGTGGAGGCTCGCGCGCGCGGGCATACGCCATCAACGCAGACATGTTCCGCGAAGATCCTGCATGTATCTACCGTCCGCTTTCTCCCGTTGGGGTAAGGAACGATTTGCCGGAGCCGCTGCCGGAACAAAGCGCGGTGATCAAAGAGCCTTGAATCTGGACAGCCTTGCACAAGAACCCAAACCCTTACCACGATAACACTGATGACACTGATTTACACGGATCAAAAAAAGTTCAGTTAGGATCATTTTTAAGTTTGCAGATCCGTGTCATCCGTTTTCATCCGTGGTGAGGTTTGCTTTTTTGCGCAAAGCCAGCCTGGACGCACATAGGAGAGGGAAGCCGGTGGTTACCGTGCTTCCCTTGGGATGAATTGTCTGCTTAAATCGGTCTCTATGGAATACGACACGCGGCCGGTTGCGGCAGAACAGATTTCTTGCGTTCGGCTTTCTTGCGCTCCGCTTTCCTCGCTGCGCTGTGCCGGGTTCACAGCAGGACGTCTACAGCAAGGCGTTTTTATAGCAAGGCGTTTTTACAGCAACACAAGGCTGATGCTCTGGTTGTTCTTTCCCAGGTCGGAGTCGCGTTTCCATTCAGGAAAGCGCTTCAGCAGCTCCCACGTTTTCTCGTCGGAGACGCGCCATTCCTCTCCGGCGATGAACGATCCCACGGTCCCAGCGGCGGCCATGCGGCGAAGTTCCTTCTGCAACTCCGTCCTGAGCGAGCCGCCCACGCCGCTCGATCCATAGCCGTGGATCAGCTTGACCGCCGCATATCCCTGCCGGCGCGCGACTTGAAGCTCGTGCTGCATGCGCAAACGCGCCTCTTCCGCCTTGGGCATCCCGTCTTCCAGGTTGATGATTTTGATGGGCACGGGCTTTCGCGACATGGCATTTAGTCTAGGACGAAACGAAAAGGGAAGCTACTCTACCGCGGATTGGCGCGGATGAACGCGGATCAGTCTCCCGGTGATGCTCTCCTACCTGTCATCCTGAGCCGCTCAAAACGACATAAGGAGTTGAGAGCGTGCCGAAGGATCCCGGTGCTCTACCAAAGCATTCCGGAGAGAACGCCTTGATGCACCATCGCAAGGGGCCCGCGTCTTTTCTGCGCTGTCCCGTCAGGTGCGTCAAGTCGTTTTATCGCGAATTTTGTTCTTGACTCAGGGGCGAACAAATAGTAAATTAAACCATTTCCCTTCCAGTGGGGAAAAGCAGTGGTTGAAGGGTTAGACGCTGGCGGGAGATCGCCGGGATCGCCGACATCGCACGTGATCGCCGTGATCGGAAAACCCGCAGCCGAGGGCGGCTGCGCTCCACGGTCATCGCTGAAACCTACGCCAATCTGGGATGACCTGGGATGCAGTGGGATGAATGCGGAGGGGTAGGGTATCAGGATCGGGTGATCGGGTGATCTGAAAGGCAAGACTGCGGAAACGGTGCCCGTTGGGATGAAGTCGCTCAAACCTACGCCGATCTGGGATGGGTTGGGGTGACCTGGGTTAAGTGGCTTGGAATCCTAGTTGAGCGATGGGGGGTAGGGTAGGGGATCGCGACCCGCCACTCAGCATGCAAGCCGGGCTGGTCGCTTATTATGGTTGTTTGGGAAATATTATGAGCATGAAACAGATTGCTGATTGGGCCTTGAATACCGTCACGCAACGCGGCGCGGGTTATGCTGACGTGCGCATTGTGGACCATCGCCAGCGCTCTCTGGCCACAAAGAATGGCAAGGTTGGCCATGCCGGAAGCGCTGAGACGCTCGGGATAGGCATTCGTGTGCTGGTGGATGACGCCTGGGGATTCGCCTCCACAGACGATCTGGGCCGTGAGGCCGTGGATAAGACGGCGGCGCAGGCCGTGGAGATTGCCAGGGCGTCGAGCCGGGTCAAGGAAGAGCCCGTGCGGCTGGCCCCTGAACCTGCCGTGAAAATCGAATGGTCGAGCCCCTACAAGATCGATCCGTTTACCACTTCGATTGAGCAGAACCTTGATCTGCTGACGCGCATTGACGCCGAACTGCTGGCCGTGAAGGGCGTAACTCTGGCCGAAAGCAGCATGCAGTTAGGCCGCTACGAGCAGTGGTTCTATAACACTGATGGCTCGGACATTCACCAGACGCGCGTGATTACGGGCGCAGGTTTTTGCGCACTCGCGTTTCAGGGCACCGAGATCATGAAGCGCTCTTACCCCAATTCTTTTGGCGGGCAGCACCAGAACAAAGGCTATGAGCTGATCGACGAATTGAAGCTGCTGGAGAATGCTCGCCGCATCGCTGAAGAAGCGGTGGCGCTGCACAAGGCGGAGCGCTGTCCGGAAGGGCGGATGAATCTGGTGCTGGATTCTTCACAGCTTGGCTTACAGATTCATGAGTCGATCGGCCATCCGATTGAACTGGACCGCGTGCTGGGCTACGAAGCGAATTTTGCCGGCACGTCATTCCTTACGCTGGAGAAGCTGCGCGCGCTGCGCTATGGCAGCGATCTTGTGAACGTAGTCGCTGACGCCACGGAGCAGCATGGTCCAGGTCTGGGGACATTTGCCTACGACGACGAGGGCGTCCAGGCGCAATGCACGCCGATTATTAGCAAGGGGCTCTTCACTGGCTATATCTCATCGCGCGAGACGGCGCACACCATCGGAGAAACCCGTTCCAATGGAACCATGCGCGCTGAAGGCTGGAACCGGATCCCTCTCGTCCGCATGACCAACATCAGCATTCTTCCCGGAGAAAAGCCGCTGACATTTGACCAGCTTATTGCCGGGACCGATGACGGCATCTTTATGCAGACCAACCGCTCATGGTCGATTGACGACAAGCGCTATAACTTCCAGTTTGGCTGCGAGATTGGCTGGGAGATCAAAGGCGGCAAGCTGGGGCGCATGTTCAAGAACCCGTCTTATTCAGGAATTACCACGGAGTTCTGGAACTCCATGGACGCCATCTGCTCGCGCGACCAGTGGACGCTGTGGGGCACGCCCAACTGCGGCAAAGGCCAGCCCATGCAGACCATGGGGACCGGGCACGGAGCGTCGCCGGCACGGTTCAGGAATGTGAAGATTGGGACGGCGTACAAGGGGAATTAGCCAGGAAGCAATTGGCAATTAGCAATTGGCAAATAGCCAAAACATTTGGAGCGCATGTGAAGGATTTTCGTGAGTTGAAGGTCTGGGAAAAAGCGCATGAATTTGCATTAAGAGCTTATCGATTAACAGAAACATTTCCTAAACACGAACTGTTTGGAATGACCAGTCAGATTCGCCGTTGCGGATGTTCGATTCCGGCGAATATTGCAGAAGGTTGCGGGCGGCTTGGAAATAGCGAATTGCATCGTTTTCTGCAGATCGCTTGTGGTTCGGCAAGCGAATTGGAGTATCACCTTTTGCTGGCAAGAGACCTGGGCTATTTACCCGCCTCCGACCATCTCTCAGCGCAGAAGCAGCTTCTTGAAATGAAACGAATGTTGGTCGCATTGACCCGTAAAGTGGGCTCCGAGCGGAGGACGAAATGAGATTTTGCCAATTGCTAATTGCCAATTGCCAATTGGTGGGGCCAAAATGCTAACCCAATCCCACGCCGAACAAATTTTCGACAAAGTAATGAAATATTCCTCCGCTCCGGAAGTCGAGATCATCTTTTCCTCCGTGAACTTCTCGCTCACGCGTTTCGCCAACAACACCATCCACCAGAATGTGTCGGAGGTGAATGAGGCCGCGTCGATCCGCGTGGCCTTTGACGGCAAGACCGCCCGCGCGACCACGAACCGCTTTGATGACGAAGGCCTCAAGCGCGCGGTGCAGTCGGCTGAGAGCATAGCCCGCGTCCAGGAGCCAGATCCTGATTTCTTGCCAATGGCGAATGCCGGCGAGGGCAAAGGCCCGGAAGGCCCTTCGCGATGGTCTGACCAGACAGCCGCAATCACGCCTTCTGACCGCTCTGAAGGAGTCGGCAAGATTGTTTCCGTCGCCAAAAAGAACAAGCTGGTGACCGCCGGAATTTATTCCAGCGCGCAGAGCGCGGAAGCCGTGATCAATTCCAAGGGCTTGAGCGCTTACCATCGCCAGACATCGGCCGAGGTTTCCATCACCATGCTGGCGGAGAGCTCGTCAGGATGGCAAAAAGCTAATTCACCGGATGTGAAGAATGTTGATCCCGTGCGGCTGGCTGAGATCGCGGCGCAAAAGGCGCGCGACTCACAAAGTCCGCGGGAGCTGCCTCCAGGAAAGTACACGGTGATCCTGGAGCCGGCGGCTGTGCTTGACCTAGTGGGCTTCATGTTCTGGGACTTTGGCGGGCTGGCGATCCTGGACCAGCGGTCATTCCTGAACAACCGCATCGGCACGAAGCTCTTTGGCGAAAATATCACCATCGTCGATGACGTTGCACATCCGCTCCAGTCCAATGCGCCGTTTGATGGCGAAGGCGTCCATCGCCAGCGTGTGAACCTGGTGGAGAAAGGCGTGATTCGCAGCCTGGTTTACGCGCGCAGCACGGCGGCAAAGATGCGGAAGTCTGAGTACAAAGATAAAGTCGGCGAGATCAGCGTGACGGGTCATGGCTTTCCGCTGCCGAATGAAATGGGCGAAGCACCCACCAATATTGTCTTCATCACCCCCGGGAACGAGCAGACGGTCGAACAGATGATTGCCGGGACCGAGCGCGGCATTTTGATCACGCGGCTGTGGTATATCCGCGAAGTTGACCCCTATGAAAAGATCCTTACCGGCATGACGCGTGACGGCACCTTCCTGGTGGAAGGCGGAAAGATGAAACACGGGCTGCTGAATTTCCGCTTCAACCAGAGTCTGATTGAAATGCTCAACAATGTTGAGGCCCTGGGCAGGGCCG
This sequence comes from Candidatus Angelobacter sp., assembly GCA_035703825.1. Classification (GTDB taxonomy): domain Bacteria; phylum Acidobacteriota; class Terriglobia; order Terriglobales; family Acidobacteriaceae; genus Angelobacter. The sequence continues at coordinate 18,490 of DASSXL010000233.1, forward strand.
TGCGCGCAAGCGGCGAAGAATCGTTCGATATGGTGGTCCCGGCCATGAAAATTCGCGATTTTAACTTCACTGAAGTGACCAAGTTTTAAGCGCGTATTTGGCCATGTCTTACGTCGCATGTCCTTTGGTGCCCGGGGAAGACCAAAGTAATCTTGGGATGGCCGCATTGCCGGTGTAACCTTCGGACTCAGAGGTGCAGGGGTGAACGAAGTCAAGACTCCAGTTGCGGGCCTGGGCCCGGCAGATACCAGAAGCTCGGTACGGTTTCCACTCAGACTTCCGATTACCGTACGCACAGCGGACGCGCACGAATACTTCGCTGAAACCGCGGACATTTCCGCCGGAGGCGTGCTCTTCCATACCAAGAACACGCTCGGCATCGGCACGGTGATCCGTTTCCGCATCGTGCTACCCGCATCCGTTCTGGGGACTGACACTGACGTCCAAGTGAATTGCACCGGGCGCGTTGTGCGCTCCCTTGACGAGAAAGGCAAGAAAGCGGTCGCGGCCGTGATCGACGAATACTGCTTCGAACGCATTCTTTGTGGCAGCGTGGCCACAAGCTGTTAGCCGATCCTAAAAATTTTCTCCTGGAAGGTAAGCGGTCCGAAGGGGCCGCATGGGCCGCATGGGCCGCTTTTGCATTGAAATCTGGCCGCGCAGCGAGTTGGCCGCGAAAAAACGCGAAGACTATTTCAGGGAGTTAAAAACACAAGGTTGCAAATCCGATTTTCATGCGCTTACGGGGGCTGAAAGCCTTTGGATGACAGATGACAAAGGACACGAAGGCGCACTAAGGGGAGCCGAACCATTATCTGCATTCGCGGTTCTCGGCTCTTAAACTACTCAATTACCAGCTTGCCCAATTACCAGTTCTGTTTTGATTCGCGGCTGAGCGGGCTCGTTACTACCACTTGCGTCTCCATCAGCCTGTATAATGACTCCAGTCCCAACCTGCGCCGGAGAGATGGCCGAGTGGCTGAAGGCGCACGCTTGGAAAGCGTGTTTAGGGGAAACTCTAACGTGGGTTCGAATCCCACTCTCTCCGCCAGCCCTTTTGCTTTCATAGGCTTAAGTGCCATCCATACCGTAGTCCATACCGTAAAACTCAACCCGAGGAGCGGTATGCGATGCTTTCCCCAGTTCCTCTCCTAATCTCAACTGATCATCCCTAGGCCTGCGCGCTCTCTTCCACTTTCGATTTTTGCTGCCCCCAAATTCGCGAAAGAGCTCCCGGATTTGCACGAGTTCTGCTCTGGACCTACTTTCGCTACCACGGGGAGGTCGGAATGAATCGCGAACCCAAGGCACAGGCCAGCCGCGTCAATATCACGAAATATGTGAAGGGTGGCCACCGAGAAAGGCGAGGGATGGCGATTCTGTCCGGTCGTTCGTTCGAGTAACGGCCGCATCCGCGCGGACTACGTTTTGGTCGACGGAAGGACGGAGTTTCACAAGGAAGGCGCTTACTACATCGAGTGGTATGCGACGGGAAAACGGCGTCGAGAATCGGTGGGCAGGGAAGTGTTCGATCGCATTGCATGAAGCACGAATGAGGCACAATCAAGGCATTGCATCTGGTAACAAACTGACGGCACGAGCGACATCCCTAGATGGGCAGTTTAGTGACTCTCTCGGCGCATGCCTACCCGAGACGATTGCGCGCGAAGCCAGAGCAAAAGGATGGTGACTGGTTATCCAAAATGGCGATCACGGGCTTCATCGGGTACGGTAGCTCCGCCTGGTGTTGTTTCATGAGTCGGCTCAGTGGCGAGTTGTGCAGTGTTCTGCGACGACAAAGCTGAAACGAGAGCCTCGCTTGGGTATTTCCAGTCAACCACCGGTGCATACTTCTCGCGTCGCCAGCGATATGGCAGTTCAATGACCAGTTCCGGACGTGGCGCACTAACAGCCATCGATAGCATGTCATGGAGTACCGTCCTCTGCTGTGCCACATTGCCCGGTTCGCCGAGGGCGTGACCGAAGGGCCAGTGCAGGTACAAGAAGCGCGGCGCATGGGCAGCAACCGCGACTTCCTTCACCAGAGCCAAACCTACCGTCGTGACGCCGAGGGCTTCGATTTCCCTTGCCAGCAGTCCCACGGACCGCGTGCAGATCGGTCAAGCGGGCACAAGCAAAACAAGATCAACACCCGATTCGCTGATGCGCCGGGCTACTTCTTTGATCGCGGGCATGAGCGCTTTGGCGCTGCCCATCAAGCCAAACCCGTAATGGTCGTCAGCCAAGCGCCCAATGACGTGCTCGGCTTCGAGCTCCCGCAGCCGCTCGATCGGAAACACCAGATTGATGTCCTTGAGCGCATCCGTTCGATCATAGGCTTGGTGTGAAATCGCCATGTCACTCGCAAGACTATTTTTCGGGATGATGCGGAAGGTCGGATCGCCATTCAAATTGAACGGGCGATCTTTGCGCAGGTGAACGCCACCCGTCGAGACCAACGCGACGGTGCTCTCGGCCAGCGGTTTCCGCAGCGGCGTCCATGGGACCTCGCCTCCGGTTAGCTTCCTGAGTTGCGGCAATGCGATCAACTTGCTTATCCAGCGGCCGAACGCTGTACCCACGGGAACCACACCGAATAGGAGAGCACTGTTACGGACCCTGCTTGCATAGAATTCTTTAAACCTCATTCGTCCTCCTCCATCTTCACCTGTGTCGTCGGTGGTTGGTCCTAGTCTTGCCGGATTGACGTGAGCACCAGTTTGGCAGTCGCTGTCCGTTGCGTTTCCTTTTGCTGTGATCTTCGAGTGAGCCGGTCTGCCGTCAGAAGCCGGAAGATGGCATAGATCCCCGGGATCGTGGGGAGCATGGCCGTGTACATTCCTGCGAAGTAATACTTGCCTGTGGCATGAAAGTAGTAATTCGGCATATTGGCAATGTAAACGCCATTCTGAAATGTATGCGAGATGCTCTGCGCATGCTCAGGGCTGAGTGCAGGTCGCAGCAGGGGA
>DASSXL010000007.1:0-5394 GCA_035703825.1 Candidatus Angelobacter sp.
CTTCAAGGCCGATGGCGTTGTCACCGCTGCCAACTCTTCTCAAATTACTGACGGCGCAGCCGCCGTGCTGATCATGGAGCGCAGCATCGCGGAAAAGCTCGGCTATCGTCCGATGGCTCGCTTCGTTGAGTTTGCCCTGGCCGCGGAAGATCCGGTTCTCATGCTGGGTGCGCCGATCCCCGCTACCCGCAAGATCATGGAACGTTCCGGACTCAAGCTTGAAGACATGGACCGCATTGAGATCAATGAAGCCTTTGCCAGCGTGGTGCTGGCCTGGCAGCGTGAAACCAAAGCCGATCTCGCTCGCGTCAACGTTAATGGCGGCGCAATCGCGCTGGGTCATCCGCTTGGCGCGAGCGGCGCGCGACTCATGACAACGCTGGTGCACGAGCTCGAGCGAACCGGCGGCCGCTACGGAATGCAGACCATGTGTGAAGGCGGCGGCATGGCCAACGCTACAATTATCGAACGGCTGAATTAAAGCGGAGAAAAGCTTTAGCCACGAATAAACACGAAGTGCGCGAATCAAAAATCAAAATGGTTTTTTGTCAAATTCGTGCTCCTTCGCGTTGATTCGCGGAAAAAAAGGTTCTGCTGACAAAACGGAGATGCAATGAAGATCAAAGGTTCAAGCGCGCTGGTTACCGGCGGCGCATCAGGTCTGGGCGCGGCGACAGTCCGCATGCTGGCAACGAACGGTGCCAAGGTTGTGATTGCAGACGTCAACGAAAAAGGCGGCAATGATCTTGCTCAGGAACTCGGCTCCAACGTCAAGTTCGTCAAGACCGACGTGACCGACGATGCCCAAGTCTCTGCTGCCGTCGAAGCAGCTGTCAAACAGCATGGAGGTTTGCACATTCTTGTCGCTACCGCCGGAATCGGCATCGCTGAAAAGCTGCTGGGCAAAAACGGCATGCATGACCTGCAAAAGTTTATCCGCACAATTCAGGTCAACCTGATCGGCACATTTGACGCCATCCGCCACGGCGCCAATGCCATGACCGCCAACCAGCCCGACGAAGATAACCATCGCGGCGTGATTGTCACCACCGCTTCAGTAGCTGCTTATGAAGGTCAGATTGGCCAGGTCGCATATTCGGCATCCAAGGGCGCAATCGTCGGTATGACCTTGCCTCTGGCGCGTGAGCTCGCCCGCTCAGGGATTCGCGTGTGTACCATTGCTCCAGGAATCTTTCACACGCCGCTGCTGGGCGCATTGCCTGAAGCCGCGCAGCAGTCTCTCAGCCAGCAGGTGCCTTTCCCGCAGAGACTGGGTAAGCCGCCAGAGTTCGCGGCGCTGGTCCAGCACATCATTGAGAACAACATGCTCAACGGCGAGACCATCCGCCTCGACGGCGCAATCCGCATGGCGCCGAAGTAATTGTTTTCTGAAATCCTGAACCTGCGTTTTTTTGCGGGTGAGGGATCGCTATTCCCGCGATGCTGCTCAGGATGATCCCGAAAATCCTTGTTGCTATAGGGTTCCCTCGCTCCGCGAGGGATTCCAGAATCAGATGTCCCGATGATCAGATGACCCGATTTTCTCCGCGTCTCCGCGCCTCCGCGGTAAAAATCAATTCTTCTTCAAAAATCTCTCCACTCCCTTTCTGCAATCTTCCGTCTGCCGCGCAATCGCGTTGATCTCCACTCCCGCCTGCAACGCCGCTTCAAACGACATTGAATCCATGTTGTACAAGAGCCTTTTGGAGAGCATCAGCGCCGAAGCCGATTTCGCCGCCAGCTTCGCTACGTAACCTTCGACTTCCGCCGCAAACTGATCATCGGCAAACACCCGATGCACCAGCCCCAGCTCGTGCGCCCGCGCCGCGGAAACCGGTTCGCCGGTAACCACCAGTTCAAACGCAGCTTTCTCTGAAACCGAGCGTCGCAAGATCGCCATCACCATCGCCGGAACAAACCCGATATTCACTTCGGGATAACCAAACAGCGCCGAATGTGAAGCCAAAATGATGTCGCACGCCGTCGCAATGCCGCAGCCGCCTGCCAGCGCCCTTCCGTGCACCGCCGCGACCACCGGACGCGGATGGTTTCGCATCATCAGGAACAAGTCGGCGGTCGATCTAGCGTCAGCCATGTTGTCCAGGACGCTGTTGTGCGCCGTCTTTTCCAGGTTTGCCAGGTCGGCGCCGGAACAGAAATCCGTTCCCGCGCCTGTCAGCAGCACTACGCGGCATGCGTCATCAGCAGCCGAAGCGCCGAGCGCTGCTTTCAGTTCGCCAACCAGCTCGCCATCCAACGCATTGCGCTTGTCCGGACGGTTCAGCGTGATCCGCGCAACTCCCTCGCGCAGTTCGTAGAGCATCTTACGGTACATCGATCTCCATTCTTAGCAGTGCCGCGCCATATGTCTTACCCTGATTGTCCATGCGCAGTGAAACCAGGCCGCCGCCATCCAAAGCATGGTGCAGCACAAAGTTCAGGGCATGCAGGTTCGGCAGCTCGTATCGCTCAACTTCCCCGCGGCAGATTCCGGCAAAGTGCATCTTTACGCGCTCCGCCGTCACCTCGCGCAGCAGCACTGGATAGTCCTCCGGCTTGAGCGCGATCAGGCCGATATTGGCATCATCGCCCTTATCTCCCGACCGCGCATGCGCAATTTGCCGAAGCTCTATCTTCACCCTGTTCCCCCTCAGGAAAAAACGATTTGTACCACGGATTTGCGCGAAACAAACGCGGATAAAAACGGGACCTGACCACTGATGAACACCGACGTTACTGATCCCAATCAGTGTCATCAGTGTAGATCAGTGGTGAGATCTGTTTTTGATCCGCGTATATCCGCGTTCATCCGCGGTAAGTTCGGTTTTCAATTGCGGCGATTTTTGGCAATCCTGGCATTTCTGGCCAATCTCCACTACTGCGACCACGGCGGCACCACGCCGGTCATGCGCGCATATGCCACCAGTTGCCCCATGTGCTCATTAGCATGAACGATGATACGCAGATACATTCCGTCCACCGTCGCGTCCCTGTCCGCAATATGTACTTTGCGCTGCAGATCGGCTTGTTTCACCGAAGCGTGCGCGGCCCTCACCGCCTCCAATGAGCGCTTGAGCCACTTGATTACCTCCGCCTTCGAGGTGACAGTCTTCTCCATGTCTTCCTTTAGATCGTCCGGCATCTTCGGCCCAGTAACGCTTAGCAGGTAAAAGTTTGCCAGCGCAATGTGCATGTACACTTCGCTGGTGGAGCGAACTCCCTTCGCCGGACGCCACGCGAATTTGTCTTCCGGAGTCGCCTCCGCCAGCGCGATCAACTGGCTTGTCACGTGTTTCCATTCTCCGTCATATCCCTGCCATATGCCTTCAGGCGCTTTCTGGGCGAATGCCACTGATCTATTGGCCAATGAAGTGCTCAGAAAAGACACACCCAGGAAGCACAATAGCAGCATGCTCTTTGCCCGAAATGAAGTAGTCATCGTCTTTCACTCCTCACGAAATCGATTTTCACCGAGGCTACACACTCACCACATCGACCTGCGGCGTCACGGCCGTCTTGGGAATCAGCGCCGGCCAGTACGCAATGATCTCGTCCACTTTGCTGCGCCCCGCGTTTAACCCAGTCACTGACGGAGGGCCGTTCAGCGCGATCGGAATAATTTCTTTCAGGAAGCGTTCTACCGGCGCTTTCTCCATGGCGCGTGCTCCAATGCGCAGCACTATTTCCGCAATATTCGCATCCGGCTCGCCCGACATCTCTCCATGGCAGCCATTCACGCCCACAAACTCTGAATGAATCGCATCCAGCTTCAGACCCAGCCGCTCCATGCGCTGCCGCAAAATCTTGTCCGCCGTGCGCGCTTTCTTGTACGCATCCGGCCAGGAATATGCCAGCGTTGCCACGGCTTTGAATCCAGCGGAATAGCTGATGGAAACTTTGTACTGGTCCGTCGCTGCGCGGCCCCGGATGCCCGAAGCCCGCACGCGATCCAGCCCCTGCTGTTCCAGCAGGATCGTCGTGAAATCGGCAATGCCGTCCGGGGTAATGTAATTCTTCGGATCGCCGATCTCGTACAGCAATTGCTCCGTTACACCTGCCACGTTCACGCGGCCTCCTGTGCCGGCATGCTTGGTCACCACAAATGTGCCGTCACTCTCGGCTTCAATGATCGGGTAACCGATGTTGGCAAAATCGAGTATCGATTCCCATTCCGCCTGGCAGTTGCCGCCGGTGCACTGCGCGCCGCACTCAATCACATGCCCCGCAATCGTTCCGGCGGAGATCTTGTCCCAGTCATCGGCCTTCCAGCCAAACTCGCGCACCATGGGGCCAAGCGCCAGAGCTGCATCATTACAGCGGCCAGTAATCACAATGCCCGCACCACGGCACAGCGCATCGGCAATGGGGAACGCGCCAAAATAAACGTTCGCGCTCTGCACCCGCGACCGGATCGAACTCAATGGCTCGCCCGTATCCATGTTGATAAATGGGATTCCGCGCTCCAGCATCTGATCGAGCCGCGGCATAATGTCGTCGCCCGTCACCACGCCAATCTTCATTCTTCCGCCGTAACCCGCTGCGTGCAGCACTGCCGCCACAGCATCCTTGCAGCCCGCGGGATTCATTCCCCCAGCATTGGTCACGACTTTCACGCCGCGCTCCACAATTTCCTGCGCTCCGTGCTTGATCACCCCGACAAAGTCATGCGCGTAGCCCGCGCGCGGGTCCCGCGCCTTCAGCTTTTGCAGGATTGACATGGTGATCTCGGCCAGGTAGTCGAGCGTCAGATAGTCGAGTGGCCCGCCGCGCAGCAGCTCGAGCGGCGCTTCTGCTGAGTCGCCCCAGAAGGCTGACCCGTTGGCGATTCTTATCATTGCCCTGCCTCTGCCGGGCTCGGGAGTGTAATCATTTTGCCGCTCCGGCCGCATCCCCATTCAGCCGCTCGCGCAGCACGCGCTTAAGCACCTTGCCTGTGGGGTTCTTCGGAAACTCGGTCATCACGTGGATTTCTTTCGGCACTTTAAAGCTGGCCAGCTTTAACCGCGCATGCGCCATCAGCTCTTCTTCATTCACTTGCTTCCCCGGCATCGGCACCACGCAGGCCACAACTTTTTCAATCCAGTAAGGATCGTGCAGACCCACCACCGCTACCTCCGCCACGCTCGCATGCGCCGCAATGGCCTCTTCCACTTCCTGGCTGGAAACGTTTTCTCCGCCGCTCTTGATCATGTCTTTCTTGCGATCAAGAAAATACAGCCAGCCATGCTCGTCCACGCGCGCCACGTCGCCGGTATGATGCCATCCGCCGCGAAAGAGCGCTTCGTTCGCCGCCGGGTCCTCAAAATATCCCGGCGAACAACACGGCCCGCGCAGCACGATCTCCCCCGGCTTGCCCGGCTCCACATCCTTCAACTCTTCGTCAACAATGCGCAG
>DASSXL010000107.1:0-22310 GCA_035703825.1 Candidatus Angelobacter sp.
TGCTGATCACGCATCGCGGCCTAAGTGGGCCGTCGATCCTGCAAATCTCCTCGTACTGGAAACCGGGCCAGGCCATTACGCTCGACCTAGCGCCAGAGCGAGAACTGACCGCTGCGTTGCGCGATCCTAAGACGCGGCGCGATCTAGCTGCGGCAAAAGCGGCTTTCCGCGCGACTCTACCCAACCGCTTCGCCGACCGCTGGCTGGACGTTTACCCGCCGGAAGGCTGGAGCAACCACGCTCTCGACGAACTGGAGCGCCGCGCTCATAACTGGCAGATAGTTCCCGCGGGCACCGAGGGCTACGCCAAAGCCGAGGTCACCGCCGGCGGCGTGGACACGAATGAACTTTCCGCCAGGACCATGGAGAGCCGCAAGGTGCCGGGGCTGTACTTCATCGGCGAAGTAGTGGACGTGACCGGGCACCTCGGCGGCTTCAACTTCCAATGGGCTTGGGCATCGGGCTTCAGCGCGGGACAAGCGGCGTAGAGCAAAAGCTAACCACTGATTAACACTGATGACACTGATCGGAGATAGCACTTGGCAATTGGCAATTGGCCAAAAACATTCCCGACTGAGTGGTAGTTTTTGCTCTTCAAGTATTCTCCTCGTCCGGTAGTGGGTCAGTTTTGAAAATTGCAGGATCCGCCTGTCATAGTGAGCGAAGCCCAAACGATCCCGCGTAGCGGGAGAGGCGAGGGCGAGTCGAACTATCCCGAGAATGCATCCATCGCTAATGCCGCATCAGGGAATTCTCCCCAGGCTTTTCCCAGTATGCCAAATGCGACTGCAAGACAGTAAATTGCAGAGAAAAATGTTTTCAAGAGAACTCCCTGCCGCAGCATGGGCAGGAATACATTCTCGGGATGCTTCGACTTGCGCTCATTCCGCAAAGCGGAACTCGCGCGGCGCTCAGCATGACAGGCTCGAAACGTTTTTTTGAGGAAATTGACTTTCTGAGCTGTGGAAATCAAACTGACCCACTACCCATCGCCCGATCACGCGCGATCACGGCGATCCTCTAGTCCACCCGTAACGCTTCCACGGGATTCAACTGGGCGGCGGCGTTGGCAGGTCGATATCCGAAAAGCACTCCAACGCCGGTGGAAAGCAGCAGCGCAATAAAGACGGCGATCCAGGAAACAGAGAGCGGCACAGCGCCTTCAATCATGCGGAAAGCAGACCAGATTGCACCAACGGCAATGGCTACGCCGATGATCGCCCCAGAAAGGCTGATGAAGGCCGCTTCCAGCACGAACTGCAATCGGATCTCCGCCGTGCGCGCGCCCAGCGCTTTGCGAATACCGATCTCGTGCGTCCTCTGTGCCACGTTGACAAACATGATGTTCATGATTCCCGCGCCCGCCGTAATCAGCGTAAGCACAGCCACGCCCACCAGCACCAGGCTCATGGCCAGTGAGACGGTATGCACCGTGTCGAGCACGGTCGCCAGGTTTTGTACTTCGTAGTGCGCCACCTTGCGGTGCCGCGCGTGGACAAGCCGTCCCATCTCCTCGGTCATCGCCGGCACTTCATCGGGCGAGGCGGCCTGTGCGTAGACCACCTGAAAGAAATCATCGCCGGTAATCGTCTTGATTAGCGGAAAGGGAACCAGCACGGTCTCGTCCTGTATCTCAGACTGCCCAAACGTAGGCACGCCTTCACGGAAGACGCCGACGATGGTGCACCGCAGATGCTCTAGTTGCAGCGGATGGCCGATTGCCGGCTCGCGGCCAAATACATTCCGCGCTATGTGTTCTGTCACAAGGCAGGCCTTGGCGCGAGAGATGAAATCTTCCGAATCAAAGTAGCGCCCTGATGCGATGATCAGATTCCGGATCTTTTGAAACTCTTCCGTTACGCCCACCAGACGGGCGCGCACCGCCTTGCCGCGCAGCTTGAAATCAAAAGGTATGTCATAGGTTCCGGCCGCGGCAGTCACCATGGAAAGCGACTGCCGGACAGCCGCCAGGTCGCCGGGAGAGAGCTCATCGTCCGGTATGGTGGGCACGCCGTTGCGATCAAGCGCCGCATATGCCAGGTTCGCGCCAATGCCTTCAATCTGGCCCACGACATAGGCTTTTCCGGTGGAGGCAATGGTAATGACCAGCACAATTGAGGCGCTGCCGATCATCACGCCCAGCATGGTCAGGAAAGCTTTCACTTTGTCCACGCCCAGCGCGTCCAGCGCCAGCCGCACGCTCTCCTTCCACTGCATCATTCGAGTCCGCCTGAAGGGACAGCGAGATTGGTGAACAGGTAATTGCCGGCATTTTCGGCCACCACATGCAAATTGGCAGGACCGACAAGACTTTCAAAACGCTCCTTTTCGCTGCCATACGCCAGCAGGTAGCAGCGCGAAGAAGACTGCCACAACTCGGCGAACTTGGCATCGTCAATGAATACGTTGGGAGCGCCCGGCGCATACGATCCGTATTCAAGATTGTTCACGCGGCCGTTTAGCAGTAGCGCCGTGCGTCCGGTATAAAAAAAGACCGACGAGAACGCATAGTAAGCATTGGCTTCCACCAGTTGTCCCGGCGGCGACTTCATAAGGCTCTGCGCCAGCGGATAAGAACCCAGGTACCCATCAAAGCGGACCAGCGCCAGCCGCGCTGCCTGGAAGAAAATCACCATGCCGACAGCAACTACCATCACTGCCTTGGTGATGTTGTTGCGCCAGCGGGCCAGGCCCAGCGTGATTGCGGCGAAAGCAATCGCGGCCAGAGCCAGCGGCAGCTTTAGATAGGCAAAGGCATTTAGCGTGAGATCGCCCATGTGGCCCATGGAGAGCGTGTAGAGCTCCGGATGCTGCGTAAGCGCATGTGAGATATCACCCGGTGCCGGCAGCTCCCACACCATGAGCAGAACGAATGCGAGCGCGGCAAAGATCAGGGCTGAGACAAGTTGCAGAGTCCAAGTAGCCGCGCGCAAGCGTGTGACGCCCGAACCGAGCGCCGAGCCAATCAGCAATGCCAGCGCGGGATAGATCGGCATGGAGTAATACTCCTGCGTGGTGGAGAAGGTGAAGAACACCATGACCACGCCGATCCAGCAAACCGCCATCAGCCTTGCCCTGCCGGCGCGCGATGGCTCTCTGTAAGACTCCTTCACCACGGCGGGCAGATACGTCGACCAGGGAAACAGCCAAACCAGGTTCAGCAGCCAGAACCACAGGCGCGGCACAGTGTTGTAGTCGCGCGGGTAGCGCATGTTCAGGAAGCGCAGAAGATGTTCGTTGAAAAAATAAAACCAGAAGAAGCCGCGATATTCGCCGGGGCCGCTATGCATCGAAAATGCAAGAGTAGGCGGGTTCCTTGCCGCCGCCATCATGTGCCAGGGCGCCGCAATCAGCACCGCGATGGCCGCGACCAGCCACAGATCGAGCTTCTTCCAGGCCGCGCACGAGAAAAACTGGCGCGTAACGGCCATAAAGACCAAGCCCGCCAGCACAGGAAACACCACGGCAATCAGGCCCTTGAGCAGCAGTCCGGCGCCAAAGCACACGCCCATCATTACGGCCCAGCGGTGCGGGTGTTCCTCATCAGGCTCCAGCAGGCGCAGCCAGGCCCAGATAGCTCCGGTGATCGTGAGCGTAAGCATTGCGTCTGGAATCAGGATGCGGGTAAAAAGAAAGAGTCCGACGGAAGTCGCAAGAACGATTCCGGCAAACATGCCAGCTTGTTCATTGAAGGCCCATCGGCCAAAGCGATAGGTGGCAAAACACAGCAACACCACGACCAGCGCCAGCGGCAGGCGCGCGGCCCAGTCATGCACGCCAAAAAGTTTGTAGGACGCCGCCATCATCCAGTAGACCAGCGGCGCTTTTTCCAGGTAGGCGACGCCATCCAGGCGCGCGGTGACCCAGTCGCCGGAGACAAGCATGTTGCGGGCGATCTGCGCCTGCACGGCGTCCACGTCATCCATCAGGCGCGGCGGGCTGGCAATATTAATCAGGAAGACGAAGCAAGCGGCGGCTACAACGATCCAACCTGGTCCAGCACTGTGGGGACGGCCTCGTTCGGGGCCGGTTCCGTGCTTCCCAGCCCGACGTTCCACTGCTTCATCCACAACAACAACACCATCAGACCCCATAGGTGATACCCCAGATTTGCTTTTCGCTCCAGATGATCGTTGAGCAGTTGCTCCATCGCGCTCCAGTTGAACAGGCCGCTGGCGCGAACGGCTTCTTCTGAGAGCGTGTCCAGCAGCATGGGCCGCAGCACTCCGCGGAACCAGTCGTGGACAGGAATGTCAAAACCAATTTTTGGACGCCGCAAGACGTTGGGCGGCAGCTTGTCCCGCATTAGGCGGCGCAGAACGTATTTCGATTGCTGGCCGTGCAGCTTGAACCGTTCCGGCAGACGCGCGGAGAAATCAACAATGCGCGGATCGAGAAATGGCGGCCGCGCTTCCAGCGAGTGCGCCATGCTCATGCGATCGACTTTGTAAAGGATGTCGTCCGCCAGGTAATAGCGCTGATCGAACTCCAGATAGCGTTGCAAGCCCGGCAGGTCGCTCATGTTTCCCAGAATCCCAGCCAGAGGACCATCATCGGCAAAGCGGAAGAACTGGCGTTTCTCAACTTCAGTAAAAGTTCCGTTCCAATAGACGTGCGCCATCTCCGGAGAAAGCAGCGATCCATGCAGGAAACGCTTCAGCTTGTATTCAAAACTGATCTTGTCATCAGAGACCGGCAGCAGGCCAGCGCAACTAAGCAGCGCACGGCGCATACTGGCGGGCACGCGGCGAGCGGCGGCGGAATAGCGATCAGCTTTGTAGGTGAGATAGCCGGCAAAGAGTTCGTCGGCGCCTTCGCCGGAGAGCACCACAGTTACGTCTTTGCTGCTCATCTCCGCCAGGAACCATGCCGGCAGCGCTCCGGCATCGGCGCTGGGCTCGTCAGAGTAGTAAGCAATCTTCTGGATGGCGCCTTCCAGGCCGGCGGTTTCATCCAGATCGAACTCTGTGTGCTGGCTGCCAAAATGGCGGGTGATTTCCGCGATGGACTCGCTCTCGTCGAAAGAACGGCCTTTGAAGGTGATGGAAAAAGTGCGCAGCCGCGCGCTGCCAGCCTGCGCCGCATAACGCAGGATGGTGGAGGAGTCCAGTCCGCCGCTCAGCCAGATGCCTACTGGGACATCGGAAACAAGCTGCTCACGCAGTGACTTTTGCAACAGATCGTCCAGCTCTTCACATGCTTCGCCGATGGAGCGCGGCGCAGGTGGCGCGGCTTCTTTCCGCACATACGAATGGACGCTCAGCTTTCCATTGCGCCATTGCATTACGTTTCCGGGAATGAGTTTCCTGATGCCTTCCACCAGCGTGTAAGGTGCAGGGACGTAGTTCAGGCTGAGAAAACAGTTCAGGCCAGCCATGCAGAGATTGCGGGGAACATCGGGATGCGCAAAGATGCACTTCAGCTCAGAGCCGAAGAGAAGCTCGCCATCGTGCTCCGCGTAATACAGCGGCTTGATGCCCATGCGGTCGCGGGCAAGAATGAGCGTCCGCTCGGACTGCACCCAGATGGCGATGGCAAACATTCCCCGCAGATGAGCAAAGCAATCGCTTCCCCAGCGCAGGAAGGCATGCAGGATGACCTCAGTATCACAACGCGTCTCAAAAGATGCGCCGCAGGCTTCCAGCTCCAGCCGCAGCTCATGATGATTGAAGATCTCGCCGTTGAAAACAACGATCACGTCGCCATCGGGGCTGATCAGCGGCTGGTCGCCGCTCTCCAGGTCAACGATGCGCAGGCGCGTGGCGCCAAGCGAGACCAGTTCCGACTCAAACCGGCCATGATGGTCCGGCCCGCGATGATTGAGCCCGCGTAGAGCCGTCTCCATCACGCCGCGAGGCAAACGTCTGCGGACGTGCGTGTACCCGAGGATGCCACACATGAAGGTGTAAGCTTTCTTCGGGCAGAAGAAGGTGAGAATCTATCCGCGCCGACGGACACACTACTATGACCTGGTTGACCGTCCCGGAGCCGCCCCTAACGCTCCGGCCAATTCAGCCACACTCACGCAGTTATTTTCCCCACATGGTTCGTACCAAGGTTGTCGCGATTATACGCATCTGTATAGTATTGCCAAGGAAAAAATTAAGAAACGTAAAGGCTCTAAGAGGAATTCCGCGGGTGAGACTTAAGAACAATACTTTAAGTGATTTAGGGGAGCCCTAGTGCTCAAGGACTCGGACCTTCGCCATATATAATGCTGCCATCCATGACGGTGAAACAGCAGATCCGGTTGTTCTTCATCCTGTTAATGGTGGTTCGGGGGGCCAATTCGCAGGAGACAAGACTGGTTTCGAACGAAGAAGCAAACCAGCACCTGACGAAAAGAGTCCAGCCGAAATATCCATCGCTGGCGGAGATGGCTCACATTCAGGGCGATGTCCTGCTGCGGGTAATGATCGATGAAAGAGGCAGGGTCAGTGAAGCGAAGGGAGTTTCCGGTCATCCCATGCTGCTTGAGGCGGCAATCCCTGCAGTAAAGTCATGGCAGTTCGAACCATTCACTGAAGACGGCAAACCTGCAGCCGTCAATGCGCTGGTGAAAATTGCGTTTGACCTGGGTCCGGGAGCAGAGTTGCACGGCCAATACCTGCAGCAGGAAGCGGAGTGTAACGGTCAACTCCATAACAGCACGGGACCCCAGGCCGAAGCGGCTTGCAAGAAGGCACTGGCCACAGCGATGAAGCTGCCCAGCCATTTTGTCTCCGCCAAAATGAAGGCTTATGAAAATGCCGGCAAGGCAGCGTATGCCGCCAAAGATGGAGCTGAAGCGCTGGCAGACTTCCAGCAACAGCTCATCTTTGCGCAACAGGCGCTGCAACCCGGCAATCCGCTGATGATCCAGGTACGCAGCAATCTGGCGCATGCTTACGAAGCTACGGGCAAGCTTCCTGAAGCCGATACCGAATATACGGAGATGGAAAAAGCGCAGGAAGCATCCGTGGCAGAGCTGAAAAAACGCAACGAGAACCTGAAGCGAGGCGCCGCGGATGGCGTAAACACTTCCTACGCTCACAACATGCAGATCATTCTGCAGGAGCACGCCCGGCTGCTGCGCAGGATGGGCAAGATCACGGAAGCCGAGGCGCTGGAGCAGAAAGCAAATTCACTAAACGAAAGCAGGTAGAATTTTTAACCGGAGCACTGCATGAAGATTGGCATCCTGGGATCCGGCAATATCGGCGCAACGGCTGCCCGGCTTTTTGTGGCCGCCGGACATGACGTGGCAATCAGCAACTCGCGCGGGCCTGACTCGCTGCGCGATCTCATCACAGAACTCGGCCCGCAGGCGCATGCCATGACCGTGCGCGACGCGGTGCGCTTTGGCGACGCCATCCTGCTGGCAGTCCCGTGGCGCTCACCTGAGGCCCTGCCCGAACCGGAATTGCTGCGCGACAAGATCGTAATCGACGCCATGAACCCTTACCGTCCTGACGGCGGCTTTTACGACCTGGGCGGCTCAACGTCCTCTGAGATCGTGTTGGACCGCATTCCTGGATCGCGCCTGGTGAAGGCATTCAATACCATTTATTACGTGCATCTGGCCGGGCGCGGGCGCAAAGACCTGCCGGTGGAGGAGCGCCACACCATCTATGTGGCCGGTGACGACGCGGAAGCGAAAGCGGTCGTCGCGAACCTGATTGAGGAAATCGGCTTTGCCGCCATCGATACCGGGTCACTGCATGAAGGCGGACGATTACAGGAACCTGACTCGCCCATCTACAACAAGACCTACAACGCGCGCGAAGCACGGCAATTTCTCTCGACGCTGGCAGAAAAGAGAGCATGAGCAAACGGCTCCCTCTGTGTTTTGTCGTTCTGGCGCTGCTCGCTTCAACGCTTGTGGCCCAGGAAGAGCAGGGCAAGATCGTGTCTGTGGGCGAGGCGGCCGAACACGCCGTACAACAAAGCAAGCTTACGCTTGCCGGCGGCACTCCGTTTCATTTGAAGGCGCACATTGCCAGCTCCGGCGCGCCGAAACCCGAGTATTCCGCTGACGTGGAAGAATACTGGGTTTCTCCGGAGAAGTGGCGGAGGACGGTGGAAGCCGCGGGCTTTTCCCAGACTTTGATCGCCAATAGCGGCCAGGTTTCAGAAAAAATCACCGGCGATTATTACCCTTTTTGGCTGCGCAACATGGTTACCGCGCTGCTCGATCCTCTGCCGATGGCAGACCAGTTGAAAAGCATGCGCGGACAGGTGGAGATTCCCCAGGATTCACTCAAGTCAAGCTCCTGCATGAACATGCAATTGAAGGCGGGAAGCCCCCCGGCGCAGAACACCATCTCTTATGCTTTTTGTTTCGGCGGCAAGATTGGATTGCTGCAAGCCGTGCTTACGCCGGGCCACAAAGCGCAGTTCGAGGATTACCTGCCTTTCAAGAAGAAGATGTTTGCAAGGACTGTTCGCGCAGAATTCGCGCCGGGGACCACGCTCGTAGCGAAGGTCACCGAGCTTACGGAGCTTGCCACTCCCGACGAGAAACTTTTTGCGATCGATAACACCACGCCGGTAACCGAGCAAATGAAGAGCAGCCAGGTCACAGAAGATGTTGCGCGCACGCTGGCACTGAACACGCCGGCAATCGTATGGCCCGCGGTACGCGAAGGCAAGACTTCAGGCGTGATGAGCCTTTACATATCCAATGACCGCGCGGGCCACGTGCGTGAAGCATGGCCCATTGCACCGGCGAACCCTGAATTGAACGATGCGGTGCGGCAGCAGGTTTTGCAATGGCAATACAAGCCCTACATCAATGGCGGCCCCTCACAGATGGAAGCGCTGCTGTCCTTTGCCTTCACTACGAGGATTGAGAATCCCATCCCTGTGCTAACCGATGCGGAAGCCCGCAAGCTGGCCACGCGGGTGGTGGAACCGCTGGTGGCGCCGGGCAAGGCGCGCAAAGGCACCCGTTTTACCCTGAGAATTTCAGTCGACGAAGCAGGAAAGATACAGGCCGTTCTGAATCCAAACGCCGTGGCGCCTGCTCTGTACACGGCGGGGACCGCGGCGCTGAAGAAGTGGCGCTTCCGCCCTTACATCAATCAGGACAAGCCGGACCGCTTTTATGCTGATTTAACTTTCCGGGTGCCCTGACGCCAGGCTGCAGATGTGTGCAGGCTACTTGGTCGCGGTGAGCACCAGCGGTTGCGAGTCTCCGGAGCTTACGCTGCCATAGAATTTGCGCAAGTCCGCATATTCGTTCTGGTGGAAGGCGATTCCGGCCATGGCAAAGGTGCGGCTGATGTTCACGGTGTTTCCGCTGGCGCTGTGCTCCAATTTGTAAAGTGAATAGTCGGTCCGGATGGGCGGCACGTCAGGCAGGTTCTCCATCTTGTAGGTCGAGGGGAATGTGATCTGTTCTTCATCGATCAAGTAGTAGGGGAAGTTGAAGTACACCGGCTGCTTGCGCTCGCCCTGCGCGAAGGGCTGGCCCGCGCGCGACTCGAAAAGGTTGGTGGGCACCAGCAGGCGCTTGCCGGCGCTGCTGGCATAAGACGGGATCTCCACGCTGAAGTTGGCTGACAATTGTTTCTCGGCGTCCTCCCAGCCGGATGCGGTATCAAGCTGCACCAGAGCGCCTGCCGGAAGGATGGACTTGAGTTCATCTTCCAGCTCTTTCTTTCTTCCCGCAGCATCCGTCTTCAGGCTGCTCAGCCTGTGGACCAGCGCCTCCTCGCCCGCCCAAGCGATCCCGATCTTGCCTTTGGCGCTGCCATCTTCGCTGAGCGTGAGATGGCCAACCCGCTTGCTGATTGCGTCCTTGTAGTTTGCCGCCGGGGTCTGGACCAGGGCCGTGCCTCCCTCGGCGGTCTGGCGCATGCCTTGCGTCGACGTGTGCTGCCACGCCAAGTGGCCATAAGGACAAAGAGGCGTGCCGGGATCAAGGAAGACTTCCTTCCCATCCACCATGACGATGACGATCTCTGAAGTCAACTGCGAGGGATTGGGGACGTTCTGCTGAAAGAAATACTCATCGCGGTCGGCGACCCGCATAAGGTAAGCCTGAAGGCCGGCAGCGCGGGCCATGCCCCAAAACAGCCGCGAAATCTCATCGCGATAGCCTTCACTCTTCTGCAGCACGCTTTCCGCCGTACGTTTTTCCTTGCTCTCGCGGGCCAGCAGCTCTTCCATGTCGCCATGGGCCTGGGTGTAATTCAGGTTCTTGATCTTCTGCACGAAGGCGTAAATCTTGCGGGCCTTCTGGTCCGGAGTGTCCGCCGGGCTGATGGCCTGGCTTGCCGCCGCGGCCACCGCGCCGGAGTGTCCGACAAACCTATCGACTTCTTTGTTCCAATACTTGCCTTCGTTTTTCCAGAATTCCTGGGGCTTGCCCATCTTGTCTGAGCCGTAATAGAAATTCACGCGCATCTTTAGTACGGCCGATGGCGGCGCAAAGTCCTCTTCCACGAAGGCTGGTATGTCTTTCAATTCCAGCTCCATTCTGTTATTGGCGGTTGTCTTGATCGCGGTGTTCTCCGGAAGACCAATCAGTGAATAATAGACACGGTCTTTGATGTCTCCACGGCTGTCTACAACGTCATGGCCCGCTTTGAACATGGGGACAAAGGTGAACTTGGCGCGCCTGGTCAAAAGATCGCCCTGCAAGACCCAATGCGGCGCGATCACATAGTCTTCCCAGTACTCGGTATATTTCCATTCGATGATGCTTCCCACCTGCACGTTCGGCAGGGCAAGGGTCTTGGCCAGATACTTGACCCCATGCGCTTTCACTATCGTGCTGTCAAAGGCCTTGCCGGTAAATGGCGTGATAGTCCCATCCGGGGCAATCGTCCTGGCCTTGATGTCGCTGATTCCCGCGAAGGTTGCGTCGAAGGGAATCTCCACATTGGCCCGCTCTTTACCTTTGTCAGTGAGCACCTTCACGCGCATGTAGACATAGCGGTGGCGGGTCATGTCGTCCGCGGTTTCTTCGTGATAAAGGATGATCGCGTCCGCCGGGTGCGCCGGATCGGCGGTCATCTTCAACTCTTCCGGGCTGATAGGTTGCCAGTCGTCAAAAGCGAATAGCCGATTGGACGATGCCAGGGAAATAACAACCAGCGCTATCAAACGAAGCTTGGCGCGGAACATTGAAGTACCTCGCGGAAAATGGAAGAAGAAGCCTGAGCGTTGCAGTTTATACAACAATCATTCCATGCCTGCAAGGTTATTTAGGTGTCCCGTACCTGTGCCGTAGTTACACAATTCCGGACGCCTGCTAAGACGTAGATAGGGCAGATAGGTGAAGTTTTTGTGGCGTGCCGCCGGGCCCTAGTTTACAGCTGGGGCGCCAGGAGTCTTCTCCCTGATTCGCTCAAACACTGCCTTCACCACGCGATCACAGCGCACGGCGTGGAACTGGTAAAGATCGGTGGCGCGGCCCTTGGCCCGGGCATAGAGGTCTTTGCGCAACATGGCGTGGGCGCGATGCAGACGGGTTTTCACCACGGCGTCACTCACGCCAAGACTTTCAGCGGTTTCAGCCACGCTCATTTCCTCCACTTCACGCAGCATCACGACCGTCCGATAAGCTTCCGGCAGATGGTCAATCGCCTGTTCCAGCAGCTCGCGCGCCTGCGCGGTGGCCGTGCCGTCTTCAGGACTGGGCGCGGACGATTTGAGAATGGACATAAAGTCTCCGTTATCAGGAAGGGCATCAAGTTCTTCCATACGGCCGCGGCGGCGCTTGCGCGCCAGCGCCTCATGGATGGCAATGCGGGTGAGCCAGGTGGAGAAAGCCGCCTTTCCGGCAAACTGGCCCAGGTGTTCATAGGCGCGGACGTACGCATCCTGCATCACGTCTTCCGCCTCGCCGTCATTACGCAGGATCACGCGTGAAATCCGGTAGAGCCGCTGATTGTATCGGCGCATCAGGATCTCAAACAGCGCGGTCTCGCCGGAGAGCACACGGGCCACCACTTCCTCATCCTGCAGTTCACTTTGTGCCGTCAGGGGAACAAACATGGTACTCACCGGGATTCCCTCCACGCTTGAATAGAGTAAGCTGGAAGGCAAAGGTTACAATTCTAAGTCCTTTGGGAGCATGAATATGCGGACGTGCACAGTCTTGTTGGCGTGCTTCTTCATTTTACCAGCCTCGGCGCAGTGGCAGCAGCAGTTTAGCGGGACTGACGTGCAGTTGCGCGGTGTGAGCGCGGTTTCAGAGCGCATTGCCTGGGCCAGCGGGGCCAAAGGGACGGTGCTGCGGACTATCGATGGTGGAGAGCATTGGACCAAGGTCGACGTGCCGGGAGCTGAGGCCCTGGATTTTCGCGATATTCAGGCCTTTGATTGGGACACGGCGTTCGTATTGAGCATCGGGCCGGGGGAGCAGTCACGCATCTATAAGACCACGGACGGCGGCAAGAGCTGGCAGCTTCAGTTCACCAACAAAGATCCTAAAGCGTTCTACGACTGTTTTGCTTTCTGGGATAGCAAGCACGGGATCGCCGTCAGCGATTCCGTCGATGGCAAGTTCCCCCTGATCGCTACTTCGGACGGCATGACCTGGAACCCTGTGGCGATCAAAAATATGCCGGCCGCCCTGCCCAGTGAAGGCGCGTTCGCCGCGAGCGGCACATGCATCGCGACTTATGGAAAGAACGATGTCTGGTTTGGCACCGGAGGTCCCGCGGCGCGAGTGTTTCATTCTTCCGACCGGGGCATGAAGTGGACCGTTGCGGAGACGCCAATCATCCATGGCGAGGCGAGCCAGGGAATTTTTTCGCTTGCGTTCTGGTCGCGCAAAGATGGGGTGGCCCTCGGTGGAGACTATAAGAAGCCGGATAAATCGGAGGGGACAGCGGCCTTTACCCATGATGGAGGCAAAACGTGGAAGCTCGCCAAACGTCAGCCGTCGGGATACCGCTCCGGGGTGGATGCAGTGGGAAATATGTTGGTGGCCGTGGGGACGAATGGCGTGGATAGATGCAACACTGGAGAATCCTGGCGCCAGCTGCGTGAATTGAACCTTAATGCAATCAGCTTTGCGCGGCTGGACGCGGGCTGGGCGGTTGGCCAAGGAACGATCTTCCGTTACACCATCCTCCACACAGGATTGACCAGTCAGTAATGGCGCAAAGAAGATCGCAGCAAATTCCGCTCCTCTTTACTGTCCTTCTCGTCGTCGGAGTGCTGCTGCTACGCTACCTGCACAAACCTCCGCCGTACACGTGCGGAGTCCGCTGCGGAACGGAGCGGTGGCGCATCAAGACGATCTTTGATAACGACGCCAAGCGCATTAACTTTCAGCCGCGGCCTATGAGCGTTTCTGAAATGGTCTCGCTGCGGGCCCCTGAGGTACTGAGCGACGAACGCTCTGGCGCTGAAAAGCAGGTCTATTCCGTCGAGGCCGTGCTGCTGGGTTGGAAGCAGGAAAGCGTTGAGCACGGCGACCGCGACTTTCATCTGGTTCTGGCCGATCCTAATGACCTCACGCGCACGATGATCGCCGAAGTTCCCTCCGGGGAATGTCAGGGCGCGTGCAGTTCAGCGCAGGCACAGCATTTTGCCGAGGTGCGGCAGATACTCACCTCTCAACTCTCCGAGCCGGAGGCGCATTTCCGGCGATTCCCGCACGCATGGGTCGTGCGCGCGGAAGGCGTGGGATTCTTTGACGTTTTTCACCAGCAGATTGGCGTGGCGGAGAACTGCATGGAATTGCACCCGCTATTGAAGGTCGAATTTGTGCGCCAGCTCAGCCCGGCATTTCCGTTGCCGCACCGCATTGAGCCACCGGCACGTCATCAGTGCGGACGGCTTGACCGCGATGGACGCTTTGCGGACGAGGAGTAGTGCGTCACACGTTGCCGCAGAAAGAGACTTACAACCAGGGTGCGTTCCTGGCGCGGATATCGTCGGACAAGCTGGTACGAAGCTCTCGAGCCGCGACGAGGATTCTTTTCAACCTCGGCCCATGTATCGGCTTTGCGTGGTCCTGTTGCAGGGTAGCGTCATCCAGTATTTCCTGCATGAATGATTTGAGGTTAAAGTAAGGACTGCGGCTCCTCCGGGAGGTAGATACCGCCCTCCGCGAAGTACCAGTCGCGCATATCGCCTGAGACGGCCTTGATAACGTCAAAGGTCACGGGCGCTTCCGCGGAGAACTCCGCCAGAGGCTTGGTCTTTGGCCAGAGGTTCTTGTAAAGCTCCAGCCTCTTTTTGCGCAGGTCTTTATCGTATTCGACCGTCAGATCCAGGCGGATTTTGGAGCGTGTGCTGAAATAGGTAAGGGCCGAAGACAGTATTCCGCTGACAAAACCCGTAATCACCGAGGACATGGATACATCGCTCATGAAGCACCATCCCTTGGATACAGCGTTGAGCAGCATACCTTGATGGTTTGGGAAAGTCGACTGCCGTGAGTCCACGGCAACCGCACACTTTGTTACTGCGCCAACGGCCAGGCAATTTGCGGAGCAGAATAATGATGGCCGCTTTACGGATGAGGAACGAAAACGCCGCGCGATGAACCGAAGGAGCCCCGGAATGAGGCCCTTGTGTTTGACCCGTCTTCCCGTTGCTTATTAGAATTTGGCCCTCATCTTTGGAGTTGTTTTGGAGGTAGTCATGCCCGTCCCCTCTGCTCCCGCTCTCCGGTCCATTTTGTTTTCTTCTGCAAGAGTATTCATCGCGGCCTGCCTGGCGCTCTCGGCCAACGTAGCCGTAGCCCAGCCTATTCCGTCGCCGGGATTAGTGATTGGCTCTGCCAATACCGCAACCGCTGATCCGCCCATCGCACGACCCAACACCACGCCCTGCGTGGTTACGCTCTTCAATAATTTTTCCTTTGCGGATTTTTCTCCCAAGCCATTTTCTTTTACTCCTGCGTGTCCAGGGCCATGGGCCAAGGTGGTTTTGAACGCGGATTTCTCCATTCAAGCGGGCCGGCAGTTTGACCGTACCGCGGAAATCTGGATCGGCGGAGTAAACGTCTATTTCGGGACGACCTCTGAGCCCTCAAGAACGGTGGCGCGCTCCTGGCATATTGAGCGCGATCTTACCGATTATTCCGCGCTCTTCAACAGCGCGCAGAATGGCCGCGTTGATCTGGGCAACCTGGTGAACTCCACATTCACCAGCACTCTGTTCGGGACGGCTGAAATCCAGTTCTACCCCCTGGCCAGCCATCAGGACGCACCGCGCACGGCCGACCTCGTCCTGCCTCTGGCTTCCGATCCGACAGGAGGAACGGCGTTTTTATCCAACTCAACCAGCGCGCTGGCAAAAACTTTCACGCTTCCCACCAACGTTGAGCGCGCGTTTATTGACGTGGTGGCAGAAAGCCAGGCTGGCGACGAGTTCTGGTACACATGTGTGCCGGATGATGTCGCCGGAGAGTTGCAAAGCTGCGGCGGCGGCGCGTTCCGCGAGAGCCATGTCACCATCGATGGCACAACCGCGGGCGTTGCGCCGGTCTATCCGTGGATATATACCGGCGGAATCGATCCGCTGCTGTGGCGTCCTATCCCCGGCGTGCAGACGCTGAATTTCGCTCCTTATCGCGTGGACCTTACGCCTTTCGCGGGCGTGCTCAGTAACGGTCAGCCGCACCAGGTCGCGGTCAGCGTGTTCGGCGCTAACAATGGATTTTCCACCACGGCCACGCTGCTGGCCTTCCAGGACCATGGATCAAACCAGATTACCGGCGAGGTAACGCTGAACACTATCGGCGTGCCCAATCCTAACGTGGTTGAAAACCTGACCACCGCGCCGGATGGAAGCATTACTGGCTCGGTCACCGTTGATTCCTCGCGAGTCTTCAGCGTGGAAGGGTTTGTCAGGACTTCTCATGGACGTATTGCAACCAATGTCCGGCAGAGCATTCAATTTTCCAGCCGGCAGGACTTCAACATTACCAACACCGCTTTTGTGCAAAACATCAAACAGCGCACCACCATCACTTCTGAGACCCAGACCGATGGTCACGGCGGCGGAAACAGCCAACAGCGTTTTGAATGGCCACTGGACCTTGGATTCACCTTCTCCATAAATCCGGATGGCTCAGGCCAGCAAACCACCACGATCCGGCAGCAATTCCAGAGCGCGGTGGTAAATCACGGCGACAATGGCCCGGCGTCGTTCAGCGTGGTATCCAATACCGTAACGCCCAGTGACACGTTGCTGTTTGATTCCAACTTCAACATAACCGGAAACACGGGCCAGCAAAGCGCGCAGGACTTTTTCTCCAACGATTCTGTCAGCGGTTGTTTCAGCCGCCAGATCACCGCTTCCGCCGGGCTGCTGACTTCGATTACCGATGGCGCTCTGTGCACGAAGGGCGGCAAATAGACTAAACAGGGGCGCGGACATGAGCTCGCGCCCTTGTCCTCATTTCTTCCGGTCATTTTGCGGAGCAGGAATGAACCGCGTATGATTTCTGCAAAAGATGACTGAAGGATGTTTATGACGGCTGTAACGAGCGTTTCGGCAATCGTCGATGTAAGTAAGTACGATCTGCAGCAGGCTCCATGGCATTGCGACCAACTGGAGCGCGGCAAGGTGCTGTTCTTCAGCCACGTGCCGTTTGATTTCCCGGATGCTGACCGCGAATTCCTGCTCTCACAGAAGCAGACCGGCTCACGCTTCCACAAGAATATTTCCTACCGCCCGGCCAAAGACCTGCTTAAGGGCGTGGATGAGAACTCTCCTGACCGGGAGCGCATGAATACGATCATGCGAGATTTTTCCGCCTCGGTTACGAAATTTGTTTCGCAATTTCTGGCGCCGTACGCGGGCAGGATGAAGCTGGATTTCGCCAGTTTTCGCCCGCTGGAAGAACAAGGACGCGATCTCTCACTGCACAAGCGCAATGACCTGCTGCACGTGGATGCTTTCCCATCGCGCCCCACGCATGGAGCGCGCATTCTGCGCGTTTTTGCCAACATTAATCCTTCGGTAGGACGCGTGTGGAATGTGGGCGAACCTTTCCATGATTTTTTGCCGAAGTTGATGCAGAAGAAAAAAATCGGACCTTCGAACAGCCTGGGACGCGCGCTAGCGCACATGGCCAGCAAGATCGGGTTGCCGGTCCCTGATCGCTCGCCCTATGACGAGTTCATGCTTTACCTGCATGACTGGCTCAAGGAAAACGCCGATTTCCAGAAGAACGCGCCGAAGCAGGAGTTAATTTTTCCTCCGGGCAGCTCATGGATGGTCTATACCGATGGCGTTCCCCACGCCGCCATGTCAGGCCAGTATGCGCTGGAGCAGACCTTTATCATCCCGAGGGAGGCGCTGGTCACGCCGCAGGTTGCGCCGTGCCAGGTGCTGGAAGATGGAAATTACGTCGCGCGAAGCAGGGCGAGCTAAGATACTCGGCATGTAGTTGCAGCAAAAAGGCCAAATGACTAGATGGTCATGGAGCGCAGGCGCAGGCCTGCGAACCCTAAAGAGTCTTCAACGCAGCCGGGGGCGGCTGCGGTCCACAATTCATTATTTAAAAAAAAGGCGGCCCGATGGCCGCCTTCTACAATTTCAAAATTGGATTGTTATTTGGTGGAATCGTTGTCCATGTCCTGATGCGCCTCGGATTCGGCCGTCTTGGTTTGTGCTTTGGCGTCGGCATCGGGTTTCAATTCATGAATTGCTTTGCCCAGGCTTTCAGTGGGCGGCCCCTGCATCTTGGCCTTCAACTGATCGAAAGGTATGCCCAGGTTGTGGGAGACGTGGACTGCGGCAACAAATTGTCCCAGGTTTTTGAAACCCGAGGCGGCTGCCTGCAGGTCAGTCCCCGGCGGCAACAGGCCCTGAAGCTTGCTGGCCAGCTTGGTGTTGGACGATAGCCGGGTGGAAACGGAGCTCTGTGTCGAGCCCTGCCCAGAGTGGTCGCCCGAGCTGCCGTGTGTCGATGACGAGTGATCGCTGCCGTGCATGGATGCCGAGCTTCCCATGCCTCCGCTGTGGCCATGCTGTGCAAACACCGGCGACGTCATGAATGCGACCATTGCCGCCGCGCCAAGAAACAATTTAGCTTTCATCTTTGCTTCCTCCCTTAGTAATTTCGCTTCGAGCGAAGCATCTTGCCCACATTCATCCGCAGATTGAAGGCAAAGCTGCTCAGGTCAAAGGTCATGCTGCGCGTGTAACCCAGCTCCAGGCGGACGATCGATGTAGGTTCGAGCGCCACCCAGGAGCTGAAACCGTTTTCCCGGGTCAGATCGTTTCCCGTGGAAACAGCGTTGCTGTCAAAAGAATTTTTTCCTGATCCCTTGCCGTTGACCTTACTGAAGACCTTCTGGCTGCCGAAGGGGACGATCTGGTATCCCGAACCGCCGGCATAAAAGCGTTTTACCAACTGAAATTCCGCTCCCTCTTCAAGATGGCTGATGGCGCCCAGTGAAGTGAAAGGGCGCGTTTGAAAAGTAGCGTCAGGCACGGTATTGCTCAGGCCGCCTTCAAAGAAAGGAGTAAGCCGGTCAAAGGCGTGCTCAAAACGGTTGGTCCAGTCGACGCCGACGCGCCCGGTGCTAAAACCATTGGTGGTGCTGCCCGTGGGCGCGGAAACCGTGACCGCGCTGGCGTAGTCGAGACTGGGATTGGGAGCTTTCATGGTGAAGCCCATATAGACGTTGCCGATCCCGCTGTTGCTGGAGCTTGGAGTCGAGGTGGTGGTGGTGCCGGTTGTGGTGGTGCTGGCCGGAACGCTGGCGAAATAGACAGGCACGCCGCCAAACACGCCAAAGTGTTTATTGAAGTCCCAGCCCAGATTGGAATCGATCTTGAAAATACGATTGTCAGAGTTGATGGTCCCCTGGAACGATTCGAACCCCGTGATGCCCTTCTCCGATTCAAGCTGCGGATGCGAAGGTTGTGTTTGGCCCTGAGCAAACAGAGAAGTCCCAGCAGCTAGAAGTGCGATAGCAAAAAGTTTGAACGAAAAAGCTCTCATGTGCCTCCAAATACGGTTATCGTTTCCGGCATTCTTGCCATTCCGCCGGCCCTTAGCAATCCACAGAAGTTCATCGACCAAGGTAATCAGCCGCTACCACGCGGGGAGAACACCCATCTTTACCTGCACGGCGACATCCAAAGTCAGATGGCCCCTAAGCTATTGATTGTTCGCGGTTATCGCTCAGCCGGCTGGGGAATAAATACGCACCAGCGGGGACATTCGATACAATGCGGAGCCGGGACAACGAAATGCTTATGCGAACAAAACCGCTCGTGGTTCTGGCTACCCTTCTTTTGCTTTCGCTCCGCTCAATCGCTCAGCACCAGACGATTGTCATCCGCGCGGGAACGCTGCTGGATGGCAAAGGCCACGCGCTGCACAACATGTTCATTGTGGTGATAGATGGGAAAATCCAGGGTGTGGTACCGATCGACAAAGCGCAGTGGGGCAACAACCCTGAGACCTACGATCTCAGCTCCAGGACGGTGATGCCGGGGTGGATCGATTTGCATGATCACGTTACCTGGCATTTTGGCCCGAACGGACGCATTGAGGACAAGAGCGAGACGCCGTATCAAGCGGCGCTGGCCGCCGCGGAGAATGCCTACGCCACGCTGATGGCGGGGTTCACCACGATCCAAAGCGTGGGATCGCCCGAGGACAAGGAGTTGCGCGCGGCGATTGCAAGTGGAAGGCTGCCCGGACCACGGCTTTTGACTTCACTTGAACCGATTGAAGACGCAAAGCTCACGCCGGAGCAGATTCGCGAGGCTGTGCGCAAGCTAAAAGCTGACGGCGCGGACCTGGTGAAGATCTTTGCCTCGCGCAGCATCCGGCAGGGCGGCACGCGCACGCTGAGCGACGAACAGCTACAGGCCGCGTGCGGTGAGGCCAAGGCGCAGGGACTGAGGACGCTGGTGCACGCGTATCGTGACGCGGTGCGCGCGGCGGCCAACGCCGGCTGCACCGAAGTGGAGCATGGAACTTACGCTACGCAGGAAGACCTGAACGCGATGGCGGAGCACGGGATGTTCTTTGATCCGCAGATTGGGCTGGTGATCCACAACTATCTCGATAACAAGCAGAAGTTTTTGGGAGTTGGCACCTATACAGAAGAGGGCTTTGCCAAGATGCAGGAGGTGCTGCCGGTGATTGCCGAGATGTGGAAGCACGCGCTGCGGACGAAAAGCCTGAAGACCGTCTTCGGCACCGACGCCGTGGCCGGGGCGCACGGGCGGAATGCCGAGGAATTTATCTATCGCGTACAGGCCGGCGAGGACGCGATGCAAGCGATGGTTGACGCGAACGCTCGGGCGGCGGAGTCCTTGAACATGGAGAGGGAAATTGGCGCGATAGAGCCGGGAATGCAGGCCGACATCATTGCCGTGGATGGCGATCCCCTGAAGGACATCACGGCCGTGCGCAGAGTGGTTTTTGTGATGAAAGGCGGGAAGGTTTACAAGAATGAGAGTACTGGAAAGGCGCCATCGAAAACCAAAAACCTTTGACCACGGAGGACACGGAGAAAGAGAGGGCTTACCACTGATGAACACTGATTCTGGGGGGTAGGTGGCGAGAACCCGAGTTTGCGACGGGGAACGATGCAATCGGAAAGAAGCGAAGTATGAAGGAACGAATTTTGTAAGGTGGGTGGTTAAGATTGTGAGGTGGGGAATCCCCGTGAGTGTCTGGCCGAGATGAAGAAGGTGCGTGTGCACGGCCCTTCGATGCCGGACGAGTGGTTCAAGCTGAGCATGCACCTGGCTGTTAGATCGGCTAACGCCTTCTGCGCCAAGCGTGTCGGGCCTGCTGTTCCTGCAACAGCTCATCATATGTGATTATTCTGACGGAGGGCTGTTCAGCTCTTCTCTTGTCCCAGAGTTCTGAATCCTGCGCTGAGGGGTTCCTACCAATGAGTACGGCTCGCTCAGAAAACTCCGGTATATAACCGAGTGCCTTCTCGACCGACTTTAGATTCAGAGGATCGCGAACACTTTCGTTGTAGTCGTTCACTTGGGCAATGGCCTGAATTACGGCTGGTGCAAGGCCTCGATGTAGATGCCGCCTGTTCGCCAGTATTTTCGCCTCCGGACCTTTCAACTCCAATAGTTTCACCCATTCCCTGCTGTCGCGAGGAAGAACAGGAGAAACGGCAAAGTCGGGCGTTTGTCTGTTGGCGGGGAAATGCGGCTCGTGCGAAATAGGGACACCCATCATTGCTTCCGCCAGCAAATCAGGATGCCCCTCGAAGAAGTTATGGATCTCGCGCTCGCCTGTCTTGGGATCGTTGAGCAGTTGTTCAAATAACTGCGCCTCATAGCCCACTCCGTCATCGTCGCGTCCGACCGTCACGAACCCACGAAACCGACGCCTGTCCTTACCTCCATAATAAAACTCGCTCTCGCCTGATGTTTTCTTGTGGAACGCTCGTTTCACCCGGTAAAGCCCATGATCGGCGATTACCAAGAATCCGACACGTTCGTATTCCGCCATTGCCTCCCGATGATATTGATTAATGATCTTTTCGATCTGGCTCCAAGTTACAGGGGTCGTCTCGTAGTTACTGTAGAGCATCGACTCGGTGACATCTTCCACGAATTCAACGTTAAGCCCGTCATACGCTTCATACCGACGCCCATTGTCCGTTAAGACAATTTGCGGAATTCGTTTCCATTTGCGACCGTCTCGCATCGCGCAGGTTTCCGGAAGGGCCCGAATCTTCCGTGCGATTTCGGCGTTCCGCCAGTGCGCCTCCCATGGGGTAATCGTGGACAACATTCGCCCGTCCGGTCCGTGCATAAAGTCCACAGACATATTAGGCTGCAGAAAAACGATCGCATTAATGCAGGCGGAGGAGGCGGCAGGTACAAACATGAGATACGGAACGACCTCGCAACCCGGCATCCACTCGGCGATACAAAACTTGTTCCAGAGATCGAGGGCATCCTGGCTGAACTCGGGGATCGTGCTGCACGTCAAGAGCAGATTCACAAATTTCTCCTGCACTCCTCTCTTGCACTTCTTGAATAAGATATGTCCGCAACCACTATTATGCTTTGCGTCCTGCGGTGTTGTTCACATTTGCGCCAGGTGGTCTGCCCTTTCACCCGGTGTTGGCGAAGAGCGGGCATCAGAGAGCTATTCCGGGATTCTCCGCTTGAGCCTGGGCAGGGTTCCCATTTTTTCTCGCTTGCGCGCTGTCCATTACCTCAGCGGCTGAAGCCGATTTCTTCAGCAACTTTTGCCGCAGGCATAAATGTGTAAAGTTCCACGACATCATTTACAGAACGTTCCGACACATCCTTTACACTTTGGTTTCCCAGTAAAGCCGCTCAGTCCCGATCCACGGCCGTGGATCGGGACTTGAGCGGGTCGATTTCGGCGATCAGTGTACGCC
>DASSXL010000118.1:0-4528 GCA_035703825.1 Candidatus Angelobacter sp.
ACGCGGATGAGCGCAGACCGGAGAAGGGCAAAACTTACCACTGATTAACACTGATGACACTGATCCGAGGATTGCCAAAATCGAAAGGCAAAACCTTACCACGGATAGACACGGATGAGACGGATCGGAGGGAGATTGCCAAAATTGAAAGGCGAAACCGAGGGTCTCGGGAGAACTCCCTGACGCAGCAATTTGAAAGGACAAAGCACCGGGATCCTTCGGCACGCTCTCAACTCCTTACGTCGTTTCGAGCGGCTCAGGATGACAGACAGGAGAGAGCGTCGCCGGGATGACCGTCGATCGCGCATGATCGGAAAAGCAAACTCTATGGTAGATGAACAGGTCAAAGCAGATCGACACGAAGCTTCTCCATTTGCACCCCACCATGGTTTCCTGTAAACCTTTTCACTTACACTCACAAAGACTTATTGAAATCCGGCTGGCGCAAGAGTTCGACCCAGGCTTTGGAAACACAGCGCGATTGAAACAAAAGACTGGGCGGGTTCGTATCCTTTTGACGGGGAGACTGCTTGGAAGAGCAACAAACAGGGGCACTTGTTCGCCGATGCCTGGCAGGCGATGCTGCGGCATGGGAGGAGATTGTGCGCCTGTACAACAGGCGGATCTATAACTTGTGCTATCGGTTTACCAACTCCCCAGACGACGCCCAGGACCTGACACAGGACGTGTTTATCCGCGTTTACAAGACAATGGGCAGCTATAACCTTGAAAAAGGGGCCTTTACCACCTGGCTGACCACCCTCGCCAGGAACCTGCTGGTGGACCATTTCCGCCGCAGCAAGCAGGACAGGGT
The DNA here is from genome assembly GCA_035703825.1 of Candidatus Angelobacter sp. Taxonomy (GTDB): domain Bacteria; phylum Acidobacteriota; class Terriglobia; order Terriglobales; family Acidobacteriaceae; genus Angelobacter. Next base: position 815 of record DASSXL010000118.1, read on the forward strand.
GACGGATTCGATTGATGCCGGACTGCGGGAAGAAGACGATTCGCTCTCCCTCGGCGACCGGCTGGAGGACCCAAGACCGAACCCGGACGATCGGCTGGCCAGCAAGGAGACACAGAAAATGGTGCAGATGGCGCTGGCAAGAATCAGTCCCGACCTGCGGGAAGCAGTGATTCTAAGGGACTTACAGGATATGGACTACAAGGAGATTGCCACGGTGCTGCGGGTGCCGGAGGGGACGGTCAAGTCCAGAATAAACCGCGGAAGAATGGAACTAGCGCGATTACTTTCTCGTAATAAAAGGCAGGCAAGCAATGAATAAAGAACCACAAAACGGGATGGAATGCAGCGAGTTTGAGGCCCTGCTGGCTGAAGCCCTTGATGATGCTGTGGCAGCCGGCACTCGCCCGGCCTTTGAGGCCCATGGCCGGACCTGCAAGGTGTGCGGGCCGCTATGGACGGAGGCGCGCGAAGGCATGCTGATGCTCCGGGGGCTGGCCGAACTGGAGCCGCCAAAGAACCTGGTGCATAACATCCTGGCGGCAACCAGCAGAAAAGAAGCCACGGCGGAGCAGATTGCCGAAGAAGCCAACGTCGGCTGGATGGAGCGCCTGCGCCGCGGCCTGAGGCCGGGACTGGGCGGGCTGATGCATTCGCGGTTTGCCATGTCGTTTGCCATGGCGTTCTTCTCGCTGAGCATTACGCTCACGCTGGCCGGAGTGAAGGTCACCGACGTAAAGAACATGGTCGAGCACCCGAGCCTGCTGCGCAAGAACGTGGTGCTGGGATTTACCAACGTCGAAGCCAAAGTCACCAGCTACTACGAGAACCTGCGGCTGGTCTACCAGGTGCAAGCCAAAGTCCGGGAGCTGAAGAAGAACACGGCGCCGGCGGAGGGATCGGGAAGTGAGAATCGGCAGCAGAACAGAAAGTCCGCGCCGGAGGATGGCGGACGTCCGCGGCCGAATGAGGAATACAGCGTTGAACGCGATGGCAGCTTGATCGCCCAAACTTTTACTTGGCATGAAGGAGCCCGTATATGAACTGCGCCGTACACAATCAGACCCAGGCAGTAGCGTACTGCCGTACGTGCGGCAAAGCGCTCTGCGAAGAATGCAAGCGCGACGTGATGGGCGCCATCTATTGCGAACCGTGCATCGCTGCGAGACTACAGGGAGCGCCCGGAACAACCGCGCCCGGCGCGACCATTGTGCCGCCGCCTCCGCCACCGCCGGGAGCGCCTAACCCGGTGATCGCCGGCTTGCTTGGATTCATTCCTGGCGTAGGGGCCATGTACAACGGCCAGTTCACAAAGGCCTTTGCTCACGTGCTGATTTTCATATTACTGATCATCGGGACCAACACGAGCGGCAACATGTCTGGAGTATTCGGAGGATTGATCGCCTTCTTTATCTTCTACATGGCGTTTGAAGCCTATAAGACTGCCGAGGCGAAGCGTCACGGTTTGCCTGCGCCTGATCCTCTTGGTCTGGACAAAATGTTTGGCTTGCAGGAACCTCACATCCATTCCTCTGGACCTGCGGTCATCAACACCACCGCATATCCTCCGGTAACGACGCAGCCGCTCCAGGTGGAGCCGCCGCCACCGTCCCCGACAGACAACGCTCCCATTGGCGCGATCGTGCTGATTGGTCTGGGAGTCTTATTTCTCCTGCAAAACCTGGGCATTTTTCGCATCCACAACTTGTGGCCGCTGTTCCTGATCGGGATAGGTATCTGGATCGTCTACAAGCGCACTGCGCAGCCCAAGGCCGGAGGCCCGCAATGACGCCCTACATGCGTAATCAAAACTGCCAGTGCGTACGCTGCCGCGCCAACGGGTTGATGGGCGCTGCCATCTTGATCACGCTGGGTGTGCTCTTCCTCTTGGAAAGCTACGATGTGGTCCCGTTCGGCCACAGCGTTCCTGTGCTGCTGCTGGTGATTGGCTGCATGTTATTAGTTGCGCGCACCGGCTCAACAGAAGGTCACGTTCAACCCGGCTGGATCCAGGGCCCAGCCGCGCCAACTCCCACGCAACAGCCGTGGAGCTCCAGCGCCGTTCCGCCGCCGCCCCAGCCCGATCAATGGGCTTCCGGCGCTGGCAATCCGTCATCGTCATCGGACGAAACTGATTCAAAGGTGAAGCCATGAGTTCGCCTGCACAAACGCCATACTATCGTCCGCGCCCGCGTTCCATTGTTGGCCCGCTGGTCCTTATCACAATCGGGGTCCTGTTCCTGCTCCGCACCACCGGACTTATTTCCTTCCAGGGATTTCGCCACTGGATGGTGCATTACTGGCCCGTGCTCCTCATTATCTGGGGAGTGGCCAAACTGCTGGAGCACATTTGGGCGCGGCAGCGCGGCGAACCAACACCGCGTCTGGGAGCAGGCAGCATCGTGCTGCTCGTCTTCTTCATCCTGATCGGCATGGGAGCCACCTCAACCGCCAACTGGAACTGGCGCGGCATCGGCGATGAGATGGGTGCCGATCCCGACTGGGGCAACTGGTTCGGCCAGAACTATGACTTTACTGACAACTTTGCCCAGCCGCTCGCCGGCGGCTCCGAAATAAAAATCCTCTCCACCCGGGGCGATATCAACGTCACGGCCAGTGACGACAATCAGGCCCACGTCGTGGTTCGTAAATCCGTGCGCACCGATTCACAGGAGAGCGCCAACCGCTTGAATGAATCCACGCGTCCCAAATTCATTCAGCAAGGCAACGTCTGGCTGCTCGACCTCACCAACGGTGATTTCGAGAAGGCACGCTTTGATCTTGACCTGCAGTTGCCAAAACAACTCGCGCTCTCCCTGGCCACGCGGCGAGGCAGCCTCAGCGTTTCCCAGCATGATGGCAACGTCGATCTCACCACGGACCGCGGCGACCTGAGCGCCGACAATGTCAAAGGGACGGCCTCTCTTCATATCCGTCGCGGCTCGATCAGCGTAAAACAGATCACCGGAAACGTTCAGGTGGATGGAGAAGTCGAGGACGGAACTGTTTCAGATGTGAGCGGCACGCTCGATTTCAACGCCGGATACAATGGCAACGTTGAGCTCTCTCACATCGGCCAGCGCCTGCATCTCAAATCAATCCGCACTGACCTGATGCTCGCCAAGCTCGACGGAGACATCTCCATGGGCCACGGCGATATTCGTGCCAGCTCAGTTGCCGGTCCGGTCAAGCTGACCACCCGTTCCAATGAAGTGCATTTTGAAGATGTAAGCGGTGAAGTTGAGGTGGAAAACCGCAACGGCCTGGTCGCGATCCGCCCCAAGGCCCCGCTGGGAAATATCGATATCAGCAACGCGCACGGCGGTATCGAGCTCGATCTGCCTGGCTCCGCCGGCTTCCGCCTGGATGCCCAGAGCACCAACGGCAACATTGACATAAACGATTTCGGCGTCAATGTTGATAACGAACGCCGGGATGCGTCCGCGCGCGCCACCATCGGCAAGGGCGGTCCCGATATCCGCTTGCGCACCGACCGCGGCAGCATTCAAATTCGCAAGCAGTAATTAGAGCGGTTCCAAAGTTGCTGTATCCCGGGGCGGGGTGGAGCAGGCATTTATGTGTAAAGTTCCACGACATCATTTACAGAACGTTCCGACACATCCTTTACACTTTGGTTTCCCAGTAAAGCCGCTCAGTCCCGATCCACGGCCGTGGATCGGGACTTGAGCGGGTCGATTTCGGCGATCAGTGTACGCC
>DASSXL010000103.1:0-28415 GCA_035703825.1 Candidatus Angelobacter sp.
CGGGAAGATAGGTGGCGAAATCATGCCATTACACCCGCCATCGCACGGATCAGTTCAAAAAGTGTGAGATGGGTATGCTTGCAACGCTTTGAATTCATGGGCCGATTTTAATGGTCGGGACGGGCAGATTTGAATGCACGCGTCACTTCGTGACGGACCCCTCGCACGCTTTTATTCGCGCGCGCTTCGCTTCGGCACATCGTGCCTTGGGACGCTCGCGCTCGGCAGTTGAAGGCACGTCTACCCATCTCGTTTACGAAAATGCCAGCTTCATACACACAAGAGCTAATTGCCAATTGCTAGGTGCTAATTGCTGGGTTTAATGGTCGGGACGGGCAGATTTGAACTTGAGCCGATTGCGGGCGGGAGTCCGCAGGCGAAATCCTGAGCGAAGCGCCAGCGGAGTCGAAGGATCGCACGCCCGCGCCCCTCGCACGCTTTTATTCGTGCGACTGCGCTACGCTTCGGCGCATCGTGCCTTGGGATGTTCGCGGTCGGCAGTTCAAGGCACGTTGTTAAGTTGCATTTCCGCAGGAAACAGAATGGTCGGGCATGGCGGACGATTCTAGAACTCTGCTGCTGCACGCCGCTATTAGCGGAGCGGCCGGTTCAGGCCGCGCAGCGCGCTTTAGGAGCATGATTGAAGCCGTCAAAAACGTAGCTCTCAAGCGGTTTGGAGCGGAGCGACAGGAATTGAAGAATGGTCGGGACGGGCAGATTTGAACTGCCGACCCCTCGCACCCCAAGCGAGTGCTCTACCAGGCTGAGCCACGTCCCGACGAAAGGAAAGTCCGCTGTCTCTTGAAAAATGGGGTGATTCCAGCGGAAGGTTCGGTCTGATTATAACACTGGAATGCCGTCCTGGCAGCGGCGATGGCCGCCTTCAAACTCATGCGCTCAAATGCCTTTGCATGTCAGAAAGAAAAACTGCGGGGTTAGGTTGGGGGAGTCACCAACCCCGAAAAGCGCGAGCTTACTTATATGGTGGCAGGCGGGCGGCGGGAAAATATATCTCGGCCCAAGATATTTTTAACTCTCGCCCCGGGGGCTGCTGGGCGGCAATTTGTGATGGGGCCCGCTCCGGCCGCGCGAAGCCTTATTTAGGCGGCGGGACAAATTCCTTGGGCAACTGGGCGCCGGAGCCGAAGAAATATTGCTGCATCTGCTCCACCAGAAACTGTTGCGCCTCGGGCTTCCACGGCTGCAGGCGGTATTCATTGAGCAGCATCTTGGAGTGCTCCGCCCACATCTTCCACGCCTCGGCGCTCACGTTCTCATAGATCTTCTGCCCCAGCTCGGTATCGAAGGGGGGCTCATTCAGGCCGGGCAGTTCCCGTCCAAGTTTTACGCATTTCACCATGCGAGGCATGGGAATATTGTAGCAAGTATTTTGGCGGCATGGCCCGCGTGGCGGCGACGTTATCCTGCCGCAGATTTACGCGGACGGTAGTGGGTCAATTTGAAAAACTGAGCCACTAGCAGTATCAGCGTCTAGCGATTTGCTGGCGAATCGCGGGCCTTTAGGCAGACGTCATCGCGCCAGCGATGAGCCTGTCGACAAAACTGTACCACTACCGAAAAGGCGGCAGGTGTTCATTGGCGTTGATTCGCGGTGGGTTGCGTCTCGATGGCGTGCGTCTCCGCGGTCTTGCCATTCTTCGCCTGCTGCGCTTCCACCTTCTTTACCTTCTCTTCCAGCGGCGCCGCGGTCTCAATCCCGGCATTGGCGTAAAGATGACGCAAGTAGGTTTCAAACTTTTGAAACCGCGGCTCACCGAATCCGGCCTTCAACTGTGCGACGTCAGTCATCAGCTCAAGCGCAAGTTTGTCCTGCTTCAGTTCCCGTTCTTTGCGGTATGCCTCGGGAGTAAGCGTCAACGTTCCCAGCGGAACAGGCATTCCCTGCAGCCCCGCTTGAGGCTCATTCAGCATTACCGGATTACTGTGCAGCGCCTCGCCCAGGCTTGGCATTGCCGCCGAGACTCCAATACTGGTTGTTTGCGCCGCCGGCACAACGCCCGCTGGGTATGCCCTCGTGGTCGGGGACGGAGCCGGCGCAGACTGAGCCAACGCTTCTATCGCTTGTCCGTCTTCCGCATCTTCAGTCGGCTGTATCGATCTCGGAACCGGCTTGTAAAGACGGTCGGAGAGTTGCTGGTGGTCTTTTGCCACTTTGAGCAGCAGAATCCAGTCTTTCTGCGCAAGTCCAGCCAGGCGAAGTTCGTTCTGGCGCTTCGACTCTTCCTGCTGGGCCGCGATATTGCCGGACAGTTCATCCAGCACAGCCAGATATTGGAAGAAGCGGCTGTAAATCGCGTCATCGGTGAGGTGTATCAGGACCAGCTTGCCCGGTTTGGCGTGATAAACGCCGCGCACAAAGCCATCAAGACGGGCGAACGAAGCCGTGCCAAGTATTGATCGCAGGCGCTGGATGCCCGTATCGAGTGTTTGCGTTTCCTGTACGTCCAGCTCGCGCAGACCGGGAATCGGCGGCGCGTAAAGTAGCCACCAGCCTGGATAAATCAGGATCTTCGCGCGGAGCAGCGTCTCTTTTTTCGTGAAGACGACTCCAACCTGCCGGTTGGTGTCAGCGGCTACCTGCTGAAGGGTCGAGATCTCGGCCTTGCTCAGGCCTCCGGCGCGGGGTCCATTGTTTTCCAGGCGCCGTCCGCTCAAGTCCCAGCGGACCTCCTCGTACAGCGCCATGTCGCCGAAGCTGGCGATGTCCCGGAAAAATGCGCGGTACATCACGTAATCCGGCGCCGGACGATCGCTAAAGTCGGTTCGGCCCAGCAAATAGCCCTTCCCATCCGGCGCAGGTATTAAAGGAATGCCGCTGGGGAGCGCCGCTGCGACCGGGTTAGAAGGCGGCGCTGGCGTATTCGCCGGCACATCAGTCTTCTCCGATGGTTCTGCCTCAACAGCGCGGGCCGGAGTCCGCGATGGCATCCGCGTATCCGGCACAACCTCGTCCGCATCCAGGGCTGCTTCATCTTCTTCAGAAAGGTCGGCGTCCATCGCCAGCTCTTCTTCAACTTCAACCAGGCTTCCGTAGTCCGCCAAAGACGCGGTCAGCAGGATTGGCGCGACATCTTCGCGGCACGGCTGGGCCACGTTCCGCGATGAGGCGGGCGCTTTCGGCTTCATGGCCAGCGCCGCACAGCCATTGCACCCGAAAGGAGCCAACCGCTGTTGCATCGCGCTCCACCACTGTATTAGTGACGCTCCGGGGCCCGCGCCGTGCGCGAACTGATCGATGCTCTCGGCAACCAGGCGTTTCTCATTTTTGGCCGCCGCTTTCATGAATCGCGCATATCGTTTCGTGCAGGCGGCCAGCTCAGGAAACCACTGTTTGAAGGTCTGGACCATCGCGGGATCCAGCCGGACCGGGAGTTCGCTCAGCTTAATGCGCATCTGCGCGATCTTGCGCACGTCGTTGCCGCTGGTAGCCATGATGACATTTAAGGCCACGATCAACCGGTCATACTCGGCCTGCCTTCCAATCTGCTGTGCCACCAGCAGGGCCGCGGCCCGCTCGTCACCCTCGTAAGACTCATCGTCGAACACGGCAGCTTCCGCTGCCACTGCGCCGCCGTTCACCTTCGAAGCGTCAACGCCCAAATCCACTGACTCGCCGGCTTTGATCGCAGGCCTGGCATTGTCGGCCACCATTTCCACGCGACTGCACGAACCGTCACAGTTCTGGCGGTCGTCCGTCGACCCCAGCCGCAGCGCGAATGCCGTGACTGCGTGGCGCGACCGGTTGACGACCTTCACATCATAAGAGCTTGCCTGCTGGCCCACAATATTCACCACCAGCGACGGTACCCGGCCGTGCGCCGGCCCAGCGGCTTCCTGCCCTATCGCCATTGACGTTAACAGGCACATCGCGATTGTTAGTTTCATAGAGTTATCTCAGTACAACGAGTTGGCCCGGTATAAGACCATGAAGGCGGGTTCGGTGGACAATCAGTCTAGATAGAACCCGGCGCTAGTATGAAAGTTCCGTACAGCCATACAGTCTGCGCACTAAAATATTTTTTCTCAAAAAATGTCCCCGAATGGTGGTTTTCCCACACTAGTTATTAGGAAGTGTAATTTCCAATTCTAAGGTAACCACGGCTGCAAGCAATGTCCTGCCGCCAAGTACCTGAAAATAAAGCGAGCTTGCTATAACCAGCTGTTAGCCTTCCAGCAGCGACCACCCAACTCAGGGTGGTCTCTTGTTTTGGACCATCACCATGCCGAAATCAAGCCACCCAGACCGGGTGGCTTTTCCATTTGAAGGGAACAATATGAACAAAGCCGAGATAGTGAAAGCGATCCAGAAGTGCGCCAGGAAGTTACGCCGCAACCCGACGCTGCGCGAAGTTGAAGCAGCGGGAGTCACCAGAGGCATTTTGTATGACCGGTGGGGCGGCCTGGGAAATGCCATGGCCGCCGCCGGTTTGACAACGACCGGGGCGGGATTTTTGCGCCCTGACTCTACGGTGCTGCTGGACTGGGCGGCGGTGGCGCGCAAGCTGGGGAAAGTGCCGTCGGCGCAGGAGTATGTCCGGACGGGACAATATCACCACCTTACGTTCATGGGACGCTTCAAACACTGGAGCAAAGTACCGCAGGCATTCGCCAGGTTTGCCCGCGAGAGTCGCATGGAGCAGGACTGGAAGGACGTGCTGGAACTGGTTGCCCGGCACGCGGCGGCCCAGGCCAATCCGGTGAGAAAAGGCAGGTTCAGCCGTTCCATCAAGTCGACGGTGCTGCCGGGGCAGCCAATCTACGGGCCGCCATTGGCATTGCCGGAGCTGGCGCATGAGCCGGTGAATGAAGCCGGCGTGATTTTTGCGTTTGGGGTGCTGGCGGGCCGGTTGCGGTTCTGCGTGCACCGGATGCAGACGGAGTTTCCGGATTGCGAAGCCGTGCGCGAGGTGGCGCGAGGGCAGTGGCAGAAGGTGCGGGTGGAGTTCGAATTTGAGAGCCGCAATTTTCTGAAACATAAACACGACCCAAACGGTTGCGACGTGATTGTCTGCTGGTTCCACAACTGGCCGGAATGCCCACCGAACATCGTGGTGGTGGAGTTGAGCAAGATCATGAAAGAGATGCAGTAAGTTTAGAAGGTTGATGTGGCGGATCTGAGCGTGCGTAAGCTGCGCGCGCTCATCGTGTGTCTTACGGCAAGACACGTATCAAGGCACAAATTTACTCAGGACGAAAAGGCCCTTTCAAACTTGTCATCCTGAGCGCTGCGCGGGTGAATGCGCGCGCGAGCCGAAGGATCCCGAGGATATTGGCACAACCAGGTCGCATCAGGGAGTTCTCTTGATGCTGCTGTGATACCCTTCTGCCGTGCGCGAAGGGTTCCATTACAAGTTCTGGGTTTATATCCTAAGCAGCCGGACCGGCACGCTTTATACGGGCATCACCGGATATTTTCACCGCCGGATATTCCAGCACAAGATTGATTCAATAGAGGGCTTCACCAAAAAGTACAAAGTCCATCGGCTGGTCTACTACGAGACCTTCGACCACGTTCACAATGCAATCCGCCGCGAGAAGCAGTTAAAGGGCTGGCGTCGCGAGAAGAAAATTGCGCTGATTGAAAAGACAAACCCACGCTGGCAGGACCTGTCTGAAAACTGGGGCCGCGAAATGCGGTTCCGGGGACAGCCCCTCGAGAAAACTCCCTGATGCCGCATGGTTACAAAAGGCATTCTCGGGATCCTTCGACTTGCGCGCGCATGCACGCGCGCGGCGCTCAGGATGACAAGTCCTTAAATCTCCCCGTTGTATGAGAAATCATCGAGGTTCGAGCGGTAACTCCCTTCGCTCCGTCCGGCTGCGCTGAATGGCTTAGTAGGACGCCGGTTTCGTTCCGTCGACGATCGCCGAACAATGGAACATCGAGGAAGACTAGCTTAAAGTGCTAAACTTCGCTGCGTGTCATGATCCTCATCTGGAGTTCGCTTGTCTTGCGGCTCGGACCTAATAAAGGCACCTGTCAAGAAGACGCGAGTCTCCAAATAAGCGTCTACAAAGCCGCCGAAAAAGAAATAGAGAATAACAAAAAAAGCAAAAGACTGTTCATGACCGGACGACGTACTCCCACCCGCGACATATTGCGCTAGCCGCGCAAGCCCTCCGGGAATCTCTCTAAGTTGGGTTAGGCCCACACCCACGAGAATTTTTGTCAGCCAGTCTGATATCAATTCAAGATTGGAGTTTACGTAACGACCGGATGCTCTCGGTATTGCAAAAATAAATCCGGTTGCCATCCCGACAGCGAAAAATGCCCCAGCGCAGAGCAACCATGAAGCTGTTGACTTAGATAGGCCGCTATAGAAGAGAACTACGATCACACCCAATGCCACAATGCACAATGAGAAAATTTCTATGCGCTGCGTGTCAACGTCATTAGCAAGCACGGGAGCCTGACGCTTCCAAAAGGTTCGCAAATCGCGTGGACGAGGTTGTTGTGTTCTGCCATATTAGCGGTGGCCGATATCGTACCATGCTCCACGAGCAGTCAACTCGCCTCTTGAAGAAGGCCCTAGAATAAATGGGAACTCGACGAAGACTAGATGGTGCCCAGCAACGAACCAACTTTTCAATCTTGTCATCCTGAGCGATGCGCGCGTGAATGCGCGCGAGTCGAAGGATCCCGAGAATATCTACACAACCAGGCCGCGTCAGGGAGTTCTCACGAGGGGCTGTCCCCGGAAGCGCATTTCGCGTCCCCAGTTTTCGGATAGGTACTGCCAGCGTGGATTGGTCTTTTCGATCAGCGCAATTTTCTTCTCGCGCCGCCAGCCCTTTAACTGCTTCTCGCGGCAGATCGCATTCAGAACGTAGTTGAAAGTCTCGTAGACCAGCCGATGGACTTTGTACTTTTTGGTGAAGCCCTCAATGGAATCCATCTTGTGCTGCGAGATGCGCCGGTCAATGTAGCCGGTAATGCCGATATAGAGCGGGCCTGTCCGGCTGGTCAGGATATAGACCTAGAACTTGTAATAGAAACCTTCGCGCACGGCAGAAGGGTATCACAGGCGGTTATCGAGAGAACTCCCTGATGCTGCATGGTTACAAAAGGCATTCTCGGGATCCTTCGACTTGCGCGCGCATTCACGCGCGCGGCGCTCAGGATGACAAGTCTTAGATTTCGATGTTGAATGAGACAGATCGAGTCCCGCGTTCAGACAGAGTTTTTTCCACGCGGCTCACAGTCCTTCGGAGACATAGGGCTCCCTCGCTACGCTCGGGATTACAGAAATGTCTAAACCGGCAGCTCTTCCTGCTGCCACTCAGTCGCCACAACCTTCGGTTCTTCACAGAGTTGAATCACGAGATTTTCCAGCACCAGGCGTTTGCTGGGAGGATTGGTGCGCAGGGCGAAGTCGGCGCGGGCGATCAGCTTCAGAGCGCGCGTGAGGTCGCGGCGGGATTTATAACGTCGGGCCTGGCGGATCACGTCTTCAGCGGCAAACGGAGGCAGGCGGAAGCCCTGCCACAGCGCCTGCCAGATGGCGCGTGAGTCGCGGACGTTCTTTTCCAGGATCACCAGCATCTGGCGGAAGGTGCGGGCCAGCATATAGAGGTGGCCGATGGCGGCGTCATCGCCTTCGCTGGTGGAGAGCAGCGCGTCCAGCACGCCGAGGGCGCGGGTCTTGTCGTGGGCGGAGATGGCGTCAGTAAGTTCATATAAGGAACGCTGCTTGGCCGCCAGGACCATGGTCTCCACGTCGCCCAGCGTGATGTGTTTTTTCTCTGCGACATAAAGGATGAGCTTTTCCAGCTCATGGCTCACCAGCATCATGTCCGCGCCAAGGGCATCGATCAATTCGCGGGCGGCGTCCTGATCGACTTTTACGTTTTCCTTCTGTGCCTGGTCGATGATCCAGCGAATGCCGTCGGCCTCTTCCACGCGCGCCAGCTCCACAATGCCGCAATATTCGCCCAGCGTTTCGCGGATGCGCTCGAACCGGTCTTTATCCTGCATCTCCATGCGGCGGACGTCGGCGGGAATACTGATGTGGTCTGCGACAAAGATGATCACCGCATCCGGATTCGGATCTTTCATGTAGGCTTCAATGGCGGCGAATTCGTCGGCGTGCGAGCCGCGCCCGTACAGCTCCTTGACGCCGCGCACAAAGAAGACCTGGAACGGCGCCATGAGCGAGGGCGTCCGCGCGCGGTCCAGCACCTCGGCAACGCTTACCTCGCCGAGATCAAGATCGTGCAGGCTGAAGTCGCGCATATCGGCGGGGACAAGGTGCTGCAACAGCGCCTGGCGGCACTGGTCGCGAAAGAAAACCTCATCCCCAATGAGCACATACGCGGGGCGAAGCTTGCGGCCCGCGACCTCTGACGCGAATTTCTCCGCCGGAGCAAAGCTTCTGCCGGGGCCCCCGGCGCGCGCGTCTTTCGCGTGTTGGGGTGGTCGCTCGGACATCAGAAGGCCTCCAGAATGTCGGCGACCAGCGTGCGGGCAAAGTCCTGTGACATGCGTTGCAGCGCCGGGGTCTCTTCCTCAAAAAAGCTGGTGACCTCGCGCGAGACCTGGTACTGCTGCCGGAAGGTGTAGTTCTGGTTCTCAAAAAGAATGTGGCCGGCGTGGTCGGCGAGTGAAACTTTCATCGACACCGTGACGACGGCGCTGGAGATGCGTCCGGTCTGCGCGTCATAGGTGAGCGGCGAAGCCTGCGCGGAGATGACGGTGCCTTTCAGCACAACGTCAGAAGACTGCCCCGCGTCATTGGCGATCTGATAATGCGTGCGGCCAATGAATTCGCGGACGACATCGCGCGTGAGCATCTGCTCAATGCGGTAAGTCTGCGTCTGGTTCACAAATACCGGCACAGCGATGGTGCGCACGCTGGCCGGGATGCGCGTGGCGTGGCCGGCGGTGTGGTAGCCGCAGCCGAGCGAGGTGACGACCGCAATCAATAACATGTGGCGCGCAAGCTTCACTGAACTTTTCCATGCGGCCGGACGGCGGCCAGCGCGGTGGCGCAGTCGGCGGCGGTGAGCGCGGCCAGGCGCAGATTGTCCACGGCGGCCCAGAGCCAGAAACCGTTTTCATGCACCACGTCACGCCGCACGGCGACCATGATCTCATCCTTGCCCGCCACGTTTACGTTGCTGGGAGAATCTTCCGGCGCGCGCGCAATCTGCACATGCTCGCCCGCCAGGCAGCGGGCAAAATCGCCCGCGGCAATGCTTTTATCCAGCTCAATGTAGATGGAAAACGTATGCGCGTGAAAGACCGGCGCCTGCACCAGCATCATGGCCGGCATGGGAGCATGCTTGCCCAAAAGCTTGCGCAGGTGCGCGGCAATGCGGCGCTCCGTGGCCTCCAGCGGCCGGGAAGAAGAGCGGCCGTAACGGTCCAGCATGTTGAAGGCAACCTGGGAGCCAAAAACCGCGGTGGGCATTTGCTGGAAAGAGAGAAGATTCACGGTCTGCTCGTGGAGTTCGTCCATGCCCTGGCGGCCCTGCTCAGAAACCGGCTCAAAGATGGTGGCAATGCTCGAGCGGATGGTCCCGGCTTTCTTGGCGCGCAGCAGCAATAGCGCCAGCGCCACGGCGGCGGGATGCGCCGTAACAATCGAGCTGGATTCCAGCGTGAACTGCGTGAGCTCGCCCAGTTCGCGCTCAATCCACGGCGCGCTTACCGGGACGTTGGGCTCGTTTTCCAGCGCATATGACATATCCACGATGGCGCTGCCGGCCTCGCGCGCCAGCTTCCACTTCCTGCGGGTGAAGTCTTCTTCTGAAGCGAAGAAGGTGAAGTCCATCTGCGCCAGTTCGTCGCGGCCCACGGGCTGCACCAGCGCCACTTCGTCTTGTACGCGCTCCAACTGGCCCAATGACTCGTCGTCATCGAGCAGCTTGATCTCCGTGGCGGGAAAGTTGCGCTCTTCCAGCACGTCCTTGAGTTCCTTGCCTTTGAGGGATGCGGCGCCGACAATGGCGACGCGGAAGAGGTTCTGTGTCTCAGTTTTCATCTGGGCTCTGGAGCTTCATTATATGCGGGCTTGGGCTCCGGCGGACGCCGCCGGAAAAAGTACGATAGCCGTGTAAAGATCCCGGAAAACATGTAGGTCATGGCGATAAGAAAGAGCATGTAGCGGTGAAATTCAAACAGCAGGAACAGAAAACCGCTGATCAGCACCAGGGTCTGGAAAGGATGGCGGTTGCGCAGATTCAGGTCCTTGAAACTGTAAAAGCGCCAGGTGCTGACCATAAGAAATCCCACCACCACCAGCAAGGCAAACCACAGCGGCGCCAACTGCGGCCACAAGATGGGCTCGCCTTCCACCAGATGGATGGTCGCAGCCAAAACGCCGGCCCCGGCGGGGATCGGCAGCCCGACAAAATACTTGCGGCCTGGCCGCCCCGGGTTCAATGGCTGCGGATTGTGCTGAATGTTGAAGCGCGCCAGCCGGCTTGCTCCCGCGACGAGAAATATGAACGTCGCAATCAGCCCCAACTGGACCATCTTGTCATGTACGGCAGGGAAGCCATGTTCGGGAAGCAGGCTGAATCCCCACATCCAGGCAAGCAATGCCGGCGCCACGCCAAACGTGATCACGTCGGCCAGGGAATCAAACTCGCGGCCAAAGTCGCTGGTGGTGTTGGTCATGCGGGCAATGCGGCCGTCCAGGCCATCAGCCACCACCGCCACGCCAATTGCCATGGCGGCATGGTCAAAATGCCAGAAGGCCTGCCGCGTGCCCAGCACCGTCTGGCTCAGCGCGTAATAGCCGGCGCCGATGTTGGCGGCGGTAAACAGCGAAGGCAGAATGTACATGCCTTTGCGCATGCGGCGCTTTTCTTCGGCTGGAAGCTGGTCTTCCCATCGGCGCATGGGTGAGGGCATCTTCATCGGAAGGCCCCCGTATTCTCGCGCGAAGGCGAAGCCGGGGTCTGTCGCGGCACGGTCACGCGGGCCAGCACGCTAGATCCGCCCTTCACGCGGTCGCCGATCTTCACGCTGATTTCCGCCGGCTGCGGAAAAATCACGTCGGTGCGCGAGCCGAACTTGATCATCCCAACGCGCTGGCCGCGCGCCAACTTGTCACCCGGCTTGTGATTGAACACGATGCGACGAGCCAAGAGGCCGGCAATCTGCTTAAAGACCACCGTCATGCCGTCGCCTTCCATGGTCACGATGTTTTGCTCATTGTCGTCCGCTGAAGCCGAAGACATGGCATTGCCAAACTGGCCTTTCTTGTAGACCGCGCTCTTGATCACGCCGCTGACCGGCGAGCGGTTCACGTGGACATCGAATACATTTAAGAAGATGCTGATCCTCGTGCAGGGTACCCCATTGAGCTGTGTGGAGGAAACATCGGTCACTTTGCCGTCGGCCGGCGAAACCACCAGTCCCCCGCCGGAGGGGATAGCGCGTTCCGGGTCGCGGAAAAACCAGAGAAAGAAAGCCGCCAGCAACAACGGAATACAGGCAAGAAAGAACGACTGCGTCAGCCAGCCAATCGCGGCGGCAACCACAGCCATCCCCAGGGCGTAATAGATCCCGTCACGAACCATTCAACCTCGATTATAGCGATATGCCGCCGCCGGGCGGACGAAGTTCTTGACCACGGGCTATCGACCGCCATGGTTCAAGCAACGATGGTACAGACCACCCTTGCATCTTATTGCGATGCAAGCCCTTTGCGGAGAGGCGGAAAAATAGCAGGATTTTTTTGCCGCCGCTATATTTTTGTGGCCAGAAGTGACTCTATTAGTTAACGAGGCAAGTTCATCCGTCACATACAATTTAAAAGGGCGCGGACCGGAAGCCGCGCCTTTTTGTTTTATACCTTCAACCGTCTGTTCTTAGCACGTCCTTGGTCAGATCTCCCGATCCAACTCAGGCCGCTGGTTTCCTGGGGTCCCATTGCCCATGCACGTCGCGGAAAGAGTGCGCGCTTTTCCGGGTTTGCTTAAGATTCCAACTAGCCGCCGCATGTTGTTTCTCATTAGCTCGGGTCACGCGAGGAGAAAATGCAGGGGCGGGATCCAAAGCTAATCTTGCTGAAAATAAAAGAATTATCAGGCAGCATGTGAAGCCCTCTTGTGGCAGGTTCAGGACAGCGTGGGCGACGGGACACAGGTAGAGCGTTGCCGGGAGCAATTCAAAGATCCGCAGGTGAACTTTCTAGCGGTAGCAACGCGCAGAGATTTGCTTCTGCGCTTCGTAACTCTGGAGTGGCCAAAGCGTATACCATTCGTGATCAATCGCTCAACGAGGTTGTAACCGTGTCCGCCAGCTCGATTCAATCTATTGAACCCAAGCACGAAGTTCCGCTACCCATATGGCACACCATGGTCGTGCTGGCTGTGTTGTTCGTGGCTTCTGCAATCAGCGCGCGTCAACATGGACTGGAGAGGATCGACTTTCCCGGACTCAGCCCACGAATATCCAGTTATGTGACCGTGATGGGAGAGGAGTGGCTTCTGGTATTGTTCATTTGGCTTGGTCTGCGCTGGCGAGGCGTATCAGTCTCTGATCTGATCTCCGCGGGGCGGAACAAGGGAATACAAATCCTGGAGGATTGGGCTTTTTCTCTCGTCTTCGTCGTGGGCTGGTTGATCTTCGCGTCAGTAGTATCCCAGTTGCTCAAGCTGACTCCACCCGAAGCTTCACGTTCACTCCTTCCACGGACTGGAACTGAAGCTGTCGTTTTTGTGCTTCTTTCCGTGACCGCAGGCTTCTGCGAGGAGTTGATCTTCCGAGGTTACTTGCAGCGGCAGTTCACCGCATGGACCGGTAGTGCCGCGGCCGGGCTGTTGATCCAAGGCTTGGCTTTTGGGCTCTCTCACGGATATCACGGTCTAAAGTTCATGACGATCATCACTCTGGAAGGGTGCTGTCTGGGGCTGTTGGCCCGTTGGCGCCGGTCGCTCCGCAGCGCAATGTTTGCGCACGCAATGCAGGATTCACTGGGAGGTCTCCTGGCATACGCTTTGCGGCTGTATTAAAAAGGCTGTGACATTGGTTATGCTCCAGCCGCCAGTTCCTGCGAGGGATCCAACAGCGTGGATGCATGTACCGTCACAGCCCGTGATGCGATCACTGCTTTCGCAGTCCCCGACCCCAGCCAGCCCCTCGCAGAGCATGCCTTTTTTTCGGGTCCTGGCATGCCTCAGATTACTCCGCTGCACCTACACATCGGCCGAGCGAAGCAAGATGTGGCAGCGATTCACAACAGATTCGAATAAGTTGCGACTGATATCAGCATGAAGAATGAGTGTGCAGGAAGTAGAAGAATCAAAGAATACCGGTTGGTGTGCGGATCTTACACAGACAAGTCGGCTTATTTTGCTGTCGTAAATAACAAGGCCTCTCCCGCCGGGCCACAGACCCGCTCAGGGAGAGGCTCTTAGATCCTGAGGACCCTGGTTAAGCTACCTGCATGTGCGAGCGCCGGTATTCCTGCTCGATCATATGCATCTGGTCTTTTAGCCGAAGTTTTACCTTCTTAATGCGCACTTCTTCCAGCTTTTCATCTTCCGTCAAGTATCTTTTCTCAATCAGGGAGTGAAGGCGCTGGCAGTGTTGACTGTGTTCCTGGGCCAGCCTACGAAACTCTTCGTGGCTGGCAAGAAGCTGTTCGCGAACGGAATCCACCATTCTTGAAGAACCTCCTGCGTGTTCTTTCATCGAACGTTAACACACGGTCAGGGCTGGTTCAATCGAAAACGGGCGATTCTATGGAAAATTAAATTTCAGGACCAAGGCATCCTCAGCCGGATTTTGGTAGTACGCTTTCCGACTTCCCACCTCAATAAACGCCCATTTCTCATAAAGAGACCGCGCCGCCCGGTTGGACTCCCGCACTTCAAGAAAAACCGTCTTTCCGCCGCGCCTTCGGACATGGTCGAGCAACTCCCCGACCAGCCGAGAACCCAGGCCGCAGCGCCGCGCCGCGCCCGTAACCGCAATGTTTTCAATCTCCCATTCCTCCGCAACCTGCTGGCCGACGATGAAACCGACCACGGCGCCAGCTTGCTCCACCACTAGGGCAGTGCGGTCCCGGGACTGGGGCTGGCATCCCGGCGGATATTGAGGGTCATTTGGGGGCTGATTCAGGGCAAACAGCTTGAGGTATTCAGCCTGGTTCCACTGCGCCGCGGTGGCCGAATGTGACGCGATTTCCACAAGGCGGGGAAGGTCCGATGGCTCCGCAGGACGCACACGGACAGTCGTCCCAGAATGCATGCTCAGCGATTTCCTTTAAAGAAAATTTCAGCGTCCGACCGCCGAAGATAATTTGCGTCCAGCGCTTCCACGGAAACGGTTTGACCCGCCAACAATTTTCCGGCGCCCAGGCGTGCAATCACGTCGCTGCCCGGACGCGTTACCACCACAACGTTGGAGTGCGACGAGGAAGCCAGTTCTGCCAGGGCCGCGTCACTGGTGATGATCACTGGCGGCCGCTCCGTGCCAAGCGTGGCCAGAAAATCCTGCTGCGTGAGCAACTCCTCACGCTGCTTGAGCAAGACCTGATCCAAGTCTGTGCCGGGTTGCGCCCCAGATTTATCCGCAGAGCCATCTGCATTCTTTTGATAGACACCAAGAAAGACTTCTTTTCTGCCGGCATCCATCGCGGCGGCAATTTTTCCTTGGCGATCAGCCAATGACGCCAGCGCCTCCAGTACGGAGACAGTCGCGATCGGCTTGTGCAAAGTTTCCGCCAGCCCTTTGATCGCGCTCAGCCCCACGCGCAGCCCGGTAAACGATCCCGGCCCCGACGCGGCGGCAAAGCCGCCAATGTCTTTCACGCCGTATCCATGTTTCTTGAGCAGCGCAGCCAGCGTGGGAATCAGCTGCGCGGAAAAAGTCCCACCGGCAATCGCCGCCGATTCAATCACGCGGAACGATCCCTTGTCTGCTGCAGCCAGCGTGATGCCGCCGGACGGGCCCGATGTGTCGATGGCGAGGATGAGCATTGTTCTGAAATCCCGACCCTGAGCTTGTCGAAGGGGAGGGAACTCTAACAAGAATAAACTACAGGGTTGTAACGGCATGCGGGTGAAATGGCGATTGGTTCATCCCGTAATCATCAGCGCATGGCTGGAACGTTCTGGATGACCCACTGCCGCTGCTCTGGCGTATCTGGAATGGAACATCCCTGAGGAACGTTCGATACTGGCACGGCAATGCACACCAGGATCCCTTACCTGCTCAGCCGGGCTTGAAAATTCTCGCGCTTCAAATCGCTGTTGCCGTCAAGAAGACATCGTAAGCGTTCGGGCCGGTCTCTGAGTTATCGTTCTTGCCGGCTGGGTTGATCTTCGCGCGATAGTGAAAAGCGTTCCCATACTGGTCTGTGCGCATGCTCAGCACATAATTCAAACTGATCGAAGTAATACCCTTGGAAGGCAAGGTATACAGTTCGGTTGGCTGAGAGATGCCGTCGTGGTTTGCGTCGATCCACAACCTCAGTTTGGAGAAGACCAGGTCACGTGCATCAATCACTCCATCTCCATTGCCGCCATTCTCGGGCTTGTCAAACTCTGCAAGCGCCAGAAATCCGTTAGGGGCTGGCGATTGCGGCTGCGGAGTGAAATTTCCAAACAACTCCGCTCCATTGTCAATGACGCCGTTGCCGTTGCGATCCAAGGCCAGGAACGCGTTCGCTGAGCCTGCCTGAGTCCAGGCGACATGACTGCGAAAGCCTGTTGCGCTAAGGTCGAAGTGAACTCCGTCAACGGCTGAAGTAAGGTGAAAACCCTCCCCGTTCGTATCGATAATGATCGGACTGCAATCGGGAGCATAACCGCTATCGCCGGGATCCGGGGGACCTCCGACGCCGCACGGATCAAAGCACTGTAAGGTCATGGCATGTGAGAGCGGAAATGTAGTCACTAAATTCATCGGGGTAAACAACAGGAGCAGGAAGCAAACCCGGACTATCGGGCTAGTGAAACGCGTTAAAGTCTTCATGTTGTCGCCTCTGATTTTCGGTTACTGGTTGCCGTATTTCGACCAGTAAATGTTTCCATCTACGCTTCGCGTGTGGACCAGCGAAGTGCCATCCGTACCCATCAGCTTCTCAATTGGCGCCCCGCGCCGGTATGGGCCCACAGTCCCAGGTACAAAAACCCATTTTCCGCTCCCGCCTGAATCAAATGCCAACTGAAATAATCCGGACATCGGCACGCTCTTGGACCGATCATGGAAACTCGCAAATACATCGCCTGTATCGGTGAGCGCGAAGCCGGTGATGCGCATCTTTGAAGGTGGCGGCAGAGGGTCTACCTTAGCGACGCGCAGAATGTTCGCCTTCATGTCGAATTGGACCCATTGACTGCTCCTGGCGTTATATATCCCAACTGTGCTGGGAGTGCATCGCATATTGACCTCGCCCAGGTATGAACCTTCCGGCAGGTTCCAACCCGGAGCCAAGTCGCTAATAAGAAGCATCGCCTTAAGTTGTCCTTTGTCGAAGCTGAACTGTCGCAACATGGGGCCAGCAGGGACCCGGTCGCCTTCGTCATTCCTTTCGAACCCGTAGGCCCAAACGGTGTCAGCTTCGCCTTCACAAATGTAAACAGGCGCAAATGGCGTGGTACGAATAATGCGCTTTGGACGGCCGTCAACTATTTCAGCGATGTAAAAAGCAGCCAGTCCTTCCTTGGTTCTTGCTCCACCTGAGATCAAAACCTTTCCGGACTTCGTTACCGCGGCATAATCGACGCCCACGCGGCTGGCGCCCTCAACCCAGAAATATTCTTCTTTCGCATTTCCGTCACGGTCATACAACATTACGGCTGGCTTGTCGGGGCTAACGTCATAACTCGTCCCGCTTTGGGCCCAGGTTACAAGATAGTCTTTGTCCCAATATTTCCATCCGCCAGAAGTTACAGCCGGAAAGTTGCCTTTATGGTGCGGCTCGGCAAGAGCTGTAACAATATTTTTCTGAGCAGATAGATGCAAGCAGGAGCTTGCCACAAAAAACAACAAGAAGAAGAGCAGTCGGCATCTTAAAAAGTTCATCGCGCCTCCAGGCTTCCTGAGTTTATTCAGCAGATTTCCGCATCTACGCAACAGCTTGGGCCGCAGTAACTATTCTGTTCACCAAGGTTCCTCAGGCTCGGGTCCGTGGGATCGATTTGAAAATTGTTGACGGAGGGGCACGCGATGGGATTATCACATCCGACCCCCGGGGGAAGAGGGATGAGCCTGGTGAAGTTGCCGGAGCATGCTTCGGTTGGGGGACACGCTACGCACTGTGCCTCTACCACACGCGCCCCGAATATCGAAAGATTGCTTGAAAGCTTTCCGCGCCAGACATTCCCGGGGTGACGTTGAAGCTGCTGGATAACCTCTTGTCGAGCGAACCAGCTTGGCGTCAACCCTTCAAATACGGAGGCGATTGTCTTTCCATCTGCGGCAATGATCGCAGGCGAGGATTCCGCGTGCACACTAGTGGCAGCGCAGAAGTAAAAAACAATGATAACCAGAGAAGCCCTTGTAATAGCTCGGCCAAGTTTCGGGTTCACGAAAATACATCCAGTTAAGCCAGAGTGATTTAGTGTAAGTTCTGAAAATCGGTCGAAATTATAAAGTTATTGGGTTCCCGGAATGTATAAAACTTTACTTATTTAAGGAGTTGTCTACTATAACAATGCCCAGGTACGGCCTTCGTCTTTGCGTCGAAACCGCGTAGTTGCAGACTACCTGCGCCTTTGCGGGCCCAAATCAGTCACGCTCCGGCAACTGCTCTAGCGCATTTTGCCGTACTTCAATTCGTAATCCTGGCCGTCGACTGAGCTGGTCCGCATGAGATAGAAGACGTCGGCCCAGGTGCGGCCTCCGTCTTTGCTTTCCTGTTCCACGCGGAAGAAACCGCGGTCGGTACGGTTGTCGTCCTGTGTGAGGGTGATCGAGTTTCCGCGCAGCGTGTAGCTTCCGTTCCCGAAATAAGCTTGAGTAGTCGTGATCAACTCGTTTGCCGTGAGGTGGTACTGCTGGGCGGCGGCCGCATTGGCGAAGCGGCCGTTGCCGGCGAAGGTGATCTTGTCACCGGCGGTGGCGGTGGCGGCGATCCACTCTCCGGCAAGAAGCCGTCGCATCTGCTGGGAATGGTCCGACTGAGGCCAGCTCTTGAAGCCCAGGCTGTAGAAAAATTTGGGCCAGTTGGTGGTGCCCGTGTTCTCGCCCATGCAGGCGCTAACCAGCGGATCTTTGGAGACGCCGGAGATGACGGCGAGCCGGTTACCGAGTTTGGCGGCCATCACGAAGCCGAGGCGGCTCTCCTGGGAGTTGGGAGGAGCGATACCCCTTCTGATGATGACGTATTCCCAACCCTGTCCTGAGGTGCCGTGCACGACGGATTCCGGGAAGGCGAAGCCGGCCGGTGTCTGGTTACGGAGAACGAAGTTGCGCAGCCAGGCGTCGCGAAACGCGTTGCTGGCGTCATCGAGCAGGTTGGCGCCCGCGGGCCGCATCGGCAGGAGATAGATCAGGCACTTTTCATTGGTGACGGACAAGGGCGAGGAGATCATGATGGCGTCCGATAGTCTCTGCGCCGCCCAGCCGGACGGAGGGGTGAAGATATAGTCGTCAAGGCTGGCGAGGCCGACGGATCCCGCTGGCGCGCCGGATGCGTTGCCGAAACCAGCAGGCACGTTTGAGGATCCGGGCGGCGTGGATGCGCCGCTCAGTGTAGCGTTCGCCAGCATGGCTTCGACCGCATGAAGGTTCCGGGCGATCAGTTCCGGGCGCGTTGCTTCCGTGCCAATGGCCACGTAGGTGGCGCCGGCTTTTGCGCTGTACCAGATCCAGGTTTCATTTAGGCCGCCGGGGAGTTGCACCTCCATCTTCGTCCAGATGAATTTGCCGATTACCCCGTTTTGCTGCGCCGAGCCGGGCCGGATGATGCCGGCCAGGTTTCCGAGGATCTCAGCGTGGCGCTGGCGCACGTCCAGCGTCGTCTGTTCAGCAGGCAGAAACTGCAACCTGAAAAATTGTTGCGGCGTCGAATCCGGAGAATAGTACCTCACGGGGCCCAGGCCGGATTGCGCGGTCCAGCCCGGAGGAAGCATTACCGTGAGCGGTCCCTGCGTGAACGGGGTGCCTTGCGCGAAAACAGTGACGCTGGTTGCCAGGAAAAAAGTGAGGAAACAGAGCCCGTGTCGAAGGCGCCGTGTAGTCATATCTGGTGCTCCCGGCTCGGGATTTTACTGCCTAATCATGGTGAATGCCAGCCAACAATCGTTACTTATAGATCGACGAATTTGAGCATTTGGCCCGTCCTTGCAACGCCTTCATGTTGGCCTTAACAACTTTAAGCGGATAGATGCTGCGCGTTCCTCTGTTTCTTCGCGCAAGGTGCTCTTTGTAGGATCGCAAGGCCCTCTTATGTTGCCCCATTCGCTCATGAACACCGGCGATACGGTAAAAACAATCTGCTGATCATTTTTATGGTGATTACGCCCATGCTCGTGAATGGTGTGCGTGTGGACCTGGCCGGAACGCGAAACCCAACGGCTATGTCCGACGCAAGCAAACGGGACGCACTAATACTCTCCGTGATGAAGTTCCCCAGCGCATGCCACTCTGTTGTATCCTCCTGTTCGCTATGAACGATTCAACCAAGTCGACTTTCAAGGCTTTCCTCCGAGGGGTATCCGGGCTGCTGTTCGGGATTGCCGGCATAGCATTCTTGTTTGGCGGTCACGTCATCAGAGGATTTACCAAGGCAGATATAGTGCTTAGCGAGATGGCTGGCATCTTCATTTGTTTGGTGTGCCTGGGCCTGGGCGCATTGGCGAAGTCGGCAGGAGAAGAAGACGTAAGTGAGGAAGAAGGGGAGTTTAGGCTATAGGGGTTCGCTCGCTACGCTTGGGACAAGAAAAGAAAAACTAAACGCCTTCCGGAACATCCTGCACCAACTCCAGCAATACACCTCCGGTGCTGGAGGGATGAACAAAAACGTAAAGATGCCCGCCGGCCCCGATCTTGATTTCTTCCGACACAAAGCGCGTGCCGGTCTTCTTGAGGTTCTCAACAGCCTGCGTGAGATCCGGCACATGGATGGCGACATGATGCAGCCCTTCGCCGCGCTTCTCTAAGAATTTGGCGATCACCGAATCGGGACTCGTGGCCTCCAGCAGTTCAATGCGGCTCTGGCCCAGCGGGATCATGGCCACCTTGACCTTCTCGTGCGGGATGGGCTCTTCACGCAGGACTTCAAGCCCGAGCTGCTCATAAAACTTGCGCGCCTGCGCCAGCGACTTGACGGCGATTCCAAGATGGTCAATGGTGTGCATAAATACAGCTCCTGGCTTCTAGCTACTGGCCGCTAGCTTTGGATCGCGGCGTTTGGTTCTTGGCTCTTGGCTTTTGGCCGTTAGCCCTCACTGTCCCTCTTAGCCCCAAAACAATCCTAACGCGATCTAAGGGACAGCAGTGCGTTACTCGCTTCCGACCTTTTCTTTTCTCCGTGTCTCCGTGTCTCCGTGGTGAGGAGCTCCTTCGAAGCCACTCACGATCTCCTCCACCAGCGAATACGGATCGCGCTTGTGCTCGGCGATTTCGGCGGCGAGACGGGCAATTTCTTCTTCCGGCAAGCGTTCACTCAGCAACCGTTCCAGCAGACCGTCGCGCAACATCTCAATCAAGCGCTCACGCCAGCTTGAAATTTTCTTCTTTAATAGAAGATCTTTCTGCTCGAGGAATTGTTCGTAGTTCACGATTGCCGCTGCGAGTTCTGGAATGCCCTTGCCATCAGTGGCCACGGTCTTGATGATCGGCGGAGTCCATTTGTCCGAGCGAATCGCCAATGATTGCATGGAGCGTATCTCGCGCTCCACTCGGTCCGCGCCTTCGCGGTCGCTCTTGTTGATGACGAAAATGTCCGCAATCTCCATGATTCCGGCTTTGATGGTCTGCACGTCGTCGCCCATGCCGGGGACGAGAATCACCACGGTCACGTCGGCCAGGCGCACGATGTCGATTTCATCCTGCCCCACGCCGACGGTTTCAATCAGCACAATATCTTTGCCGGCGGCGTCAAGCACGGTCGCAGCGTCCGTGGTGGCGCGTGCCAGCCCGCCCAGGTTGCCGCGCGTGGCCATGCTGCGGATGTAAATGCCCGGGTCAGCATGGTGAGACTGCATGCGAATGCGGTCGCCGAGGATTGCCCCGCCGGTGTAAGGGCTGCTGGGATCAACGGCAAGAATTCCAACGGTGCGATCCTGCTTGCGATATTCGCGCGCAAGCTGGTCGACCAGTGTGCTTTTGCCTGCGCCGGGAGCGCCCGTAAGGCCGATTACGCGTGCGCGTCCGGTGAAGTTGAAGAGGGCTTTGAGCAACTCGCGCGATTCGGGGCGGTTGTCTTCTATGGTGCTGATGGCGCGGGCCAGCGCGCGTACGTCGCCGGCGCGTATGCGGTCGACCCAATGCTGGAGGTTGGTGGACATTGTTGGCAAATATTTGAAGACCGTCATCCCAAAGGCCGTAAAGCGAGCCAGCGTTTTCTTAAGCCTTTGCGGTGAAACTCATGATTTCAATCCTTCAGCAATTGCCGCGCAATCACTAGCCGCTGGATCTCGCTGGTGCCTTCGCCGATGGTGCAGAGTTTCACGTCGCGATAAAACTTTTCCGCCGGATAGTCCTTGATGAAGCCGTAACCGCCGTGGATCTGCACGCATTCGTTCGCGCACTTCACCGCCACCTCGCCGGTATACAGCTTGGCCATGGACGATTCCTGCGTCGTCTTCATGCCTGCGTCCTTCATGGCGGCGGCGCGCATGGTGAGCAGGCGGCCGGCGTCAATCTCCGTGGCCATGTCAGCCAGCTTCCATTGTATGGCCTGGAATTCGCTGATGGCTTTGCCGAACTGGCGGCGCTGCTTGGAATACTTGAGCGCCGCT
Source organism: Candidatus Angelobacter sp. (assembly GCA_035703825.1). Lineage (GTDB taxonomy): Bacteria > Acidobacteriota > Terriglobia > Terriglobales > Acidobacteriaceae > Angelobacter. Next base: position 21,892 of record DASSXL010000103.1, read on the forward strand.
TCATACGCGCCCTGCGCCATGCCCAGCCCAAGCGCGGCAATGGAGATGCGGCCGCCATCGAGCACGCGCATGGCATCGACAAAGCCCTGGCCTTCCACGCCCACCAGCGCATCTTCCGGAACGTGGCAGTCTTCAAAGATCAGCTCTGAGGTGTCGCTGGCGCGCAGGCCCAGCTTGTTTTCTTTTTTGCCCGGACGAAAACCCTTGGCGCCTTTTTCCACGATGAACGCGGAGAGGCCGTGCGTGTGCGCGGTCTTGTCTGTCACGGCAATCACCACGGCGACATCGGCATGATGGCCGTTGGTGATAAAAGTCTTGGTGCCGTTGAGCACCCATCCGCCTTTTTTACCTTTGCGCACGGCGCTCATGCGCGCGCCGCCTGCGTCCGAGCCGGAGCCGGGCTCAGTCAAACCCCACGCGCCCAGCCACTCTCCTGTGGCCAGCTTGGGAATATATTTCCTGCGCTGCTCTTCATTGCCGGCCAGGAAGATGTGGTTGGAGCAGAGAGAATTGTGCGCGGCCACGGTGATGCCCACAGAACCGTCAACGCGGGAAAGCTCTTCAATGGCGATCACGTATTCCACGTAGCCCAGGCCGGCGCCGCCGTATTCAGCGGGAAAGATGATGCCCAGCACGCCCATGCGGCCCAGTTCCTTGATCGTCTCCAGCGGGAAGTGGTTGGCTTCGTCCCATTTCATTACGTTGGGAAGGATTTCGCGCTCGGCAAATTCACGCAGGGATTTCTTGAGCTGTAGTTGTTCGTCAGTTAATTGGAAGTCCATTAGTCTCCATACCTACATGCGGCGGCCCAGGGGACCGGCCGCGAGCACAGGCAAGAGTGCCTGTGCCACATTTCTTTGATGCCTTGGGGCAAACCCACAATTATTTCACAAGCAGAGCAGCAGCGGTAATTGCAGACCCCGGCGGGGAGCACGGCCCGGCGCCGCCCAGCCGTCGGCATGATCTGCAGAAAACGCGGCAGACTGCGCCGCAGCCGCCTGAAATAAGGGGTTCAGGCCGGTGGCATACCTGGAACAGAGAACCGCATCCAAGAAAGTCGATGAGCCGCATAATCAAGCAATTGTTTCTTACTATTGTTCTCTCCATCGGCATCGGCTTTGTGCCGGCACAGGCCTCTGCTCAAACAACCGGCGGCGGGCTGCCAGACAACCAGCAGTCGTCGCGGCCACCAGCCGACGACAACAAATCACCCGCGGCCCGCGAGGTGACGTGGGCGAGCCTGCCGAAAGACTTTCTACGCGACCAAAAGAACATCTGGACTTTTCCCGTGCAACTGGCCAAGGGGCACCACTGGCTGCCGACGCTCACCATCTCAGGCGTGACGGCGGGGCTCATCGTGGCCGATCCGCATGTGATGCCGTACTTCCAGGACCATGCGCGGAACCTCGACCACCTGAACGACACCTTCGACAGCACGATTACGACCGCGGAAGTGATCGCGATCCCGACGACTCTCATGATGTCCGGCTACATCCGGCACGATTCATATCAGGTGAGCACGGCGCTGCTGGCCGGCGAGGCTTACGCCAACTCCGCCGTGGTCGATTTGGCTGTGAAGGCCGTCACGCGCAGGAAGCGGCCCAGCGACGTTCCTCCGGGAGGTGATTTTCACAACACGTTCTTTGCCGGCGGCAAGTCGCCGTTTAAGGGCAGCTCTTTCCCGTCGGGGCACGCGGCTGGAGCTTTTTCCGTGGCTACGGTGATTGCCAGCCGCTACCACAATCATCGCTGGGTGCCCTGGGTGATGTACGGAATGGCCACGGCCATCAGCTTTTCCCGCGTCACCACGAACTCGCATTTCCCGTCCGACGTATTTCTTGGGGCGGCGCTGGGCTATACGGTCACGCGCTATGCGGTGCTGACGCCGCGCTGAGCTGAGAGCTTCGGATGCCAGGGACGAAACGCACGCCCCCAATTCGGCAACGATTTTGATCTGACATTTATCCGGCAGATGCGGGACAATAAGTCCCTTCATGCACTCGTCCTTCAAATCGTTAGAATCCGGCAAATCGCTGGAATCTGTGACGGCTGCCAGCGTGGCGAAAGCTGCGCAACCCAGCACGCGCTTGTTGTCCATTGACGCCCTGCGTGGGCTGGTGATGGTGATCATGGCGCTCGACCACGTGCGCGACTTTTTTCACGCCGACGCCATGCTATTCTCGCCGACCGATCTCAGCCGAACGACGCCAATCTTATTTTTTACGCGCTGGATCACCCACTATTGCCTGCCTGTGTTCATGTTTGCCGCGGGCATGGGAGTGTATCTCTTCGGACGCAGCCACACCAAAGGACAGCTCTCGCGCTTTTTGTGGACGCGCGGGCTCTGGTTCATTGCGCTGGAACTCACGGTGATGCGGTTTGCCTATAACTTCAACTTTTCCCTGCGCTTCCTCATTCTGCTTTTGATTCTTTGGATCTTCGGCATCTGCATGATCGCCATGGCGGCATTGGTTTATGTGCCGGTGCGCTGGCTGGCCGCAATGAGCGTTGCGGTGATCTTGCTGCACAATTGCCTGGATGGAATTCGGGCGGCACAGCTTGGCTCAGCCGCGTGGGCGTGGAACCTGCTGCATCAGCCGGGTGTTATCCCGGTGGCGGGAAAGATGGCGCTGATGACGTATACGTTTCTGCCGTGGATCGCCGTGATGGCCGCTGGCTTTTGCTTTGGACGAGTATTCGAGCAGGAACCCGCGGCGCGCGGCCGCACCATGCTGAGGCTGGGCCTGGCCATGACGACGGCCTTTATCGCGCTGCGGGCGCTGAACCACTATGGAGATCCCGCGCCGTGGACGCACCAGAAGTCGGCGTTGTTTACCGCGCTATCTTTTCTCAATTGCACCAAATATCCGGGATCGCTCGACTTCCTGCTGATGACGCTGGGGCCGGCCTTGCTGGTGCTGGCCTGGTTTGACCGGCTCACGTTCAAGCCGGCCAATCCGCTGGTGGTCTTTGGCCGGGTGCCAATGTTTTATTTCATTCTGCATTTCTACCTGATCCACATTTTGGCGGTGCTAGGGGCGTGGCTGCGTTATGGCAGCTCGGCGGCGCGGTTCGTGTTCAATCCGCTGCCTTCCATGGGCGGTCCGGAGAAGCTGTTCCCGCCGAACTTTGGTTATAGTTTGTGGACGGTGTATGGAGTCTGGCTGCTGGTAGTGATATTGCTCTATCCGGTGTGCCGCTGGTTTGCCAATGTGAAGAGCAGAAGGCGGGATTGGTGGTTGAGCTATCTGTAAGTTCTGGGGCTATCCTTAAATATGAACGCCGAACACGTACATGGACGTTATCGGGATATGGGGATTCGTCTGCTAAACTCCCTGCTCGCGCGTTCTTGCTTTACACGATACCTGGGTTGTGTGTGGCCTTCTGACGCCTGGCGACTATTTCGCGAACGGGAGTGTGTTGGCCGAAGTGAGTCTAATGCTTGCGGTCGTCACTGGACTCATTGCCGGATTTCGTGCATCTCGATCCTGGATAATCGTTATCTTCGCAGGAAGCATTGCAAGCTTATGCTTCTGGATTTTCGTTCCTGACGGCTGGTGGGCACATGGACCTACTTGAGAGGTTCCCCCGTGTTCATCTGTCCTGGAATCCATGCCCTTCGGATCCCTTAGGCTAGAGAATACCCATCATCTTCCAATAGCCCGCGGCCAGCGCAAGAGCCGCCAGCGCGACGATGCCATAGACCGTCGCCAGACGAGCGCGCTGGCCGGCGGTGAAGGCCAGGCCCTCAGTGATATTTTCGCCCATGGCAATCCATATGTTCTGGTAAGACGCCCAGAACGGGACTGAGGTAATAAGGATGGCGGCCATAGTGACCAGCGGAACAATGCCGGCGCGGGCGGCAACGTCCACCACCGGCAAAAACACCATGGGGATGGCGAGCATGCCGGAGGGATCGAGAAAGCGCGCCACGTACATGACCAGCCCCACGACCAGAAGAAACAGCACGGGAATCCCCACAAGGTGCGTGACCGAGGGCAGGACCAGCGCGGCGAGCCAGTCAGTGACTTTATATTCCTGCACCACGCCGGCCAGGCTGAAGACGCCGCCCATGAAAAGGACGAGCGGCCAGGAAATTCCGGTGCTGATGTCTTTATCGCGCACGATGCCGCAAAGGGCGAAGACGGCCAGGCCGAACATGCCTATGAGAAAAGATGGAAGATGATGATAGCGGTCAGTGGCCCAGAAGGCGATGGAGACGAGCACAATCGCTGCGGTGATCAGCTCACCGCGCGTGATTTTTCCTAAAGCGTTCAGGCGTTCGCGCCCAAAGCTCGAAGGAACGTTGAGCGGCGCTTCCGGCTTTAAGGCCAGGCGGTTCAGGAAGATCAGCGCCACGCAGATGGCCAGCACCGGCAGCGTGAGCACCTGCGCATAGCCGAGCCATGAAATGGGCAATTGCCGCGCGTGAAAAATCTGATCGACCACGGGGCCGAATAGCGATCCATAAAGAAAGGCGCAGCCGGGGAAGACGGCCATTTCCACGCAGGTGATCATGATGAGCGCGGAGCCACGGCTGCGCGGCCTCAGCCCCACGGATTTCACGAGCGCCCAGGCAATCGGGACCATGATGGCCGTGCGGACGGTCATAGAAGGAATGCCCAGGGCCAGCACCGCGCCAATCACCAGAAACGCCGACGTAACCCCGGCGTACGTGCCGGGAAACAGCGCCAGGACGTAATACGACATGCGCTGCGCCAGCCCGGTGTGCTGCATAGCAAAGCCATAAAATAGCACGCAGAGCAGCACCCAGAATCCGCCGCTGGAGAAGCCGCTGAAGACCGAAGGCGGACGCACTCCGGACAAGAGCATAAGGCCCATCATCAGTATGGAGACGAATCCGGGATTGATGACCTGAAAGACCCAGAGCGCCACGGTGAAAGCGGTGATCTGCAGGATGATGCGCGCGGGCGCGGTGAGGCCATGGGTGAGCGGAAGCCAGTGCAGGGCGAGGGCAAGTGCGATGGCCAGCGCAAGGCCGCCCCATTTGAGGTTGCTTCGCGGAGCGGGTTGGATCGCGGCGGAGGACATGGGTTTTGCGCAATGAGGCAGTACAGTTTACTCGAGCGCAGTCAAGGAGTGAGTTTATTTTCGGTCGCGGAGGATTGCGGCCATTATTCTTGGATTGCGGCGGCCGTGCAGAACGCCGATGATCAGAAGTGGCTGTTCCGGAACATACGCAAGCAGATAGCTATGGACGAGCCAGAACCGCATCGGACGGGAGCTCAGATCAGGCCGGAGATGGCCGGCAAGCGGAGATCTCACCAGCATGTTGATGCCGTTCTGGATTTCATCTAATACGCGGTCTGCTGCATCAACGCTATCCTGAGCGATGAATTCCCAATGTCGTTGAGATCGGCGAATGCGTCCGGGTGAAGCCAATAGGTGCTCACGCTCTAGCCACGGCTACGGTCGGTTTTCTTTTTCCGTAAGCGGGTGAATGCCTCTTCTCCATCGATGGGTTTGGTTCTGCCGCTCTTAATGTCGTCGTAGCGGGCATCGAGGGTGCTGCGGAGCTGAGAAAGTTCGGTCAGATATCCGGCCATCGCGTCCTGCACAAGCTCTTCTTTCGCGCGTCCGGTCTCAACGGAGAGCTGATTCAATTTTGCTTCCAAGTCTGGCGTTAAACGGACTTCCATATGCCAAAGCGTAGGCAATTCGGGCATCGCTGTCAATCATTCAATCGTCACGTGATCAGCGACGCAGTGCTACCGCGGCCGCATCACCATCACGTCCGTGGATTTCACCAGCGCGGTGGCGATCTGGCCTTTTTCCAGCCGCATCTCGCGCACGGCGTCGGCGGTGATGATGGCGGTCAGGCGCTGGCCGGAGATTGAAAGCGTGACCTGCGCCATCAGGCCTTCGATTGTCAACTCAACCACGCGGCCCACAAGCTGGTTGCGTCCGCTGATGGTGCGGAAGCTTTGTCTGCGCGTTTGCACAGGGCCGCGCTGCGGAACGGCGGGCAGCAGGCGGTCGATCTCGGCTTCTGGAATACGATGATGGCCGCCGGGAGTTTTCACGGTCTTGATCTTGCCTTTGTAGATCCACTGCTTCAGCGCGGGATAGCTCACTCCCAGTACCTTGCAGGCATCGCGCAGGGGATAAAGTTTCTTCGGCGATCCATTTGGCATAGTGTCAACTCCTTTCGTTGGCGTACAGCGTCCGGTTTGCGCCTTCCTGATTCAATCGCGGCCTCGCCGGTCCAAAACGCACGTAATTCACAGGGGCGCCAGCAACGATTGCAGCAGCGGCGTCGCCGGCGCACGGTAAAGTTCAGTCCAACAGCCGCGCTGCACGATCTTGCCTTGCTCAATCACGACAGCCTGCTGCGGGCAGAGTCGCTTGAGCACTTCCGCCTGATGATCGACGGCGATGATGCTGAAGCCGATCTGCCGGCTCCAGAAGATGAGATCGTCAATCAGTTCGCGTACAAGTTGGCGGTCGAGACCGGCAAAAGGTTCGTCCAGCAGGACCAGCGGCGGCTTGCGCGCGAGCATGCG
>DASSXL010000181.1:0-15536 GCA_035703825.1 Candidatus Angelobacter sp.
GGTGGTTGCGGGCCTGTTTGTCCGCAGCAGCCAGAACGCCGAGCACACGTACCTGGGTTTTGATCCGCACAACGTTCTGAACGTGACCATGGAAACGCGCACCATCGGCTTTGACCAGCAGCGCACGGAGCAGTTTTTCCGTGAGATGAAAGACCGCGTTCGAGTTTTGCCTGGAGTTGAGTCGGCGAGCATTGCCACCACAGTGCCGATGGGCTACTCCAACGAAGTGAGCCCGGTCTTTGCCGAAGGACAGCCGCAAAGCAAGGAAGCGACGCCGAGGGCCTTTTACAACGCGATTGATCCGGCGTATTTCAGCACCATGCGCGTTCCCCTGCTGCGCGGCCGTCTCTTTAGCGATCAGGACAACGCCAAGTCTCCAAGAGTCGCCGTGGTCAGTGAAGCAATGGCCAACAAGCTGTGGCCCGGCCAGGACGCGCTGGGCAAGCGCTTTAGCGATACGGCGGCTTCAGGCCCGTTCCTGGAAGTTGTTGGCGTGGCGAAGCAGGGCAAGTACACCGACCCGGTGGATACGACCACCTTGTTTTACTACGAACCCATCGCGCAGAACTTCCGTTCCTTTGTGACGCTGCAATTGCGGATCGCCGGCTCGCCGGAAGCGCTGATTCCAGTAGTGGAGCAGCAGATTCACAGTCTTGCCCCCGCGCTTCCCCTGACCGACGTGCAGACCATGGAGCAATCGCTGGGCGGAGTCAACGGGTTCTTTCTCTTCCGCATGGGCAGCCGCTTTACCGTAGTGCTGGGACTGCTTGGCCTTGTGCTGGCAGTGGTTGGAGTCTATAGCGTGATCTCTTACGCCGCAGCGCAGAAGACACATGAGATTGGCGTGCGCATGGCGCTGGGCGCCGGACGCGGCGACATTCTAAAGATGGTGCTGCGCCAGGGCTTTGTACTAGTCGGCGCAGGCCTGGTGGCGGGGCTGGTCCTCACGTTTCTTGCCGCCCGTGGAATCGGCTCGTTGCTCGTAGGCGTCTCGCCGTCCGATCCCGTCACGCTTGTTTCGGTGGCGATGTTGCTGGCCCTGGTGGGGTTGGTGGCGTCTTACATTCCCGCGCGGCGGGCGATGAACATTGAGCCGTTGAGAGCGTTGAAGTACGAGTAGTTCACAAAAGGGTTTTGAGATTCTCCGGGCGGGCGCACAATCTTGCGGCGGCCTACTCCATCCTGATTGCGGAGAGGGGATCTACCTTCATCGCTCTAAGAGTCGGAGCCAGACTTCCTATAAGGGCCATTAGAAGACACATGGCCGCGGCGGCGATGAAGGTTGCAGGATCCGCGGGTTCAACTCCGGCGAGGAGCGATTCCATGGCACGGCCCGCAGCGTAAGCCAGGACCAGGCCTGCCGCCACACCAAGCGCAGCCAGCAGCGCGCTGCGTCCCAGGACCATGCGCATGATGTGACCTGGCTGCGCGCCCAGCGCAATGCGCACGCCAATCTCCTGCCGCCGTTGCGATACGGCGAAGGAAAGCAGTCCGTGGATGCCCACCCCGGCCAGCAGAAAGGCTACAAGCGCGAAGGCGCCCAGCACTTTGACCAGCAATGAGCGGGCGGCTGTCTGGTCGGCGATGATCTCTGAAATAGTTTGGACATTCGAGATCGGCTGTTCCGGATCAGCGAGGTGAACAGCATGGCGAATCGCCGGCAGCAATGCCGCAGGGCTGGCGGAACTTTGTACGACCAGGTCTTTAGGGGCGTACCAGATCACCTCATTGTCAGGAACCTGCTTATAGGAAAGATAAACCTGGGGTTCGCTGCTTTGCTCAAAGCCGCGCACCCGGATGTCAGCCACCACTCCCACCACAACGCGATCATGCAGGACGATTTTAAAGTGCTTGCCCAGCGGGTCTTGGCCGGGCCAATAGCGCTTTACAAAGGATGCGCTTACGACAGCGGCAAAAGGCTCGTCGAGCGTGTCTGATTCGCTCACGTCACGGCCCACGAGCAGAGGAATTCCCATGGCGGCAAAGAAGCCGGGTGTGATGAAGCGGGCGCTGGCCGCATGCACTTCAGAGAGTTCAGCAATGTCACCACCCACGTTGACCGGCCAGATGCCGCCGCGCACGACCATAGGAAGAAAGCTGATATAGGCAGCATTCTTTATTGCCGGCAACTGCCGCACCTCCGAAAGCACCTGCCGGTAAAACTCTTCCCGTTTTACGGTCTTTTCATATTTCGGCATGGGCAGGGCGGTACGCAGGGTTAGCACACCTTCCGTGCGGAACCCTGGATCGGTGGCTTGAATGTGCCACAGCGCACGCAGGAGCAAACCAGCAGAAATCAAGAGAACGACAGACGCCGTCATTTCAACGACAACCAGAGCAGAGCGCAGCCGCTCTTTTCTGCCGCCGCCGGCGCGCGAGCCTTCGCGGAGCCCGCCGAGATCGACATTGCGGCAGGCGCGCAGCGCTGGCAGCAGCCCAAAGCCGATGCCGGTCAACGTGGTGAGAAGCACAGAAAAGACCAGCACGCGCAGATCGACCGAAGGAGTGGCGGAGATGGGAAGAGAGTCCGGAACCAGCCGGGCAAATAGAGGCAATGAGGCAATCGCCAGTGCAACTCCAAGCGCTCCTCCCAGCAATGCCAGCACCAGGCTCTCCGTGAGCATCTGGCGAAGCAGCCGCTTCCAGCCAGCGCCCATCGCAACCCGCACGGCCAGCTCTCTCTGGCGGGCCAATGACCGGGCCACCAGAAGGTTCATCAGATTGGCGCAGGCAATCAGCAAAACGCAGCCGGCCGCGGCCACCAGCGCCAGCAAAGCCAGGCGCAACCCCCGGGAAAAATCATTACGCAGCAAATAAATGTTTGCGTCAGTCTTGCCATTTTCCCTGGGATATTGCTTCTTCAGTTGCGCAGTCACAAGAGCCAGGTCGGCCTTGGCTTGCCGCAGTGTGACTCCCGGCTTGAGCCGGGCAAAGACATGCAGGTAATTGTCATTGCGGTCCTGAAAGTCTTCTTCCTGGAACTGCATTGGCGCCCACAAATCAGCTTCACGATTGGGAAAATGAAAATCGCGAGGCATCACCCCTATGATGGTGTAGGGCCTGTCATCCAGGCGGACTTTGCGGCCGATCACGCCGGCATCGCCGCCGAAATCCGACTGCCACATTCGATAACTCAGCAGCACCGTAGCGGGCGCGCCACTACGATCCTCATCAGCGGCAAATACGCGCCCAATCACCGGCTGCACGCCCAACATGGGCAGCAAGCCGGCCGTCAGGTACGCTCCTTCCACGCGTTGCGGCTCGTGTTCAGCAACCAGATTGGCGGAGAGGCCCCTTGACGCTTCCATGGCTGCAAAAGAAGCGCTCATGCGCTTCCAATCGCGATAGTCCGCCGGGGACAGCTCCTGCTGGCTATAGCCAGGCACCTGCTCCCAGATTTTCACCAGCCGGTCAGGATCGGCAAAGGGAAGGGGCCGGATAAGAACGAAATCCGCCAGCGAGAATACGGCCGTATTCGCCCCAACTCCCAGCGAAACCACCAAGACCGCGGCGGCAGCGAATCCAGGAGCACGGCGAAGAGCACGTGTGGCATAAAACAGATCTTGTTTCAGAATGTCCCAATGCGCGGCTGCGGCATTGGCCACGATTTCAAAGAAGGTTTCCATCCACAGGCCCGCCACCGAAAGGCGGCCTGCGGCTTCACGACGGCGGGCGGCGAACATCGCATGCATCTCCTGGCCATACGCAGCCCGAAATGAAGAAGGATAGAGATGAAGCAGAAATCGATAGAGACGCATCATGCCTTCCCGGGCGCCAGGCCTTTGGCACGCGCCATCCTGACCAGTTGCGTGAGCCGTCGCGTCTCGCTTCTGGCGACGGCACTTCCAAATTGAGTAATCCGATAGTAGCGGCGGCGCTCGTCATCTTCTTCAGGAGCGGGACGCTCGCGGGTTTCCACGATCAAGCCCTGCTCCAGCATGCGCTGAATAGACCTGTAAAGGGTGCCGGCGCTCAATTTGATCTCGCCGCCGGTTCGCGCGGCGATATCCTGGATAATGCCGTAACCATGGCGGTCTTCGCCGGACAGAGCCAGCAAAATGTGAAAGGTTGCCGGCTGAAGCGGAAGTAGAGAATCGATATCAAGGTCCAGGCTGGCCATATGAACTATATCCACACCGGATACATGTTACATGGCTATAGACGAGGAGCCGTCAAAGTGGTTAGCAAAATCCCGGCACGAATCCAGGGCTTTCAATCCACAGCGGAAATCCTGTGCACCAGCTCTGGAAAACGCGTCCCAAACTCCGCCAAATGTGCGTTGACGCGCCGCTGTGAATCGCTGACAATCGCTTTTCATGTTTTTCTACCTCGCAGGCTCCATCGAATACTCACCGGACCTGGGCAAGGGCTGGCGCGCTGAGATAGCGCCGGCGCTGAAGGCCCTGGGACATGAGATTTATGATCCCGCCGAAGACGAGATGAAAAACCTGACTGAGACGGAAGCGCGCGAGTTTCGCGCATGGAAGCAGAGCGATCTGCAACGCTTTCGCCGGACAATCCAGAAGATCATTGCCTATGATCTTGATTTGATCGAGCACCGGTGTGACGCGATTGTCTGCTACTGGGACCAGCACGCCGGACGCGGCGCGGGCACGCAGGGCGAGCTGACTTTCGCGCATCGCATGGGCATTCCTGTCTATTTGATCTGCGGGATGCCGGTGGAACAGATCAGCGGATGGCTGCTGGGCTGTGCCACAGAAGTTTTTGCAAGCTTTGAGGAATTTCACGAATTTATAAATAGCAAGCTGGCTGCTTTGGATGCCTGATGAATTGGTGTTGAGCTAGAAGCCAGTAGCTAGTAGCCAGGAGCTTTCTTAATGAATGCAATGCGGGGAAATCTGGGCTGGATTGAAGTGATCTGCGGGCCGATGTTCAGCGGCAAGAGCGAAGAGCTGATCCGGCGGCTGCGCCGCGCGGAAATTGCGCGGCAGAGGGTGCAGATCTTCAAGCCGATCATCGACCAGCGCTACGCCAGCGACCAGATCGTCTCGCACGATGACGGGCGTATTCACGCCGAGGCCGTGAGCAACGCCATGGAAGTCCAGGCCAAGCTTGACGTGCGGACGGAAGTCATCGGCATTGACGAAGCGCAGTTCCTGGGCGAAGCCATGGTGGATTTCGTCGTGCGCCTGGCCGATATGGGCAAGCGCATTGTCATCGCGGGCCTTGATACTGATTATCTTGGGCGCCCGTTTCATCCCATGCCTGAGCTGCTGGCCGTGGCCGACGAGATCACCAAAACGCTTTCCATCTGCATGCAGTGCGGCAATCCAGCCAAGCATACGCAACGGCTGATCGCCAATGAAGACCTGATCGTGGTGGGCGCGGCCGGAATGTATGAAGCGCGGTGCCGCCGCTGCTTTGAGCCCGACCTTGCCGCCATGGAAGCCAACAAGAAAAAACAGATGGAGCTGGTGGGGAGAAGCAGCTAGCAGCTTCTAGCCGCTAGCTCCTGGCCGCTAGCCAGACCAGAAGCAGCTAGCAATTAGCAACTGGCAATTAGCCGAGGCAAAACCAAAACCAACCGCGAAGGCAAAAGCCAGCAACTCAGTAATCCGCACCCAGCCAGACCCAAACCCAAACCAACTGCAAGCTTACCGCGGACATACATGGATTGGCGCGGATTGAGAAAAAGCCTCTGGCCGCTAGCTCCTAGCCGTTAGCCAGAGATTGCCGACCATCGAGCAGCAAGACTCTAAACACAACGGAAACGAAGGAACGCAAAGGAATAGGGTGATCCGAAAGACCTTCCTAAATCCGCGCCTATCGGCGTGAATCCGCGGTAGGCGTGGTTTTGGCTAAATGCTGTTCTCATGTGCATTTCGTCCCAACGAGCGGCTCTGGTTTTTTACCGGATCTTCAAACCGGCAACTCCGCATGCGAGTAACATAGGTGGGTTGCCGTTGCCGGGCAAATGCTGTTTGAGGACAACTGTGTCCAAATTCATCGCTCAACGCGATGAAGGTGTGCACATTCGCTGCGCTCACCCAAGGACGAAAGTCCCGGGGTTGAGGCATGCGATTCGGTTGCGAATCGGCCAGACGCTGATACGCGATCGTTGTTCAAATGAATCTAAATCGCACAAATAAAGGAGATGAAACATGGCAGTATCCGCAAAACCAATTCCTGAAGGCTTCCACACGGTAACGCCGGCGCTCGTGGTGCGCGACGCGGCCAAAGCGATCGACTTCTACAAAAAAGCGCTGGGCGCGCAGGAACTGATGCGCATGCCCGGCCCTGACGGCAAAATCATGCACGCCGAGCTCAAGATCGGCGACTCCGTCATCTTCCTCTCGGACGAAAATCCGCAGATGAACGTGAAATCCCCGCAGAGCCTGGGCGGCTGCACCTGCACCTTGAACGTGTACGTCCCCAACGTGGACGAAACTTTCAAGCAGGCCATTGCCGCCGGCGGCAAGGAGTCCATGCCCGTGGCTGACCAGTTCTGGGGCGACCGCTACGGCAGCCTGGTCGATCCCTTTGGCTATAGCTGGGGCATCGCCACACATAAAGAAGACCTGAACCCCAAAGAGATGGGCGAGCGCGCCCAGCAGTTCTTTGCCAGCATGGAGCAGAGAAAGACAGCGTAGAAAAAGCTACTGGCTGCTAGCCGCTGGCCTCTAGCAAACCAAAACGCGTTATCCATTCAAACCATCGGGGTGCGAAGTCTGAGACTTCGTGCCTCGATCACCTGGGGTTCCGATCACCCGATGTCCCGATCTGCCCACCCCTCCCCCTCCCGGTTCATCCCAACCCATCCCAGATTGGCGTGGGTTTGGAGCGTCTGAGGTTCCGATCACCCGATCACCCGATGTCCCGATCACCCGATCTGCCCACCCCTCCCCCTCCCAGTCAACCAGGATTCTAAAGGACTTAGCTGATGTCATCCCAAGTCATTCCAATTTGGCGTAGACTTGCGCGCGTTCCTTCGTGGCCTTTTTGGTTAACCTTTGTGGTGAAAGGTGTTGGGTTTGCCTGGCTAGGAGCCAGCGGCTAGCAGCTAGCAGCTCTGTTTTGTCAAAGATCGTTCAACGCATCATTTTTTCGCTCTGGAGCGAATCTCTCAATTTACCATTTGTTCGCTTTTGCGTCAAGGAAAATCGCGTCCAACAGCCCCATTTTTCTGCTGTTCTCCGTGTCTCCGTGGTGAGGTTATTTCTTCGGCTTGGGGTTCTGGCTCAGGGCAAACTCCAGCAGCCAGTGAATCGTTTCGGTGCGGGACTCAAAGCGGTAGGTAAAGCGGAAATCGTCAAGCTTCTCCAGAAGCTCCTTCTTCAGGCGCAGATGGATAAGGTGTGACAGCGTTTTCCGCAGCATCGGCAAGAATATACAAGAGATGCCTGATATACTTGCCATTTGCGCATCTTGTATACATAATATACATTAGATACAACTCATCTGGCAAATTCCGGCTCGGGCTCTTGGTTTGCTAGAGCAAAGGCCAAACCAGGAAGAAAAACCTACGCGAGAAAAAGAACGCCCGCAAATTTTCGGCAGTTTGATTTTGCTGAGGGCTAAGAGCTAACGGCCAATGGCTATGTCTTCCCATTATGAACGGCTCTTCCTGCTCAACCAGTGCCTGGAGCAGGCGGGCGAAATCATTGAGCAGTTCCGGCAGGATGGGGTGTTGCATGCGGCGTATGCCGGCGACCGTCAGAGGAGCGTTGAGGACCTACGCGCCGACCTGAGCCACGTCCTGACGGGCATGCTGCACCGGAGAGAGCTGGAGGCGTGCGTCGGCTCGGCGCGAAAACAGATTGAGCAGGAGAAGAAGTAATTGTGCTGACGGCATTAGCTGGAAGGAGTGTCCGGGAGGAGATAGAAGTGGTGGAACTGTGCAGATTGTTTTGGGCTGTAGGTAGTTTTCGCCGCGGAGACGGGAAGGCGCGGAGAAAAATCGGGATACCGCGAAAGCGGAGTAGTTTTATTTTTCCGAACAAATGCTGAAACTTCTCGCATTGTGAGCCAATTCTCGCTTATGATGCCCTTGATCGATCATGTCAAATCGACCAAGCCAGCAAAAGCTCAGAATGCCAAGGTTGTTGAATGTACGGCTTGAGCACTTCACACTATACAACTCACTCCCTGTAATCGATTTGCCATTTGGCGATGGTGTTCTCTGTCTAGCGGGCGCAAACGGTTTAGGTAAGTCTACATTCCTGGCGGCTGTGAACTATGGTTTGACTGGAATAGTTGCGGATCCGGAGCGCGATTTCGTATCGGTCCCCGAGTATTATGAACGATGCCTTGAATTCGCGAGTGAATTCTTTGACGGCAGAATCAGCGAAGATGACCGAGACAGAGCGGTTGTTATTTTGGAGTTTGTGGCCGGTACTAAACACTTCAATATTACACGCGGAGTCTTCGAACAAGAGCAGTTGCGTAAGCTTGTAATAACTGACATCGTTAACAATAAGTCTTTTGATGGAAAATCCCTTACCGCGACTCAGCGACACCGGCGCTTTGCAGAAACGCTGGTACAAGAAGTTGGACTCAAGTCGTTCGAGCAGTTTGTCTTCCTTCAACAATTCGTTTTTACGTTTGATGAGCGTCGGCAGCTTCTTTTTTGGGACAAACGCGTACTTGAGCAAGCGCTGCATCTTTGCTTTGGAGTGGACCCCCACGATGCTCTGAAGGCTGATCAGCTACGGCGACAAGCCGAAGGTGCAGACTCATTAGTGCGAAATTACCAGTGGCAAGCTACCGGGCTGCGAAAAAAACTTGAGCAACTGGAATCGGTCATCGATTCTGATCACGCGGCAGTGGAATACGAACGAGTGATGAAGGGATATGAGAACCTTTTGGCCAAGAGAGATGCCGCAGAAAAGCGCTTGGCCAAAATGGAAGATCAACGGCAGGATACAGAGATTCAGTTCGTGCATGCCACAGCGGACGTTGCGAGTACGAGCGCAGAATATGAGAAAGTTTTTGCAGATTACCTGGCGAGCCATGGTGGTCCAGATGCTCATCCGCTGGTGAAGCAACTGTTTGAAACGCTGAGGTGTGGGCTCTGTGGATCAAATGGAGAGTCAGTTGCCAACCATGTCCGAGAAAAGCTCGCTTCTGGCAATTGTCCTCTGTGTGACTCTAAGGTCCATAAACAGGGCAAAACGCCCGAGACGCTGAGGATGGTAGATGCCAAACTTGCCAGTGAAAAAGACCAGCTAAAGCAAGTGACAGCACGACGTGATCGAGTCCTAAAAGAAGCCGAGGATGCTCAAAAAGAGTTCAACATGATCGTTGCTGAAGCCGACAGGTTTGAGCGGAAGCATGGTTCTCTGCTTGCGGGGGCGAGCCTAAAGCCGGACGCGATCCAAACCACAATTTCGGGCTATCGCGAACAAATCGAAGCTTTATTAAAAAAGAAGGATGTTCAATACGAGCGCCGGGAAGATAAACGGCGGCAACTGAGAAAGCTCCAAAAAAAGCTCATATCTCAATATGCAGAAGCTGAGGAGCTGTTTGTTCCAATTTTCAATGAACTTGCTTACAGATTCTTGGGTATTAATCTCAGCGTGCAGTTGGAAGCAAAGGCAGGCGGCGTGTTTTTGATGCTTTCCGTAAAGGAAAGTGCACGCCGAAAGACTTTTCAGCTCTCTGAAAGCCAGCGATTTTTTGTGGATATTGCCCTTAGGATGGCTTTAATCCAATTTACATCCACCGTTGAGCCAACAGCATGTCTTCTGATCGATACACCGGAAGGATCCTTGGACATTGCGTATGAGAGTCGGGCCGGCGATATGTTTGCAACATTCGTGTTGCAAGGCTTCAGCTTAATTATGACTGCGAATATCAATACGTCGCAGCTTCTCATCATGTTAGCGCGTCGCTGTGGCAAGAAACACATGCGCCTTTGCCGTATGACGTCTTGGGCAGAGCTTTCAGAAGTCCAGCGCAAAGAGGAACGGCTTTTTGGTCTCGCTTATAAGCGTATTGTTGCTGCCCAAAACAAGCCCAATAAACGAGGAGCCCAGTTTACGCATGTCTAGTGCCTTCGCGGTCTTCGACTATCTTTTCATAGTAAACAGTCTAGGAGAGCGGCTTGGCTCCGCAGCGGGTGGGGAAGTTCATCTCTTTGCGTATCTGGCTTGTTTGCTTTCTCTACTCGATGGTCAGCCTAGCGCAGAGTGGGGATATGCTTTTTCGGGCTTGGAGATGGGGTCTCCTTTTAGTGCGGATTTGTACGAATCTGCAGAGGAGTTGGAGCGGCTAGGAATGCTGCGTCCAGTTAACGCTGGCTTTTTGCTTACAGATTCTGGAACGGAACGGCTCATCCAACTGGAATCACTTGAATTCTTTCGACCCAGACTGAAATATCTTGTTCCCTCTTGTCAAAGCCTGCTGGCGTTTCCTGTAGGCATGATCCGCAATGCGATGTCGATGGAGCCGGGCTTGAGGCCAGTTATTAGAGCCGGCGGTTCCCGGCCCCTCTTAGGGGAGACGACTTTAGAGCAGTTGCATGAATATCGCGAAGCGCTCACGCGCGCCCTGGGTAAAACCGCGGATTTGTTGGTTCCTGCTACAGTCTGGCTAAAGTACCTTTCAGATAAAGCCGCTCAAAATGATGCCGCAAAGATGTCGCTCACTCTGGTGCCGACAACATGATCGATCACGACAAAATGAACGCTTTGGCTTCCCAGTTTTATTTTCCTCTTATCGATAGACAGCATGGAAAACTGGGTGTAGATGCTTTACGCCAAATTCTCGGATTTATTCAGCAGTTCTATTTGCATGTCGCTCCAGAGACAAGAACTTCCAGGATTCTTGTTTTTAAACATTTGAATGATTTACCTACAAATGTGTTGAGCGGGGCGCACGAAGCTCAGTCAGTGCACCACATGCCTGCGTTATCCCAAGAACCGATTGTAATGCAAATCTTTGAAAATGGACGAATGCTGTTATCGCAGTCCGTATCCGTTTCGCCTGAGGGGCTTGCGCAAGATGGAGTCGTTTACATATATCAAAATCGCATCGAAACGATCCATGCTAAGAACGAATATACGACACTACCAAATCCTTTGATTGGCTATGCGAGCATGTTCGCGATACCGACATTTGACGATCTCAAAACAGCTTTGCACGAGTACAAGACAAAGCAAGCTAGAAAGTGCTCTTGCTTGATCCTTGCGGACGTGTGGTCTGACGATAATCGTTTGTTGTTCCGGTCAGCTCCAGAAAAAATAATGCGTAACTCACTAACGCAGTTTCTTAAGCACACGCTGAGAGGAAATGTTGAAGTAAGGCCCGAGCAGATCGTAAATGCCACACGCCCTGTCGACATAAAGGTGACATGGTTCATGACGAATCGCCTTGCGCTCATTGAAATCAAATGGATTGGGGCTTCAAAGGGCAAAAAAGGTAAACTGACCAAACGCTTCGACGGAAGGGCGCGGGAGGGTGCCAAGCAACTTGCTGATTATCTTGATGCTAATGTGGTTCAAGCTCCCGTTCATGAATCGAGAGGCTATCTTGTTGTGCTTGATGGACGGCGCGGCGGCCTAAAGACCTCGACCAAGCAGTTGAACCCTGCTAATGGCCTTAAGTATGAGAGCAAGGAGATCGCATACTCGCCAGAGTTTCACAAGAAGCGTAATGACTTTGAAGTGCCTTTTCGTATGTTTATAGAGCCAATTTGTACCTTATGATTCCACTAAATTTGGATTTCACTTTTCGAGGCTCTGAGTACTCCACCACCGAAGCGAGTGACGTCCTTGCGCGGCACCGTTGGTATTTGATCAAGGAAGGCTTTTCCCCGAAGCTCGTCAACGCAGCCATGGACGCCGTGAACATCGGCAAAGAGGATGTGGTTATAGATCCGTTTTGCGGTTGTGGCACCGTTCCCGTTACGGCTGCGGAACGAGGCGTATCTGCTATTGGGATTGAAGTTAATCCTTTCCTGTCCTTTGTGTCCAAGACAAAGCTAAGCACATGCGCGTCACGTGAACTCGAAGATGCTGCGGCATCGGTTTCGGCGGCGTTACAACGCACTTCAAACGTACGTTCACCATTGGAGGGATATTCGACATTCTCAAAATCAACGAAGCGAAGTAAATGGCTTTTTAATGCTCAAGTGCTGCGCTCTTTTGAGCGAGGGTGGAGGGAGACACATTGCATCAATACAAACTCTCAGCGTTTTGCAAGACTGGCATTGATCAAAGCTGCAATGGCAAACTGCAATGCAAAAGTTGATGGAAAGTGTTTGAGGTATCGCAAGGACTGGAAAGATGAATCTTTCGATTCGATGAGCTTCGCCGAAGAATTTAAAAGCAATGTAGCGCAGATTAAAGAGGATCTGGAAAAATCGAAGCTGACTAAAGGCAATTCAATAGTGAACGGGGACAGCCGGGTTGCACTAAAAAAAATTAAACAAAAGTTCCGGCTATGTATTACGTCTCCACCATATCTGAATTCGTTCGATTACTCGGATGTTTATCGTCCCGAGTTATTTCTTGGGGGATATGTTGAGGACACAAAAGAGCTGAAGCGCATTCGGCTAAAAACGCTAAGATCGCATGTACAAGTTCGATGGCAAGAGCCCACGAAGACAGACTTTGGCTCTCTTTATAGCACCACGAGAAAAGACTTGCTGGCAGCGCAAGGTAATCTTTGGGATAAGCGCCTGCCGGCGATGGTGCAGGCTTATTTTGAAGACATGCAAAATGTGTTGGGAACTCTCTTCCAGGCTGCTGCTGACGACGCTCAAGTATGGATTGTGGTTTCTACGTCTGCTTATGGGGGCGTGCATATTCCAGTGGATATGATTCTTGGAGAAATTGGCGAGAGACAAGGTTGGTTTCTCCATGATATAGGTGTGATTCGAAATATCAGGCACTCGTCGCATCATTGGAGTCGATTACCCAATTCCGATCGATCCGCAGCGAAACTTCGAGAGAGTGTTGTAGTGCTGGGCAAACAACGTAAGGCATAGAGATCTTAAACGTGCTCCGCTTTGCTGCGTGCGGGCCTACGGCGGGAGGAAGGGGCGATTTGAAGGAACTTTTCACGGCTTGAAGGGGCCGTTCTTCCACCGGCGCGCTTCAGCTGTCGGTGCGCGCGGAACCCCACCCGCCACGTGAGGCGCGCGTCGGGGAGCGCGGGCCTGCGGCGCAAGGAAGGGGAGGGATCGCCGATATCGCCGTGATCGCGCGATATCACTGTCATCGGAAAATCAGCCCAAAATACGGTGCCGCAGGTGCATGCACCATTTTTCTCCCAAAAAGTCACGCTCGGCCTTGCGCGTTTTGGGTCGGCTTCAGGTACTTCAGTTCAGAAATCCTCTTTTAGATGCTTAATACCGAAGACCTCAGTATTAATGCAATTGATGTCTGCTCTTTACGTGGTTCCACCCATATCCAGCTGTCAATTTCGTCGCTACGCTTTTGTGCAGTAAGAAAAGCGAGATATCTACGCTGCGGGGGGTGACGTGTTTTCGAACCCAAGTGGTCTACTGACACACTTCTCCCGCGGATTCGTTGGATACGACACGCTGAATGCGCCCATGACAGGTTCCTCGTCCTAGCTCTTGGCGGGCGACTCCTCCTTTGTCTCAAATCCACTCAAAAAAGGTTTTATAAATGAAAATTAGAAACTTGCTAGCAAGCTTTCTTCTGACAATTTCTCTTGGAACTCTCGCGCAAACCACCAGCGATCCCGCACAGCAAGGACCGACCTTGCCAGTGATTGTCGTCTTCCACGACTATGCGCGATTTGACCAATACCGGAACAGCTACCATCCGGATGAGCGCGCACAAGCCAACCCGGCCGCGTGGACGGGTCTTGATCCCGGAGTAGCGGGAGCCGTTGAGAACTTGGAGGCCAATCACGGCTTCCGAGCTCATCACATTTACAGCGCCGCAATTCGCGGATTTTCCGCCCACCTGACCGCTGACCAGATTGCTGCTTTGAAGATGGACTCGATGGTAGCGTACATCGAAGTCGACCGCCCGATGACCATGACACAGCAGGTTCTACCCTGGGGTATCCATCGCGTGGGAGCCGACGTGAGTTCTACACAAGCAGGTAATGGCTCGGGCACGGTAAGCAATGTGAACGTCTACGTTATCGACACAGGCGTGGACAAGACACATCCTGATCTCAACGTGGTAAACCAGGTTAATTTTGCCGGTGGCAAAAATACCGATTGCCAGGGGCACGGCACGCACGTCGCTGGGATCATGGCCGCGAGGGACAATGCCGTTGATGTTGTGGGAGTGGCGCCCGGGGCTCCGATTACCGGGGTTAAAGTTCTGGACTGCACCGGCAGCGGCACCACCTCGGATGTCATCAAAGGTGTGGACTGGGTAACAGCCAATGCAGTGAAACCCGCGATTGCCAACATGAGCCTTAGCGGCGGCGCGGTCCAGGCGCTGGACGATGCTGTGATCCATTCAGCAGACAGCGGCGTTTTTTACTCGATCGCGGCCGGAAACCTCGCCGGTGATGCTTGTCTCTATTCGCCGGCGCGGGCAGGCACGCACGATGGTGTGATGACCGTCGCCGCTACTGATAGCACTGATCATGAAGCCTGGTGGAGCAATTATGGAAGTTGCGTGGACGTCTGGGCGCCCGGCGTGGACATTCTCTCAACGCTTTTAGGCGGCGGCACTACGACCAAGTCGGGAACTTCCATGGCAGCTCCGCACGTGGGAGGCACGGGTGCGCTGTACCTTTCCAGCCATCCCAATGACAGTGCCGCATTTGTAGAAGCAGCACTGAAGGCCAGTGAAACTTTCATCAGCGCCAGCAGCAAGAGGGCTCCCAACACCAGCAAGGATGGCCGCCAGATCGTGCTGGACAACGCCAGTACCTATTAAACAGAGCAATAGCTCTCGATCGAAACAAAAATGCCGCAGCTCGGGAGAAATCAGCGCTTCCTGAGCTGCGGCGCATCACTTTGTCATTATTGAGCGAAGACTGGCATCACTTCCTGAACGTGAAGAACGTTCTTGAGAACGTTCCGGTCATGTCGGCCTGTTCAATACTGACTCCACTGCTGGAATCGGTTAATAAGGCGCCAGTGTAGGTTACGCTCGCCAGAACGGCAATCTGTCCTCCGGGGCAGGAAAAGCTTGCCGGCGGCGGCGGCACGGGCAGGACTAGCGTCCCCTTAACCCTTCCATTCTTTGCTTTGAATGTACCGTTGGTGCTGGTCTGCGCCTGCACAGATTCCTTATTGGTGGCTTGAGGATGGTTGCCGCCCCCATTAATGCAACCGTAAAAAGCCTGGGCTGCGGCGCTAGCGGTGTAATTGATGTCGCCATTTCCAAGTCCTGCCTCATCGAACGAAATGGCCAGATCGCCGTTGCTGGTTACTGTTGCGTCAACAGTAAAGAAATGTGCTCCGGATGTTTGAGCTTTGCCCAATAAAGTCAGGGCAAAAATAAACATGGTTGTGAGTAGCGCGCGTTTCATACTTGTTGCTCCTTTTCCTGGCGACTAGTTGATTTTCGGGCAACTGTCCTTGGGTGCAGACTCTATGCTGTGTCGGTAAGCGGAGCAAGGGGCCAGCAACGCTA
>DASSXL010000194.1:0-7329 GCA_035703825.1 Candidatus Angelobacter sp.
TCCCCTACGTCCTCACTTTTTCATCGGCCGTGAGGCTTTGCTTTTGCTCAGGGCCGCAGGCATCAACACGCAACATTTTTGAAAAGAGGATGAACATGGCAACGCAAACCATCTCCAATGCCGGCCCAAAAATCAAGACCAAGCTCCCCGGCCCCAGGGCCCAGGCTGTCTTGCAGGGCGACGCAAAGTATATTTCTCCTTCTTACACGCGCTCCTACCCGCTGGTGGCCAAGCGCGGCCGCGGCGTGATTGTTGAGGACGTGGACGGCAACGAGTTTCTGGATTTCTCCGCCGGAATAGCCGTGGTTTCTACCGGACACTGCCACCCTAAGGTTGTCGCGGCCATCCAGAAGCAGGCCGCCGAACTGATCCACATGTCCGGCACCGACTTCTACTATGAGAGCATGATCACGCTGGCCCAGCGCCTGGAAAAAGTAGCGCCCATGTCCGGCCCGATCCGCGCCTATTACGGCAACTCCGGCACGGAGGCCGTTGAGGCTGCGATGAAGCTGGCCCGCTACCATACAAAGCGCCAGGGCATCATCGCCTTTTACGGCGCGTTCCACGGCCGCACCATGGGGGCGCTATCACTCACCGCTTCCAAAGCGCAGCAACGCCGCCGCTTCTTCCCGGTGGTCCCTGGTGTAACCCACGTGCCATATCCAAATGTCTATCGCAAGCCTGACGGCATGACGGCGGAAGAGCACATCGCCGAGTGCGTGCGCTTTATTGAAGACCGCGTCTTCAAGACCATCATGCCGCCGGAAGAGTGCGCCGCCATCTTCATTGAGCCCATCCAGGGCGAGGGCGGCTACTTGCCTGCTCCCGCGGAGTTCATGCGCGAGTTGCGACGCATCTGCGATCAGCACGGCATCCTCCTGGTGGCCGATGAAGTCCAGAGCGGCGCGGGACGCAGCGGCAAATGGTGGGCCATCCAGCACACCGGCGTGGAGCCTGACATCGTCACCATCGCCAAGGGTATCGCCTCCGGCATGCCGCTGGGCGTGATGCTGGCGCGCGCGGAACTCATGGACTGGGTCCCCGGTTCGCATGCTTCCACCTTCGGCGGCAATCCCGTTTGCATTGAAGCTGCCATGGCGACGATGGACGTGCTGGAAAGCGAAGCCATCAAGAATGCTGAAGTGATCGGCAATCACATGATGAAGAGGCTGAGCGGCTGGGTGAAAACTCATCCCATGGTGGGCGACGTACGCGGCCGCGGCCTGATGATCGGCGTGGAAATCGTAAAAGATAAGAAGTCCAAAGCCATTGCCCACGACGAGCGCGACCGCATTGTGGAGCTGGCATTTGAGCGCGGCATCCTGTTCCTGGGCGCCGGTGAAAACTCCATCCGCATTGCGCCGCCGCTTGTCCTCACGCAGGAACAGGCGGACATCGCGATGGACGTGCTGGAAGAGTGCATCGGCATCGTGGAAGGACAGCAGTAGTTTCTAATCCCGAAGCGCAGCGAAGGGAGCCCTATCGCAACGAGAAATGCCTGTGGGACAGACAATGTCCTACGGGCATTTTCTCTTCATGACTATGCCTTGGCGCTGGTAAAAATCTTCGATACGATAGTGATCCCTCGCAGGAGCTCGGGATTCCAGGAGCAGATTTGCTCGAGGTTTCAGAAAATGTCCGGTACGATAACCCGCCTCACCTTGCGCGCTCTCGATTCCTTTGCCCGGCTGCTGCCGCGCAAAGATTCCGGCCCAGAGCATCTCCACACCGGACGCCGCGGCGAGGAAGCCGCATACTTTCATCTGCGCGAACAAGGCTATGTGATCATTGCTCGCAACTACCGCAGTCCGCGCAGCCGCAGCGAACTCGATCTTGTAGGATGGGACGGCGGCACGCTTTGCTTCATCGAGGTGAAGACCCGCACCACACGCAACATCATGCCGGCAGAAGCGGCGGTGGACGCGGAGAAGCAGCGCGATCTCTCCCGCGTAGCGCGCGAATTTCTGCGCAAGATCAAGGGCGATCCGCCATTCCGCTTTGACATTGTGAGTGTTTATCTTGAGGCTGGTCTCAGTCCCGATATTGGCTTGTTCAAAGACGCATTTACGATTGGGTAGCTCGCCGAGCGAATCGCCGAACGGCGGCCTTCAGTCCCACCGCAGGGCAAGATTGCGGCTGGCAAAGTCCACCGTGAGGGTCTTCTGGCTGTAAGCGCGGAAGAAACCCGGAATGGCCGTGTCGTGGTCGTAGATCTTTCCTTCAGCATCCACTTGTATCCGTATGGTATGCCGTCCGGCCGTTACCGGCAGGGTAAGAGCCAGACTCTCATTCGCCGCCGCATCGTGCGAAGGCTTTGCGTGGAGAGTCGCGGCCGCCCGAAGCTCATCGTGGTAGCGCAGGTCGCCATCCACCCATATGTAAATCTCGCCGCGATGAAAAGGATACTGGCCCACAATCTGCAACGTCGCCGGTCTTGAACCATTCAGGCTCACGGCCAGCAGGCCAGCGCCTGCGAGCAAAAGAATAACCGTTGCCAACGCATAGACCAGCAACTTGCGCCGGCGAGACTTGCCCTTGGCCGCCACTGCTTGTGATGCCGGGGCAATAGCCGCAGGTGCATTCGCCGGCAACTGCATCGTTCGCTCGATCTGCGGCGCAATCTGGGTTCTTTCTTGCTTTTCTCCTGATCTCGGTTTCTTTCCCGCTCGCAAGTCCTCCAGATCGGCAGCGAACTCACTGCCACGCTGGTAGCGCAGCGCAGGATCTTTTGCCAGCGCGCGGCTGAGCACGTAATCATGGTTCTGGCTGATTCCCGGCGCAATCTGGCTGGGCGGCATTGGGTCCTTGGTGACCACCTGCACGCAGATTTCGGTGAGCGTGTCGCCATCAAACGGCTTCACGCCGGTCAGCAGCCAGTAAGTGATTACGCCTAATGAAAAAAGATCAGAGCGCCCGTCCACGGCCTTGCCGTTGAGCTGTTCAGGTGACATATAAGCGGGCGTGCCCACCACATGGCCGGGCAGAGTCGTATCTACCATCGCAACTTTGGCAATGCCAAAATCGGCGATCTTCGGCTGCCCGGCGGAGGTAACCATGATGTTTGCCGGCTTGATGTCACGATGGACAATGCCCTGGCCGTGCGCGTAATCCAGTGCTTCCGCAATGTGCTGCACCAGTTCCAAAGCCGACGCACGGGGCAAGGTGCTTGAATGCGCCGCAGCCACCAGCCGGTCGAGCGACTCACCGTCAACGCATTCCATCACGATGAACGGCGTGTGCGCGGCCTCGTCTTCTCCAACGTCATAGATAGTGACGATTCCCGGATGTGACAGCCGTCCGGCGGCCTGGGCTTCGCGGAAGAAGCGCTGGCGATAATGCTCAATGTCCTTGGCCGCCCCGGCGGGGACGGCGATTGTCTTGATGGCAACGGTGCGGTCAATCTTGGGATCGCGCGCGCGAAACACCGCGCCCATGGCGCCCCGGCCAAGCTCAGCGACGATCTCATACCGCCCTAATTGGTGCGTCGTTTCCATCGCGCAAAATCACCGCATTTCACAACACTGGTTTTCAGAACAGGGGGCAGATGGGGCCGATGATAGCACGGGAAATCCCGCCGCTTGTGGGCCGCGCCCCGCCCGTTGGTGCATTGGCCGTTAGCGCGGAGATGCCTGGTTTATGAGGCTGCGCCTGGTCCGGCGCCTTCCACTTTGCTGCCTGCTGAGCGCAGGTCAAACGCCAGGCGCAGAACATAGTGAACGCCGGAGATCGTTGTGAGCGCCATGGTGGCGTAGATGCTCCAGCGTTTGCCCAGCCGCGCCCAGTCATAGGGGGCAATCTGGTAAATCAAAGCCAGCGGCACGCTCAGGATCTGTACAGCGGTGTTTGCTTTTCCGAACCAGCTGGGGCGAAAGACTTTCATGGTGCCGGTGGCATAGAGCAGGGTACACACAATCAGGATGATGATGTCGCGGCTGAAAACCATGATGGTGACCGGCCAGCGAATAATATGCGTGATGGAGAGCATCAGGAACATGGTGCTCAGCAGCAGCTTGTCGGCAATGGGATCGAGGTACTGGCCCAGCGTGGTTTTTTGCTTCAGTAAGCGCGCCAGCAGGCCGTCCAGAAGGTCCGTGATTCCCGCGACAATAAAGATCGCCAGCGCCCACGCGTATTTTTGCTGCTGGATGGCGACCACCACGAAGGGCACAAAGATCAGCCGCAAGAGCGTCAACAGGTTCGGCGCAGACTTCAATTGGCGGAGCATTATTGCGGCTCCTGAAAAAACTTCTCCACGGCAACGCCGGTCTTGGCCGCGAACTGGTCCGCCAGGGAAGGAAGTTCTCCGCTGCGGTTGTCCACCTCAATCCGCTGGACGCGGTGCATGGGAAAGAAAACCACATTGGGCGTGGTGGCCTCTCCGGCCTTCACCAACTGCGCAAAATCGTCAAAAGACTGCAGGTCCACGCCGCGCAGGCTGGCACCCGCCGGCGTGAGGGCAATCAGTACGCCCCAGAATTTCTCTCGCGGATTTTGCAGCGTTATCAGGACCAGTTGTCCGGCATTCATTGTGTCTTAGATCCTTGGTCCTTGGGGCCCTTAGGTGCGCCAGCGGCTTAAGCGGACTGCATGGGAAATGGCACTTAAGATTATCACGAGGCCACCCAAGGCGTTAACCGGTTTGGAGTTATGTTAGAGTGCTCCGCATACGTGATCGTTTCCCCAACGCAGGAGTTGACGAATGAGAGCTCATCTGACGCATCTTTTATTGGCTATCCTTGTGTTGCTGGCAACCACCTCAGGCGGTGAACGCGATGACCGGAGCCAGACACATCCCTTCATCGTAGATCTGGGGCCGATGGGAGTTGATGGTGAAGTGGTTTCCGGCGATCCGCACAAGCCTGGCGGGATTTATGTGATCCATATCCGTGAGCTGCCCGGGATGATTGTTCCTCCGCATTTCCACCCCGAAGACGAGCACGTAACTATTGTTCAAGGTAAATGGGAACTGGCGCACGGAGAGACCTTCGACCGCTCCAAACTTCGTCCCCTGACCGTGGGCGCGTACAGCTTCATGCCCAAACAAATGCCGCACTTCGCTTATTCTGAAGATGGCGCGATCCTGCAGGTTTTTGGCGTGGGACCGTTCAAACAGACATTTCTGGGCGGGGAGAAGATTCTCAGCAAGTCCGATGACCGTCAAGTCTTCAAGCTCGCCGTTGGAGACAAAGTCCGGCACCGCCGGGGTGATGGAGTTGTCCTCGACGGCTGGGCCTGCGGAACAATCGTGCAATATGAAGTTCAAAAAGAGGATGGCACGCTCTTTATGGGAGTGGCGGAAGATTTCGTCCGGCGCTGAAGCAGATGCGATGCCGCGCGGCTAACCGATCGCCGACGCGGATCGCGCTGCAAACGCCGCCCTGATGCAGCGTTCCGCCATTCTCGCGGCCCCGGCAACATTCGGATGCCCCGCCGACGACAGCAGGATCTGTCTCTTCTGTAAATCGCCGGCCCCCACCAGTTCGCACGCCGCCTGTCTTTCCGCCACAACTTCATCGGGCGCCGTCCCGGGATCATCCAGATCAAGCTCCCAGAGCAGCGACTCCGGCGCATAAGCCGCATTCTCTTCCTCCAGGCCGGAATCCACAAATACTGCGCGCAGCGCGCCTGCCTCTCGGTTCACATGCTCCACGGCGCTGCGTAGCAATCCAGTGGAAAGCTTCCAGAAGCGCAGGCAATGCTCCACAATTTCATTGCGGAAGAGGGCGCGGTCAAGGAGCGGAGCAAACTTCACGCCATGCACCAGCTCGAACAGCGCCTCCACGCCTTCAGGACGGCTCTGATGGCTGAGCGCGGGATAATATCCCAGCACTACCACCAGCGCGTTGGCAAACTTGCCGGTCACCTGTTGCAGGATCGCCAAAAGGTCGCGCCCGCAATAATTGCGCGTGTGCAGCTCAAGCTCATATTGCGGAGTCATGGGATTGAAGACGCGCTGGACCTCCACATCATTGATGCCGCCATTCATCAGCACCCACTTCACCCGCGCCGGATCGCCGGTAAAACCCTGGAGCTGCTGCAGGATCGTGGGGAAAAAACATGGGACTTCCCGCGACGGCATGGTGACGGTGTAAGAGTCGCGTATGCCGATTTTGGCCCCGGAATGCGCCATCATCTGGATTTCCGCGCCCAGGCGCCGGGCCAGGATGCTGGCGGTCTTGTGCTCGTGGGCCAGTCCCTGGCCCCACACCACTGAGTCGCCGATCACGAAGAGTTTGTCCATGCGCCCGCGCCAGTGTACCAAGCTTTTGCGCGGGTAGCGGGTCAGTTTGAAAAACTGAACCCGCCAGCAGTATCAGCGTCTAGCGATTCGCGAGCGAATCGCGGGCCTTTAGGCAGACGTCATCGCGTCAGCGATGATACTGAGGACAAAACTGTACTACTACTTTTTGCCGCAGGGCGGCGGCAGCCTGCGGCAAGGGATGTTAGAATAAATGACGCCATCCTGTATCTCTAGGCCCGTAGCTCAGTTGGTTAGAGCGCTTCCTTGACACGGAAGAGGTCGATGGTTCGAGTCCATTCGGGCCTACCAACTCTTTATTCTTGAACTTGAACTCCGAGCGTCGCAAAAAGTCCAACGCACACATCAGTGAAGTTGCCGGCGTCTACCTTTGACGCGGGAAGCAAGCGAACGGTCTTCACTTAGGAACGAGCGATAAAACAGAGTTGCTATCGATCATAATTGCATATATTATGAGCGATTGGGTTGCTGTCGCTCACGTACAGCTGTTCTGGTGAGCGATAGGCGGGTGTTCTATCGCTCATGTCCTGGAATTGGCAAAAATCGGACTGGCCTCATTTCCGCTGGGAAGCGTCCCGGATGGCGTTGGCGGAAAAAGAGTTCTTGATAGCCGGCGGCAAACTCGCGGGCACGGTCAAGCACCTGGGCGAGGAAGAGCGCCAAGACATTACCGTGGACTCTATGAGCACGGAGGCGGTAACCACCTCGGAGATCGAGGGCGAGATGCTGGACCGGGCAAGCGTGCAATCTTCCATACGCAGACAGCTTGGCTTGGCGGCCGACAAACGGAATGTGAAGCCCGCCGAGCAGGGCGTTGCTGAAATGACGGTCAATCTCTTTCGATCATTTGCCGGGCCCCTTTCTAACCGAATGCTGTTTGGCTGGCACCGTATGCTAATGAGCGGCCGCCGCGACCTCATCGATGTCGGGCGCTATCGCACCAGCACGGAGACAATGCAAGTTGTTTCCGGGGCTATTGGCAAGCCGAAAGTGCATTTTGAAGCGCCACCATCGGCCCAGGTTCCCAGGGAGATGGCGCAGTTTATTGATTGGTTTAACAGAACCGCGCC
>DASSXL010000196.1:0-14462 GCA_035703825.1 Candidatus Angelobacter sp.
AATGATCTTAATATGCTTGGGAATTGAGGTTCGCAGGCGAGGGCGCCTGCGAACCACGAGAATGAGATGACCAAAACCCCTGATTCTAAAGACGCAGCCACGGCCGCGGAGCCAGCCAGCCATTGGCAGGCCTATGTGGAAGACTTTCGGCGCGCGGGGCATGAGACCGTGGACTGGATTGCCCGCTACCTGAATAATGTGGCGGAGATGCCGGTGCTGGCGCAGACGAAACCCGGCGAGTTGCTGGACGCGCTGCCGAAGTCGGCGCCGGAAAAGGGCGAGCCGTTTGACGCGATCATGCGCGATTTTGACCGGCTGGTGATTCCGGCAGTAACGCAATGGAACCATCCGCGATTTTTTGCCTACTTTGTCTGCACAGGGTCCACCCCGGCGGTGCTGGGCGATATGCTGGCCGCGGCGCTCAATACCAACGGGCTGCACTGGAAGACCTCGCCGGCAATCGCGGAACTGGAGCAGAAGACGCTGGACTGGCTGCGGCAGTGGATGGGACTTTCCGACGAATGGATGGGAATTGTTTACGACACGGCTTCAACCAGCAACATGCATGCCGTGGTGTGCGCGCGTGAGTTGGTCGATCCGGAGGCACGCACCGAAGGAAGCCGCAACGATCTGGTGCTGTATACGTCAGACCAGTCGCATTCGTCGATTGAGAAAGGCGCGATTGCGGTGGGCGTGGGACAGCACAACGTGCGCAAAGTGCCGAGTGACGCAGAATTCCGCATGCGCGCTGACGCACTGTCAAAGATGATCGAGGAGGACAAGCGCGCGGGCAAGCGGCCGTTTTGCGTGGTGGCGACGGTGGGCACAACATCGACGACCAGCATTGATCCGGTGCCGCAGATTGCCGACATTGCCGAACAGCACAGCCTGTGGCTGCACGTGGATTGCGCTTATGCCGGCGCGGCGGCGATTTTGCCGGAACAGCGGCACATCATGGCCGGAGTGGAGCGCGCACATTCGCTGGTGGTAAATGGCCACAAGTGGCTGCTCAACCCAATCGACCTGAGCGCGTTCTACACGCGGCGTCCGGACATTCTGCGGCGCGCATTCTCGCTCACGCCCGATTACCTGAAGACCCAAGACGACCCGCGCGCGCACAACCTGATGGATTACGGCGTGCCGCTGGGCCATCGTTTCCGCGCGCTGAAGCTGTGGTTTGTGATGCGATACTTCGGGCGCGAGCACTTTGAGGCCATGCTGCGCTCGCACATCCAGTGGGCAAAAGACTTTGCCGCGCTGGTGGACGCGCATCCGAAGTTCGAGCGCATGGCGCCAGTACCGTTGTCGGTAATCTGTTTCCGCTATAAAGGCACCGACGACCAAAACCGCGCGATCATTGAAAAAGTGAACGCTTCAGGCAGGGTGTTTATGGCTACTACTGTCCTGAACGGAAAGCTCACGCTGCGCCTGGCGATTGGACATCTGCAAACCGAGTGGAAAGACTTGCAGGAAGCGTGGGAGTTGCTGCGATCGGCGGCGGAAGGATTTTAACCGCAAAGGACACGAAGGAACACAAAGGCGGTTTGAGATTCTCACAGAAAACCACGAGCATTCATGGATCGCAAGACGAAGCCGGAGAAAAACTAGCCACAAATCACGCGAAAGAACGCGAATCGAAAATAAAAGATGGAAATTCGTGTTTATTCGCGCAAATTCGCGGCTTACTTCGGCTTAAGCCGCGTGGCGCTGTATGAAGTAGAACGCGTAACAGAGCACCAGGAAGACACCTTCCAGTCCGGCAAAGACCATCCAGAAACTGTTGTGGACGCCAAGTAGTATGCGGTTATCGAAGCCCCATTCATTGGCGGGCGGGCGCGTCTGCATAGCTTTGTAGAGGTCGCGGGCCACCACCACGAAGAAGCGCAGCAGCAGAGCATAGAAGCCGATCCAGAAGACCACCCAGAAGAGCGGGCCGACGCCGGAAAATAAACTCGTCAGGCCGTAATCGCCGCCGCTGAGAGCGACGAACAAAAATCCCAGCAGCACCAGGTTGGGCCAGAGGCCTTCCGCGGTGATGAAGTAAAGATAGTAGTCGGCCAGGTTGCGGGCGTGGCGATTGCGCGGAAACTCTCTCTGCGCGCCTTTGCTGAAGAGGCCCGCGGCCATCAGCAGCGCCAGCGAGAAAATGAGCGGCGTGCCTGAATTGGCTATGGCCAGAGCGCTCTGCCGGGCGCGCAGATTGCGCTCGCGCGCAGCCATATCCTGCTTGTATTGCTCCTCAGAGCTGCGCGACTCCCGCAGCGAGCTATTCAGCGCGGCCAGCGCCTGCTCGCGCGTCAGGGGCTCGCGGGAGATATGGAGCAGGAAAGTGCTCCTGCCTGACTCTGAAATCCTTCTGATCTCGGCCTGTGTGGCCGCGATGATCTCTTCCTGCCGCCTGACCTCGGTCTGCGCGTTCGCTTGCAGCGCGGTAATCTCGTCTTCCAGTTTGCCGGAGTGCCGCGTGATCCCCCAGTTGATGCATCCGGCGATGAACGCAATCAGCACCAGCCCTTGCAGGGCAAAAAGTCCGGGAGAAATCCATCCCGGCAGGCCCGCCGTGGAAGCGAAGGGCAGAAGCTCGGCGTTCTGGTCAATGACATTTTTCTGGCGCAGAAACACCGTGAAGCCCGGCTGTTGCTGCCATTGCAGGCGAATCTGGTCGTGCGGCGTAAGCTGCGCTTCGCTGACGACTATGTCGTCCTGAAACACTGACTCCATCGTACTGCGTTGTTTAACACGGTTTAAAAACCGCGCACAAGCACCATGAGTGCATAGGCCGGGGTACACCGCAGACCCCCGTCTTTCGCGCCGAAGCTCTTGATGACCCGGCCCCATACTCGCCCGCGGCCCAGAGCTTTACACCGACCTCCGCTCAGCGCGTGACTACGATGATGGAACTGGCTGCGGTGGCTGCGCCAAAAGGCGAGCCGGCAACCGCTTTGAGCGCTCCGTTTGCGCCGATGCTGAACGTGGCTATGTCATGGCTGGTCTGCTCGCCCACATAGACGAAAGAAGTGGTGGAGTCGATGGCCACAGCCGAAGGCCCGACGCCGCCGGTGGCAAAGGGCGATCCGGTGACCGGTCCCAGCGCGCCTGAACTCGAGTCAATGGCAAAGCCGGAAACATTATTGGAGCCTTTATTGGCCACGTAAAGCAAAGCTCCCTGGGGATCGATGGCCAGCCCCGTCGGCTGCGCGCCGGCAATAAAAGGCGAGCCGTTGATGGGCGTAAGCGAGCCGCCACCCTGGATCGCGAACCCCAGCACGGCATTGTGCGCCGGATCGGTGACGTAGAGAAATTTTCCTGAGCGCTCCACCGCAAGCTGAGTTGGGGTTGCGCCCGCGCCCACGGAAAACGGCGAACCGGCGGCGTAGCCCAGCACACCACTCGCATCGACCGTCAGGACGGCAACCGTGCCTTGCGTTGGATTGGCCACAAACAGAAGATCGCCTTTGGGCGAGACGGCAATCGAGTTGGGATTGCTCACCGGCGGCGGGGGCGCGGGCGGCGGAGGCGCGGCCACAACCAGCGTAAGAGCTTTAGGCGTCAGGCTGCCTGAGCCGGGATCGACCGTATAGGAACTGATGTCTCCCGAGATCTGGTTGGCCACAAACAGAAACGGCCCCTTGGGCGACATGGCCACCGAAACCGGCCCGTTGTCAGTGGGGAAAATATTCGGCGGGTTTACCGGCACCACAATGCTGGTGGTGACCGGCACGGAAAGATTTCCGTTGCTCTGGTTAATGTCGAGCTGGGTCACGTTATTGCCGGAGAAGTTGGCTATATAAAGGAAGTCGCCAGAGGTATGCGCGGCCAGCGAGATCGGGTTGGAGCCGACGGCAAAATTCGGCGTCCCCAGCGGCGCTAGCGTGCCGGTCCTCTCCGCGCGAAACTCAAAAACCTCGTTGGTCCCCGGCCCCACCACGTAGGCAAACTGCTTGTGTCCGCTGGCACAGCCGCCCAAAAAAGCGGCCACACCGGCCATCAAGAACGCTAGTATTCTGAATAAGGCCGAAACGCTCCTTGCCCTCATTGATTCTCCTAAGCCTGCAATTGAAAGAAAAACAAGGATACATGAACCGGGCGGAAACACGCATCCCCCGGCGATTCTCTCCTTGCGCAGAACGATCCCGTTTGTGATTCTTGCACGGCGAGAAATTATCGGTGGAAGAGCGGCCCTTCAGGGCCGCGAAAAGGGACTTTAACCCTTGTCATGTTGAGCGGAGTCCGAGGAAAGCCTTGCGACCCGAGGACGCAGTCGAAACATCCCGGCACCCTGTCCCTGCCATGTCGCCTCAGAGAATTCTCCCCAAGCTTTTTCCGGTATGTCTATGCGACTGCAAGACAATAAGTGGCAGAGGAAAATGTTTTTTAAAGAGAACTCCCTGACGCAGCATGGCAAAGGGCAGATTCTCGGGATGCTTCGGCTTCCACCCCAGCGCGCCAGAGCCCGCGCTGGGGACCCCGGACTTGCGCTTATCCGGCTTCCTGCCCCTGCTCGGGCAAAAGCGGCGCGACCTGGGAACCCCGTTCGCCGGGACTCGCGCGCCGCTCAGCAGGACAAGTTCAAAACGTCTTTTGAGGAAATTGGCTTTCCCGAGCTGTGGAAATCAAACTAACCCACTACCGGGTTTTTAGCTTCTGTGGCTCTTTTTCAATTTGGCGGGTGCGGCGGCTTTGCGCTTCAAATGCTTGCGCTCGGCGCGAGCAAAAAACTGTGAGAGTGTCAGATTAAACGTGTCGGCAAAGGCAATGATCAATTCAAGTCTGGGATTGACCTTCCCGTTTTCCAATTGGCTGATCCAGGGACGCCCATAGCCGGACCGAACAGAGAGTTCCGCCTGCGGCCAATTCCTCTCGATCCGGAGCTGTGTCACCACCGCGCCAATCGCCTGCTTCAAGGTTTCGGCCTTGCGTTTGTACTTGAGTTTCTTGCTGACTTTGCCGGCCACAACTGCATCATCGGCATTGCGCAATCTAAATGTGTTCTGTATACTGAACACTATTATTTTGAGTAACTATCCGGACCTCTTAAGGCTTGGATGCTTACTCGACTCCGCACAGAAAGGCCCCGTCCAGCGTCTCCCGCTAAGAATCGCCGGACGGGGGAACGAACACGGCCCGCGATGGCGTGGATATTGAGAACATTGTGGTCTGGGCTTCTCTCCGGACTGAAGCTGGGCATTCAGCCCAGGAGACGGGCTGGGCCGCAGCCTACGCCCAAATCGGGGTCCGTCGACGGCGCGGCTACGCAGGCCTCCGGTGTTTACCCGCCGGGGGTTTGCGTCCCGCTGTGGGACGGAAAAGCAAAGCGCTTCTACTCACTCATCATTGAAGTGCGCCCTACTGAAGCGGACGCCGAAACCTTGCAGCTATTCTCTGACGAAGTTGGCACAAGCCTTGCCGCCATTCTCAAGCTGCCCGCCGGCTGCCAACTCCGGCGCTGCACGTCTGTCTCTCCCGACTTCGCCCAGATTCTGATCAACATGTGATGGGGTTCTAGCCTATGGGATGGTCACTGAGCAAAGGCAGCAGCTTTGAGTTTCAAAAGACGCAAGCGATGGTTGCGGCGGATGGGAACAACCGTGCCTGGTCATGCCCTTGTGGAGGACCGGTATTATTTGTTTACCGGGGTGGCCGGAGAGGCTCGTGTCGATCTACTCCACACAATGCCCAAAGTGCGACGCTGAATATTTTCTCGATCCGCCTTTTACGCTACCTGAACCTCCGCCGGGAACATCGGTTGCGCCAGCGGTGGTAATGAGGATCCTCAAACTGAATGGTTAAGCTTGCCTGGCCGAAACCCCGTTTCGGGGAAGTCAGTTCAATAGGGAATGCGAGATCCGGGTAGAACTCCCTGAAGCGGCATGACACAGGAAAGGGTGTCGGGATGTTTCGACTGCGTCCTCAGTCCCCTTCGACAAAGCTCAGGGTCCCTCGGACTCCGCTCAACATGACAAGGGGCATGAGGTTTATCTTGGCGGCCCTGAAGGGCCGCTCTTTCACCGGATAATTTCGCCGTGCAGAGTTACGAACACGAGCCACGCTAAACCTCGACACCCGGGCGCAACGCCCGGGTGTCTCTTGCTTTTCCTGCAGCGGCGGCTCCACAAGAGCCCTCGAAGGTCGACGCGCGGAGGCCCCCAACGCAAAAATCCCGCCTTGCGGCGGGAAGTCTGCATAACGTCAGTGGAATGCCTTTTGGTTTGGCTGAGTGCCGAGTGCTGAATGCTGAATGCTGTTCTACCGATACTTCGCCCGCGGGTCGAGCGCCGGATTGGTCTTGGCGGCCATAGCGGCGCGCTGTTTGCGGAATTCCGGCACCACCACGGCCTGCTCGATCAGCGGCACGTTCAGCGAGGCCAGCTTGGCGGCCAGGCGGCGGGCGTTGCCCTGCTGCCCGTTCTTGTCATACGCGATGATCAGGTTGCGCATGGAAATGGCATTGTGCTCGTCCGCTTCAAACTGGTTGACGGCGTCGGCGTAGTCGCCTACGGCCAGCGCAACGGCGCCGGCTGCGCCGTGCAGCGCGCTGGTGATGATTCCGTCAGCGTCATTGGCTTCGGCCAGGGTTTGCAGTTGCTTGAGCGTTGCTTTCGCCAGTTCGTTATTATGGCCGGCGTTATCGCCGGGGTTCTTGGCTGCTAACGCACGTTCCACGCGCGTGCGCAGCACTGAAGCGAGTTCCTGGTTGAGCAGTGACTGCGGAACTTTGTGGTCTTCATGCAGCACGGCCTCAGCCTTGGCCAGCAGGCTGAGCGACGCGGCAGTTTCAAGCTGATAAAGCGACATGCTGCGGTACGCTTCAGCCTCAAGGTTGGCGAAGTCCCTGGCATGTGCCTGCTCGGCAACGGCGCTAAATGCTTTGTCTGCGCCGGCCAGGTCGCCTTCGCGGACATAGGTTGCGGCCAGTTGCAGTGACCACGTGACTTTCTGCACCGGCGATCCCGTCTCAATGGCCTTGGCGTATTCGGCGCGGGCCTTTTGCTGGTCGCCCATCAGGGCGTAGGTATCGCCCAGGCCAAGCTGCGATTCATGGAACGTGGGATCGATCTTGAGCGACATGCGGTAGTGCGTAAGCGCATCTTCAAAGCGCCCGGCCATGCGCGAGATTTCCGCGAAAGAATCCTGCGGGTTGGGCTCATTGGGAACAAGTTCGGCATAACGCTTGATGTCGGCAAAGGCCTTGTCCAGATCGCCCTGGCGCGCATAGCAGTACGCGGCTTCGTTATAGGCATCGGCGAACTTGGGATCGATCTGCATCACGCGCTCAAACATGGCAACGGCGCGCTGCGACTGGTTCTGGTCAAGTTGCAGCCACCATCCCGCCAGCCAGTGCAGGTGCTTGTCATGCGGATAGCTGGTGAGCGCTTCATTCATCGCCTGGATCGCGGGCACCCATTTTGCCTGGCTCGCATTGGCCAGCCAGTCGATGATCAGTTTTTCTTCCGGGCCGGCGTTGTTGCGCGTGGCCAGGGCTTTTTCGCGCTCGGCTACCTGCTCCACTGGGTCCTGCGAAAAGAACGTGAGCATGATGTGTCCCAGGGCAAATTGCGGGTCGGCCTGCACGGCGTTGCGGAAGTTTTCCAGGCCGTCCGCGGTGTGCAGCATTTCCATCTTGGCCATGGCCTTTTCAAAATAGGCATGCGCCTGCGGCGACTTGGTGGAAATATGCATGCCCGTAGGCGCGTCATGCGCGAAGGCCTTGAAAGCCCCGAGTGTCAGGAAAGTCGTGAAGGAAAAGACCAGCGCCGCCAGAATGGAACCCTTGATCGACCTCATCTGTGTGACTCCTTGAGTGCTGCCGCCGCCATGCCTTTCATCGCCCGCCACCGGCAGCCGTGGCTAGTTGCCCTGGAGAAAATATCCCTGCTCCAGCGGGAGCTTGCCGTCGACTTTCAAAACGTTCACGCGGCTGTTGATGGAGTAAACGTCCACCAGGCCCACAGCGCCGGGAATGGCTTCCACCGATTTCAAAAGCTCGGCTTCCGTGTGCACGATAATCACGCCGCTGGAATGCGCCGCCAGCAGCGCCTTAAACTGGTCGGCCTGCATGTGGTAAAGCTTTTCGATCGCCGTCTTCATCTCCGGCGTGGAAGGATCGCGAAGAATAAGAATGATGGGCCGTCCGTCCGGCCACTTGTGGCTGTCAAACTTGAATACCTTGGCTAGGTCGGCCGCCGACAAGCCGCTCATGCTGTTGGTCTTGTCCACAATCACCGCAACCTGCTTGGCTTCAGACGAAGCCGCCAGGCCCGCGGCAAGCAGGATCAAGACGCAAATGCGGCTTCCAAGGCTCATGACCCGGCAAGTCTATTCCGAAACGGGAAAGACAATAAGATTACTGAGGTAATAGGGTCTTTAATTGCAACAAGTTAGCCGAAGAGCGTGGCAGACCACATCGCCGCAACGCAGGGCGTTGAATGTTCGCAAGGATGAAGACGTGATCGACGAGACTCCAATGGCGTATAAATCCATTGACGCCGTCATGGAAGCGCAGAAGGACCTGGTCGAAATCGTTCACACCTTGAGGCAGGTGGTGTGCGTGAAGGGGCAGACAAGTCGCCGCAGATTACGCAGATCGGCGCAGATGGCAAACTACTGAGCCGCGAATTACGTGAAGAACACGAATTCAACGTAAGCATGATTCGCGTATTTTCGCGTGCATTCGCGGCTAAAATTCTGATCTGCGCTCCTCTGCGCAAATCTGCTGCTAACTCTCTTTTGTCTTCTTGATGATCGCAGTGTAGCCCGGCCCTTTGTCGGACAAGATCTTCGCAAGTTCCCATCCTGTCCCGGACAGAATCTCTTTCATCTCTTTTTGCGAGACCAGCAGATAATCGAACCACGCGCCCACCACGTTCTGGTGCCGGATCCTGATGCGTAACTGGCCGGACATTCGTCCCTGTGCGCGGTTACGCCGCTGATAGATGAGATGGAGTTTCTCGTTCGTCTGATAGGGATCCGCGGCCTCGGCAATGATCTGGCCTTCGGCTGCGGTGATCGCGTGCAATTGCCCGAGTAACCGCTTCGCCTTTTTGAAACCGCCAAAAAGACCGAAATTGTTGCCCATCATAATCACGGTATCAAAGGACCGCGGCTTGAATTTCCATATCTCGTCTATAGGCATCAGGCGAACATCTTTAATGCCGCGCAGCTTGCAGACTTTCACCGCGCCTCTTGAGTTGTCGATGCCCGTGACGTCGAAGCCTTTCTCTTGCAGGTGAAGCGAGAACCTGCCTGCGCCACAGCCAATGTCCAAGACTCGGCCTTTCGCGCGGTCGATTGCCTGACGTTCGCGCTTGGTCCAGTTTGAATAATCGGAGATGTACCGCGAAGGCCAGTTTGAAGCCGCTATGAACCCATCGACCCTTTCAACGATCTCAAACACGCCATGGCCGCCCGTCTTGTAAGCCCTTAAGAGTAGGGCTCCGTACGCATCCTTATTTTTCTCCGTAGCCATAGTCGCTGAACACAAAAATTAACTGTCGTCGGGAACTACTTATCCGCAAATCGCTCGAATGAACACGAATTACAGTTTAAGTTTGATTCGCGTTTTTCGCGTGCATTCGCGGCTAAAAATTCTAATCTGCGTTTCTCTGCGTAAATCTGCGGCAATGGCATTTATCCGTGTTCATCCGCGCAAATCCGCGGTAATTATCCCTGCTTCAGTTTCCCGCCGGTTTTTCCGGCGGCGCAGGCGGTTTCTCAAACTTTTTATCTTCCACCCGCACATTCTGCTGCACCTCGGTTACCTGGATGGTAAAGCGGCCCTGCGGCCGCGCAACCGTCCACTGGAAGGGCAGCTTGATTCCATCCTGCGCGCGATAATCCGCATAGTCCACCTCGGTGGGATTGCGTCCCAGCGGCGTGTCCGCGTAGCGAATGCTGCGCACCAGCAGGCCTGATTCTTTATCAAAGAACAGCCGCATCGGCGGCTTTCCCTGATTCACTCCGATCAACTGATACACGTCGTGCCCGCCGATCTTTTCTGCCGCGGGGCGCACGCGAAACTGCGTGAACATTTTCTTGAGTTCGGTAGGCAGGTAGAACGTGGCGTCAAAGCCGATGGCTTCGTTTTCCGGTGCGCTCATATCGCGCGGCGGCCTTGGCCCCGGATTCTCGAGCCACCCCGAATGGCCGTCAAAGGCCGTAATGCTGTCGCCGTTCGGCGTGTGTACCGTGGAAATGCGCTTATTCGGCGCTTTGGCCAGCACTTCAACCGGCAACTGCTGCGCGCCAAAACTGATCGTCCCTTTCTCCACGCGGCTGGTGATCTTCTGTATGGCCTCTGCGCCGCCAACAGCTTCAATGTAATGGTCTATGATCCGCTCCGCGGCGTCGGCAGTGGGTACCGCCAGTATTCCCTCGACCGCCGGCCGTTTCGGCTCTTCATCAGAAATGACCGGCACGCCCACCGGATCATGCGCCCCGCGATGGCAGGAGAAGCACGTCACCTCGCGCTCGCCCTTGAAGTTGTCCCGATTGATCGCCATCTGCATCTGGATCATCTGGCGCGCGGTCTGCTTGGCCTTCTTGTCGTCCTTATCAAGTGCGCCGCGCACGTGGCAGAATTCGCACTCCACGCCCAGCGAGTTGCCGATGAACTGCATCGCCGGAACCACCTGGTTGGCAGGTACGCCTTTCAGCACTTGAATATTTTTGAACACCTGTTCCGCCGGGTTCGCGCTGTCTTCAGGCGAGGGCCCTGCCGGTTTCTGTGCCTGGGCGGAGCAGGCTGCAAGCAAAATAACGGCGGCTGTGAAATGGCGCGCGGTCCTGTTCATGTGGTTCCCTTCGATGGAATTTTGAATGCGAAAGTGTAAATGATCGAGCCTCGAAATCGAAGCAGCTTATCTGCGGACGCCCGCCGCGAGCAATTCCGCTTTCGCTTCCGCCAGCGTCTTGCCTTTCCAGTGCTGGTTGAAATTCTCCACCGTCATCAGCGTGCGCGGATACATGTGGTCCACGTACATCGTTCCCATCAGGTGGTCGATCTCATGCTGCAGGATTCGCGCATACCATCCGCCGGCCTCAATCACTTTCCGCTCGCCTTTTTCGTCCACGCACTCCACCCGCACTCTTCGCGCGCGCGGCGTAACCGCCATCAGGTTGGCCAGGCTCAGGCAGCCTTCAAAATAGTCCACGCGCTCTTCGCCCAGCAGCGTGATCCGGGGATTGATGATCACGTGGAACGGCACCACGTTGCGCTCGCGCTCCGCCAGTTGCTCTGGCGTCCAGTCCTTGATGTACTCCGTGCGGTCCTCGATCACCGCCAGTTGAATGCCCTGGCCAATCTGCGGCGCGGCCAGCCCAACTCCCGGCGCGGCATACATGGTCTCTTTCATCTGCTGGATCAGTTCGCGGACCTCGCGGCTGCGTATTTCATTCGGACGCAACGCCCGCGCTGGCCTCCGCAGCACCGGGTCTCCGGCTTGAACAATAGTAAGTGGCATTGAAAGCTTCCTGAAATCCCGCACGCCGAAGGCGGAGGGATCGCTATTCTCACAAAAAACTTTACATGATAAATTGCAATGAAGGCGTTCGACATAGTTCGACGGCCAATCTGCACTGCCCTTCGATGATTGGTGGCCGTAGGGTTCCCTTGCTGCGCTCGGCATTTCAGAAACTCTTACTCCGTCCTTATCGGCCTTGTCTCCCAGTGATAGCGCAGCGCCAGCAGTCTCAACCCAAAGCCGCACGCCGAACCCGCAATCGTTGAAACTTCGCGCGGCAGCTTGAGCGCGTCGCACAACAGGAACATGG
Source organism: Candidatus Angelobacter sp. (assembly GCA_035703825.1). Classification (GTDB taxonomy): domain Bacteria; phylum Acidobacteriota; class Terriglobia; order Terriglobales; family Acidobacteriaceae; genus Angelobacter. The sequence continues at coordinate 11,770 of DASSXL010000196.1, forward strand.
CCGCGCCAAAGGCCGCGGCAATCGCATATAGTTCGCCGCGTTCAAAGATCTTCGGCGTGCGTCCGCTGAGCACGTCGCGGATGCATCCTCCGCCAACGGCCGTTGTGGCCCCCAGCAGCAGGGCGGGCAGGCGCGTCATTCCGGCATTGATCGCGCGCGTGCTGCCGGCCACGGCGAACAGGCCCAGCGCGACCGCGTCAATGAAGATGATGGCGCGCTCCGTGTTTTTTCCGATCTGCCGCGCAAAAAGCATGCCGATTGCGGCCCCGGCCAGAGCGATCATCAGATAGCGCGCGTCGGCAAACGCCAGCGGCGGGCCTTTTTGCAGGATCAGGTCGCGCGTAATGCCGCCGCCCAGCGCCGATGCCACCGCCAACCCCGTCACGCCCACGAGATCGTACTTATAGCGGGTGTCGCGCACCGCGGCCAGCGCTCCGCCCAGCGCGCCGACGAAGACGCCGAGAAAATCGACAAGCGAAAACAGCGTATCGATTGGCATTTTGGCGATCGGCAAGTTCATGAATGCTTATTGTATTCAACTCACACCGCTGCGCATGTACGCAAGTAACTCCGCTGGCGCGCGATTCGGTGCTACATTACGTTTTCCCAACTCACAAAACTTTTTAACAGGGCGGCGGTTGTAACAACCGCCCTTCCCTTTTTCTCTTGCATCAGGAACAAAACAACTCTTTGGTTCATCGACCAACTCAAGCGGTTTGGAGCGCAGCGGCACTTTAGGAGCTAAGCGGCGAGACCGACCACGCGCCGAGCTGCCTGCGTCAGGAGCACTTGGGAGTTACTGTGGTGAAAGTTCCCAAGCGGTTTGGAGCGCAGCGACACTTTAGGAGCTAAGCGGCGAGGCCGGCTTGCGCGCCGAGCCGCCCGCATCAAGCGCCAGATAACGTCTTGGTTACCACAAATCCTCAAGCGGTTTGTTGCGAAGCAACATAAATAAACGACGCCGCCTGCGTCAGGAGCACTTGGGAGTTACTGTGGTGAAAGTTCCCAAGCGGTTTGGAGCGCAGCGACATAAACAAGGTCCAACGGCTTCAGTAATCTTTTGGTAACGATGCAAATGGCCGATCATCTCTTCATGCCACACTTTCCCCAAACGCAGACTAAGACGCGTTCACCCCGAGTACGTGTTCCCAACAACGAATCCATTCGCTTCAACCTCGGCGGCCATCAGGTTTCCGCCGTGCTGCAAAAGATCTCCCTTACCGGAGGCCTGGCGGAATTTACCGGCAGCATCGGCAGCGCAACCATTGCTGAAGCCAAGGTAAACACTCTTTCCGGACCGGTCAGCGGCCTGGTGGAGTTTCTGCCGGCGCAGTTGGGCTCCTGCGTCTATCCTTTCCGCTTCATTGCGCTGAGTGACCAGGATTACCATCGCCTGAACGCCACGCTGCAATACATGCGCAAACAGGGCTTTGGCGACTAGCGCGCCGCGCCTCTCTGGGACGAACTGCACGCCACAGCGCCTTTTTGTCTCGGATTTCCGCACGGTGGCGCCGCGCCGCCTTCCACATTCACCCGTATTTGTGTTCTCATGGATGTAGCTTGCGTGGTTCGATCGCGGCTCGAATCGGTAACCACGAGGGGCGAAATCAAAATCGCCCGTAAGCAGTGAAATGGAGAACCCTTCATGAAAGCGATCCGACTCTTCACCTTACTTGCGGCTTGCCTGTTTGCCATGGCGGCCCTTGCGCAGCAGAACCCGCCGGCCCAGCCAAGCGGCGACGACAAACATGGCGGACACATGGACATGAGCCACGACATGGGCATGGGCCATGACATGGGCAGCGTGGACGACCACGTCAAGAAGCTCACCGAGAAGCTCAACCTCACCGCCGACCAGCAAACCAAGGTCAAGGCCATCCTGGAAGGGCAACACCAGCAGATGCAGACCGTGATGAAAGACAAATCCCTATCCATGGACGACAAGCACGCAAAGATGAAGACCATGCATGACGACACCCACGCCCAGGTGCGCAATCTGCTGACTGACGACCAGAAAACAAAATTTGACGCCATGGTAAAAGAGATGGACGGGCGCATGCACGGTGCGAACGGCATGCATGACCATGACAAAGACCACGATCACGATAAAGACCACAAGTAAAACTCTGCGCAGAAAAACTCTGCAAGGGCGTTCGCCGCGGCGGACGCCTTTTTCAATTTCCCCTCTTTGGTCTTCCAGCATCGATAAGAGGCCCGTTCAAAACTTTCTGAGTTCCTGCCGGGCCGGTCTCGTGAGCAGCTGAAGCAGCAGCTTCTCTGCCGGTAAATTTTCCTGCCATCGTGAGTTGGTTTGCCCTCCTCCGGCGCAAAATGCGCATCTCAAAAGGACTGGCCGCACCACGCTAAGGAGACCATTTATCGTGAAAAACATCAGGACCGCAGTGATTTCCTGTACATTCTTGTTCGCATTAGGGGCATTCGCACAATATCCCGCCGGCGGCCAAGCTACACAACCCATGCAACCACAGGCACAGCCGGGCATGCAGCCTTCTCAACCTTCAACCCAGCCATCGCAGACGCAGCCCGGCCAGCAACAGCAGCCGGGGGCCGCAACGCAGCCCCAGAACGGACAAACGTCAGGACAGATGGGCGCTCGTCCCAGCATTGACGATCAGGTGCAATCTCTGGCCCAGCAGTTGAACCTTTCCGCCGACCAGCAGGCCAAGGTCAAG
>DASSXL010000147.1:0-12064 GCA_035703825.1 Candidatus Angelobacter sp.
CCCTATCCGGCCGCATCGCGGCAAGAGCGTATTTCTCTCCACGGAAGTTGCGGGCTTGGGCGGCAACGTCAAGTTCTACCGGCCGTTGTTCGCGTTCACGCAGTGGAAGCCGCTGTATCACCAGAACACGCTGGGCGTGCGTTTTCAGGCCAGCTTCATCAATGGCTTTGCCGGATCGGAAGCCCCTCCTTATCAGCGGTTCTATATGGGCGGGGAAAACGATCTGCGCGGGTTCGACGTGCGCACGGTTTCGCCGTACGTGTTCGTGAGCACGGTGCAGAATTTTCCGGTTGTAAATCCTGACGGGAGCACGGTGCCCATTGATCCCACCAACCCGCGGCGCGGAAGCATCACGGTGCCTCTGCCGGTGAACAACATCACCTTGCCGGGCGGCGATACGCAGTTTGTGAGCAACGTTGAATATCGCATTCATGTGATTGGCCCCGTAACGCTGGCGCCGTTTGCAGATTTCGGCATGGATTTTGTCACACTCCCCTCGCAACTCAAGCTCAGCGCGGACTCCCTGACCCAGCTCAACAGCACGATCTTCGGGTGTCCGGCAATCGTTGGGTTCACATGCGCGGGAGGAGCGCCGCTTCAATTCAGCGGAAACCTGCATCCGGTGGACGGCACCAACTATGTGCCGCGCATGTCCACAGGGCTGGAATTGCAGGTGCTGCTGCCGATCGTGCAGCAGCCGTTCCGCGTTTACTACGCGTATAATCCGCTGACGCTGAATACGCTGGTGCGGTCGCCCAGCCCGATCAACCGGAGCATGTTCCCGGCGGGTGCGGCTGGGGATTTCACGTTCCAACAGGCGATCTCCACGCTGGCCCCGGATTTCCGCCTGCAGGAACCGCGTAAGACGTTTAGATTCACCATCAGCACGACTTTCTAGGTGAAAAGCCTTGTTTGACGCTGCCGGAGGGCGCAACCTATAATTTTGATACCCGTTCCCACCGCAGATTTCACGCATTTCGTGCGCAGTACCGGAAACGTGCATCGCGACGAATAGTTACCTAAGAAACACGAAGGAGTCCAATATTCCATGGCAAGTTACATCAACCCGCGCGTCCTTACGCTGATACTGGTCACGATCCTGGGGATTTCCGCCGCTCGCGCTCAAGCGCCCGCCGCCAGCCCGTCCGGCGGCAACAAGGTAGGCATTGTCAGCATTCAAGACGCCATCGCAAACACCAATGAAGGCAAAAAAGAACTGGAAGCCTTGCAGCAAAAGTTCTCTCCGCGCCAGGCGGCACTGCAGAGCCAGAATGACGATCTGGAGAACCTGAAAAAGCAGCTTCAGGCGCAAGGCGACAAGCTGAGCGACGAAGAGCGCGGCAATCGTGTCCGGGCCGCAACGGAAAAGCAGAAGACCTTGCAGCGCAACTATGAAGATTTTCAGGGTGAAGTCCAGGCCGCAGAGCAGGAAATCCTGAACCGCCTGGGCAAGAAGATGCTGGATGTGCTGGAGAAATACGCGCACGATAACGGCTACGCGGTGGTGATGGATGTCTCCAGCCCGCAAACGCCGGTGCTATACGCGAATCCAGGCACAAACATCACCAAGCCGCTGATTGAGGCTTATAACGCGGCGTCAGGGGTAGCGGCCCCAGCAGCCAAACCGGCGAGCACTCCTGCGCGGCCGAGCGGCGCGGCAGCCACCCACCCGCCGGCCAGCAGCACACCAACACCGAAAAAGCCGTAACGCTTTGCTTTTAAAGCGAGCGGAACGCCGCATGAATCCAAGGAGCACGTAATCCATGAACATGGCAAAATTCAGAATTGTGGCAATCGGCCTGAGCATCGCTTTGGGCACAGCCGCCTTTGGACAAGGGGCCGCAACTCCGGCGGCAGCCACGCCGGCAGCCCCTGCCGCGGCGGGACCGGTACCCACCAAGATCGGCGTGGTAAACATTCAGCAGGCCATTGGCGAGTGCGCGGAAGGCAAGAAGGAAATCGATGCGCTGCAGCAGAAATTCACTCCCAAACAAACTGAGCTCAAGACCCTGAGCGATGAGGTTGAGGGCCTGAAAAAGCAATATCAGGCGCAGGCGGAAAAGCTGAGCGACGACGAGAAGAGCAGCCGTGCCAAGGCCATAGACACCAAGCAGAAATCCCTGCAGCGCAATTACGAAGACGCCCAGGCTGAGTTTCAGCAGGCCGAGCAGGAAGTGATCAATCGTATCGGCTCGAAGATGATTACGGTGCTGGAAAAATACGCCAACGCCAACGGCTATGCCGTGGTGCTGGATGTTTCCAACCCGCAGACTTCGCCCGTGCTCTGGGCAACGCAGGGAACTGTTATCACCAAGGACCTGGTGGATGCCTACGATAAAGAGCACCCGGCGGGCGCTTCTGCTCCAGCCCCAAAGCCGGCCGGCGCCGCAGGAACAGCAACACGCCCAGCAACAACTCCAGCGCATCCTGCGACTCCCGCACCGACACCGAAGAAACCGTAATTGTTCCCCGGAAACACAAGGGCCGCCCGCAAAGGCGGCCTTTTTATTTTTCATTGCAGCGGAACTTCGCTCTCGCTCGGCGGTGTCAAATCACTGCAATGGAGGTGAGAAGAATGTTTGGAGATACGCTGCTTGAATCTTCGCCGGCATCGCGCAAGGGCAAGAAGTGGCCCATGGCGACTGCTTTCACGCTGGAAGCAATCGTGGCTGCTGTTGTTGTGATAGTTCCACTGATATCAACCGGAGTAATTCCTGTTTCCGCGCGAGTGCTTATCTATACGCCACCGAAGTCTGTGACGGTTGAGACGGTTGACCACGTTGTTAAGCCCCCGAGATCATGCGCCGGCTGCGGCCCGTCGGCCACCAGATCAACCGCGGTGGTGCTGGTCAGCAACAATCAGAATGTCATTTATGCCGGGCCACCTGTAGAAACCACCGATAGGCCAGAATTGGCCAGACCGGGATCAGAGGGACCGGCCAACCTTCCAACAGACTTGATTGGCGAACGCTCAACCAAGACCGAAGTTAGCCTGGGTCCCAGGCGAATTGTCTCTCATTTATCGGAAGCGCAACTGGTGAACAGGGTGGAGCCGGTGTATCCGCAAATCGCCAAAATCACCGGCGTTCAGGGCCAGGTGAAATTGCATGCGATTATCGCCCGCGACGGGTCGATACAGAGCTTGAATGCCATCAGCGGGCATCCGCTGCTGGTGCGCGCCGCTCTTGACGCCGTGGGCCAGTGGCGATATCGGCCATATTACCTGAACGGAGAGGCCGTGGAAGTGGAGACCTTTATCACCGTGAACTTCCGCAAGGAAGCTCATTGAGAGAAAAGTCCTGCACATTGGCGCTGTGGAAAACTTTGTGCAAATTTGCCCGGCGCGGCACAGTAGCGCAATGATTTTTCAATGACTTAACAAACTTGCCCAACTCCCGCTGCACTTTGTAACATATTTAGATTCAATAAGTTGCAAGGTGCAGCCGAGTGGCCTACAGGATTGCACAATAAATGAGGATCGTCTAATGCGGAAATCAGCGGATTTGCACATTTGGCCTCCGCAACTTTTTCCTGGCTGGCTGCATCATGCGTTCTCGCCAACCTTGAGCACGGCGAGAAAGGCCTCTTGCGGGATGTCAACTTTCCCGATTCTTTTCATACGTTTCTTGCCTTCTTTCTGCTTTTCCAGGAGCTTGCGTTTGCGCGAGATGTCGCCGCCATAGCACTTGGCCAAAACGTTTTTGCGGATGGCGGCAACGGTTTCCCGGGCAATAATCTTTGCGCCGATGGAAGCCTGAATGGCGACCTCAAACATCTGCCGCGGAATCAGTTCACGCATCTTGGATACCAGCGCGCGTCCGCGATCATAAGCGAAGTCACGATGCACGATGATAGAGAGCGCATCCACGGGATCGCCGGCCACCAGGATATCCAGCTTCACCATCGGCGACTCCCAGTGCCCGGCCAGGTGATAATCCAATGACGCGTAGCCGCGCGAGATGGTCTTGAGCCGGTCATAAAAATCCAGCACGATCTCATTTAGCGGAAGTTCGTATGTCAGCATCACGCGGTTGGCGCTGACATACTCAAAACCTTTTTGCTTGCCGCGCTTGTCTTCCACCAGCTTGAGAATGCCGCCAACGTATTCTTCATTCGTCAGGATGGTGGCAAGAATCACCGGCTCTTCAATCTTGGCTATCTCGCTCTGGTTGGGCCAGCGCGAGGGGTTGTCGACCTGAACTTTCTCTCCGTCAGTCTTGGTAATGTCATAGCGCACGCCGGGAGCGGTGGTGATGAGTTCCAGACCGAATTCGCGCTCCAGACGTTCCTGAATAATTTCCATGTGCAGCAGGCCGAGAAAGCCACAGCGGAAGCCAAAGCCGAGCGCGGCGGAGCTCTCGGGCTCAAAGAAGAATGAAGAATCGTTGAGCCGCAGCTTTTCAAGCGCTTCACGCAGCGCCGTGTGCTCGTGCGCGTCCACCGTATAGAGTCCGGCAAAGACCATGGGCTTGAGCTCTTCAAAACCGGGCAGCGGCTCAATCGCGGGACGCGCGTCGTCGGTAATGGTGTCGCCGATTTTGGTGTCGGAAACAGTCTTGTTGTTGGCGATCATGAAGCCGACTTCGCCGGCAACCAACTCGTCAATTTCCACCGGCTTGGGCGTGAGCACGCCCAGGGTTTCCACGTCGAGCGTTTTCCCGTTCCACCACAGGCGGACCTTCATGCCTTTGCTCAGAGTGCCCTGAAATAGGCGGGTGAGCACAATCACGCCACGGTAAGGATCGAACCAGGAATCGAAGATCAGCGCCTGCAAGGGATTGCCGGGATCGCCTTTGGGCGGAGGCAGCCGCTTGACGATGGCTTCCAGCAGCTCCGGCACGCCGAGCCCGCTTTTAGCGCTTACCAGCATGGCGTCTTTCGTGTCGAGCCCAACGGTCTGCTCAATCATCTCCTTGGCGCGCGGAATGTCAGCACTAGGCAGATCGATTTTGTTGATGACCGGAATAATCTCCAGCCCGTGGTTGATGGCCAGATAGGCGTTAGCCAGGGTCTGGGCTTCCACGCCCTGAGAAGCATCGACCACGAGCAGCGCGCCTTCACACGAAGCCAGCGAGCGCGAAACTTCATAAGAAAAATCGACGTGGCCGGGCGTATCGATCAGGTTGAGCTGGTACTCCTGACCGTCCTTGGCGGTGTACTTCATGCGCACGGCATGTGCCTTGATGGTGATGCCGCGCTCGCGCTCCAGGTCCATCGCGTCCAACACCTGCTCCTGCATCTCGCGCAGAGACAGGGCTCCGGTCAGCTCCAGGAGTCGGTCTGAAAGCGTGGATTTGCCATGATCGATGTGGGCGATGATGGCAAAATTTCGGATGTGTGCACGGTCCATGAGGATGGGCTTAGTCTTCTATTTTAGCATTCAGCCATCAGCATTCAGCCATCAGCAGTCAGCCAAACCTTTTCACCGCAAAGGACGCGAAGGACGCAAAGAGGGGAAACTTTGTGTGAGCTACTTTGAAGAAATACGGAAAGTAGCAACGACTTTAGCAAAATTTAGCTTTCCGCCATTCTTGTTTATCAGCCTGAAGCGATGCATCGCCACGATTTCCTTAAGCGCGGTATGCACGGCATCTGTTCTGGATTTAGCGTCGAGAACCTGCCTCTGTGTATCTCATTGTCAGATTAACAGACCTCCATCACCCTTGCATCGACGCATCCTCCCATTTATGCTGCATGGTTCCTGGACCACTGGAGGCTTTCTATGCGCCGTTTACTCGCCGCTTTGGCAGTACTTAGTTGTGCAACTTGCTTTGGGCAACCACAACCGCAGCCAACTATCAAAGACTTTATCCGCGTGCAGTCACCGGTGATCGCGCTGGAGCACGTGCGCGTGATCGATGGAACAGGCGCGGCGGCGAAGGCCGACCAGACGATCGTCATCTCAGGCGGAAAGATTACGGCCATCGGCAATGCTGGAGTGGTATCAGTCCCGGCCGATGCGAACCGCATGGACATGAACGGCTACTCCGCGCTGCCAGGGCTGGTGGGCATGCACGATCATCTTTTTTATCCGAGCGGCGGCGGGCTTTACCATGACATGCCGTTCAGCTTTCCCCGGCTCTACCTGGCGCTGGGAGTGACGACGATCCGCACCACCGGCAGCATGGAGCCTTATACCGACCTGGAAATCAAGAAAGCCGTGGATGACGGGAAAGTTCCCGGCCCCAAAATGAATGCCACCGGTCCATACATGGAAGGCGAAGGCATTCCGCTGCTGCAACTGCACCAGCTCACCGGCCCCGATGACGCCACGCGAACGGTGGAGTACTGGGTGGCCGAGGGCGCGCGCTCATTCAAGGTCTACAACTACCTGACGCGCGCCGAGCTGAAGGCGGTGGTTGACGCGGCGCACAAGCACGGCATCAAGGTGACGGGGCACTTGTGTTCCATCGGTTTCCGCGAGGCCGCCGAGATTGGCATTGACGATCTGGAGCATGGGCTGACGGTGGACACGGAATTTCATCCGGACAAGAAGCCCGACGTCTGCCCGAACCCAAACCAGGCAGCGGCGGCGGCCGCCAAGCTGGAAGTCACGAGCGAGCCGATCCAAACAACGATCAAAATGCTTGTCGCCAAACACGTGGCCGTGACTTCAACACTGCCGGTGTTTGAGCAGTTTGTTCCCTCTCGGCCGGACGTGCCACAGAAAGCGCTGGACACGCTGAGCGACGATGCGGCCAAGGCGTATCACGGGAACCGCGAACGCGTGGCCAAGAACACGCAGAGCCCGTGGCCCACGATGTTTCAACGCGAGATGGAATTTGAGCGCGCCTTTGTAAAAGCCGGAGGAACGCTGCTGGCAGGGCTTGATCCAACGGGAATTGGAGGCATTGTGGCCGGCTATGGCGATTTGCGCGAAGTTGAGCTGCTGGTGGAAGCAGGATTCACGCCACTGGAAGCCATCAAGATCGCAACTTTGAACGGAGCGCAGTTTCTAGGCGAGGCCGATCACGTTGGCTCGCTGGCTCCGGGCAAGCAGGCTGACATCATGCTGGTAAAGGGCGATCCCTCCGCCAAAATCGCGGACATTGAGAACGTTGAGCTGGTGTTCAAGGACGGAGTGGGCTGGGATTCAAAGAAGCTGATTGATTCGGTGAAGGGACAGGTGGGGGTGAGATAGTCCCATAGATTCTCCAGATCCCGAAAATAGAATCCACCACGGAGCCACGGAGACGCGGAGGAAGGCATGTTCATATCCGTTTCCCCCAACTCAGAGGAATTGTGAACTGCCGCTGAGTCACAGATGGCACTGCTTACGCATTCTCCGTGCCTCTGTTTCTCCGTGGTAGGTGACTATTCATCGGATATCCGGAGCTTCCACCCACACACTCACCGCATAGCCGTCTTCTTCTACGGCAAGGGCCTTTTCCCATCCTGCGCCGAGTTCAGGAAGAGCTGCCCCGCCGTGGATGCGGGCGAATACTTTAAGCGTCGGCCCTTCGCGAGGAAGCTGCATGTGAATCACGCCATCGATCAGCTCGGCGCGGCAAGTGCATTCGGAGGTGCAGACATATTTTTTGCGCAGCGCCAGCAAAGACTTGTACCAATCGAGCATCGGGTTCTCACCTTGCGTGAGCTGCCAGTTCAATTTTGAGCGCTCAAAGGTCGCGGGAACCTGGGGATCGGGGACTTCGATCTGGGCGAAGTCAAAGTCCTTGAATTCCTGTTGGCGGCCTTCACGCACTGCCTGCTGCAGGGCGGGGTCGCCGAAGTCGGTAAAAAACTGGAACGGGTTGGGCTCGTCATACTCCTGTCCCATGAAGAGCAGAGGCGTCTCCGGGGCGAGCAACAGCAGCGCGGCGGCCAGCATGCGGGCACCGTGAGGGACAAGAGCAGTCAAGCGGTCGCCCAAGGCGCGATTGCCTACCTGGTCGTGATTTTGAATGCAGATCACGTGCGCCGGCACGGGCATGTTGGCGCTGCTGGTGCCGCGGGGACGCCCGCCCCAGAACAGGAAGGGCTCGCCCTGAAAGACAAAACCATCCGTCAGCGCGCGAGCAATCTGCTCCGGCTGGCCAAAATCCTGGTAATAACCCTTGCGCTCGCCGGTGAAGAATGCGTGGATGGCGTGATGAAAATCGTCACTCCAGACGGCGTCTAATCCATACCCACCGGCAGCGGCGGGGCGGACCATGTTCGCGTCATTCTCGTCGGTTTCAGCGATCACACACACGTGGCGGCCGAGTTCTGTGGCCAGCGCAGCGACATCGGCTTTGATCTCGGCCAATATGTGCCGCGGAGAATCGTCCTTGATGGTCTGCACCGCATCGAGCCGCAGACCGTCCATGTGGTATTCGCGCACCCAGTAAAGAGCGTTCTCAACAAAGTAGCGGCGCACGCCTTCACTGCCGGGCTGATCGAAATTGATGGCTTCGCCCCACGGCGTCTGATGCTTGGCGGTGAAATACGGGCCGAAGAGGCGCAGATAGTTGCCTTCATTGCCCAGGTGGTTATAGACCACGTCGAGCATCACGGCCAGGCCGATTGCGTGCGCGGCATTGACGAGCCGCTTGAGGCCGTCTGGGCCGCCGTAACTGGCCTGCACCGCATACGGCGAGACGCCGTCATATCCCCAGTTGCGCGTGCCCGGAAAAGCGGCAACGGGCATGATCTCAATTACGGTAACGCCGAGATCTCTCAGGTAAGGCAGCTTGCCGATGGCCGCATTGAACGTGCCTTCAGGAGTGAATGTGCCGATGTGCAGCTCGTAAATCACATAGTCACGCAGGTGAAGGCCGCGCCAGGCGGAGTCAGTCCATACAAAGTTTTCAGGATCGACGATCTCCGTTGGGCCGTGAACGCCTTCCGGCAGCAGGCGCGAAACGGGGTCCGGCACCGGTTTGTTCTGATCGACGATGTAAAAATATTTGTCGCCCGCGCGGGCAAAGGCCTGGAGCGTAAAGCATTGACCGTCCGCCGCCGGCATGGGCCAATCGCGCCATCCTTGTTCGTTGATCAGGCGCAGCGTGACGGTTTTTGCCGCAGGCGCCCAGACGCGAAAATCGCAGCTATCGCCGGCGAGGTTGGCGCCGAGCGCCATGGTGCTAGCGTTGCTAAGAGTGCGGTCAGTCACGTATGTTGAGAAGGACGCTATAACCCACAGGATGCATCCGCAAAATAACTCAACACTGATTCTAGCTTCGTCTTCGCCGCGGCGGCAGGAGTTGCTGCGCCAGACGGGAATTCCATTTCAAGTGCATGCGCCGCATATTAATGAAGATCAGCTCGCGGCGGAGAAGCCCGGCGAATACGCACTGCGCCTGGCGCGCGAGAAAGCGCAAGCCGTGGCGGCGCATTATCCGCAGAGCTACGTCCTGGGCGCGGACACGATTGTTGTCGTCAGCGGCGAAGTCCTGGGCAAGCCGAGAGACCACGCCGACGCAGCACGCATGTTGCGCCAGCTTTCAGGACGCGGCCATGAAGTCACAACAGCGGTAAGCCTGATTGCGCCAGACGCGCTTGCACCGAGCACACGCACCCAGACGCGCACCTGCACAACGAAGGTCTATTTTCGCGAACTTACCGAAGACGAAATTCAGCAATATGTGGCCAGCGGCGAGCCTATGGATAAAGCCGGAGCTTATGCCATCCAAGGCGGCGCATCTCGCTGGACCGACCGCATCGAGGGGGAATGGTCGAATGTGGTGGGATTGCCTCTGTCTTTGGTGACAGATTTGTTACGAACCAACGGTTTGCTAAATTTAAAGACGCTGAAATAAGAAAGCGCTGAGGTTATTTCTTGTCAGCAGAAGCAGGCGTCGCCGGTGTCTCGCCTTCTTTCATAGCGCCCTTGAAGTTCTTGATCGCGTCGCCCAGTCCTTTGCCAAGATCGCCGAGCTTGCTGGGGCCAAAGAAAATGAGTGCAATCACCAGGATGATAAGGAGTTCCATCCAGCCAATTTTTCCACCTAACATGTTGTTCTCCATCCCGGGGACGCGCCCATCAAGGGCATACCCGGCTCTGATTTGGTTATGTACAGACAGATTGTAGGTTAACAAAACAGGGGAGTCAAAGAATCGTTGAAAACTAAGGACTTTATGCCCTCCCGTCTTAAGTTCTTTAATAAATCCTTATGATTCATAGGGTTTGAATCAGTCCCGCAAGCAAAGCAGTGCGCGAAAAAAGCTCCTGGACTACGACAGATTCATTAGCTGCGTGGGCCCCTTCCCCCACGGCGCCGAGCCCGTCGAGCGTCGGTACGCCCAGTGCCGAGGTAAAGTTTCCGTCCGATCCGCCGCCCGTGGAAGACTCCTCCAGCGGCATTCCCATCGCCGTGGCGATCTCGTGGGCGATCCCGAAGAGACGGACCGTTCCCTCCGTCCGCTCCATGGGCGGGCGATTAATGCCGCCGCTAAGTTCAATCGTGCAGTCCGGATCGAACGGCTTGAGCGCGGCAAATTTCTGTTCCAGCAGAGAGGCGTCTGCTGCGCGGGCAATCCGCAGATCGACTTCAGCCCACGCCTCGGCGGCGATCACGTTGCTTCGCGTGCCTCCCTGGATCACTCCGGGGTTTACGGTAATGCCGCGACCCACGTCAGTGAATTTCACGATCTCAAGAAGCTGGCGCGCCAGCTCAACAATCGCGCTGCGGCCTTTTTCAAAGTCCACGCCAGAATGCGATGCCCTCCCGCGTACCCGGACCGTGATATCCCCCACGCCCTTGCGCGACGTCTTCAAATGCCCCTTGGGCCCCTGCGACGGCTCCAGCACCAGCACCGCTTCGCATTCCCTGGCCGTGGCTTCAACGATCGGTCGGCCTGTCGTGCTGCCGACCTCTTCATCGGTATCCAGCAAGATCGTTACAGGACGATGCGCCACGCCGGCGGCTTTCAGCGCCCGCAGGGCAAAAATCATCATGGTAATGCCGGCCTTCATGTCATACACGCCCGGACCAAAAGCGCGGCCCGCTTCCATGCGGAAAGGCATCTTGGCCAAAGTGCCCATCGGCCAGACGGTGTCAAAGTGTCCAAGAAGCAGCGCAGGCTTGCCAGAAGCTCGGCCGGAAGTCCCGCCCTGAAACTCGGCCTTCAAGTGATTCCCCGCTTCCTGCTGCGGATAGAACGTGACCTTGCCGCCCAGGCGCTCAAATACCTGCGCCAGAAACGCTCCCATACGGTCGACGGCGGCTTTGTCGTCACTGGGCGATTCAATTTCCACCATCTGTTTCAGCAGAGACAGCATTTCTCCCTGGTGCTGCTGGCAATAGGCAAGATGGGCAAGAGCGGATTGGCTGTCGACTTTGCTGGTCATATTGGAATGATAAACGGGCTTCTGCGGATCAGTGTTATCAGTGCAAATCAGTGGTAAGAATCTCCTTTGCCTGCCTTCGTGGTTAGCGGTTTTGCCTTTCCGATCACGCGCGATTCCGGCGATCACGGCGATGTCGGCGATGGCCCCTCCCCCTCCCGGTTCATCCCAAGGCATCCCAGATTGGCGTAGCCTCAGGATCACGCGCGATTCCGGCGATTAGACGCGCTCTGCGCGTTTACCCCACCCGGCTTTTTTCACTTCTTGTTGCAAACAAAGCACTTCTTCCATTCGACCCAAGCGTGACCCTTGCGTGACCCAGGCGTGACGCTCGGGTGATCCAGGCGTCTCCCTTGGGTCACCCAATCCCAGTCCCAACCCCAATCCCAACCTGTGTGGCACAGGCACACCTATGCTTACAAAGAACTCAGCGGTTTTCCTTTGCGGACCTTCGTGTCCTTCGTGGTCAACGGTTTTGCCTTTCCGATCACGCGCGATTTCCGGCGATGTCGGCGATTCATTGACGCGCTCTTCGCGCCCACGACCTCTCAGCCATCGGCTGATAGGTCGTAGCCCAAAAACACGTACACCCGGCGCAAAGGCCGGGTGCAGAAATTATCTCAACGCGACTATAGCAATAGAGTCGCTTGAATACAAGATATTTTGCATGGCTATTCAGAAATTTTGGCATCGCGTGCTCCAGCCCGAAGGGCGAAACAGACTAGCCCAGGTGCGGAAGCCCTGGGTTTAGGAAGTAGAAAAAATTGAGCACCGTAGATTTCTGAGGAGTGCTGT
>DASSXL010000225.1:0-2405 GCA_035703825.1 Candidatus Angelobacter sp.
CTTTGATGTGTTTATCGGTTCCAGTACTGATCAGCCACAAATCGTTAAGATTGGTACTGGTGCTGGGATTCTGGCCGCCGAAAACAATCGTCTGCCGGGTGACGGAGTCGAAGACGCCGGTATGCGAGAAGCGCGCCAGCGGACCGAACTGGGTCCAGGTCTGCGCACTCAAACGCGCACCAGACGCCAAAAAAATGACCAGACAGACGAGTGAGAGAGCCGTTCTGCGGACCATCACTAGGCAACTCCAACGGGTAGAAAAGGTGGTTACGCGGGGGAAAAAACAGATAATCTGAAGCGTACGTAGCGAAGTTCTGGTTGTCAAGGAGAGGATAGGACTTTCTGATGATGAGACTTTCCTCTCCTGTGCAAGTTCTTGCAAGCTCGGAGTGCGTCGCTGTCTGGTTTGTTGAAATGGTATAACGCTGTGTGGGCGTTCGTGGTCAATCACTTGCGGTTCGACTTGCCGATTTGAGAGAGGCGGGGTTCGATGGCGATTAATCTGTCCAGCAAGAAGGTCGCGGTTCTCGGGGCCGGAAAACTTGGGGGAATGCTTTTGCAGGCCTGGATGCGGGGAGGGTTGTTGACGAAAGAGTCTATCCGGGCTACGGTGCGGCATCCGGAACGGGCGCGCGCCATGGCGGAAAAACTCCTCGTCGAGGTGGGCACCGAAAATGCGAAAGCGGTGCAGGGCGCGGACATCGTTTTCATCTGCGTGAAGCCGCAGACGGTGCAGGAAGTCATGGAAGAAATCCGGCCATATGTTTCAAAGGGACAGCTTTTCATCTCGGTGGCAGCTTCGGTTTCGACCAATCAGATAGAGACGGCGCTGGGGACGAAGACCGCGGTAGTTCGCGCCATGCCCAATACTCCTTGCTTGCTGGGAGCCGGTATGACTGGCCTGTGCAAGGGTCAATATGTTTCGGCGGAAGAAATAGCGCTGGCCTGTTCGTTGTTTGACGTAGTCGGCAGAACCGTAGTGGTCGACGAAAAGCACATGGACGCGGTGACTGGTCTTTCGGCGAGCGGTCCAGCGTTTATCTACATTATCTTAGAGTCATTGGCGGAAGCGGGAGTGAAAGTCGGACTGCCGCGTGAGGTGGCGACGCTGCTGGCCGCGCAGATGACCATGGGATCGGCAAAGATGGTGCTGGAGACTGGAGATCATCCGGCGCAGTTGAAAGATTCGGTCACAACACCTGCCGGCTGCACGATTGATGGAATTCTCGAGCTGGAAGAAGGCAAGCTGCGCGTGACTTTGATCAAGGCGGTGGTGAAAGCGACGCAGCGCGCTAAGGAACTGGCTTACAACAGTTAGGAAAAGATGACCGCAGCGCAGGCGAGATTCGTATCAGGGCATGCCTTCAGGCATGCCGAATGCGATTTCAATGATGAATGCGCCTTTAGGCGCTGGCCTTGCGTCGCACCAGATTCCACTGCGCAGCGCCTAAAGGCGTATCGTTAGCGCGAGACGGAACGGCATGCCTGAAGGCATGCCCTGAAACGGATCGTCACGTACGCGGAATGTCAGAGCATCCATCCGAACCCGGCGCTCCAGCCGACCAGACTACTCGATCTAACCTCGATTACGCCGCGTGGATTCTATCCGGCGTTGCCCTGATCTACGCCCTGCTGGCCGGCTTGCATACTTTACAGGACTTTGATTTGGGCTGGCAGCTGGCCACAGGGCGCTGGGTTCTGCAGCATCGCCAGATTTTCTCTGCAGATGTTTTCTCCTACACCGCTCGCGCAGCGCCGTGGATTTATCCCGTTCTCTCTGGCATTTTCTTCTACCTGACGTATCTTGCAGCCGGGTATGCGCTCCTGTGCTGGATGGGAGCTGCGGCGTCGGCAGGAACTGTGGCGCTACTGTTGCGACGGGAAAATTTCGCCAGCCTGATGCTCGCGATCGTTGCGGTCCCTCTGATTGCGAACCGGACGCAGCCGCGGGCGGAAATGTTTACGACGGCATTGTTTGCGGCATTCCTCAGCCTGCTGTGGCGGCAGTATTGCACTCAGAACGCTGAGCGGTCCGCGCTGTGGCTCCTGCCCTTCCTGATGGTTGGGTGGGTAAATTTACATTTGGGCTTTGTCGCGGGACTGGCACTGTGCGGTGCGTACGTGTTGCTGGAGCTTCTTGAACTTCCCTTCCCGGAAAATCGCACCGCCGCGCTCACACGATTGCGCCGCGCATGGCCGTGGCTGGCTCTGACCGGCGGTGCGACATTAGTCAATCCCTGGGGCGTTCATATTTATACGGCTCTCCTCAGACAGGCGCAGGCGCAAAGCCTGCACATTTCGTGGGTCGTGGAATGGGAGAGTGTTCGACCGTCATGGGGAAGTCTGCGGCAGGCGCTCGATCTGCGCGATCCGCAAAGTTCGTTCTGGTGGCTGCTGGCGATTGC
>DASSXL010000089.1:0-5939 GCA_035703825.1 Candidatus Angelobacter sp.
AATGTTTGCAAAGATTCAGCGGATACATTTCGTAGGCATCGGCGGCATTGGCATGAGCGGCATTGCCGAGGTGCTGCTTACGCTCGGATACAAGGTGTCGGGATCGGACCTGAAGAGCTCCAGCGTTACAGAACGTCTGGCAGAAAAGGGCGCGATCATATTCGAAGGGCATCGCGCTGAGAACATTACCGGCGCGGAGGTTGTGGTGGCAAGTTCCGCCGTGAAGCGCGACAACGCGGAGATCATGGCCGCGCATGCCGCGCATGTGCCGGTGATCCAGCGCGCGGAGATGCTGGCCGAGCTGATGCGGCTGAAGTACGGAATCGCCATCGCCGGCATGCACGGCAAGACCACCACTACCAGCATGGTTGCGGCAGTGCTGGCGGCCGGCGGTCTTGATCCCACGGTCGTGGTTGGCGGGCGCGTGGACGCGATGGGTTCTAACGCGCGCCTGGGCAAATCACAATACTTGGTGGCCGAAGCCGACGAGAGCGACCGGTCATTTCTGAAGCTGTCGCCGATCCTGGCGGTGGTGACCAATATCGATCGCGAGCACATGGATTGCTATCGCGATATGGCGGACGTGGAGCAGGCGTTTCTGGACTTCATCGACCGCGTGCCGTTTTACGGAATGGCCGTGCTCTGCCATGACGATGAGCGGCTGCGCAACATGCTGCCGCGGCTGGCCCGCCGCGCCACGACATACGGCGTGCACGAAGACGCGGATTTTCGCGTGGGCGGCCCGCGCGCCAAGTGTGCCGGCAACAAGCATTACGCGCACTTCTCAGTCGAATACCGAGGCAGGCAACTGGGCGATTTCCATCTGCGCGTTCCCGGCAGTCACAACGTGCTGAATGCCACGGCGGCGGTTGCGGTGGGCGTGGGGCTGGACATTGAGCCGGAGCGCATTCGCGAAGCGCTGGAAAGCTTTCGCGGCGTGGACCGCCGCTTTCAACTGCGGGGCCGCGCGGCTGAGGTCAGCGTGATCGACGATTACGGCCACCATCCAACGGAGATACGGGCCACGCTGGCGGCGGCGCGGCACTGCGGATTCAAGCGCGTCCACGTGGTCTTTCAGCCGCATCGCTTCACCCGCACCCGCGATCTGCTGGAGCAGTTTGGCTCGGCCTTCAATGACGCCGACACGGTGCTGGTGCTCGATATCTATGCCGCCAGTGAGCCTCCGCTGCCCGGCATTACCGGAGAACGCGTGGCCCAGGCCATCCAGCTATTTGGCGACGGCCAGGGCGGCGCCAGCTACGTGGCTTCTTTCGACGAGGCCGCGCGCCAGGTTTCCGCGCTTGCCGAACCGGGAGACATGGTGCTAACGCTGGGCGCCGGCAGCGTTTCCCAGCTGGGGCCGATGGTGCTGGAGCAGTTAAAGAAGAAGCAGGCGGTAAGCGCGCCGCAGTCAGCGTAGGCCGGACCAGCCCGACCAAGGGCGTGCAGATTTTGTCCAGCTATGGCTATTTTATCCCGCGATTGAGGCCGATGAAAGCATCCTTCTAATCTGCTGGAGCAGATCGTTCTTGGAGAAGGGCTTTTCCAACAGAACGTCTCCAACGTTGAGGCCGCGCGCAGCTATGTGTTCACCGGCGTAGCCTGACATGAAGATGGCTTTCAACCCCGGCCTGAACGCGCGCAAGAGCGGGAGCATTTCTGCGCCACTCATCATGGGCATCACCACGTCGGTTAACACAAGATCAATCGTGGTGTCGCGCATCCGGGCAAGCTCGATGGCCACCAAGGCCGAACCTGCCGTCAAGACGTGGTAGCCGGCTCCTTCGAGAATGTCGGTTGTGGTCAGGCGCACCGCCTCATCATCTTCCACCAGAAGAATGGTTTCTGAGCCTGTGAGAGATTCAAGATTTATCTCCCGGCCTGGAGGCTCTTCAGTGTCAGCTACCCAGGGAAAATAGATCTTGAATGTAGTTCCGTGACCAAGCTCGCTGTACAGCCAGATGTGTCCCCCGCTTTTGGCGACAATTCCGTACACGGTGGAAAGCCCCAGCCCCGTCCCTTTGCCGGATGCCTTGGTTGTGAAAAACGGTTCAAAGACCCGTGCTCGCGTTTGCGGATCCATGCCGGAGCCGGTATCGCTGACTGAAAGCATCACGTAGTTTCCGGGAGGAATTGAGGGGTGGTTTTCCTGATAGGCGTGGTCCAGGGTCACATTCGCGGTCCGCAGAGAGATGATTCCCCCCTGCTGCATGGCGTCCCGCGCATTTACTGCCAGGTTCATCACGATCTGGTCGATCTGCGCGGAATCCGCCTTGATCTTGCCCAACCGCTCCTCAAGGGACACGCGCAGTTCAACGTCCTCGCCAATCATGGGACGAAGCAAATCCGCCACACTTTCCACTGCCGCGTTGAGGTCCAGCACTCTGGGTTGAATCGTCTCCTGGCGGCTGAAGGTAAGGAGCTGGCGAATTAAGATGATGGCGCGCCGCGCTGCCTGTCTTACGCGATCGACATTTGTTTTGGCCGGATGACCCTGTGACAGAGAATCATTCAGAAGTTCGATCTGCCCTATGATGACACCCAGAATATTGTTGAAATCATGTGAGATTCCCGCTGCCAGCCGCCCCACGGCTTCCATCTTCTGTACCTGGAGAAACTGCTCTTCCAACACGCGATATTCGGTGATGTCCTCTGCGGTCACCTCGAAAACAGGTCCGAGAGATGCATCGTCCTGAACGATGCGCCCGCTTAACTTAACCGTGATCAGCGAGCCATTGGCGTGCTGCCACTTAACTTCCACTCCTCTGAAGCTGTGCTGCCTCATCAGCTCCGGGAGTAAAGATCTCCGCACTTGCGAATCGACATACAAATGAGTCAAGCCGAAGCCCGCGCGTTCAAAGCCGGCAACGTGGCCAAGCATTCTGGCAAATGCAGGATTGGCATAAAGCAACTGTCCATCACTCGTCGATTGATAAATGCCATAGGGCGAATTCTCCACCAGCGAGCGGTACTTTCTTTCGGAGGCTTCGAGCGCCTGGTCCGCCTTCAGGTGCTCGATCATCTCTTGTTCCAATGCACGATTAGCGGCCACAAGAGCGCCTGTCCGCTCCTGCACCCGTATCTCCAGGTCAGTTCGTTCGCGCTTTAGTTCCTCCTGGGCCTGCTGCAGCATGCTTTCATGACGGTTCAGCGTTTTGGCATTCCACCAGATGAGAATGCCAAGCAGCAGGACGGTAGCGAGTGCGGCAGCCGCTCCGCCAAACTCTCCCCCAAAAAGGCCGCTGATTTCGCCTTGCAACGTTAGCCACGCCAGCGCGATGGGGATGACCACGGCGGCGGGCAGCAAACGGCGGAAAGCCTGACTGCCGATTCCCTGGCCCGCGACGACCGCGGGCAACCTGCCGGTCTGGGCGAGAGGTATAGCGATGGAATAGGCGATGAACATCACACAAGTCAATAAGCCCGTTCCACTGTAAGAAACATCCGGTAACAAGATGGCGTCCATGGCACAGACAAAGGCAAGAGAGGCTGAGCAGAAACAAAGGACCGTTGTGAGGGTACGGGACCAGGCATTCTGCAACGGCGCCATCAGCAACGCCAATGCCAGCAGAATGAAGTTGCTTGCCGATGTGGCAGACATAACGATCGTGGTTGAGCCGTCGCCCGGTTGTGTCCAGTGTAAAAGCCACTGCTTAAAGGCGGGACCTTTTAAGGCAATAAGGTGGATGAGAGTGGTCACTGCCCACAGTACAACCGCTAGAGCGCTCAACTGGGCGAAGAGCCGCTTCCAGGGCGCCTGCGGCCACCGGGCCAGAATCCCCAGGGACATACCGAGCAGAACAAAGGCTACGCCGGCATCGGCGGCAGGCACCAACGATTCACGACCAGGCCATGCTCCTCGGCTTAGCATGCTATAGACGATGCCCGGCAGGCCTATAAGAACGCTAGTGGCGCTGACTCCGGTCACGAACAAAGTTATGATGCCGCCAGTCCGCGTGCTGGATTGGTTCTGCATGTGAACCTCGGGCCCTTTGCAGCTCCGGAGAGCGTGCAATCCGGCAGCAAAACGCAGCCGGGTGCTTCGTTTGAGGAATTGATCAATGCCGCGGGGGCTATGTGAATCCAGAAAAAAGAGAGTTGAGGTCTAGCAGAGCCGGGTACAGATCAGGTCAAGCTTCGCAATAGTGATGGCGACCTGCGTACGGGAAAATAGGATCGGGGAAGTTGGCGCGAGGGGAGGCAGAGAGACTGCCGGAGTGGGCAAAAGGGACGTGACAAGCAGGCGGCTTTTGTCCAACCGAACCGTGACCCCAGCGGGATCATCAGTTGGGTCCGGCGTTAAAAGCACGCCGAAAATAGCAAGCAGCACCAGGAGGACGATCCCGACCTGAAAAGCCCGCTTCACAAAAACCATGATAGCACCGTATTGGGAGCGGGCTCTGGTTTAGGATTGCTGATTCGCTATGTGTTCGCTATACTGATTCCTGCCTGCGATATTCCAGTCCGTCACGCAGTGGAGAGGAAAGATGGCCAAGCAAAAGCGCAAAAATAATCCCAACATTGCGGCCAAAGTCGAGCAGATCATGGCCGCGATCGCGGAAGAAATGCCGAATCTTTCTCCCAATGGTCTAGCCATAGTAAGGCGCGCGTTGAAGTCCCTGGCAAGGAACACACGGGCCGGAGCGGAGCGGCTGGCCATCGTGCAGCTCCTGGGAACCAATGAGTCCCTACCGGGCACCGTGCTCTATCGCGTTTGCGGCCAGCGTGTCGACAAACGCATGCGTGAGCTGCGGTCGGTGGGCGTGGATATACGCCGCTGGGTTGAGACCAACGCCGAGGGTTTTTCCTATGCTGTGTACGGCTGGGCGGGCTTCAGACCGTGGCAAGAGCACAAGTTGCTGCACGAATCGGCAGATAAACTGCCCAGTTTGAAACACGTGATGTGAGCGGCGCGGTTCAAGTCCTGCGCTGTGGCTTGAGCCTCCGCAGGTATCAGGGCACGTGCTTTAGCCGTGCCGTTAGGACAATAGAAAATTTGGGCTTTAGCCCCTGCTATGGCAAGACCGGCGAGAAAATCGGAACCCGAAGCGGTGCGCGGCATTTCGCGCACATTCTTCGTCACTTCAAAGACCGCTCCCAACAAGGCCGTCCTACGGTCCGAACGCATGGCGCTGCTGATGATTGACGTGCTGCGTTCCTACGTCTCTGCGGGGAAATTCGTTCTCCATGACTTTGTGGTAATGCCGGATCATATTCATCTGCTCATCACGCTGGACCAGTTGATGAGCGTGGAAAAAGCCGCGCAGCTGGTCAAAGGCGGTTTTTCTTATCGTGCGAAAAAGGAATTGGGTTATGGAGGCGAGGTCTGGCAGAAGGGATTCTCTGAAGTTCGAATCCTGGATCGGCAAAGCTTTCTGGCTCATCGTGATTACATCGGCCAAAATCCTGTGAAGGCGGGATTGGTCGACTCTCCAGAGAAATTTCCATATAGCTCTGCATATTTCAAACAGCAAAAGCGCGCAGGGGCTAAAGCCCAAGTAAATTAAGACGCAGACGACATGGCTGAAGCCGAGTGTCCGGACCTTACCGCAGGGCAGAGGGAGTAGAGAATGGACGTCAAGGCTGAAGAAGAAAAATATGCAGATGCGCAAAAAGAGGGCAAGAGACAATCGATCGCCGCGCTAGCGCCACATGTCACGGGTGTCTATGTAATAACGGTGAGCGGCAGTGGCGACCCACATATCTTCGAGAAAGAGGCACGCGAGTTGGGTAAAGCCATCGCCGCCGCCGCTCCGCCCTGCCGCCACTTCCCGGCAAACCCGAAAAAAAACGGCGTTACCCTAAAATTCTGGTAACAAAAAGGAAAGAAACCGGATATATTGGTTCGTGCTGGCGCACAACTCCGTCGACCGCGACTTAATGGCGCGCGACTCTATCGAGTTGACACAATACGATGATGTTGTCTCCAAGGGGCGCTC
>DASSXL010000081.1:0-9225 GCA_035703825.1 Candidatus Angelobacter sp.
CTGTCGATGGATACCAAGTGATTTTGTTTAACTTTTGCGGCCATAGTCTAGTGGACAGCAATCGAATCGTCCGGAAACTGCCTTCGGTCACTCGGTCACTTTTTGCGCTCCACAGAATCCCATTTGGACCAAGGGATCTGATCGCAACCCAGACCATCCGATCGATTCAGCTTTGGCGCGGATTGCGGTGGGAGATCAGCCCTCAAATAACTGCGAACAACGATGAATTCTTGTGGACCAACCAGTTGGTCATCCAGTCGCACATCCGAGGGATACATTCACTGAAGCGATCTGTACAAATATGGTTGGCTCCATCAAAAGCCATCGTATCTACGGGGCCGCCGGCCCAGTTTTGCATTGCCTTGACCTGATCAATATCGACCGGATGATCAGACGCGCTGTGCACAAGCAATAGTGGCGCCTTCATCTGCTTGTGCGAAGATGCGAGAGAGATCGGTGGGACAAGATCCTGCAGATAGTCGTCACCAGACAACCCATAGGCTTCCAGCAAGACGGCGCGGGCCGTCGCCGGTAGTCTTGTCAGCACCCTGGCGTCAAAAAAACCGCCGAGGCTGATACAAGCGCCAATGCGCGAATTGGCAGCCGAGGCGCCGCAAGCTAGATGACCTCCAAGAGCGACTCCAAAACATCCAATCCCTCCCGAGCCAACCAGCGGATTCGCAGAAAGAAAAGAAATGACACTGCCAATTACTCTTTCGAACCCGCGCTCAATCTGTGCCCGTCCATACAGTTCGCCCTGGCCCGGACCGTCGAAATAAAAAACCGAGCACCCTCTTTTGATGAATCCCTCCGCGAAATAGTGAAGTTCTACCTCTTTCGAGGATTCCAGTCCTCCTATGAGGATGACGCAAGGTGCGCCCGGATGGTGGATTCTTAGATAGCCAGTGAGCGCCACCGGCTGGAAGGGTATTATGCAGCGAACAGCCGGAGGATCCAGTCGCGGCGCGAGCCTCTGATAGCTTCGTCGCGAGGAGCGCCGAAGGCCCTCTTTTAATAAGGATTTTGGTACTTTTAACTGCGCATGATGGAAATAATCGGTAGCATGCTGCCAGTGCTCTCTGGGCGTCGCAATCCAGCCTTTCTCATGTAACGCCTCCGCAGAATTCTCCCAGCGTTCACCGAGATCGGCTAATCCTCGAGAAAAGGAAGTCCAATCTTTCGAAGTGCTGGATAACCTTTCGAGGTCCCCGTACGACACACCAAAATTAATGAATCGCGAATAAAGTGACTGAAAATTCTGAGCTTCCTTAATTGCTGACATATTACTTCCTTTATTAATTGTGCCGTTGCAGGACCACGACGGTGTTCAGACCGCCCTTACCGCGACTGCAGGATGCAACCGCATCCACATGCTTCTGTAACACTTGGTCGTTAAAATGAGTGTTTCCAAACTGCGGGTCCGGTTCGTCCAGGTTCACGGTCGGTAACACCACGTTGTTTTGAATCATCTTGCAGGCTAAAGCCGCGTCCAGGGCGCCTGCCGCAGCCAAGGTATGGCCAAACATGGATTTCGGGGAACTTACCGTGGGCGAATGGGCTGTGCCTCCGAAAATTTCCTGGAGAGCTGCGGCTTCCGCATAATCGTCCGCTTGGGTAGCCGCCCCCTCCGCATTGACGTGGTCGATATCTTTCGGTTCCAGGCCAGCGGCGCCAAGCGCCTCAGAGAAACAGCGAGCCAATCCGCTTCCCGCCGGGTCGGCCGGGGCGTCCATGGCCACTGAAAAACCAGTAATCTCGGCATAAATGCGTGCCTTGCGTGCCTGCGCATGTTCCAGCTCCTCGACCACCAGAATCCCGCCGCCCTCCCCCAATACCATGCCGGTGCGCTTGCGATGAAAAGGCCTATACGCAAGCAGGGGATACGTGGTGTCCTTGGACAGTAAGCCTGTGGTTCCGTACATCAGGAATGCATACGGTACCAGTGGCGCCTCAAACCCGCCCGCAAAAGCTACATTGCAATGCTCATGACGGATGGCATGTGCCGCCAGACCCACGCTCTGCAAACCGCCTGCACGATCAGCTACAACCGTCTTGGCATGACCCCGGATTCCCGTCTGGATGCTCCACTGCCCTTGGGCAGCGGCATAGAACCATGCGATCGCCTGATAAGCATTGACCCTCCCAGCCCCAAGAAAAGCTTGTGCATAGAGTTCCGGCTCGGCAAATTCCATTCCTCCCATCAGGTTGGAAAAATAGATACCCACCTGGTTGGGATCTTCATTCTTCAACACTAGACCCGCATCCTCAGCCGCCAACTGGCATGCAGCGATGCCCATCTGTGAGGACCGATCTGTTTGCTGCACCACCTGAGGAGCGACATACTTTGTCGCATCGAACCCTTCCAGTTCGCCGCCAACTTTGCATCCATAGCGGCGGGTATCAAACCGCTGAATCGCGCCAATCGCATTGTGGCCTGAGAGGCAGCGGTCCCACACCTTGTCCATGCCAATTCCGCTGGCACACATCGCTCCCAAGCCTGTAACTACCACACGTCGTTTCGATGACATCGCTATCTCCCTCCCCGGGCAGCCACTCTCTCGCCAAATTCAGAACTGGCAAAAAGAACTGCTGAATGAATTCCCGAAAAACCGCTTGCATTGCATTCCACCACATGGATCGGAACATCGCGCGCCTCATTGGGGATGTAGTCCAGATCGCAGGCGGGATCGGCATTCTCATAGTTGGCCGTTGGCGGAGCTACGTTCTCCCGTATAGCGATCAGCGAGATGATCGATTCCACAGCACTCGCCGCTCCCAGCGGGTGGCCCAGCACCGCTTTGGAGGAGCTAATTGGGACCGTGCGCGCATATTGCCCAAAGGCAATTTTGAATGCGGCGGTTTCGTTCCTGTCATTCTGCATCGTGGAACTTCCATGGGCATTGATGTAATCCACCTCCTCTGGCTGTATGCGTGAGTAATTCAACGCCCGCTGTAACGTGTCCCCCAGAGCCACGCCGTCCGCTGGTAGCCCTGTCATGTGATATGCGTTGCAAAGGCTGGCGGCTCCTAAGACATAACCTAATATCTGCGCTCCTCGCTTCCGGGCATGCGTCTCCGACTCTAGCACTAGAATTCCGCATGCTTCCGCCAGCAGGAAACCATCGCGGTCGCGGTCAAATGGCCTGGAAGCTCTCGTCGGATCGTCATTCCTTCTAGTTAAGCAGCGAATGTTGTCAAAAGAAGAAAGCACGATCGGCGTGATGGGCGCTTCCGAACCTCCAGTGATCATCACATCGACCACTCCGTCGGCGATCAACTCCGCCGCCAACCCGATGGCATCAACACCTGCCGTGCATCCTGTGGACATGGTGGAACAAAAACCATAAAACCCGTGGCGCCGGGCCACTTCATCAGAAACCGAGTGTGCGCAGTATGTGTCAAACAGATACGGGTCGGCCTCATCCGGCCGCACGTCGACTCGTTTCGGCTTTTTCCGCTCCGCTTCCGTCTTGCCGACGAGCAGGTTAAATGCCTTTTCCATCGAGGCCACACCCCCGATGGCTGTACCAATACATACG
The DNA here is from genome assembly GCA_035703825.1 of Candidatus Angelobacter sp. Lineage (GTDB taxonomy): Bacteria > Acidobacteriota > Terriglobia > Terriglobales > Acidobacteriaceae > Angelobacter. Next base: position 3,540 of record DASSXL010000081.1, read on the forward strand.
CCGGCTCGATAGGGGTTGATCTTGGATGAATCGATGCCAGCGCTAGCCATGGCACTGCTGGCGCTGGCGATCGCAAACTGTGTCACCCGGTCCAGACGAATCGCTTCCTCCGGCGTAAGGCCCCAGTTTGTAACATCGAACCCATGCACCTGTGCCACGATGCGAGTTGTGTTCTGTGAACAGTCAAATGCCTTGATAGTTTCACCGCATGTTTTGCCGTCCCGCACGGCGCTCCACAAAGCCCCCAATCCGATTCCCGCGGGGCTGATTGCATGCATTCCAGTCACGACAACTTGAGTCATAAGGTCTCCTCTAACTCGCCATCTGCAGGCTGACAAGTTGCTTGCCTTCTTGTGAAGCCAGGAACTCCCCCACCGCATTGATCATCGCCATCCCGTTGTGGTGAAGATTCGCCGTAATCTTCTCCCGCGCCGCCGCCACCGAGCTAAGGCCCAGAGTCTCCAGCGCCTTTTCATCGTCCACATCCACGCGGTGTGTGACTTTCACTCTGGTTTCCGAACCATTCTCTTCAAAATTCCAGACTCCGGTGTGGGCACGCATGAATCCAGGCGGCTTTGGCTGATGGAACGCGATGGCATGCGGAGTAACGGAAATGCGTTCGGTCTCCATCGCATACTTTTTGCCATCCGATTGCACTTCCATCGCATAGCGCTGCCAGCCGTCCTGCTCCTGGACTATCTCGACGCCAGTAACGTGTGATGTTAGTCTCGGCCATAGCTCCGCACGCCAAAAGCAATGAAATACCTCAGCGCGGTGCGCTTGAATCAATCCGCTGTCGATCAGTTCCAATATCATGTCTATTTCCCTTTCAGAATTGCAACTTAGCTATTGCTCGCTTGAATGACCGCCATTAGATTCCCACTACCAATGAAAGTTACAGGCTGGATTTAGGGAAAGCGCTTAGCTGCTGGTTTGCAGGTAGGGGAGATAGGTATACGCGGAGCCTTACTTGGTGTCGCATCTCTCTCGTGCTATACGCTTTTAGCAATAAGGAATCGACTTTGCGCGCGGTAGCAGCGCTTTTCTGCGAAAGGGATAGATTTTGCAGAATTTCAGTGTACCGGCGCCGCTCTTCATCACCATTTCATTCTTTTGGTGTGAACAGCAAATCACGTTGTCGCTTGCCATCTTTCTCTTGATAACGCTCAGTTGTTCCGGCGAGATGCCGAGAAGGCTCGCCATGTCTTTGTCTTTGAGTGGAAGGCCGATGGATCCTGTCAATGTGCGCCGGTCCAGCACCAGAGCCAGATCCAGCAATAGCTGCTCAAACCGTTGCCTCGTGTTCCGCGTAGATACTTCCCTGGCGCGCATTACGGCACTCAGCAGGTTCTGCGCATATTGGTGAACAACAAAGAGTCCGGCATTTCCGCCCTTTGTGAGGGCATTCATGAGCTTGTGAGAACTGATCGCGTACACGACGCTGGGCATCAGTGCTATTGCCGAGTACGGAATTGCGATTTCGTCGACGCTGGACGATCGTCCGAACATCTGTCCCGGCAGACATAGCGCAAACATCGCTGAGCGGGTTTGGAGTCGTTGTTCTGTTCTTTCCAGGGCGACCAAGCCCTGATCGAGCAGGAAAAGGCTCCGCCTCTCGGAGCCAGGCCGAAATATGTTTGCGCCTGCTGGATAATACTCTGGAACTGCCAATAGTGAGTTGTGATGCCATTCTGCAATTGTTGCCCGGGCCCTGTCTTTGCTCCACGGAAGGATGGCCGCCCTGGATGGCTCGCGTTCCGCTGTGGGGGGCGCCATGAATGAGAGCATTCAGATACCGCTCCTTGCAGCGCCGCTTCCAGGTAGAACCCACATCCGATCCTCCGGAAAGTGTTGAACTCGGCTTTCTCTGCTTAGCTTGCGCTTGATCGCGCTAAATTGCTGGGCCGAGATGCCCAGCAATCCGGCGATACAACTGTCGGTCAGAGGAACGGTCAAACGAACTTCTCCGGACGGATCGGGTTTGAACGCCGAGGCAACGTGGAGTAGAAAGCGTTCGAGCCGGGAACCCGCATCCAGATGCACCAGATCATTGAGGGCGGCCGCTTCAAATAAGTCCCGCTCGTGTTGCCTCGATAACAGGACGCCGGCCTTTCCCCCGCGCCTGACCTCATCGATCAGCCATTGAGAGCTAAGCACGCGGACCACCGAATGAGTGACGCTGCTTGCCGATAGATTGATTCCATGATGGAGAAGATATCCGCCATGGCCAAATATCTCTCCCGGCCGGCGGAGCGCGGTGAATATCTGCCGGCCGCTGCTCAACTGATGAGTCAACGCAATGACCCCCGACTCCACCAGATAAAATTTGTCTGCTGAGGAATCGGGGCCTAACAATACCACGCCCGGGTTACACTTCCGGACTGTACCCAGCAATGACACCAGATGCTGCCAGTCAGCTAGACGCTGGGACAGATCGTCTCTGTTCCAGTCCGGATGACTGTCAATGGCGATTGTATGCTCAGCTGTCATTTACACACCCACTTTCTCTGTTCATTGACGGGACGCAAATCATCCTCACAGACTTAAGACAGTTTCCCCTTCTTGTCATTCCGTCTATAATCCGCATCGATCAGGTTTGTGAGACTGCTGATGGTAAGTGTTCCGGAAACCATTCGATCAGGAACAATCACCGTGAATTGCTCCATGATCGAGTCCGCCAGATCGAACAGACCCAGCGAATCAAATCCGGCATCCAAAAGCGTCTTGTCGTCACGTATGTATTCCGTGTTAATTCGCAGCTGGCCTGCTATGATGCAGCGCACCTCCTGTTCCAGCGTGGTCATCAGAATTTTTGGATGTCCCATATGCTCTTACCCATCTTTCCTTTGAACTGGCCAGGTGTGGGGCCTCTCCTTATGCTTGCTCTTTCAAAAGCGACATGCGGCATATCAGATTCCGGATTGGTCCCAAAGTTACGCGGCGCGCTGACGAAACCAGCTCCTGACTAGGGGAATGCAAACGCGATCTATGTCCCGACTGATGAAGCAACGGCCCTGCCCCAGTTCTTGTACAAGTCATTGCCCGGAGGGACCGCTCTACTGGTCCCTCCGAGTCACTCCACCCACTTGTCATGACTTCCTGTTACTTGTCAAAGCTGCTTCAGGAAATCGATTAATGCCTGCTGGTCCTGGGGGCTTAGCGCCCGGAACCGCCGGATGACCTCTCGCGCCTCCCCGCGTTTGGCTTTGGATACCGTGGTGTCATATTGCGGGCAGATGACATCCTGTGGCGACTGGCCGTACAAGACGTTTGACACTCCTCCCGGCGGTATCGGGCATCCCGCTCCCGAAACATGTGGCGTGTTGTTGTCATCCGGAGCCGGGAGATCATGCAGTTCAATCGCGGCGCGGATAGCATCATCCAGAGTGCGCACGACAAGCGGCGCATTGGTGACCCTGTTGTTGGTTGTCACCGTGCCTGCGGGCGCGGTGTCCACAGTGAACTGGCTCAGGTACACGCGCGCATCGTGCAGGAAAGGCGGGCCCATTCTTCCTATGCCCATCAGAGGTGCGGTGCGGAAGTCACGGCCATTCGCCGTGGCCTGCTGGTTGCTGAATACGTCGTCCGCCAGATTGCGAGGCAGATCGAAAGTGGCAAAGATGGGGCCTTTGCCGTTATCGTGATCACCGGCTTCATTGCCAAGGTGGCCTACATCTTCCCCGTTCAACGCTCGACGGGAAATGACCAGCGGGTCCCGAGGTCTCATGGCAAAACGTTCAGCATCGATGGAGGGCATTTCATGCATGAGCAGATCTGAAAAAAGCGGCGCCCACACAAAGCTGAGCTGCGCAGAGCCGACCTCTGCCGGAGATGCCCCGGTCCTCTGAATTGGAGTATGGCAGCTGGCGCAGTTCAATTTGCGATCACTCTGGTTGATGGCATGTGGATCAAGACCATCATCGCCCGTGGCAGGCATGCGTCCTGAAACCATGCGGTTGGCGAAAGCTGTCAGGTCGATCCCAAACAGCTCTGCTCCACGCTGCACCTTGCCTTCACTGCTTTCCGCCGACCGGCGCTTCGCCGGCTGAGGTGATTCGAGTATCTTTATTAATGTGTCCCCAAACTCCGGTGGCGCCGTATTGCGAATGAAATTCCGTTCGCTGAACGGCGTGGAAAGATGGACCTCCGCGGGATGGGCGGCAGGCACACACCCCGGCCGTCCAATATCGATCAAAGCGAAGTTGATTTCACCCAGGTTCAACAAGCTGGTGAACGATAGCTCACCCTGAAGCCCTCCAGTAACAAACTGCAGTATCTCCGCACCGTTTGCCCGCAATCCGAAGCGGCCAACGCCTCCCACAAAACCACCCTTCACGGGGATTTCATTGTGGCGTCCCGCTATGCAATCACCCGTGCATCCCAGCACCCCGGCAAAATTGCCCAGCGACGAGTTATGGCCTTGCATGTCGGAAGGATCTTCGCTCGCCAGGATGTCACTCGTAGGAACGGCTTCTATCAATCCTCGACCTATATAAGGTGGTCCCGCTCGCTCGCCTATGGTCCGCCTAAAACCGCTTGGAAAAAGGTTGGTATCATTGGGCACGCCCACCAGGTTCTGATCGCTTTCGATTGTCGGAATGGGGTCTGCCAAGCATTCAGGAATCGACGGCCGCGTGTGTTGGACGTTGCCGCCGAATGCCTGCGTTATGTTGGTCACCGGGTTGACAAACGCTCCGTCAAGCGGGTCCTGCACATTTAGTGAGGATGAGAAATCCGCAAAAATGGTGAAGGCGGCCGTCCGGCCAGTGTCGTTGATGGCGTCCAGGTGGTCGGCCGCGCGGCCGCCGCCGGTGGCGGGATCAAGCGAGGTAAATTTGAAGTTCGTCGGTGATGAACGCGCTGCTCGGGTCACGAGAGACGAGCAGTCAGAGCCAGGAGAACATGTGGCCGGACTCACAAGCCCGGGATTCGGGACGGCTTCGGCCGCGTTCCTGTGGCAGCCCATGCAGAATGGTTGATTCGCCATGGGGCCCGCGCCTTCAGCAGCGGTATGGGGGGTGGTAAAGAAGGTCATGCCCTCCACCAGCGCCTGACGCTCCGGCAATGTAGTGCCTGGGAAAACCAGTCCGTCAAGATCCTGCAGAGTCAGCGGAAATGGGCCGACGATCCCGAATTGCTTGCGCGGAACACGCTGCACCGGACGCAATACTGTTCCGGGAGCCGGAACCGATACTACGAACCCGCTGGCAACTTCCTGTGCCCGCTGCTGAAGCAATTGTTGATCGGTTGGGACGTTAGAGCCTTGTTCCTGTGCCGTTATTACGCCACCAAAGGCGCAAACCGCCAGGAGCACACCTGATATGGCCTTCACCCTGTGGATTGCGGCCTTAGCATCTGAGAATATAGTCATTATCTTCCTCCAGACAGAATCTTGAAGCACCACGGCATAGAATGATCTGTGGACTCGCTATCATGAGCGCACCACAACCCATTCTGGTTTCAATCTCACCTGCACTCCGAGTACGGGCTGATAAGTCTTTGACTAACGCCAGTTATATCCAGACGTCATCTCAAGGTTGGTTCTTAGACTTTATTCGATCTCATGATATTGCTGAACATCACGAGCGGTCTGTGCTTGATTGCACGATTTGTGGATATGTAGTTTGCACGCCTATTACATCTATATGACATCAGCTGATTCCATCCACAATACATGTCTTGATTA
>DASSXL010000160.1:0-4172 GCA_035703825.1 Candidatus Angelobacter sp.
AGCGGGGTCATAGATGTCCAGAATGAGCATTCCGACGGTTATGGTCGAACTGGTTGCAGTTGCACTATCCAGTCCCCCGGGGAAGCCGAATCCCGTCCGGTAAGCGTTCCACTCTCTCTCCTTAGTGACACCGACTTGGTAGCCAACAAGAAGATCGGCTTTGTCTCCTTCCACCTTAGTTAAACCCTTCGCGTTCAATTGGGTGTCGATCGCTTGCTTGATCTGGGCTTCCAGTATCTGGTCGGGAGCGCCTCTTCCCTCAATCGCCACCCACTTGTAGTGTGATATTTTGCAAAATCAGTTCCCGGCATATAGTTCGTTCTCACATCCTGCCCATTTGTCGCAGAGCACACTAAAAGTGCCGTAAGGAATGCGAAAGCAACAGTTTTCTTGTTTCCAGACTGTTTCAATGCGTTGTCCTCCCCAATGAGCTGCATAAAACGTTTCTTGCTCTTGCTTCATTCCATCTCGAATGCGAGGTATTGGAATTGTCCCCGGCGCTCGATCTGCAATACCACGGCGTCACCCGGCTTGAGCTGGGCCACGGCTGATCTCAGTTGCTCGACCGATTCAACGGCCGCGCGATTGATTGAATGGATGACATCGCCTATCCGCAGCCCGGTATCGATGGAATCGAAACCCGGCGCCTGGCCCACCACGAGTACACCGGTGTTTCTGCGCATAGCAGGCAGCAAGGAACTCAATTCGTCATTCAGATCCAGCCCTAAGATGCCTAGTGATTCGATATGGCTCTTGATTGGGTCGGCGAAATCGCCGAGCTGGTCCATGCGGTCGCGCGGGAGGATGCCAGGAACATTGAACGAGAGCCTCTGCGCTCCCCGCTGCACGTCGATTTTCAGGACCTGGTCGGGCGGGTGTTGATAGAGCGCAGCGGTGAACGTGGTAAGAGTGAGTATGGGACGGCCGTCTACAGCCAAAACCATATCCCCGGGCCTTAGGCTAGCCACATCTGCCGGTCCATAGGGTATGACGTCGGCTATAACTACGCCCCAGTTCTGTGCCAGCGCAAGGCCTTGCGCGATTGTGGGCGTGATCGTTTGTACGACAACTCCAATTTCGATCCGGTGCACATGGCCGTACTTCCGCAGCCCCTGGTAAACGAAATCCACAATGCGCGCCGGGATGGCGAACCCAAGACCTTCATTGCCTCTGCCGCTGCTCAGGATAAACGTGTTCAATCCCACCACGGCGCCTGTGACGTCCACCAACGGTCCTCCACTGCTGCCCGGATTAATGGGTGCGTCCGTTTGCAGATACACCATCGGGTTATCGGGATCGGGTTGCCGCCAAGCCGAACTGATCACACCCATCGATACGGAGTTTTGCAGACCATCCGGGCTGCCGATGGCGAAAACGATCTCTCCCGGTTGCGGAGAACGGTCCAGACGGAGGGGCAACGTCGGCAGATTGCTGGCCTCGATCTTCAGCAACGCCAGATCAGTCTCCCTTTGCAGTCCAATGACTTTTGCGTTGAACGTCTGCACGTTCCCGGAATTGGATGCGTCATCCAAAGTGGTCGGCGGCGCCCAGAGAATGACGCGGATCCGCTGCGCGCCTTCCACAACGTGGGCATTGGTCATGATGTAGCCATCCGGCGCCACGATCACTCCGGCCCCGACGGCGTGCTGGCGCACGACAAGCGCCATTTCTTTGCGATCACCCGAGTTGACTGATCCGAAGCCGGTTACCTCGATCTGGACCACGGCCGGAGAAACCTTGCTGGCCAGTTGTTGGAGCGAATCGTTGAGCTGCGCCAGCATATCTCCGGGAACACGGGAGACAACTTGGTGACCCCCACGAACCTCCGTCTTTGGCTTAGTCGTTGGCTGTTGGCCAAAACCGCTCGACAGCAAGGCTGCCGCGCAAAATACAGCTCTGAGTTGACGCGCTAAATATCGGTTCATAGATGATCTCTCCGGTCGCTTCGATATGCCTTCACGACACAATTCTTCCCGCATACAGACACTGGCTTTTTCTTGAAGCCCATTCTTCTGCACGAATCAATGCTGTTGCGCAGTGCTTCCCTAGAGCCTCCGCGCCACACATTTCCTGATTCGCCAACAATGGAAGGTGCAGGTTGCATGCCATTTCGGCATTCGCGGAAACTACTGCATTTTCAGCAGACTCGCTGGTTCAGGAGTGATTTGCAGTGCCTGATGGTGGGCGGTGCCCCGATGTGGGCAGCATTTCATGGATTGCGAGGGCGGGAGGCGGCCCAGCAGGGCCGCCTTGATAGAGGTTGGAATGAGGTGAGGAAGGGGAAGTTCGCGGGTTAGAGCGGGTTAGAACTTGTCACGGCGAAAATGCTCTTTGCACCTTTGCATCGTCCGGCTTGGGGCGCCTGAAGAATCCGATCAATTCGGTACCATGAGCATTCTGTCTGCTGACTACGCTAACCAGCTCCCATGAGGCTTTCCCCAGATCATTGGCTACACGATTCAATTCTTCCGGGGTCTTGGCCACCACCGCATGATGTTCCCAGGTAAGCTGATGGCTAGATGGAATAGCAACCGGCTCTCGAGCCGCCGTCTCAGTGGACGAGGCCGCCGCAGCGTGCCTGATGTTCAAGACAAAGGTTTGCATCTGTGTCGTAGTGCCCGCCGCAACGGTCACCTGAACCGGGAACAATCCTACTTTTGCCTCGGAAGAAGTGTTGATTGAGATGGTATTGTCGCCAATTCGGCCCCCCGCCGTCTGTGCAGACGTGCCGTCAGGAAATTCTGAAATATAGAGGTCAAACTTCGGCCGGCCATTACAGTCCTTTACGGCTTCAAAAGAGGAAGTGTTGCATCTGATTGTGACTGTGAGCATTGTCAGTCCGCCCTGTTCAACCATGACGACTGAAGGGGAAACGCTGATGAAGAATTCGGGAATGATGAATTCGGGGTCCAGGTTCGGTCGCTGGGCTGTTACTGGCTTCAATGCGGCGAGGGAAAAGAACAGCAGCGCAGCCAGGGTGCATTTTATCGATCGGGGCATAAATCCCTCAGAAGATTTAGTGCGATATTCCGCCAAGTTGTCATGACTCCTATCTCGCTTTTGAGTATGCAAGCTCATAGCCATACCAATGTTGTTGTTAAGTTCTTTAATTCCAAGCTGCTTACCGCCAGATGGCAATCAGCGAGTTGGCACTGCCCAAATACGGGCAGCATAAGTACAAATGTGTGCGGGCACAGTCTTACGGCAACAACCTGCAAATGGTCCCCTCGCCAATCTGTGCTGGTCGGCCAAAAGACCGAAAAGCGCAACTCGTAAAGCGCAGGGTGCGTCAATCATGCGATTGCCCGTATTCGGGCAAAGCACGAGTGCCCACCCCGGGGCCGCCCTCCGGGATCTGAATGGTTTCAACAACTTGAGAGTTAAACCGACGTTGGCACCGTTATTGCTTATTGTCAAAAACAGGAAGTGTCAAATGGCGACTATAATGAGCGACGCATGCACGGGAACTTGGTCACGGATAGCGAGTGCAGATGAGATCCGCACGGCATTTACTCAGCACAAGCAAGAACTGACCTGGCTTGCAGAGTTTCTAACGGGTAATGAGATAATGGCGTCCGCCTGCGTAATTGACGCACGCACCCAGACTGAGAACAGAAACGCAGTCAGTGAAGAGTGGTTTTGGACCTGGCCGCGGGAAACCACGATCCGCTCTGCCCTGGATCTGGAACGGGGTCGGATTGATCAGCTTGCTTCCGTATATGAGCGCCGTGATCGCATTCACTGTCAGTATGCATCTCTACCCGCAGGTACGGCTGAATTGCTGGTGATCGAATTCGATGCTGTTCAGCTTCGCCTTGACGTTCTGTGTCGGTTTGTCCTTATGTTATGCGGCGTCGAAGATCGCTCCGTTACCGAAACCGCCCAGTTGTTGAGAATCAGCAGGCGTGCTGTGGAAGGCGCATACTGCGCTGCGCTTGACGCTCTGGAAGTCATTTACTCCCAGTCCATACTTGAATCGTATGGCTGGACTGGGACGCTGAACTGAACTGCGCCCCGCAGATTACGGACGCGCCAAAGAATTTTGTGAACACCGTCACATGGGGCGATAGCAGGGCTCCAGGAATGAGGGGCCATGTACTCGGATCATCTGTCGGCAAGGAACGCTAAAGTACCGTCATCCATGGCTAGAAACGAAGATCGATATCGAACTT
>DASSXL010000206.1:0-10558 GCA_035703825.1 Candidatus Angelobacter sp.
TAGGGCGTCTTCTGCAGCACAACATCACCTTGAGCCAGCGGATACCGTTTCTGCATCCAGTACAGCCGGTTTACCAGTGCACGATGCTCCACCAGCACACCCTTGGGTTTTCCGGTTGAACCCGACGTATAGATCACATAACTCAGATTGTGCGCCTTGACCTCTTGCCGCAATGCAGCGTGCTTCGCCTTCAACCCAGCCGCACATTGACTGATCTCCGGCCACTGCTTGTCCAGCGTAACTACCTTCGCGTCTCCTATGAATAACGAGCCTATCTTGTTTCTAAATTTTGACTGCGTCAGGACGACCGTCGCCTGACTGTCCTGCAACATGTATTCCAGCCGGTCGTCGGGATATGCGGGGTCCGCGGGTAAATAAGCCCCGCCGGCTTGCACGATTCCCATGATCCCAAGCATCATCTCCAGCGAGCGCTCCAGGCAAAGCCCGACCACACTGTCCGGCTTCACGCCCAGGGATTGCAGGTACAGCGCCAGCTCGCAGCTCTTCTCGTAAAGTTCTTGATAGCTCAGTTCCTGGCCGCCCAATGCCACCGCCCTCTTGCCAGGGTTGCATCGCACTTGTTCGATAAAGAAATCGTGAATGCACCTCTCGCGGGGATAATCGGCGCGGGTGGCGTTGTAGTCCACCAAGAGCTGCTGCTTCTCTGAGCTGCCGAGATAGTCGAGATCGCGAATCTTGGCGGTGGGTGTGGCCGTGATGGCCCGGCACAGGCCAACAAAATGCTCGCCCATGCGCGCGATAGTTTCTCGCTTAAATAGCGCTGTGCTGTATGCGATGAACCCGGCCAGGCCTGCTGCAGTTTCCTCAAGACTAATAGTTATGTCGAATTTGCTTACGCCGCTTTCCAAAGCATAAGGCTGAAAATGCTGGCAGGCCTCCATCCCACCGCTTTGCAATATGAGCATTACTTGGAACAGGGGGCTGATGGAAAGGTCGCGCTGAGTTTGCGCCAGATCCACCACTTTTTCAAACGGCGCATCCTGGTGCTCATACGCACCCAGGCAGGCGGCTTTTACCTGGGACAACAGGGCGGAAAATGTATCTTCGCTCTCCACCTGGCTTCGCAATGCCAGAGTGTTGACGAACATCCCGATCAAGCCTTCCGTTTCTCCGTACTGCCGGTTGGCGATTGGGCTACCGACGCAGATATCGCTTTGGCCCGTGTAGCGTTGCAGCAACACCTTGAAGGCGGCCAGCAGGACCATATAGAGCGTGCCGCCTTTATGTTGCGCCAGACTCTTGAGCCGCCCTGTCAGTTGCGCATCCAGCTTGAGCAGGTGCTCAGCCCCGGCCAGGGTTTGCACGCTTGGCCTGGGATAATCTGTGGCCAGATCCAGGCTCTCAGCAGCGCCGGCCAGCTTCTCTTGCCAATACGCGAGTTGCTGCTGCAGTGTCCCGCTCTCTTCCAGCCAGGCTCGCTGCCATACAGCGTAGTCCACGTACTGGATCGGCAACGGCGCCAGCTCAGGACTGTGGCCTTGGCGCAAGGCTTCCATGATCGAGACCAACTCCCTGGTCAATATGCCCAGCGACCAGCCATCGGTGATGATGTGGTGCATGTTGAGCAGGAGAACGTGCTCCTGCTCGGCCAGCTTGATTACCTTGCCTCGAATGAGCGGTCCCCGCGCCAGATCAAACGATGTCGCAATTTCCGTCCGGCAGATTTCTTGGGCGTGATTGTCGCGCGCGCTCTTGTTTTCGTCGTGGCTGAGATCAATCCGCTCGAGCTTGAAGTCCGCCTCATCCAAGATCAGCTGTTGGGCCTGACCCTCATGAGTGGGGAACACGGTGCGCAGGTTCTCATGCCGCGCAATGATCACATTCAATGCCTGTTCCACCTGGCCGATATCCAGGTCGCCGGGGATGGTTAAAGCCAGAGGCAGGTTATAGCCGGCGCTGTTGGGTTCCAGTTGGTCGATAAACCACAGTCTTTCCTGGGCAAAGCTCAGCGGCAGTCGCTGGAGCCTGGTTCTGTCCACAGGTCGGATCGTGGGAACATCGTCGCGCTTTGCCAGTTGCGGAATGAGTTCGGCCAACTGCGCAACGCGGGTCCGCTCAAACAAGGCTTTCAGGGGCAGGTCGATGCCCAGCCGGCTGCGGATCTTTGCCATCACCTGCGTCGCCAGCAGGGAATGCCCGCCCAGCTCGAAGAAGTTGTCGTTGACCCCGATTTTCTCCGGAGCCAGATGCAAGACCTGGGCCCAGATCTCGACCAGTTGCTTTTCCACTTCATTCCGCGGCGCGAGATATTCCTGGTCGGACGCGATCTTCACTTCTATCCGCGCCAGCGCACGCCGGTCCACCTTGCCGTTCGGACTCAAGGGTATCGCCGCCAGGCTGACGAACGCCGCAGGCGCCATGTAGTCCGGCAACGTCCGCAGCAGATGCTCGCGCAGCTCTTCATTCGGCAGTTGCACCAACTGCTCTGCTGTCGTCTCCTTGGCCCTGTAGAAGGCAATCAGTTGTTTGCTGCCGTCCTGGTCCTTTGCGATTACAGCGCTGTCTTGTATCTGGGGATGTAGATTGAGTTGGGCTTCAATCTCGCCGAGTTCAATGCGGAAGCCGCGGACCTTCACTTGTGTGTCGATCCGGCCCAGGTATTGAATGTTGCCGTCATCCAGCCAACGGGCCAGGTCGCCGGTCTTATACATGCGCTCACCCGCCGTAAACGGGTTGGCGGCAAACTTCTCCCGCGTCAGCTCAGGACGGTTCAGATACCCGCGCGCCAGCCCATCGCCCGCGATGTGTAGTTCGCCCGGCACCCCAATGGGCTGAGGCCGGCTGTGCGAATCGAGAATGTAGATCTGGGTGTTGGTGATGGGAGCGCCGATGGATTGAGGCGCGTGCTCCGGCAAAACTGGGCAAACCGTGGCGTCGACTGTGCACTCCGTCGGGCCGTAAACATTGAAGAATCGGATTCCCGACCCGGCCAGCGCCGTCCACATCGCATCGTCGATGGCCTCGCCGCCCACTAAGACCAGTTGAAGACTCTCACGCCGCGTTGAACCATTTATGTTCTCCCGGAACAGCCCCGCTTCCAGCAAGAGCCGGAGCTGAGAGGGAGTGCAATCGAAAACCTCTATCTTCCGATCGCGCACGAACCGCAGCAGGGTCTCACTATCTCGCCGGACGGATTCCGGAACGATATCGAGCACGTGGCCCGCCAGCAACTGGATAATCTGCTTTACCGAGGTATCGAAGGTCAAAGGCCCGTTCATCGATACTCGAAGACCGCTGGTTTTCAATCCACGGTAAACACTGTTTTTCAAGCCGAAGAAAAGGTTGACTACTGAGCGGTGCTCCACCATCACTCCCTTGGGCAAGCCCGTGGAGCCGGAGGTATAAATCACGTAGGCCAAATGATTCGGTCTGACCGATTGTTGCAAGTCAACTTTTCTTGCCTTCAACCCGGCAACACGTTCTCCGATTTCCATCCACTGCTCATCCACCGGGATGACCTGGGTAAGGGTCGGCTTCAAGGCGTTGAGTTTCTCCTGCAGGTGCTTTTGCGTCAGCACCACCGTGGCCTGACTGTCTTGTAACGCATGAGCGAGCCGATCGTCCGGATGACTTGGATCGAGCGGCACGTATGCTCCGCCTGCCTGCAGAATTCCCAGCAGCCCCACCACCATATCGAGCGAGCGTTCCATGCACAAACCCACGAGGCTGTCCGGCTTGATACCCATCGACTGCAGATACAGAGCCAGCTTCTGGCTTCTCTCATAAAGCTGTTGATACGTCAGTTGTTCATCCCCGCAGACAAGTGCCAGGTCCCCACCATGGAGCGCCGCCTGCTCAATGAATAGCTCATGCAGACATTTATCCTTCGGGTAGTCGGCTTGGGTTCCGTTGTAGTCGACTAGGAGCCGTTGTTTTTCTGCGTCGCTGAGATAGTCCAGATCGTGGATTTTGGCAGTTGGCGTGGTGATGATGGCTTGACATAAGGCCGCGAAATGCCTGGCCATGCGGGCGATAGTCGCTTGCTTGTACAGCGCAGTGCTGTACTTGATTGTTCCGGCAAGCCCCTCCGCGATTTCCGTAAACTCCGCGGTAAGATCAAACAGGCTGCTGCCAGTTTGCAGAAGATTCCACGGAAAGTGCTGGTCCAGCGTCCCCATATCGGCATTTTGCAGGATTACCATGACTTGAAAGATGGGGTTTGTTCCCGCGTTGCGCTGCGGGTGCAGCATGTCCACCACTTTTTCAAACGGCGCGTCCTGATGCTCGTACGCCTCCAGGCAGGCGGCTTTTACCCGGGGCAACAGGGCGGGAAACGTATCTTCGCTCTCCACCTGGCTTCGCAAAGCCAGCGTGTTGACGAACATCCCGACCAGGCCTTCCGTCTCTCCATACTGCCGGTTGGCGATTGGGCTGCCGACGCAGATATCGCTTTGGCCCGTGTAGCGATGCAGCAATATCTTGAAGGCGGCCAGCAGGACCATATAGAGCGTGCCGCCCTGCTGCTGGGCCATGCTCTTGAGTTGTCCTGTCAGTTGCGCATCCAGAGTGAAAACGTGTGTCGCCCCGGCAAAGCCTTGAATGTTTGGCCTGGAATAGTCTGTGGCCAGATCCAGGCTCTCAGCGGCGCCGGCCAGCTTCTCCTGCCAGTACCCGAGTTGCTGCTGCAGTGTCCCGCTTTCTTCCAGCCATGCTCGCTGCCATACAGCGTAGTCCACGTACTGGATAGGCAACGTCGGCAGCTCAGGATTTCGGCCCTGGCGCAAGGTCTCCATGATCGAGCCCAACTCCCTGGTCAATATGCCCAGCGACCAGCCATCGGTGATGATGTGGTGCATGTTGAGCAGGAGAACGTGCTCCTCCTCGGCCAACTTGATCACCTTGCCGCGAATGAGCGGCCCTCGGGCCAAATCAAAAGGCGTCGTGGCCTCGGTTCGGCAGATTTCGTTGGCCTTGTTGTTGCGCTCTTCACTTGTTGAGGAGTGACTGAGATCAATGCGCTCCAGTCTGAAATCCAGGTGATCCAGGATTAGTTGTTGGGCACGGCCCTCATGACAAGGGAAAATCGTACGCAGGCTCTCATGCCGCGCAACAATCAGGTTCAATGCATGTTCCAGTTGGCTGATATTCAGCTCGCCACTGATGGTGACCGCCACGGGGACGTTGTAGCCGGCATTTCCGGGCCCGAACTGATCTATGAACCATAGCCGTTCCTGGGCAAAGCTCAGCGGCAGCCGGTCGAATTGCGCGCGATCGACCGGTCGGATCGCCGGAATAACTCTCTTTTCCGCCTTGGCGATCAAATCGGCCAGTTGGGCGACACTGCTGCGCTCAAACAGGATTGTCAGCGGCAAGTCAATGTCCACCATGCTGCGAATCTTTGCGATCAGTTGCGTAGCCAGCAGCGAGTGCCCGCCCAGTTCGAAGAAATTGTCATTGACCCCGATCTTTTCAGGCGCAACATTCAATACCTGCGCCCAGATCTCTACTAGTTGCTTTTCCACGTCAGTCCGCGGCGCGATATATTCCTGGTCGGATGCGATCCTCACCTCTATCAGAGCCAGAGCGCGGCGGTCCACCTTGCCGTTAGAATTCAATGGAATCGCGGCCAGGTTGACGAATGCCGAGGGCAGCATGTACGCGGGTAGCGTCTGCTGAAGATACGTCCTTAGATCGCGGCCAGGTAGCTTTATGAGTCCGTCCGCGTTGCTGTCCCTTGCCACATAGAAGGCGATGAGCTGCTTATTGCCTTCGTCGCCCTGCGCCACCACCACGCTGTCTCTTATGGCCGGGTGCCGGTTGAGCGCAGCCTCAATCTCACTGGTCTCGATGCGAAAACCACGAACCTTTACCTGTGTGTCCAGCCTGCCCAGGAACTCAATGTTTCCGTCGGGAAGCCAGCGCGCCAGGTCGCCGGTCTTGTACATGCGCTCGCCCGGCGCGAACGGGTTGGCGACAAATTTCTCCGCGGTCAATTCCGCCCGGTTCAGATAGCCCCGGGCAAGACCATCGCCGGCAACATGTAGCTCACCGGGAATACCTACAGGTTGTGGATTGTTGCGCGCATCCAGAATATATATTTGCGTGTTTGAGATCGGCCTACCAATGGGCAAAGATCGCATCGGCTCATTTAGCCCGTTCGATGCCACATAACAACTCGAAAATGTCGTGTTCTCAGTTGGGCCATACCCGTTGACTAGGATCGGCCTGCTGCACCTGCTCGCAAATTCTCTCGCATGCTCGATGGGGACTACATCGCCGCCCGCAAGCAGGACCCTGACATCTGACAAGATTTCAACATCTTCTTTGACAATTAGTTGGAATAAGGCGGATGTCAGCCACAATACACTAATCCTGTGTTCCTTGACCAACTGACGAATCTGCGAGATGGCGCTCAGCCCGTGAGGCGCTATCACTAATTTAGAACCGTTTGCCAGCGGGCCCCATATCTCGAATGTTGCAGCGTCAAAAGACAAAGACGACATCAGTAAAAAGACATCGTCTTCCGCTATCTGGATATAATTTGTGTTTACAACCAGCCTATTCACAGACTGATGCTCAACCATTACTCCTTTAGGCTTTCCGGTCGAGCCCGAGGTAAACGTCACATACGCCAACTGGCGCGGATTGGATTCTTGCTGCAAGGTGACGTTCTTCTGTCTCAAACCCGCGGCACACTCAGTGATTTCTGGCCACCGCTGGTCTAAAGCAATAAGACGTACATCTGGTGCGACTAAAGGCGTTAGTTTATCCAGAAGCTTTTTCTGCGTGAGCACAAAGGCTGCGCGGCTCTCTTGCAGCATGTAGGCCAGTCTGTCCTCTGGATAGTCAGGATCGAGCGGCATATAAGCGCCGCCTGCTTGCAAGATCCCAAGCAGACCCACAATCATATCGACTGATCTTTCTATGCACAGCCCCACCACGCTTTCTGATTTGACTCCCGTGGATTGCAGATACAAAGCCAGATCACGGCTTTTGTCATAGAGCTCTTGATAACTTAGCTCTTGTTTGCCAAATACAATGGCGGTTTTGCCGGGGTTCATCAAAGCTTGCCGGACGAACAGGTCATGAATGCATTTGTCCTTGGGATAGTTGGTGTGCGTACCGGCGTATTCAACCAACAACCGTTGTTTTTCTTGCTCTGTGACGATGGAATATTCACGAATGAGAAGGTCCGGCGCTTTGCTGATCTCTTTCAGCAATGTCCGGTATCTGCTCAGAAAATGCTGCGCTGTCTCCTGCCTGTATAAGGCAGGATCATATGTCAGGCGCAAGTCACACGACTTCTCTTGTTCATAGACTGCCAAGCCCAAACTGATATCTCCGAAACCGACATCTCCGCGGTGACTGACGCCGGGAATGTTCTCTATGGAAAGTCCTGCCTCGGGCGGCAACGTCGTAAAGCCGGCCTGCTTTGCAAAACTTTGGTATGCGTAAGCGACCTGAAAAATAGAGGGCTCGCTTTTGTGGCTGTGTGGCAGCCTATCCAGCATAAGCGGGAGCGGATCGCCGGAATGGGCGAGAGCATCCAGCATCGTGCTGTGCACGCTGCTCAGGAAAGTTTTGAACCCAAGCTGTTCCTCACAGCGAGTACGAACGGGGACCATATTGGTGAAATGGCCGGCTTCAGCAGAAAATCTTTGCTCATCGCATACCATGCCGACGATGATGTCGTCCTGGCCGGTGTATCTGTGCAGCAGAAGCTGAAAGACTGCCAGGAAGATCACAGCGGGAGGCAGGGAATAAGTTCCGCTGCAATCAGCAACCCAGCGATGGAGTTCCTCCGGCAATTCTTCCACCAGCATTTGCCGTTCGATACCGGTTGAGGCGGGACGAGGAAAATCGGGAAGGATCTCAATGGCCGGCAATTCTCCCTCGAGTTGCCGCTCCCAATAGCCAGCGTGGGCCGCGCCTTCTTTTGCGCGTCCGGACGGACTCGTATCTGTGTGTGGTGAGGGCCGCTCTTGACGGCGCTCCAACAGCGCGATGATATCGGGTTTATGTTTCGCTATTCCGCTCCTTATTTCATCGGTGAGCACACCTTTCTTAGCGTAGCAATTGAGCCGGCCGCCCTCGACCGACAACTTAACGCCTTTGCTTGCTAATTTGTTGAGAAACTCAATCACTGCTGTCATTGGCGCCCTCTTTAGAACGTCATTGCGTCGTAGCTGTCACCGGGTGATGCTTCATGAAGCCGTACTTCTTGCAGGGCCTGACGGGTGCGGATAGTCGGCGCGGGTGTGGTTGAACTCGATCAACAGCCGCTGCTTCTCTGCGTCGCTGAGATAGTCGAGATCGTGAATCTTGGCTGTGGGTGTGGCCGTGATGGCCCGGCACAGAGCAACAAAATGCTCGCCCATGCGCGCGATGGTCTGAGGTTTGAACAGCGCTGTGCTGTATTCGATGGATGCGTCCAGTCCGCTTTGTGTCTCTGTAAACTGGATGGTAAGGTCAAGCTCGCTGCTTTGGCCCTCAAAGGCATAGCGGGGAAAGCGCTGGTCCATCATGGCGATGTTGTGCAGAACAACCATCACCTGGAAGATGGGGTTCGCCGCCGCATTCCTCTCGCGTCCCAGACCGCCCACTACTCTTTCGAACGGCGCATCCTGGTGCTCGTATGCCTCCAGGCAGGTGGCCTTCACCCGGGACAGCAGGGCGGAAAACGTATCTCCGGCCTCTATCTGGCTGCGCAGAGCCAGCATGTTGATAAACGCCCCGATCAGGCTTGCGGTCTGTCCATACTGGCGATTGGCGATCAAAGTTCCTATACAGATATCGCTCTGGCTGGAGTACCGGTACAGCAGCACCTTGAATGCGGCCAGCAGGACCATGTAGAGCGTCCCGCCTTTGCGTTCCGCCAGGCGCCTGAGCTTTCCCGTCAGATCTGCATCCAGCGTGAACTCGAACGCCGATCCAGCAAAGCTTCTCACCTTTGGCCTTGGGTAATCCGTTGGCAGGTCCAGGCTCTCCGCGGCGCCGGCCAGTTTCTCCTGCCAATAGGCCAATTGCTTTTTTAATACTCCGCCATCTTCCAGACGTGTTCTTTGCCAGACAGCGTAGTCAGCGTATTGAATCTCCAGCGGTGGCAGGTTGGGATGGCGGCCATGGCGCAGGGCATCCAGGGCCACGTCCAGTTCCTTGATCAAAACGCCCATGGACCAGCCATCTGTAATGATGTGGTGCATGTTGAGCAGGAGAATATGTTCCTGCTGTGCCAGCTTGATTACCTTGCCTCGAATAAGAGGCCCTCGCGCCAGATCGAAAGGCTTTGCGGCGTCGGCACGGCAGATTTCTTTGGCGTTGTTGTGCAGCGCCTCGTGGTTTGTGTGGTGGCTCAGGTCAATCCGCTCAAGCGTGAAGTTCAGGCTGTCCAGGATCAGTTGCTGGGCTTCTCCTTGATGGCTGGGAAACACCGTGCGTAGAGTCTCATGCCTCGCGATGATCAGGTTAAACGCCTGCTCCAGTTGTCCGATGTTCAACTCGCCGCTAACGGTGACAGCCACGGGAACGTTGTAGCGGCCGCTACCGGGCTGGAGCTGCTCGAAAAACCACACTCGTTCCTGGGCAAAGCTCAACGGCAGTCGCTGGAACTTGGTTCTGTCCACAGGTCGAATTGAAGGAACGTCGCTCTTTTTCGCTTTCGCAACCAGCTCGGCCACCTGGGCCACACTGGTGTTCTCAAACAAGGCCGTCAGGGGCAGCTCCACGCCCAGCCGGTCGCGCATCTTTGCCATCAACTGGGTGGCCAGCAGTGAATGCCCACCCAGTTCGAACAGATTCGCGTCGACCCCGATCTTCTCCGGCGCAATGTTCAATACCTCTGACCAGATCTCGATCAGTTGCTTTTCCGTGTCATTGAGCGGGGCGCCATTCTCATGGCCCATAAAGATTGATCCATTGCCTGGCAAGCTGCCGTTTGACGTGTTGGCGTGGGATATGGGCTGCGGCGCCGGGACAGCCGGCCGTGCATGCGCGGTTGCAGCGCCGTTGGTTTCAACCCAGTAACGCTCCCGGGCAAACGGATATGTCGGCAGCGGGATTCTTCGCGACTCTTGCGGGAACAAGGCCCGGAAGTCCAGCGAGTATCCTTTGACATAGAGTTCAGCGACGGCCGCCAGGTTCTCCAGGTAACTGGCAGCGTCCGCTCCATTCCCGCACTCGCGGATGCAGTAGTTGCCAAACTTCTTCAGGGAAACGTTCTCCCGCACTCTGCTCTCTGGTATCTCCGCTGCATAGATCTGGCTCGCCGCGCCTGTCTCCATCCATTGTTCAAGGAGCTGAGTCAGCTCCTTCCGGTCCCGCGTCACACACGCCAGGCGGCAGGCCATATGCATACGCCCGACGAATAAGGTGTAGCTCAGGTCGTTCATCGAGAGATCACTGTCGCGCTTGAGCAGCCCAAGCAGGTTCTGCGCCTGCTGCTTCAACTGCTCCCCGATCCGCGCTGACAGCACCACCACATAGCCCGGTGATTCAAACCTGACTCGCTCGACCGCGGGGGGCTCTTCAATGATCAAATGGGCATTGGTGCCGCTGAAGCCAAACGAGCTGACCGCCCCTCGCCTTGTCTGCTCGCCTT
>DASSXL010000093.1:0-22024 GCA_035703825.1 Candidatus Angelobacter sp.
TCGGCAAACGTCAGGTCAATGGTGACAGGCCCCTGCTTTACGCCGAGTTTGCGTGTGATCAGCGTGCCTTTTTCGAGCGATGTAGTCTGCGTGACCGCTCCGTTGGGTGTATCAATCACGTCGGTCGCCGTCCAGCCGCCGCCGTCTTCCGCAATGGTGGTGGAGACGCTGAGCGGAACCGTCTGGCCGCCGGCCTCGATCGTCGCCTTGTACTTGAGGGTACCGGGCTGCAGATCAACGGCCGCTTTCGGAAGGCCCACGGCGTTGGCGTCAACCTTCTTTGCCAGCACCACGTTCTTGGGGTCGACCGTGACCTCCTTGAGCCGTGCCACAACTTCCGGCGTTCCGCCTTCCTGCGCGCGTCCGCCCAGGTATTTGGCAAAGAACTTCTCTGTTGCCATCACGCTGGCCATGTTGTTCACGGGCCGGGCAAAGCCATGGCCTTCGTCCGGGATCAGCAGGTACTCCACGGGGAAGCCGCGGTCGCGCAGCGCGACAATAATCTGTTCTGACTCCGCATGGTTCACGCGCGGATCGTTGGCTCCCTGCGCGATCATCAGCGGCGTTTTGATCTTGCCGGCGGCAGTAAGCGGAGAGCGCTCCAGCAGGAGCGCCTTCCCTTCCGGCGTGGTGGGATTCCCCATGCGCTGATAGAACATCTGGCGTCCGGCCTCCCAGTAGGGCGGGATGGAATCCAGCAGCGTGATCAGGTTGGAAGGTCCAAAAAGATCGACCGCCGCGGCGTAAAGGTCAGGAGTAAAAGCAACGCCCGCCAGCGTGGCGTAGCCGCCATACGATCCGCCAAAGATGCCAATGCGCTTGGGATCGCTGATGCCTTCAGCTACCAGGTACTTCGCGCCCCAGGTAACGTCATCCTGCATCTTCTTGCCCCACTCGTTATTGCCGGCATCGATGAATTTCTTGCCATAGCCCGCCGATCCGCGGAAGTTCATGCTCAGCACGGCGTAACCGCGATTGGCAAAGAACTGTGCATACCCGTTGTAGCCCCACACGTCACGGCCCCACGGCCCGCCATGGGGAAAGATAATGGTAGGCAGGTTTTTGCCGGGGACGCCTTTGGGCAACGTCAGATATGCCGGGATTTCCAGCCCGTCTGACGACTTGTAGTGGACCACCTTCATCTCGGCCAGCGATTCGCGCGGAAGCTTTTCCCGCACCCTGTACTGCAACGCCAGCTTGTGCGTCTTGCGGTCAAAGAGGTAGGTTTCGCCCGGCTCCGTATCGCTGTTCACCACCACTACCCAGGTCTGTTCGTCTTTGGTCCATGAGGCGCGGCCCACGTCTTTGCCGGGAAACTTTGCCCGCAGCCAGTTGAAGCCGGACTCAATGTCTTTGTCCTTGAAGTAGCGGCGCAGGTGATCATCCAGATACTGGGTGAGAGCCAGTTCCTCAGTTACCTCAGAGAAGACCGCGCCCGTGAAGTCCACCCTCTTGAGGGGATCGGATTCTACAATCTCCGTTTTCCCCGTTTCCGGATCAATCAGCTCCAGGGCGGTCAGGTCCATGCCGGGGCCCTTGTTGGTCGCCATGTAGGCCCGTTTGCCGTCTTTGTGAAAGCGGACCACGTTGCATTGCTCAAACACGTTGCAGGAATAGATCTTGGTGAATTTGTCGGCGTCAACGCGAAGGATCTCCGTATCGCCGTTCTCCGCGGAGCGCTCGGACAGCCGCAGATTGCCCTGCAGATCGAAGTGCCAGCCGGAGATGCGCTCGGTGTTCTTGCGCACCAGCGTCTTTTCGCCGGTGGAGATTTTCAGCTTGTAGAGATCGTGCCACGCCTTGTCGCGGTCGTTCAGGCTGATGTAGATGGTGTCAGGATCGCTCCTGGGCAGGTCCACCAACTGCACCCGGACACCCTTCAGCCCGGTCATGTCGCGCGACGCCGGCGCGTCGGCCCCGCCAGCGGGTTTGGCCGCCGGATCAACGGCATAGACGTTGAAGTTTTCGTCACCAGCGTTGTCTTTTACATAGAGTATGTATTTGCTGTCGCGGGTCCAGAAATAGCCGGCGATGGGCCGCTTGGCTTCCGTGGTCAGCAGCCGCGCTGCGCTAAAAGGCTCGTCCACGCCCTTCACATAAACATTGCGCGTATCTTTCCACGGCTTCAGGAAGGCCAGATACTTTCCGTCCGGCGAAAGCTGCGGAGCTGCGATCTCAGGATTGCCAAAGATCAGCTCGCGGTCGATGATGGGCGGCAATCCGCCGGCGGCAGATGTCTTTTTGTCTTTATCTTTGTCGATCGCGCCCAGGGTGGCGGCGAGCAGCACAAGGCACAAGAGGCTCTTGAACAACTTATTCATGGCAGGAAGGTCCTTTCTCTCTGAAGAGAGCTTTGACGGTGGTCCAAGTGGGTACAGGGAATTGTGAGCGCATTCGTTGATTGCTGTCCAGTAATAAGGGGCCTTAAGCGGCGCAGGGGTCAGGCCCAGCCCCAATAACAGTACGGGGAAAGACGGTCAAAGTTCCCTGGGAATGCTCTTTCTTTATTTATAGACGTCTCAAAATCAGGGTAAGTTAACGTCTCGTCTAAAAATGCGGTCGGGGCTTGCTCAAAATGCGGACGATCTTAATTGAGCTTGTTTAGCTGATCGGCGCTTATTGCACGATCGTCGTCGCTTTGGCAATAGTTGGCGTGGTACTCGTTTCTTTCGGCAGGCCTAAACCCGGCAGGGCGTTTACGATCTTTACGGTTTCAAGGCTGACGGTGATGACCTGGCCGATGAGGCGGAGGATGTATTCTTTGTCGTCGTCGCGATTCGGGTCGTTGGCGATGCCGGAGCGCTTGTCGGTAGAGATCTGATATTGGTCAATCACCCATTCCAGGGCGGAGCGGTTGCCCAGGCGGTAATCGTAGGTTTCTTTGGGGATGCCGGTAAGGGTCAGGAAGTCGTTATAGACCAACGTCTGCTTGTCTTTGCTGAGGCGCATTTTTTCCACGCGCAAGTTGAGTTTTTCCCCGGGCTTCTCGCGGCGCTCCAGCGGATATTCTTTCTGCTTCTCGTAATCCACGTGCAACTCGGCCAGGCGCTTGCCGGCTTTGGCGAAAGCATGAAAATCAGGAGCGTAGGGGATGCGGGGCAGCTCGCGTTTGAGGTTGGCGGCGTAGCGCGTGCGGTATTCCGGGTGATGCAGGACAGCATAGGTGTAATAGAAGATGTCCCACTTGCTGATGGATTTGTCTTTGTAGTGGGAACGGAACTGGTCAAGCGCCCAGTCGGTGATGTTCTCGCGGCGGTTGGTGCCGTCTTCGTCGTAGGTGTAGAAGGGAAAACACTGCGTATCCCCGGTGAGGTGCAAATCAGGGGTTACATTGGACGCCAGCACTTGAAACGGGTTCATGTTTCCAATTGCGGTCAGCGCGACTGCAACATTGTCGGTAGGGCCGCGGGTAATCGGGAAAAAGCTGTGGAGTTGATACAAGTCCTCATTGAATGTGTCATTAAAAAACGAATACAGAGCAACGTAGGGACGGTAAAGGGCTTTCCGTATTTGGCTCGGGCTAAATTTCGCATCTTCTCCTCGCAGCAGATGGCGCTTCGTGTTGCGAATCCATTTAAGTTTCTTTTCATCAACTTGGAGAAAATCTTCGAGGTTCTCGGGTTTGTGATTTAGGCGGTAACGGTTCAGCTCTTCATTGAAGTTAGCCACCATCACCTGAGCGCGCTTTAACAGGACCTCCCGATCAAAGTCATACACATAGGAATCACTGTTGCTTTTCTGCCCGTTGCAATATGTTGTGAATATCGAGTGCTCGATGCCACGCTTAGCTTCTTTGCTGCCGATTACAACGAATTCGTCAAAGTCGTTTGCGCCATCTGTGAGCCAACGGTGGCTAGCAGTGGGGTGGATACGTGTCCAATCCGGGCTCGAGTATTCCTGCATGGACTCTAAGATGGAGTATTTTGCTTCTTTTCTGGCAAACTCTGGCATTTTCCAATAAAAGACTTCTGCTGCTCTCACGCCAGACTCAGGTTTTCCTCTGCGCACCAATAAATTTATGCTTACGCCTACCTGAATCCCAAATACGTTGTGGGTCGTGCCGGAAAGCTTGGGATTCTTTCGTACGTTTCCGCCGAGATCAAGAATGTAGATTGCATCAAAATCCTGGCCAAGATGCTTGCGCATACCGTCTGTTGCCAGACCATCGAGAAAGCCGCTGTTTGTCACAAAGGCCAACACACCTGAGTCTTTAAGACGATTCGAAGCCCATCTGAAGGCCTTGATGTAAGGATCCCTCAGGCTATTTCGTAAGGTGGCGGTAGAATCCGTGCCGTAGGTCGCCGCTACTTGTTGGTCCAGCGTTTCATATACACGGTTTTTGTTGCGATCATTTTCGTCTTGTTGTCCGCTGTTATACGGGGGATTGCCGATGATTACAAAAATCGGAGACTGCTTCTGTTTCTCCACTCTTACTGTGTTCTCAGCCGTAAATAAACTTGCCTGGCTTGCTTCCGCCAGTTCAAAGGTGTCCACCAAGCAAATCCCCTCGAACGGTTTGTACTCGTCCGTCGCCTCCAGATACGCGTGCTCAATATTCATGCTGGCGATGTAATAGGGCAGCAGCATGACCTCATTGCAATGCAGCTCATTCTCATACTTGTATTGAAGGCGCGTTTTGGGAATTTCCTGCATCACGCGCACAATAAAGTTGCCGGTGCCAACGAAGGGATCAAGGATGTGGACCTCGCGGTCACCCAGCGACTTGCCGAATTCCTTCTTGAGAATCTCTTCCACGCTGCGCACCATGAAATTGACGATGGGCTGCGGCGTATAGACGATGCCGTGGGTGTCCGCCTCTTTGGGGGAGAAGCCCTGAAAGAAGCGCTCATAAACGGTGTTGAGGAAGGCCTGCTTCTCAGAAAAGTCGGTGGCGTTTTCCGCATTGATTTCAATGGCGTGATAGAAGCGGTCCAGGTCTTTCAGGAAAGCATCGCGGCTGAAGTGGCGGCTGGTGAGCGAGTCAATGACCTTTTCAATCTCAGCGGCGATGATATTGCGCCGGGTGAATTCAGGGTTGTTGAAGACGCGGCGGAAGATACGCTCCGTGAGCAGATGCTGGATGAGCATGGTCTCAACCGCATCGTCCGACAGGTTGGGATTGATGGCCTGGCGGCAGAGCAGGACAAAGCCTTCAAAGCTGGCGACGAATTTCTTGTTCGTCTTGCGCTCTTTTTCAATGATCGCTCTGACGGCGGCGGCGATTTCAGGAATGCGGCTGGAAAAGTCGGCTACGGCGGCTTCCCATTCCTCATGCTGGGGCTCACGGTATTTGAAAAACTCCTTGAGCAGATCAACCAGATTGTCCGGGTCGGTTATGTCTTCATTCAGACCCTGGCGCACGCCCTTCTGGTAAAGAATGGCCTTCTCCGGGCTCTGAAAGATGATGTTGTTTCTGGGATAGCCCTGCTCCAGCTTCTTCTTGATCTCCTTTTCAAGCTGGTCCTTGAGGTCTTTGGCTTCCCAAAAGCCGTGCTTGAGGGTGAAGGAATCCAGCACACAGCCATCGACAATGACGGACCTGTTTTTAGGCGCGGGAAGGCGGAATTCCTGGACAAGTTTCCATTTGAATTGGCGGGCGCAGGTATCAAGAAGCGAAGCAAACGCCTGCCGGACGGCGGTTTCGTGGCTGATATTGAGCTGTCCGAACTGGTTTAAGGCGTTGTAATAGTCCTTAACTTTGGCGTGAGAGGGTTTGAGGGATAGTTCCATGCGTGCGGTTGAGCGGAGTTTAGCACATGGAATGGCAGTGAATGGCAATGGTTTGGGTGAAGTTCCGACGTGGTTAAGGGGTTTTTGTGTCCTTTCAATCGCGCTCCGCTGCGCTTGCGCGCGGGTCTCCACCCCGCCACGCGAAACGCGCGTCGGGGACCCCGGGCCTGCGGCGCAAGGAAGGACGCTTTTTCTTTGTTTACCCGGCACTTATTCCTCATCCCGGCTCGCCGGGACTCGGAAACGTGACCGGGCTATTGCCAGCCGTCCCGGCAGGGCCGGGACTAGGGCATGGCGGGTTGAAGTTTGTCTGTGCCCAAACCGAAAATCGCGCTTCCCTTCTACTTTCTGCTTGACGCGATGGCGAACAAATGGTAAATATGTGCATTGACCTTGGGGACGGAAGTGTGTCCTGGAGGGCGATCTATAAAAATGGGCAATCAGCCGTCAGCAATCAGCCGCGCGGCTTCTTGAAGTTGCAACCCTCTGCCGACCGAACAGTAAAAACGGAAAAAACAGGCTGAAATTGGGCCCGATTAGACGGCTGAAAAACGCAAAAAAGAGACTTCGACCGCTCGGTCACCGCTCGGTTGAATTGGGGTCTGGCTTTTGTTTTCAACAAAGCTCTATGGGGGGTGGGGGTCGTGGCTGAAGGACGCAGGCAGAGGGACGCAAAAGATCGGGAGATCGGGAGATCGGGAGATCCGGTGATCGGGAAAGCAAAA
Organism: Candidatus Angelobacter sp.; assembly: GCA_035703825.1. Lineage (GTDB taxonomy): Bacteria > Acidobacteriota > Terriglobia > Terriglobales > Acidobacteriaceae > Angelobacter. Next base: position 6,456 of record DASSXL010000093.1, read on the forward strand.
ACCTACCACGGAGGCACCGAGTCACGGAGAACAGCCTAAGTCGGAGGACCGGAAAAAGGCAAAAGCGCACCGCGGAGGCGCGGAGGAAAACCGAAATCGGAAGCAAAACCTTACCACTGATCAATACGATGACACTGATCAGATCGGGAGATCGGGAAAGCAAAACCTCAGCCCTTCCCAAAACCCGCGCCCAGCGGGATAATATCTGTTTAACAGGTACTAATCTTGTCCCGCTGGAGCCCCGGACCCTCTTGACCAACAGCTAGCAGTCCAAGTAGAACTCTTCCGATTTCGAATCGCCTGCTAATCTCGTCCGGGCCCCGCTTGTTGAAGGAGGCATTTTGAAGGTTTACGAAGGCAAGGACATCCGCAATCTTGTCGTCATCGGGCATTCGCACTCGGGCAAGACTTCACTGGTTTCAGCCATGCTCTATACCGGCGGCGCAACGCCCAAGCTGGGCCGCGTGGACGACGGCTCCACCGTTACCGACCACGACGAAGAAGAAATCTCTCGCCAGATGACCATCTCCACCTCCATCGCCTCCGTGGAGTGGCACAACGCCAAGATCAACCTGTTCGATTCGCCCGGCTTCACCATGTTCGCTCATGAGGCCAAGGTCGCCATGTCCGCCGCTGAAGCGGCGCTGGTGGTCGTCGATGGCGTTTCCGGCGTGGAAGTGGTCACGGAAAAAGTCTGGCAATATGCTGACGAGATCAACCTGCCGCGCGTGATCTGCGTGAGCCGCATGGACCGCGAACGCGCCAACTGGGAAACGGCGCTGGAAAGCCTGGTCAGCGCCTTTGGCCGACTGGTAGTCCCCGTGCAGATTCCCATCGGCAGTGAAAAGAGCCTGAAAGGCGTGGTCGATCTGGTCACCATGAAGGCTTACACCTATGAAATGGGCGGCACCGGAAAGGGCAAAGAAGGGCCCATCCCCGCGGAGTTGGAAGCTGTCGCCAAAGAAGCCCATGAAAAGCTGGTGGAGATCGTTGCCGAAGGCAAAGACGAGCTGATGGAAGAGTTCTTTGATAAAGGCACCATCGCGGAAGAGCATCTGATTCCCGCGCTCCATGAAGCCATCAAGGAAGATCGTATCTTCCCCGTGCTGTTTGCCTCCGGCCTGGGCAATATCGGCACAGATCATCTGCTCGATTTTGTGGTGGACTATTTTCCCACGGCCGCCGAGCACGCGGCCGTGCATGCCGAGCCGGCCAGCTCCGGCAATGGCCAGGGCGTTGACCTTCAGGTGAGTGACAAGGCCCCGACCTCGCTCTACGTCTTTAAGACCGCCAACGATCCATTTGCCGGACGCATTACTTACTTCAAGGTCTTTTCCGGCGTGGTAAAGAACGATGCCACGCTGCAGAACTTCACGCGCAGCACTTCAGAAAAACTCTCTCATCTCTCCATTCCGCAGGGCAAGAACCTCGTCCCGGTGCCGGAGCTGCATGCGGGCGACGTGGGCGCTGTGGCCAAGCTGCGTGACACTCTCACCGGCGATACCATGGGCGACAAGACCAATCCCATCCGCTTTGCCGGCGTGACGCTGCCGGAGCCGGCCATTACCTTCGCCATCGAGCCCAAGAGCCGCAACGATGAAGACAAGCTCTCCAACGGCCTGCACAAGCTGATGGAAGAAGATCCCATGGTGCGCTTCTTTCGCGATGAGCAGACTAAGGAGTTCCTGATCGCCGGAACAGGCCAGCAGCACATTGAAGTGATGGTCTCAAAGCTCAAGCGGCGCTATCACACGGAAGTCAACCTGAAAGCGCCAAAAGTTCCTTATCGTGAGACCATCCGCGGCAAGGCCGACGTGCAGGGCCGCCACAAAAAGCAGAGCGGCGGACACGGCCAGTACGGCGACTGCAAGATCAAAATGGAGCCGCTGGAGCGCGGCAAGAACTTTGAGTTTGTGAATGACATCTTCGGCGGCTCCATCCCCAAGAACTACATTCCCGCCGTGGAAAAAGGAATTGTGGAAGCCGCGGCGCGCGGCTACCTGGCAGGCTACCCGGTGGTCGATTTCCGCGTGATCCTCTATGACGGCAGCTATCACGACGTGGACTCGAACGAACTCTCGTTCAAGACCGCCGGACGCATCGCCTTCAAGAAAGCCATGGAGCAGGCCAAACCCACGCTACTGGAACCGATCATGAAAGTGGAGATCACGATTCCTGACGAATTTGCCGGCAGCATCATGGGCGATCTCAACTCGCGTCGCGGGCGCATCCAGGGCATGGACAACAAAGCCGGCAAGACCGTGGTAAAAGCCGAGTGTCCCATGGCGGAGATGCTGACCTACGGCGCAGATCTTACGTCGATGACGCAGGGACGCGGCAGCTTCAACATGGAAATGTCACACTATGACTTTGTGCCTGCCATGCTGCAGGAAAAGATCGTGGCCCAGGCCAAGGCCGAACGCGGAGAGCTGGTGGAAGTTGAAGAGTAAAGGGGGGTACTCCCGAGCGCAAGCGAGGGAACCCTATTGCAACTAAGGATTATAGGTTGGAGACTTGTGCCTTTTTTGGATTAGCCAAAATCCATTATTTGACTACGTCCGCTTTAATATTAGATCGATTTGCCAAGGTCGAGCGCGGAGAACTGGTGGAAGTAGAGGAGTAGCTTTTTCCGCTTTATCCCGAGCGAAGCGACGTCTGCCCGCGTGTATCTCTGATATAAAGAGGCCGCGATCCAGCAAAGGTTCCATACCCAAGGAGACCTATGAGACAAATTCCCCATTTGCACGTTTTGCTACAGGGAATCCTCTGCGTATTTTTGATTGCCTCGGCTCCATCCCAGAACGTACCGAAAACGATGACACAGATTTCCATTCGGCTGATCGAGCCAGGCCCCACTCCTGGTTCTTTCGAAGCGCAGCCTAAAATCTATTGGCGCGCTGGTACTACATATGCTCGCATCGCAGAAGCTTCCGATCCTAAGAACCATATTCATGGTCTGATGATCATAGCTGAGCCGGATATCTGGATGGTCAACCTCGAAGACAAGTCCGGAAAGCATCTGACCGATAATGGCCCTTCTGATGTGCATATTCCAATTTTCCCCGCGGGCTCAGGTGTGAAGGTGAAGCTAAGGCCAATTCCTCCTGTGCCCTCAGGTGCGAAGATGACGCTAAGCGAACTGGAATTCTGCATGGAGTTGGAGTTCTTCGCTAAGAATGGAGCGACCATATCCGCGGGAGATGCGTTGAAAGGCAAACCAACAGAGCTTCACGAACTCACGACAGAGGGACGTAAGTTGACTCTCTGGACAGATACCGCGTCAAAAAAGCCGATCCGCATAAGCATGACGCAGGGAACGCACACGGAGACGTACGAATACTTGAGTTACCAGGATGATTTAGCGTTCGATCCGTCCCTGTTCCAGCTTCCTGCTGGGATCCAGTTAATGGATGTCAGTAAGTAGCTTTAAGAGTCTTCGAGGAAAAGATCATCGCGAACTGCAAGGCCGAGCGCGGAGAGCTGGTGGAAGTGGAAGAATAAAGGGGTACTCCCGAGCTCAAGCGAGGGAACCCTGCAATCAGCAGTGCTTTTTTAGGTCGGCAGCAGCGCGAGAAGCAGACGCTCACCCCTCAGCTACTTCCCTCTGCCATTCCCTGTGCCATTGTCCGCCGCCATCAGCAATTCAAAGCGCACCTGGCTGGCACACTTGCCGCATGCTGGGAATTTGTCCCGCGCCTTGAACGAGGCTTTGTGTGGCATGCGGTGCTCGGCATGCACCACCTTATAGATCCCCGCCTTGGGGACCACCTGTCCAGGCTTGTAAAGCTTCCTGTTGGAATCGGAATCCATGCGCTCGACCGAGTTGCATGGGGAACGTAGGAGTTGGAATCATCATTTTGTGCGAAGGGTTGTCTGTTTCCGCCTGATCTTCCTGGAAGTCTGGGTCTTCAGAGATATGAGGGACGAGCTCCAGGATTTTGTAACGCACCAGCTCGCCGCAGCGGCGGCAATAAGGAAAAATCGTATTACGCATAAAGATCACGGTGGCGCGGGGCTCGTCCTGGTGGCAGATCTCGTAGATGCCCGACTTCTCCACCATCTCTCCCGGAGCCAGAAAACAGTCGGTTTGGTCAAACGTTGTAGTGTTTTTCAGTTCCATGCTTCTCTTGTTGTGTTCCTTTCCGGGCCGCGCAGCGTGCCGTTCTGGGGAGCAACTCGTCTCCCGCAAATGTGATGCGTTCAGCATAGGCGCAAGTTGGTGCGCTCAACGCTGTGAGCTGCGGCGACCGCTTTTTATTTTCAGGCAACCCCGGAATGGAGTTCGCTAACCCAAAACTCTTCCGGTGCCCCGGCCAGCCGTCCGCGCCATGAATGCAGAATTGAAAGTTTCTATTTACAATCATTCCCCTATGTCTCTCACCAACCATCAGTTTCGTCTGGCTGCCCGTCCCGTGGGCCTGCCCAAGCGCAGCGATTTCAATTACACAGAAGAGCCTGTTGCCGATCCCGGCCCGGGGCAGTTGCTGGTCAAGATTCTTTATGTCTCATTGGACCCGGCAATGCGCGGCTGGATGAATGAAGGCAGGTCATACGTCCCCCCGGTGGGCATTGGCGAAGTGATGCGCGCGGGCGCAGTGGGCCGCGTGATCGCCTCACAGAATCCCGGCTTTGCCGAGGGCGACCACGTGGTGGGCATGTTCGGCATGCAGGAGTACGCGCTTTCAGACGGCAAGGGCGTCACCAAGGTCGATCCCAAGCTGGCGCCGCTTCCGGTCTATCTGGGCACGCTGGGCATGCCCGGCCTTACCGCGTACTTCGGCCTGTTGGAGGTTGGCGCGCTAAAGGCGGGAGACACCGTTGTGGTCTCCGGAGCGGCAGGCGCGGTCGGCATGCCCGTGGGCCAGATTGCCAAGATCAAGGGCGCGCGCGCTGTGGGCCTGGCGGGCAGTCCGGAGAAATGCGACTACGTGGTGAAAGAGCTGGGCTTTGATGCCTGCATCGATTACAAAAAGGAAGATGTGAAAGACGCTCTCCGCCAGTACTGCCCCAACGGCATCAACGTGTATTTTGATAACGTCGGCGGCGAGATCCTGGATGCGGCGCTGGCCCAGCTTGCGCGCGGCGCGCGCGTGGTGATTTGCGGCGCCATCTCGCAGTATTGCTCCACCAGCGGATTCAAAGGGCCGAACAATTACATGTCGCTTCTGGTGAACCGGGCGCGCATGGAAGGCTTTGTGGTATTCGATTTCGCCGCGCGCTATGCTGAGGCCCTGCGCGAAATGGCCGGATGGCGCGCCGCCGGAAAGCTCAAGTCGCGTGAAGACGTGGTCGACGGGCTGGAAACATTTCCGGAGACGCTGCTGAAGCTCTTCACCGGCGAAAATTTCGGTAAGCTGGTGCTCAAGGTCGCGGACGCCTAGGCCAGTTTGGGAGTCGGTGTGGGCAACAGTTGAAGTTTGTGGCACAGGCACTCTTGCCTGTGCCTGTGTGGAATCTGTAGGAGGCGTGCACAGACAGGGCCCCATTCGCGCGCCGCTTTTGCGCGTGAATGGGCAGAGGAGTGTCTGTGCAACATTTCTGTCCAGACCGACTCCAAAACCGCCCTAGGCTTTTCCGCCATCCAGCACCGCGCGAATCAGCTTTGCGTACTCCGCGCTCTCGCGGTCGCCCGTCACCAGTTCGATTTGCTTCGGGCTGCTCACGCCGATCTTCAACTGCACGGCGCGCGCAATCTGCTCCTGATCGAAGATCGCTCCCTGGCTTACCTCCGGCGTGGTGCCAAAGTGCCGCAGCAAGGCCACGCCCACGGCGTCGATGGCCACGCGGTCAGTCCCGGCAAGAATCACGTTGGATTGCACCATCTTGCCCTGGTCGGGGCCGCCATTGGTAAAGGCCTGGATGCCATCCAGCACCACCAGGTCCGGCTTGTACGCGGTGTTGATCTCAGCGATCATGTGCCGCTGGTGCGGCGAGGAGTGCAGCTCACGCATGAAGTTGTAAGAATTGCCGGGAACAAGCTTGGCCGCGAAGCCTACGGAATTCTTGAGTGACAGCGTAAAGTGCCCGCCAAAGCGGTGAGTCTTAAGGCAGCAGGTCTGGACGACGCCTCCGGCCTTGCGCACCACGCGCGGCAGAGCGAAGCCCTGCTCCCAGTGGCTGTCCTGCGGCTTGATAGGCTCCCAGTCGTCGGGCCCGAGCTCGTCAAAGACAACGACTTTCGCATCCAGCTCCTTGCCCATCCGGAACGCGCTCTTCTTGTCCATGACCTCGCGTGTGTTGCCCATGCCGCTGCGGTCGCCAACGGTGAGCGGCCCGGCGCCCATGGCTTTGAGCTGGCGCAGCAGGGCGGCGAGCGTCTCTTCACTGGTTGAGCCCGGAGTGGGGTCAGAGCTGTTGAAGTTCGGCTTGATGAACAGGTCCTTGCCGCGGAACTTTTCCAGCCCCAGCAAATCGATGGCGCGCTTTACGCCCGTGGCGCGGTCGGTGGTCTTGACGAAGGCCACGTGAGAAACCGAAGGCGCAGCGTCAAACGCGGGGAGCAACGAAGGCGCAAAGCCGTTGGCCGCAAACCAGGCGCCCATGGTGACTGAGGCATCTTTAAGAAACTGTCTGCGATTCATGGTTGACTCCATGCTTCGATTTGTTTATTGGACACCCATCGGCGGCAGAAAGGCAAGGGACGAAATGCAGGGCGAGCTGCCTTGAGCTTTCGAGTAACATTTCGGAGAGCGGTGGCCCCGCTGGAACTGTTACGCTCTCTTGAGAGAAGCTGAATTTCCCCAAGCACACGAGTGAATCATGTCTGACAATTCTGTTCTGTTTGAAGTCCGCGAGAACGTTGCTCACCTCACCCTCAACCGTCCGCAGTCCGGCAATGCCCTGGACGTGGAAATGGCCAGGGAGCTGGCCACCGCCGCGCTGGAATGCGAAAGCAACCGCAGCATTCGCGCGGTCCTTTTGAGCGGGGCCGGCAAGAGCTTTTGCGCCGGCGGCGACGTGAAGGTCTTTGCCGCGCAACAGCAGCTCCCGCGCTACCTGCGCGAAATCACTTCGCATCTACACCTGGCGGTGTCGCGTTTCGTGCGTCTCGACGCTCCGGTAATTGCCTCTGTACACGGCTCGGCCGCCGGCGGAGGCTTCAGCCTGGCGATCTCCTGCGACCTCGTTCTGGCCGCCGAGTCCGCCAAGTTCCTGATGGCTTACTCCAAGATAGGCATGGCCCCGGACGGAGGCTCCACGTATTTTCTTCCGCGACTCGTAGGCCTCAAGCGCGCCATGGAACTTACGCTGACGAATCGCGTGCTATCCGCCGCCGAAGCCCGCGACTGGGGAATCGTAACGGAGATCGTCGCGCCAGCGCTGCTGGCCGCGCGCGCCGAGGAACTCGCACGCTCCTTGGCCCAGGGTCCAACGGGCGCGTTTGGATCAACCAAGCGCCTGCTGCACGGCGGATGGAACCAGACGCTGGAAACGCAAATGGAACTGGAAAGCCGAGCCATCGCCGAAGCGGGCGGCACAGCCGATGGACAAGAAGGAATCAGGGCCTTTGTGGAGAAACGGAAAGCCAAGTTTGCGGGAAGGTAAATCAATTTTCACCACGGAGGCACGGAGACACGGAGAAGAACAGGGCCAAAGACTGTCGGATTTGATTTGAGAACGAGCGGTATTTACCAAACGGCGTGAATGCCACAGAACGGACTAAAGCGCTTCATAAGGCCGCGTTCTGCTTCTAACTGCGATCTGTGCTTGATCATTCCTGACGGGTTCTTCCGTGATTCGAGTGATCCCGGGTTCTCCGTGTCTCCGTGCCTCCGTGGTGAAAATTACTGAATCTTGCTCCCCGCCACGGTTTCCAGCTTGGCCTTCACCATCTTGTAAAACGACCATACGTTGTCGGCTTCGCCAGAGGTGAGGCGGCGGTGGATTTTCATCGACGGAAAAAGTTTGTTGCCGGCCACGTTCAAGGTGAGCGTGGCGAACTGCTTGCCGGGATAGGTTTCAATGCTCCAGTCGCCGCCAAAGCGCCGCCGCACTACCTCGCCAAAATAACAGCCCCACATCTTGCACATCTCGGTGAGATCGTCACTGCTGGGGCCGCCTGGCGGCAGGTCGAGCGCCAGTTGCGCCAAAATGCCTTCCAATTCCATAAGGGAGTTCTCGCTGTAATCTAGGCTGGCGTTAAATTCCCGCGCGATGATGACGGCCTTTTGCGCATAGGCATCGGTCATAGCGCTGACTGATTCGTGGGTTCCCATTGGGATAGAGTTTAGCAGGGGCGACCGCTTGCAAACGGCGGGTATGGACCATCGCGAGCCGCTTGAGCCACCAGGCAGAGTTTCGACCGGCATTTCCACAGTTTAGGCCATTGACTTTCGCCCTTTATTCACGCAGTATAGCTATGGCGAAGATTGTATAAAAACCTATTTTGGGTTATTATTGTTGCGGAGGTTCCACCGTTGCCGAGACAAGCTGCATTGAAGCTAGACGAGCAAGTTTTCGACGTCACCTCCTATCTGAATATCGATTCAAGAATTACCCCCGTTTATTCCTCATCTCTAGGCGCTCTTTTTTCCGCCGATTGCTTGGAGGTCTTGCCTTGCATAAAGGACAAAGTTATCGACACCGTATTCGCTGACCCTCCGTTCAATTTGGGCAAGGAGTATGGTAGGCGCTCCAATGACCAAAAACCTGATGAAGTATATCTTCAGTGGTGCAAATCTTGGATTGCCGAGTGTGTTCGGGTAATAAAGCCAGGCGGCGCTTTTTTTCTCTACAACCTGCCGAAATGGAACATTCTTCTCGGAGCATATCTCACTGAGCTTGGGATGGACTTTCGCCACTGGATAGCTGTCGAGATATCAGCATGTCTTCCTATTCCGGGGCGGCTCCATCCAAGCCATTACAGTCTGCTCTACTACGCGAAGGGCAAACCGAAGACATTCCAACGTATTCGAACCCCCATCCAGACTTGCAGGCACTGTGCCGGCGAAGTTAAAGATTACGGGGGGCACCGCGATGCGATGAATCCCAATGGCGTCACTCTGAAAGACGTGTGGACTGACATTCCGCCCGTGCGACATTGGAAATTCAAATCGAAGGACAGGAGGGCCAATGCCCTTTCGACAAAAATACTTGATCGCGTGATCGAGATGTCCACGATAAGGGGTGACTTGGTTCTTGACCCGTTTGGTGGCAGCGGTACGACATTTGCTGTCTGTGAAAAGAAGGGACGTGAGTGGATAGGAACAGAGATAGATTTTGCCGAAGAAATAATAGACCGTCTCGAGGGAAATGAGATTCATTCTCACAAGAACGAAGATTTCGTTGAAACCTAACCCTTCGCTCGCCCGTCTGTTGTTTTTGGAATTCTCGGCACATCATAGCTTTCTGCGTCTTGTTCAATTACCACGATTTCGAGAATTCCTTTCTTGCACGGCACGGATTTCCACAGTTTTAGATAAGGTTCTAGTTCCCTGTAATTCCCGATTCGGTCAGTTAGGTAGGTGTACAGTTTCCGCGATGGCACAACCAGTGTACCCGCAGCAATAATGCCATCTGCGGCGAGCATTGTGAGTTTATTCATCGAGCGGTGGCTTGATGAGATATTGCCCGTTTCCCATTCGGCGACAAGCGGCCCTTCAGGACCTGGCAACACCGCGTCGAAACATCCTAGCTCTTGTCCGAAACTGTTTTTTGCAGCACCCTCGATCGTCCAGGCTCGCTTTCGCAGTTCTTCTATGAACTCCTTTTTAATTGGTCCCACACCGTTGCCTTCATCGCGCTTCTTGCCACTCTGCGGATAAATCGTGAACTTATCACTGCCGGGGGGCCATACGCACTTTTTCACGGCTGCATGAATTGATCTCCTTGTTTTGGCCCAATGCCTGGATTTTGCATAGGAACCGCAACTCAAAACTGTCTCAATGTGCACGATCTTCATGAGATCTCTCGATAGAGTTTTGCGAGGAAACGGAGGGGATCAATACCGAGAGCGCGCGCGACTTCCGCAAACTCAATTACATCCAGGCGCCTTTCTCCACGTTCGTACTTTGAGACGAACGACTGCGGCCGTCGAAGCCGCCCAGATAATTCTGCCTGAGTTAGCTTCTCGGTCTTGCGGGCTTCGCTTAGAAGCTCGCGAAATCGTTTATAGCTACTGTTTCGCATCGCGCTGGTCACGCGGGACGAGTGTAAAACCCTTAATCGGTTTAACCCAAAATAGGTTTGTGGTACTATGCTGCGGAATCTATCAGGCGGAATCGAGGCGCTCATGAAAAAGCCGCGCGGCACCAAGAACAAGAGCAAGAATCGTGGGCGAAACAGGAAAGCCCCAACCGTCGAGATCGTGGCTGAGCTGCCAAAGCGCCCCGAGCCCGGCATAGAGTTTGACCTGCGGGAGCGAGGAAAACGCGGTAGCAAGATCGTGGAATTCCCACAGATGAAGGGCCGGGAGGTGCAAACGGTACGATTCCACAGCTCAGCCGACGAGAACACCATTTCCATCGCCTTCCGCGATAAGCATGCTCTCTCGCTTCACTTTGAGCCAGCGCTGATCCTGACCTCCAGCCTTCTCAAACTCAACCGATGGGACACGGACATGCGTAAGGAATGGCCGCCCATCCACAGTGAACCGAGAAATCCCCAACGCTGAACCCGCAAGCTGAAAACTATTGCCTACTGTTCCTAGTCGGTCGGGGCGGACTTGTTCCGTGTTGGCTAGCTTCCTCTTGGCCACTCGGACATGAACCACATGTAAGCAGAGGGTCGCAGAGGGCAGTGACCGGTGCTGGTGAACTAGTTCGCGCGTGATTGTTGAAATGGATGACGCTAAAATGAGGCAGCCCTGAGGGGTGGAAGGATTTCGATCTTTGAAAATACGCGCTCAGTAATCAGCGCTCAACCAAATGCGAGACTCACATTTGTGGGATAAATTTTCTGCCTCACCTCAGGGGTGCACCTCAAAAACCTACGCCAATCTGGGATGTCTTGGGAGGAATCGTGTAAGTCTTCTGGAAGACTAGCTGAAGGCCAGGGGGAGGGGGTTATATGAGGTTTCTTTCCTTCACCTTCAAATACTGGTTCACCAGCTCAGTCGTCAGGCGGCTGGGGGCAATTTCCAGGGCCAGCGCGCCGCGGTTGCGGACTTTGTTGATCAGCTGTTCGCGCCGGTGGACCATCTCCTGGGCGGCGGCGATTTCATACATCTCGTCCGCGCCGGCGGGATAGCGGGCGGAAAGTTCGTTAAGGTCGGTCTGGGCGATCACGGCAAAGAGCAGCAGGTGCTTGGAGAGGATCTGCGAGGCGCTTTCAATCACCTCGGGCGTCATCGAGGTATCGGCCAGGTCGGTCACCCAGATGATGAGCGCGCGCTGCTTCTGCAATTGCAGCAGCGTGGCGGCGGCGCGCAGATGGTCGGCTTCCGCGGATTCTTCACGCACGGAGGCCAGGCATTCGATGATCGAGCGCATGTGGGTGAGGCCGCGGCCCAGGCCTACGCGCTGCTGGATGTTGCGGCCATAGACGATCAGTCCGGTGCGGTCGCCGGAATAGAGCGCGATCTGGGCGAGCGATAGCGCGGCGTTGACCGAGAGATCGAGCTTGCTGAGTTCACCGACGCGCGCGCGCAGGAGCCGGCCGGCATCCATCACGATCCAGACGGCCTGGCTGCGCTCCACCTGGAAGAGCTTGGTCACGTGCTTGCCGCGGCGGGCGGTGGCGGTCCAGCAGATGTTGCGGAACTCGTCGCCGGGCTGGTATTCACGCAGGCTTTCAAATTCGCGGCCCACGCCGCGCTGGCGTATGAGCCGCCGCTCCAGCTCAATCTGGCGGGCGCGAGATAGATATATGTTATGCCGCTTGGCGTCTTCCAGATCGGGGAAGACGCGGACGGTCTGCTCAAGCGAGGCGCGGGCCCAGCGCTCGGCAAAGTGCGAACCGCTCTGGTAGCGCAGGTAGGCCGCGCCGAGCTTTACGTCGCCACGCTCCAGCGGACGCACAGTGTAACTGGCGCTGCCCGCGTCATGCGCCGCGGCCTTGATTTCAATCTGCGGCGGCGCGGCGATCAGCGAGTGAGGAACATCGTCAATCACGCGGCACGAGACATAGACCTTGCTCTGGTTGCGGACCTCCAGCGTCACCTGCAGGTTGTTGCTGAGCGAGGGCGGCCCGCTCCATGTGCGCTCGACGACCAGACGATCCGGCTGCGGCAGGCGGGCAAGATCAATGGCCCACGCCAGGAATGCGCAGATGTCCCAGGCAGCCATGATCAGGAGAAAGCGAGTGTTCCAGAACGCAGGCACGGCCCAGAGCACGCCCAGCAGCGTGACCAGAAAAAAGCGCCGGCCAAAGCCAAAGCTGAGGCGCTTGGCCTTACGGGCGCGAACGCTCACCGGCGCCGGCGCAAGCAGAGTCTGCATTATTTTGGGACCTCAACCGAGCCAAGCACCTCGGTCAGCACGCGGTCGCTGTCCAGGCCTTCAAGTTCGGCTTCTGGCTTCATCATTACGCGGTGGCGCAGCACAGCCAGCGCGGAGGCCTTTACGTCGTCGGGAATGATGTAGTCGCGGTTTTCGAGCGCTGCGGTGGCTTTTGAAACCATCATCAGGCTGATGGCGGCGCGTGGGCTGGCGCCGAGAGCAAGCGCGGGCCATCCGCGGGTGCGGCGGACTATTTCCACGATGTAACGGAAAAGCGCAGGCTCAACTTTTACGCTGCGAATTTCCGACCGCGCCTGCGCCAGCGCTTCAGTGGGCAGCGCAGCCAGATGTGCGGAGTCGAGGTCATGCGCGTCAAAGCCTTCGTGCTGATGTTGCAGGATGGTAATTTCCTGTTCGGCCGTCGGGTAGCCGACCTTGATCTTGAGCAGAAAACGGTCGAGCTGCGCTTCCGGCAGAGGATAGGTGCCTTCAAACTCGATTGGATTCTGCGTGGCGAAGACGGTAAAAAACTGCGACAGCGGATGCGTGGAGCCATCGATGGTGATCTGGCGCTCTTCCATCGCTTCCAGCACGGCGGCCTGCGTGCGCGGAGGCATGCGGTTGACTTCGTCGGCCAGCAGAAGATCGGTGAAGAGAGGCCCGCGATGCAGCGAAAACGCGCTGGTGGAAAGATTCAGCACGTTGCTGCCGATGATGTCGGCCGGCATGAGATCGGAGGTGCATTGCACGCGGCGAAATTCCAGGTCAAACAGGCGCGCAAAGCTTTTGATCACCAGAGTCTTGGCGATTCCCGGCACGCCTTCCAGCAGCGCGTGGCCTCCGCACAGCACTGTGAGCAGGCACTGGTTGATCAACTCTTCCTGGCCCACGATTACCTTGGCCAGCTCAGTTCGTCCGTGCGTGAGCACCTGGGACACGGTTTGCATGAAGGTCGGTCTCCTGTCTTTCCATGGGATTCAATTTCAGGTTCTGCGCGTGCCGGTTCAATTGCTGCACCAGCTCCAGCGCCTGGGCTTCCTGCAACTCAGGATTGTGCAGCGCACTTTCAATCTGCTGCAACAGGCCTGCGAGCGAGTCATCTTTATAACGCAGCCGGTTCTTCAACGCGCGGGCCAAATCTGCGGCAGGCACATCCTGGTTGATGCCAAGCTGCCGGGCCGCTTGCGCGCGGAACCGCGCATAAGGGATCGCCAGCGCGGAATGCACGGCGTTCGCGCGCCGATACAGCTTGCCCAGCGTGCTGACGAACTCCAGCGGCGAAAGCCGCGAAGGCTGCGGCAATGGATGGATGGGCCCGTTGCGCCGCGAAAAAGTAAAGATCAGCGCAAGAAATACCAGCAATGCCTGCAGCAGTCCAAACTTGAGAGGAGGATCGCCCGCATAGCCGATCAGGGAGCTTTGTTCGCCGTGAAAATATTCGTCCCAGAAGATTTGGACGTCGCCGGCATTGCCCAGTGAATTCAACAGCAAGGCCATGTTGCCTGACTTGGCGATGGCAGTGTTGGTGAGCGGCGTGCTCGCTCCCCACCAGATAACTTCGCCCAGGCCCGCTTTGTACGAGACAACGATGGGACGGCCATCGTCAGAGTAATGAGCAAGCGAGCTGGTGGCGGGGCCTTTCCAGTACGCGGTCGGCGACATCTGGATCGCGCCGCCACGCGTGAGAGGAGTGAGAAGCTGTGGTTGATATTCCTTGGCGACCGGCGACGGCACGAGTTCACTTTCGGTCTCCGCCCGCGGCAGATAGTTGGACGCGGTGCGGCCCGTGGCCAGGATCTTTCCGCCGCGGTCCACAAAAGTTTGCAGCGCGTTTTTCTCGTCGCGTGTTGGCGCGCGAAAAGGAGAAGCCAGCACCAGCACGGTATGCGCCGGATCGGATGGAAGATCGGATGGAGATTGTTCCCAGCGCCGCACTTTGTAGCCCGATTGCTGCAACAGCAGGAACGCGGCCTTCGCGCCGGCGCGCTGCGTTGAATACGTGCTGGGAATGCCGGACTCTTCTTCCTCCTGCGAAAGAAACGTCAGAGCAAGGATCACAAGCAGCATGAATACGCCTGCCCAGATCAGCAACCGGCGGTCGCTCCGTTCGATCTTCATCGGCACCCCAGCTTTTCAAGCTGGCCCAGCGCTTCATGAAAATCGGTTTCAGCGGCCGTCCCGTAACCGTACCAGACGATCTCCAGCTTGCGCGTCAGCGCGGCCAGCACGGGATATTGGGCCGCGGTCTTGCCGATCAAACGCAGATACTCCCGTGGCGTGCGCGCGCGATTCGGCTTCCATGCGCCGTGCTCTTCCAGGTAAGAAATTCCGGCCCAGTAGGCCAGATGGATTGCGTTGCGCCAGTCCTCTTTCTGCGCCTGAGCACGCGCGTCCGCCAGCCACGCGCGCCAACTCCGCGCTGAGGGAGCAAACGGAATGATCTCGCGTTGCGCCAGCTCTTCCTGCGGGCGGCGCAGCCGCCGGATGGTCCACACCAGCAGCAGAGTTGCTGCCGCTCCCACCAGCAGATAAATGATCAGGCGCATCAAATCAAAACTCGTCTGGCCTTTAAAGACGATCTTGCTCAACCAGCGCGCGATCCAATAGTAAATGCGCGCCAGCAATGCATCTTTCGCGCTCTGGCCCTGCTGCTTGAATTCGCGACGGGACAGGATCTCCTCGAGCTTGTGGTGTGCAGTGGCTGTATCCGCGGCGTTGTTCTCATAGCCCTCGGAGGCTTCGCTCATCACCCTGGCGTATTCCCTGATCTCCCGAAGAAGCCCCGGACGGGTCTTCTCGTCCGCGGCGGCAAAGGCCGCCAGGCTGTCCTTGAGCGCCTTGTAGCTGACCTTGATCTCGCCCGAATTTGTGGTAACCGAAACCTGGTCGGGAATCGATGCCACCAGCGCGCCCGCATTCTCCGGATGAGATTCCAGCGAGTCGACTTTGGCAACTATGCCTTGCAGTTCCTGGCGGTATCCAGCAATGGAAATGCTTTCTGCCCATGCAAGCGGAGCACAGAAAAGCACAATCAGCGCTATAGGCGCCGCGATCCCGATAATTTTGCGGTGTTTCATCCGAGGGCGGTTGGCGCGGCGGCAGCGGCGGCAGCTTGTGAGGCTTGCTGCTGTCCCATGGCTTCCATCATCAACTGCAAATCGAAAGCTTCTTTGCGCACACGTTCATCGTAAT
>DASSXL010000062.1:0-28019 GCA_035703825.1 Candidatus Angelobacter sp.
AGCTCCTGCGGTCGGCATTGTGTGCAATCAGGGAATTAACTGACGGTTACGAGTTTGAATTTCTCCCCGACCCGGCGAACTACCGGGCGCTGGCGGAATTCGCGCCGCTGGAACACGCCTGCTGCCCGTTCTTTGATGTGAGCATTCGTCTGGAGCACGAAAACGGTAAGCTCTGGTGGCGGCTGACCGGCAGAGAAGGCGTGAAGCCTTTCATTCGCGCAGAGTTTGCGCCGTGGTTCGGAGCCAGCCCTATTTAGCCATGGGACTCGCTTGAATTGGAGCCCCATAGGCTGCGGCCGCTCTCTTTCGTTTCTCATCCTTGGTTTTAAAGCACCTTCTGTATCTGTTACTGCTTTTGAGACGGCCGCTGGGATGGCGGAGTTTGGGAAGGAACATCTCCTTGCACGGCCACGAGATAATCCTTCACTTCATGCTCAATCATAGTTTCCACTGCATCAGCGAAATCGGGATAAGCCTGTCTGTGAGTCATTCCCGCAAAGGGCTTGATCAGTTGAAAAAAACGCCATCCCTGAACTTTTAAAATTTCTGCTGCCGCGCGCTTTTCCCGCCAGATTTCTCCAAAGCCGAATAATCCTTCGAGGCCAGCGGAAATCGCAACCAGCAGGCTTAAGATCACCGTGACGATGTGGAGGTTTGCTGCGTGTTCTGGATCGCTGATGTGCACACTGACCAGCGCCGGAATGGCAGCGCCGCCAGCGACCACGATACTGCGTAATGTGTGGTGTTTCCACTTGTTGGCCCGGGCGCGCGCATCCCACCAGACAACGTAGTGGAGCCAACGGTTGATCAACCGGTCTTTCTGAAGGTCATCCAGTTCCAACTGATGAATTGTGGAACGCAGTGCTGCTTCATCAACCAAGGGCTGGTGTTTATTCATAAGACCTCCGTTAGGTGCATAAAGACGGAAGAAGTCTACTAGATCTCTTGAAGCCTCCAACCGGTCGGTCGTCATCCTGCTATAATCCGCGCGTCTTATGAAAACAACCATACTCTTTCTTCTGGCCCTTCTGCTTACTTGTACCAGTTTCGCTCAACCGTCCGCTGCCCCAACCGCGCCGCAGAAAACAATCATTCATGCCGCGCACATGCTCGACGTAAAGACCGGCAAGATGCTGGACAACGTGACCGTCTCCATTGAAGGCGACAAAGTCACGGGTGTTTCGGCTGGCCAAAATTCGGCGGCGGAAAGCCAGGCAGGCGCGCGCGTGATCAACTTGCCCAACGCCACGCTGTTGCCCGGCCTGATCGATGCTCACACGCATCTGACGTTCGATCCTAACTTTGGCTACCAGGAACTGGGCGTTTCCATTCCGAAGGAGGCGCTGATCGGTGCCAAAAACGCGCGCATTACTCTCGAAGCGGGTTTCACCACGGTCCGCAACGTAGGGGCAAGCGGCTATACCGATATCGCCCTGCGCGACGCCATCAATGAAGGCATGGTCCCGGGGCCGCGCATCGACGCAAGCGGTCCTGCGCTTTCCATCACAGGCGGCCATTGCGACCAGAACCTGCTGCCTTACGAATGGCACGCCAAGTCTGACGGCGCGGCCGATGGTGTGGAAGGCGTACAGCACAAAGTGCGCGAGATTATCAAGTATGGCGCGGACGTGATCAAGGTCTGCGCCACGGGCGGAGTGCTCTCCAAGGGCGACGATCCGCGTGCCTCGCAGTACACGCTGGAAGAAATGAAAGCCATTGTGGCAGATGCGCATCGCCTGGGACGTAAAGTCGCCGCGCACGCGCATGGCGCGCAAGGCATTGCCTGGGCATCTGAAGCCGGAGTGGACTCCATTGAGCATGGCTCTTACATTGACGACGCCGGCATTGCCATAATGAAGAAGAACGGCACATACCTTGTTCCAACGCAATATCTCAGCGACTGGATGCGCGAAAATGCCGTAAAAATCGGCCTGCCACCGATGTATGCGACCAAGATGAAGGAAGTAACCGCCGTGAGCCGCCAGAATATCAAGAAAGCATTCAACGCCGGTGTGAAGATTGCCTTCGGCACCGATGCCGCCGTCTATCCGCACGGGTTGAACGCTCATGAGTTTGCCGTGTACGTGCAGATTGGCATGACGCCGCTTCAGGCCATTCAGACCGCCACAATCAACGCCGCTGACCTGCTGGGCTGGTCTGATCGGGTCGGGGCGCTGGAGCAAGGCAAATTCGCAGACATTGTTGCGGTGAACGGCGACCCGCTCAAGGACGTGACCGTGCTCCAAAGCCCGGTCTTTGTGATGAAGGGCGGCACGGTCTACGTGCAAAAATAGCTTGGCGCATCGGAATTGCCGGCGCGCCGGTGGACGCTCACGCCTGAACACATCGTGAGTCCAAAACATTGATCGTCCTTTGCTGGGCGACTGGAGACCTTTGTGAAACTAATCCCACTCTTTGCTCTGCTGCTGGCAGGGCTCACCACGCAGGCGCAGCACAAGCAAGCAGACTCTTCCTCGGCGAACAATGACAAGGTCTTTGAGCTGCTGGCTGAACAATATTTCGATAAGGTCTATTTCAAATTCGGTCCGTCACAGGGCACAGCCGCGGGATTCCACCAGTACGACAACCTGCTGGAGGACTATTCACAGGCTTCCATCAACAGCCAGATCGCGGCGCTGAAGGACTTCCAGAAAGTGCTGGCCAAGATCGATCCACTGCAACTCTCCGCGGCGGTGCGCGTCGACCATGCGCTTGTGTTGGGCGACATTAAGGGCCGCTTGCTCACTCTGGAGCAGGTCCGCCCTTGGGAGAAAAATCCTGACGTGTATTCGTCCGGCATGACCAACTCGATCTTCCTCATCATGGCGCGTACATTCGCGCCTGCTGACCAGCGCCTCAAGTCGGTCATCGCCCGTGAGAAGCAGGTGCCGGCAGTCTTCCAGGCGGCGCGCCAGAACCTGAAGAACCCGCCGCCCATCTACGTTGACGTCGCGCTGGAGCAGATTCCCGGTCTTATCGGCTTTTTCCAGAAAGATGTTCCCGCGGCCTTCAAAGACGTGAAAGACCAGGCGCTGCTGGCTGAATTTAACGCCGTCAATCAGAAAGTAATGGACGAGCTGAAGGCCTATGGACAATGGATGGAGAAAGACTTGAAGCCCCAGGCGCATGGCGACTTCCGTATCGGCGCCGACAATTTCAGCAGGAAGCTTCTGTACGACGAGGACGTTGATATTCCGCTTGATCGCCTGCTTGAGATCGGCATGGCCAATCTGCGTTTGAACCAGCAGGCCTTCAAAGATACTGCCGCCAAGCTCGATCCCAAAAAGACGCCGCAGCAGATACTGGAAGAATTGGAAAAAGACCATCCCGCTCCGGACAAGCTGCTCCAGAGTTTCCGTGACACTCTGGGCGGGCTGAAAAATTTTCTGGAGCAGCACCACATCGTCAAGCTGCCGTCTGAGGTGTTGCCGATCGTAGAAGAAACGCCGCCTTTCGCGCGGGCCCTGACCTTCGCCTCCATGGATACGCCCGGACCGTTTGAGAAGGTCGCGAAAGAAGCTTTTTTCAATGTTACTCTGCCGGAGCCAACCTGGAAGCCAGAGCAAGTAGAAGAGCACATGTCTGGCTTCAATCGCGGAACGATTATCTCCACCGCCGTGCATGAGGTTTATCCGGGCCATTACACGCAGTTCCTGTGGGTGCCGTATGCTCCATCAAAAGTCCGCAAGCTGCTGGGCTGCAGTTCAAACGCTGAAGGCTGGGCCCACTATAGCGAGCAGATGATGCTGGACGAAGGCTACGGCCGCGCGCCGGGCGTTGACCAGGACCACGACACGGCATTTCTCAAACTGCGCCTGGGCCAATTGCAGGACGCGCTGCTGCGCAACGCGCGCTTCATCGTGGGAATACAGATGCATACGGGAAAGATGACCTTCGATGAGGGTGTGGCATTCTTCGAGAAGGAAGGTTATCAATCCCACATGAACGGTCTGCGTGAAACCAAGCGTGGCACCTCTGACCCAACGTATCTCTATTACACGCTGGGCAAGCTGGAGATCCTGAAGCTGCGCGACGATTACAGGAAAAAAGTGGGCGCCGGATTCTCTCTGGAAAATTTTCATAATGAGCTGCTGAAGCAGGGCTTCCCGCCAGTCAAATTGCTTCGCCAGATGATGTTGGGCGATAACAGTCCTGTGTTGTGAGGCACGGTTTGAGCGGCAGGCAGCAGGAGCAGGCCGGAAAAACGGGTGCTAGAATTTCTGCATCTCACCATGCGGTACTCAGGAATCATTCATGAAGATGAGAGTTCGCAAAGCTGTTTTTCCCGCTGCCGGCCTGGGCACGCGTTTTCTTCCCGCCACTAAAGCGCAGCCCAAAGAAATGCTGCCGCTGGTGGATAAGCCCATCATTCAATACGGCGTTGAAGAAGCGCTGGCCGCTGGGTGCGACCAGATCATCATTATTACCGGCCGCGGAAAAACCGCTATTGAAGACCACTTTGACGTCAGCTACGAACTGGAAAAGATGCTGGAAGAGCGTGGCAAGGTGGAGCTGCTTTCCATCGTTCGCCAGATTTCAGACATGATCCACGTGGCTTATGTCCGCCAGAAAGAGGCCATGGGGCTGGGCCACGCCGTGCTGATGGCGCGGGAGCTGGTCGGCAATGAGCCGTTCGCCGTGCTGTTGGCTGACGACGTGATCGACGCCAAAAAGCCGTGCCTGAAGCAGATGATAGAAGTGTTTGAGGAGTCGCAATGCTCTATCATTGCCACCCAGGAAGTCAACGGCCCGGCCATCTCTTCTTACGGCGTGCTTGACGCGCAAAAGATCGAAGGCAAATTCGGAGGGCGCGCCTTCGATGTCCGCAACCTGGTGGAGAAGCCCAAACGCGAAGAAGCGCCTTCCAACCTCGCCATCATTGGCCGGTATATTCTCACGCCGACCATTTTTGAAACGCTGGAGCGCACGCCTCTCGGCGCAGGCGGCGAACTGCAGCTGACCGACGGTCTTCGTGGACTGCTCAGTGCCGGGGAAAAGATTTATGGATACACTTTCGAAGGGAAGCGTCACGACGCGGGGGACAAGCTGGGCTTCCTGAAAGCCACGGTGGAGTTCGCCCTGAAGCGCGCCGATCTTGGGCCTGACTTTGCCGAGTACCTGAGAAGCCTCAAAATCGAAACGCCAGTCCACTGAGGTTTAATCGATAAGCAGCATTGGTATCCCGTCCTTCACGGGATATATCCGGCCGCAGCCGGTGCACTGCAACGCCGATTCATCCTCAGCCAGCTTCAAAGGCTTGCGGCAAGCTGGGTCAGGGCAGGCCAGGGCGTCCAGAATCTGTTTGATCATCATGGACCTATTTTAGAGCACAGAGGAACGGCTGGCTGCAAGTGTACCTTTGCCGTTTTGGTAGTTTAAGATATTTATTCCCATGAAAACTATGGCTGCCACCATTCTTGACGGTAATAAGATTGCTGCACAAATAAAGTCTGAAGTCGCTGAGCAGGTGCAGAAGCTCACAGCTGCTGGCCGGCGGCCGGGACTTGCGGTGATCCTGGCGGGACACAACCCGGCTTCGGAGATCTACGTCCGCAACAAGGTTAAGACCTGCGAGCAGATGGGCATGCTCAGTGAGAACCTGACGCCGCCAGATACGGTCACAACCGGCGAATTGCTGCAAATGATCGAAGCTCTGAACCGGCGCGACGAAATTGACGGCATTCTGGTGCAACTGCCTTTGCCGTCGCAGGTGGATTCCAAAAAAGTGTTGCTCGCCGTGTCGCCGGAAAAGGACGTCGATGGATTCCATCCCGTAAACGTTGGCAATCTTTCCACGCAGCGCCCGGGGCTGGTGCCATGTACTCCGGCGGGTGTGATTGAGATCCTTCGCCGCAGCAACATCGCCATTGAAGGCCGCAACGCCGTGGTCATCGGACGCAGTGACATTGTGGGCAAGCCTGTGGCCATGCTGCTGCTGAATAACAACGCTACCGTTACGGTCTGCCATTCCAAGACCCGCAACATCGCGGATATTGCGCGCCAGGCGGACATTCTGGTGGCGGCGATAGGCAAAGCCGGCTTTGTGACCGAAGAGTTTGTGAAGCCCGGCGCCGCGGTGATCGACGTTGGCATCAATAAGATTATCGACCGCAGCGAGTTTGAAAAGTTTTTTGCCGGCGACGCGGCGCGAGAGAAGTCTTTTGCCGAGAAAGGTTCAACCCTGGTGGGAGACGTTGATCCTCATGTAGCTGCCGTCGCGGGCGCGATTACGCCGGTGCCTGGTGGCGTTGGGCCGTTGACCATCGCCATGCTCATGGCGAATACGGTAAAGGCGTGCGAGATGCGTCGCGGGCAGAAGCGGAGCTGAGCTGGTGCTGAAGGTCGGTCTCACGGGCGGCGTTGCCTGCGGCAAATCCACGGTCGCCAAAATGTTTGCCGATCTGGGAGCAGAGGTGGTGGATGCCGATAGCATCGCACATGAACTTTACCGTCCCGGCCAGGAAGTGTACCAGGAGTTGGTCAAACGCTTTGGCAAGGAGATCGTCAAACCTGATGGGGAGATAGACCGCGCCGGGCTGGCGGCAGCCGCGTTTGACGGTGGCCGCGTGGAAGAGCTAAACAAAATTGTGCACCCTGCGGTAATTCGTCAACAGGATCGCTGGATGCGGGAGCTCGCCGCGAAGGACCCGAACGCCGTGGCGATTGTTGAAGCCGCTTTGATTTTTGAGGCCGGCGTGGAAGACCGTTTTGACAAGATCATGGTGGTAACCTGCAAGCCGGAGCAGAAAGTCACGCGCTATGCGGAGCGCACAGGCAGGAATCAGGCGGATGCGCGAGCCGATGTCGACCGCCGGACTAAGGCACAGATTTCCGATGAAGAAAAGGCCCGCCGGGCGGACTTTGTGATCGACAACTCCGGTTTCGTTGAAGAAACCCGCCACGAGGTTCAACGAATCTATGCCGAGCTGAAGGTCCTGGCCCGGGGCTCGTTTTTGACAGGTGATACATGAAGCTTTTACGTCCCGTTCTGCTCGCTACATTATTGGTGCTTACCTTCTACTTTGTCACCACGCGCCTGGCAGGCCCGGATGCGCCCTCCTGGGTGACTCGGCCAACGCACGTTGAACTGACGGAGGCCGCCGGGCCGGCGAATTACGATGTAGACGAGCAAAACAACATCAACGTCTACAAGAAAGCGCTCCCCTCGGTGGTGAACATCACATCAACAGCCGTGGCCTACGACTTCTTTTATGGCGCCGTGCCGCAGCAAGGCATGGGTTCAGGGTTTGTGATCGATACGGAAGGCCATATTCTTACCAACAACCACGTGGTGGAAGGTGCCCGCCAGTTGGAGGTAACCACCAGTGACAAGAAGAAATACAAGGCCCAGATTGTGGGTACTGATCCCGTCCACGATCTGGCGGTGATCCAGATTCCCAACAAATCGGTCCCGCAGGCAGAGATTGGAGATTCCAAAAGCCTGGTGGTGGGGCAGAAGGTTTACGCGATCGGGAACCCTTTTGGTCTTAGCGGCACCATGACGCGCGGCATTATCAGCTCCATCAGGTCGCTGAAAGGGCAGCGCGGGTTTATCGACGAAGCCATTCAGACCGATGCTGCCATCAATCCGGGTAATTCAGGCGGCCCTCTCTTGAATGCGCGCGGACAGGTCATCGGCATCAATACCATGATTTTGACCGGAGGCGTGGAGCAAAGCGCGGGCATTGGCTTCGCCATTCCCATCAACACTGCCAAGGCGGTGCTGGACGATCTGGTACATCTCGGGCGAGTTCGCCGTCCGGAGATGGGAGTGCGCACGATCCCCATAGGGCCAGAACTGGCCGACCAGATGGGATTGGCCCATGACTCAGGCCTGCTGGTCGTGGAAGTGGTACCCGGCAGCGCAGCCGAGCGTGCTGGCCTTCGGGGAGGCACAGAGCGGGCCTATCTGGGCAATGCACCTATCATGATCGGGGGCGATTTGCTGGTGGCCATAGACGGCCAGCCGGTTGAGGACCAGCAGGACCTCTCCCATGTGATGCAGAACCATCGCTCCGGCGACACCGTGACCGTGACCGTCTACCGGGGAAAAAAGCGGATGGACTTCAAGCTGGTGCTGGGTGAATCGAGGGGAGTGGCGTAAATACAGGCGTTTTCAGAGAAAATCAACAGAGAAATGCTGGTAATGGGCTGGAATTAAGCAATAAGTTTTCTTTCTTTCTTGGCCAAGACGGGCTAAGCTGTTGCGCAAACAAATCTTCCACAAGGGAACATACAGAAGGAGAAAAGGGATTTATGGCATTCTGTGCAAAGTGTGGGGCCCAACTCAATGCGGGTTCGGGCTTTTGCGGGGCTTGTGGCGCGGCGGTTGCGGGGCAAAGCGTAACAACAACTACAGGGGCGGCGGCTGCTCCGGCTTCTTCGCCGGCGGGCGCCACGAGTGGTGGTATGACAAATAATGTGGCCGCATGTCTCTGCTATCTCGTTGGCTGGGTCACTGGGCTGATTTTTCTGCTGATTGAGCCATATAAAAACGACCGTTTTGTGCGCTTCAATGCGTTCCAGTCGATATTCATCAGTGTTGCGGTCTTCGCCATCTGGATCGGAGTTTTTATTCTTTCGATGATCCTGGGGTTCATCACCAGAGGACTTAGCATTTTCCTGATGGGGCCTTTGATGATGCTGATTTGGTTGGGCGTCCTCGTTGCCATTGTCGTGTGCATGATTAAGGCGTACGGCAACCAGGAGTTTAAGCTGCCAATTATTGGCGATCTTGCAAAGAAACAGGCGGGCGGATAGCTGATTTCCGGCCTGGACTTACGCTAAAGGTAAAATAGGGATTTCCAGCGCATTCGACGAGCGATGACTCATTCTCGAGTGCCGCCAGAAATCCCTTGTACTTTTTTGGAGTGTCCATCGCATGAGATATTGCCGCTTCGTCGCCGCGGATGGCCCACGCTTTGGGCTAATTGAAAACGTGTCCGGTGCCGATCAGATCACGCAGACTTCCCCGGATGGCGTGATTCCTGATTTTTCGAAGGCAGAGAAGACTGCTGCCCAGCCGCTGTCGTCGGCAAAGCTGCTGTTTCCTGCCGCTGCCTCCAAGATCGTTTGTGTGGGCCGCAATTACAGCGAGCACGCCAAAGAGTTGGGCAATGAAGTTCCTTCCGAGCCGTTGATATTCCTCAAGCCTCCCAGCTCGCTGATTTCGCCGGGCGAGAAGATCGTCCGTCCCCGCCTCCTTTCCCAGCGCGTGGAGTTTGAAGGCGAACTCACCATCGTTATCGGCAAGACGTGCCGTAATCTGGGGCCGAATGATGACGTTCGTCCCTATATCCTTGGCTATACCTGCGCCAATGACGTGACGGCGCGCGATCTGCAAAAAAAAGATCCGCAGTGGACCCGCGCCAAGGGCTTTGACACGTTTTGCCCCGTAGGGCCCATCGTTACGGACGAAATTGATCCATGGAAGGGCGTGCGCGTGGAAAGCCGCGTCAATGGCGGACTCAAGCAGTCGGAAAGCACGCTGGCGTTCATCTTTCCCGTAGATGTGGTGCTCCGCTACATCTCAACTGTGATGACTCTTCTTCCGGGCGACCTGGTCTTGACCGGTACGCCCGCTGGCGTGGGGCCGCTGGTGGCCGGTGACGAGGTGAGTGTATCGATCGAGGGGATCGGCGTGCTCAAAAACCCTGTCGCGGATAGCGATTAAGAAAATCTGAGAATCGCAAACCGTTTGTATTTCGAAGTACTTAAGGCGCTTGGAGTGTCCCAGCGTGGATGCCCAAAACTATGGTTACCTTGTGATTTTCCGCCCGCCGGGGGATTCTGGCCCTGCGCCAGACAGGTCCGGTTTCATTCTAGTACCCAAGAGTTGGAGATAAGTGTTCCTCCGGATTTTCATTGAACCCAAGTTGCATTAAACTCATCTACAAAAGGGCAAGGTCGTGATGTTGGGGGACGGTCAGAGCGCATGAATGAACTTCGTCTATATTCTCTTATCGCGATAGCTGGCGCCGGTTTGCTGCTTGGCGCCAACGCCTGGGCGCGCAGCCGCCGCAAGACCCCTGATCAGCGGGAGCGCGAGCGCAGGATGCGCATCAGCGAAACGGGCCGAATTACAGACGGCACCGTGATTGACGTGAATGAAATGCAGGGCAACGGCTCAGGCGAGTTGCAGCTGTTGATCTATCACTACGACGTGGCGGGCGTCAGCTATGAGGCATCGCAGGATGTCAGCAGCCTGCGCCACATGGTTGATCTTCATTCTTGCCGCGCAGGCTTGATGACCTCAATCAAGTACGATCCCGGCAATCCAGGCAATTCAATTGTGATCTCAGAAAACTGGACCGGCCTGCGCCACTAGGCGATCCCGAGTAAACACCTTTCCTGCGAACCGTGTTTGTGCCGAGCCTAAAACCAGTTTTCACTATATTGATATACATCAATATAGTTTATTTTGTGGCCAGAGCCTCCACGATGCGGTCAAAGTCTTCCAGTGACCCATACTTCAGG
Organism: Candidatus Angelobacter sp.; assembly: GCA_035703825.1. Classification (GTDB taxonomy): domain Bacteria; phylum Acidobacteriota; class Terriglobia; order Terriglobales; family Acidobacteriaceae; genus Angelobacter. The sequence continues at coordinate 10,477 of DASSXL010000062.1, forward strand.
ATGATCTTGCCTTTGCCTTTGCGGTCCTGAATTTCAACCTTCACGCCTAAAGAACTCTCCAGGCTGCGCTGTGCATCGCGCACGTTGGGGTCGATCTGACGGGCCGGCTTCTCCTGTTTCTGTTCCGCAGCTTGCGGGTTGAGCAGCTTGCCGACCAGCTCTTCAGTCTGGCGCACCGAGAGCTGCTTCTCAATCACCTCGCGGGCGGCGCGTTCCATGTGCTCTGGGAAGCCGGCTAATGCCAGAAGCACTTTTCCATGGCCAAAACTGAGTGTGCCCGTTTCCAGCGCATCCTGCAGCGCTTCAGGCAGTTTGAGCAAGCGGATGAAGTTGGCAATGCTGGCCCGGTCCTTGCCTGTTCGGGCGGCAATCTGCTCCTGCGTCAGGCCGAATTCCCTGCTTAGCCGCTCGAACGCCTTGGCCTGCTCTATCGGGTTCAAATCTTCGCGCTGCAGATTTTCAATGATCGTGATCTCCATGGCCTGCTCATTGGAGATCTGGCGAATCACGGCCGGTATCGTGGTCTTACCGGCGCGTTTCGAGGCGTTCCAGCGACGCTCGCCAGCTACCAATTGAAACCGGCCATTTGGCCCCGGCCGCAAGACAACCGGCTGAACCACACCGCTCGCGCGTATCGATTCGGCAAGCTCTTCCAAGGCGGTTTCATTAATCCTCCGCCGAGTCTGGTAGGGGTTTGCGTCAATGCTGTCAATCAGGACTTCCTGGGGATTGCCCGCCGCCTGCGCTGCCGGCATGGCTATGGGCGTGGCAGCCGGACGGCTTGGTAGTAGTGAATCAAGCCCGCGTCCAAGGGCTTTGCGTTTCTCATTGATCATGATTCATTGACCCTTTTCAGTTCGTTGCTGATGGAAAGATCTTCAGTGTTTTGGCCAGCGTCATCTGGAGCGCTTATCGCAGCGGGATGCATCTTGCGGTGCATGATTTCCTTTGCCAGCTTTATGTAGCTCTCAGCGCCGCGGGAGCGCACGTCATAGAGCAGGGCCGGTTTGCCATAGCTGGGCGCTTCAGCCAGGCGGATATTGCGCGGAATGATCGTCTCAAGCAGCCTATCGCCAAAGTGCCTTTTCAGCTCCTGTGTGACCTGCTGGGCCAAATTGGTCCTATCGTCATACATGGTGAGGACCACGCCTTCAATGTGCAGCTCTGGGTTGAAGCTCAATCGCAGGCGCTCAATCGTATCCAACAACTCGCTAACTCCCTCTAGTGCAAAGTATTCTGCCTGCATGGGGACGAGGACTGAATCAGCTGCAACCAGGGCATTAAGAGTGAGCAGATCGAGCGCCGGGGGGCAATCCAGGACGATGAAGTCGTGTTGGTCGCGAACCGACTGTAAGGCCGTGCGCAAGCGAAATTCCCTCTCTTCCGCTCCCACCAGCTCAATATTGGCTCCAATAAGGTTCTTATGCGACGGAATGATGCTCAGGCCTTCGAGCTCCGTGGGGATAACTGCTTGCACCGCAGTGGCTTCGGCCATTAACAGGTGGTATGTGCTGAGGCGCTCAGGATCCCGAGCAAAGCCAAGCCCCCCAGTAGAGTTTGCCTGGGGATCGCAATCCACCAACAAGCACTTGAGCTCCGCAGCGGCAAAAGAAGCTGCCAGATTGATAGCTGTAGTGGTCTTTCCTACTCCGCCTTTTTGGTTAGCAACAGCTATTACGTGTCCCATGGGGTTTAGGGTCGGAAAAAGTGCCTTGTTGACTTTAGCGAAGGCATGACCGTTTGCGCAATGCCGCAAAATGGTGCAGCGTTCCACGTGGAACATCGAAGTTTGCCTCATCGATGTGTTCCACGTGGAACATCTGTTGTACAAATGGGTGACACATTAATGCGTTTCCCACTTTGAGCCTTGTGGCCGAATAACTGTTGACTGCTGACTTTCCTAGAGGGGTTAAAATCGCCTCCAATTTTCCACTATGACTAGCTTGATTCTAGGTGTGAAATGCTTAGACCGAATTTGGCAAGTCGAGCTTTCAAGTAATAACTGAAATGGTTCCAAAGCAAGATAAATTCCACTTTAATTCTTAGAACCGTTTGTTCTCCCAATCCACCATGGCTCCAGGAGGAGAGAAATCTTGCTTTCACTCCACTTTTACCATCTTGGTGCCAATCAGCAATACTCTGGAATGGCCACTCGGAACCATCAGCGGTTCCTGCCACTGGAGGTCGCAATGTGAGCTCCTCGCCAATTCGACCTGCGAAGTCCCAATCATCAGTGCGAGACTGCCGCCAGGCGAGACGAGCTGTAAGGCGAGCGGCAGCGCCTCCTCAAACTTCTCTACAGCTCGCAACATGACAAGATCAGCCGATTGCGAATAGCTCTCCGCCCGACCGCTAAACACCTTCACGTTGCGCAGTTCCAGCGAATAGATCAGCTCCTTGAGGAACGTGGACTTCTTCTGGCTGGACTCAATCAGTGTGACCTCAACCTGTGGGGCCAGCAGAGCAAAGGGAACGCCGGGAAAGCCTGCGCCTGATCCAAGATCGATTGCCGTCTTAACCGGGCCGCGCGCAAGTATGTGTTTCGCCGCAAAAAAAGACTCGCCAAAGTGCCGCTCCACAATCTCCTCCGGCGCGCGTATGGCCGTCAGGTTGATGCGCGCGTTCCACTTCAGCAATAGATCGATATATTTCAATATAGCGGCGAGCCGCATTTCATCAAGCTGAATGAAGGGCTGGAGCAACCGGGCAATGTTGGCGGTATCCAAGGAATCAATCGTAAATCAGATTTGCCGGGACCTGCGCACAGAACCAGCATTTGCCGGCAGCATATTCAGCAACTCCAGCGCTGTCCGCCGCAGCACCGGATGCATGGCTTCGGGAGCTATTTCGGCCAGCGGTGCCAGCACAAAACGGCGATGTTGCATCGCGGGATGCGGAACGGTGAGCTCCTTAGTATCCACAACTTCGTCGCCAAAAAAAATAATGTCCATGTCGATCGTCCGCGGCCCCTTTGGTTCGGTACGCTCGCGTCCCATGCTGTGCTCAATCGCCAGCATGGACTTCAGGAATTGCAATGGCGTCAGCTCAGTCTCCACGGCGGCGGCACAGTTCAGGAACCAGGGTTGCTGGCCGGCGACTTCCACCGGTTCTGTCTCATAAAGGGCAGAAACCCTGTTGACGGAACCCAATTCCCTCAACCGGGCTATTGCCGCATGAAGATTGGCTTCACGGTCACCCAAATTCGAGCCCAGAGAGAGATATGCGGTCCGTTTCATGGAAGAAGCCTTAGATCGAAAGTGCTGTCCCCGGACAATTTGCCGGTCCGTTACGTTGGTTACTTGGCTGGAATATGACGATTTAGATACCCTTTGCGGGTATGGCTTTACAAGCGCTCCTCCTCAGCCGCGACCCTGAAGTACATCGTACGATACGCCGAGTCCTTGACGCGGCCAATATTGACCTGGATCTTTCCAATAATGCCGAACAGGCCCGCCAGATCCTGCTGCGCCGGAAATACGACGCTCTCTTAGTGGACTGCGATGACATGCCCAACGGCCCCCTGGTTTTGCGCGAGCTGCGGCAAGGTAAATCCAACAAGAGCTGCATCGCGTTTGCCGTGGTAAGCGGCAAGACGAGCATCCAGCAGGCTTTTGAGATGGGCGCCAACTTCGTTCTGGACAAGCCAATTTCTGTTGATCGGGCCACGCGCAGCGTGCGAGCGGCACAGGGCCTGATCATGCGTGAGCGCCGCCGCTACCATCGCCATTTAATCAAAGCAACTGGAGCCATACTGGTTGACCAGGGAGCGGAACTTCCTTTGAACATCACCAACATCAGCCACGGCGGAATATCAGTGGAGTGCTCTCGCAAACTTGATGAGGGCGGAGCCGCACGCGTGCGGTTGCAGCTACCCGGCAACAAGAGGGCCCTGGACATAAAAGGCGAGGTTGTCTGGTCGACCCCGGAAGGCCGGGCGGGCATTCGCTTTCAGGTGCTTTCGGCTGAAGCCAAAAAAGACCTGGATGCGTGGCTGGAGAAACGATCGTTGCCGCTGGGCGGCGGAGCCATGTTCATTAACGCATCAACGGTTTAGCGGTTAGGCTTCCGGCGAAGTGTGGGCGGCGACAATCGTGTTCTCCGCCACATCCGCGGCGTGATTCACTTCAGTTGTTTCTTCCCACAACGATTTGTCCTTCAACAGGCGTGAAACCAGCGCCGTATGCATGGCATGCCCCGCCCGATTCGCGACAATGCGGCCGATAATCTGTTTTCCCAGCAGCGCCAGGTCGCCAATCAAATCCAGCACCTTGTGGCGCACAAATTCATCGTCAAAACGCAAGGGACCGTTCTTTACGCCATTGGCGGTCAAGACGATCACGTTGTCTTCCGACGCGCCGCGAATCAGCCCCATGTTCTTCATAGCCTTCTCTTCGCTGAGGAAGCCAAAAGTTCGGGCGGCCGCCAACTCCTTGTGGTAGAGGTCTCGTGAGAGATCAATTTCAAACGACTGCGCTCCGATGGGCGGAGCAAAATCAATCTTGTATGCGACGGCGTATCCAGATGCCGGATAAGCGCCAATAAACTTGTTGCCTTCGCGCACTTCAATTTCGCGCATGATGCGCAGATATGTACGCTTTTTGCGCTGCTGACGCAGCCCGGCCTGCAGCACCATCTCCACAAAGGGCTTCGCGCTACCGTCAAGGATCGGCAGTTCCAGGTTATCCAGCTCTACGATCGCATTGTCCAGTCCGATTCCGATAAAGGCTGAAAGCAGGTGCTCCGTGGTGGAAATCAGCACGCCCTTTTTCTGCAGGCTGGTAGCGTAGCTAACCTTGGCCACGTTGCGGCCAATAGCTTCAATTTCAAATCCATCCAGGTCGCTACGGCGAAAAACAATGCCTGTTCCCGCTACCGCCGGAAGGATCCGGAGGGTTACAGGCGCGCCGGAATGTAACCCAACGCCCTTGCACTCCACGGGTGCTCGAACTGTCTGTTCAAATGGCAAGTTATTCCAAGCAAACAGATTACACCGAGCGAAGGATTGCCCTATGTTGTTTTTTTACAACAGACCGTGTCGAGCTGGGAACTACTGGGCCTTAACCGGGTTAATCTTGGCAACGGCCGGGTCAAACAGCGACTCTGGAGGGTGAGTGTTGTAGCTAATATTCAGAATAATCTGCTGGGAGATGGTTTCGCCATTCCTCTTGGTTACGGTCATGCGAGGGGTGTTGACCCCCTGGATCATTTTCCAATCGCCGTAAATCGTGGCTTCCTCGTCGCGGTCACGGTAACGCGGGTCGCGCGTGGAGAAGCGCTTTTCCAGCGGCAGGTGCGTTGTGGTGTCAACAATCAGGGTCACCGACTCATTTTTTGCATTGATGATGGTGACCTTCTCGCCAAGATGCCCTTCGGAAATGCTCGGACCTTCGTCCAGCAACAAGATGTTCGGCTCCTTGAGCCACTCCCGAAGGACGTTTTCCAGCGAGTAATAGCGGCGCACCACGCCTTGCCGCAACTTCTCTTCCTTCTGCAAGTCGATTGGATGAACGCCCTTGTAAGTAATTTCGTACACTTGATCGCCTACAAAAAGCTGGACAATATCGCGCTGCTTGGTCAGCTCAATGCGGTCCTTGTCGGGCCATTTCCAGAAGCGGTAGTACAGTCCCCACCCCACAAGCGTTTCATTGTGAAAGCTTCCGGAGCGGCCTTCCGCGTAGTAGTCTTGCGCGTCCAGGTATGCCTGGCCGCCCAGCGACTGGACCATCTGATCGATCAGGGTCCGGGCCTTTTGCTGATTGCTCTGTGCTGAGTCAGCGGGTTTTGCGGACGGGTTTTGCTGGCCAAACAGGCTGGCCACGCACAGGCAAATAAGAACGGCTATTCTCATGGAGATCAATGCTTTCTTGGATGCAGAAAGAACCCGAGCAGCTGCTTTTGCCATCATCCCACCAGCACCGCGCCACCGTTCACGTTCAAGATTTCGCCGGTAATAAACCCCGCATGGGCGGTGCACAAGAACAGGACTGAGGCTGCGATTTCCTCCGGCTTGCCCGCGCGGCCCAGGGGAATGGTGCTATAGACGCGCTTGCTGATGGCGGCGTCACGCAAAGCGGGCGCGGCCATATCTGTTTCCACCCAACCCGGCGCCACGCAGTTCACGTAGATGCCGTCGCGCGCCAGCTCCGTTGAGAGCCCTTTCACCATGCTGATAATCGCTCCTTTGCTGGCGGCGTAATCACAGTGAAAGGCCTCTCCGCGCTGCCCTGCCGTGGAACTGATTAATACTACATGGCCTCCGGAGCGCTGTCTCTTCATCTGCGCCACTCCGTGTTTCACCAACCCGAAAAGGCTGTCTACATTGATGGCCAGCGTGGAGCGCCATTGCTCGTCAGACATCTGGTCAATGGGTGCATCGTGCGGCGGCCACACTCCGTGATTTCCAACGATGATATCCACCCTGCCGAAGTTCTGGACGGCCGCATCAATCAAAGGCTTTGCGGCCTCGCTCGAAGAAAGCTCGGCCTGGATGGCTATGCATTGTTTCGCTCCGCCGCAGGCCCAGGAAAGGTCCTCGGCTTCTTTGCTCGCTTTTTGATAATTGAAAACAACGCGCGCGCCAGCCTGGCTAAACATGCTTACAATGGCCGCGCCAATTCCCCGCGAACCACCGGTAACTACGGCAACACGGCCTTCCAGCGACAAGACAATGCCTTTTCCCGACATGCGAAGTACGATACGGAACAATGCCCTGCGTGCGCAAGCCGCAAGGCTTATGCTTTCCGCTCCATCCATTGCCGGGCTGAATCCACAAACGCCTGGAACAAACGGCTGGAAACCCGGTCCTGCTCGAATGTGCGCTCGGGGTGCCACTGCACGGCGAGAACGTAATGACCGGGAACGGTGCCTTCAATCGCTTCAATTACGCCGTCTTCCGGGCACTGCGCCGCTATGCGCAGGCCGTCGCCCACCACGTCAGCCGATTGATGATGACTGGAATTCACCGGGACCGCGGAAGCTTGCGCATCCCTGACGATCTTCTCCCCTAGCAGTGAGGCAGCGGCAACCGCGACTCCATGAGCCACCTCCACCTTGGCGCCGGCATTGTGGTTCACCTGGGAATGAATGTGCTGTACCAGCGTCCCGCTCCGCCAGACGTTCAACGATTGCAGGCCATAACAAATGCCGAAAACGGGCTTGCGCAAGTTGTAAGCATCCTGCAAAAGAAGCTCGTCGGCTGCATCGCGTAGCTGGTCAGCGCGCGCGGTCTCTGGGGCTTTTGCAGCCCCATATTTCTGGGGATCAACGTCCGCTTTGCTGCCCGGCAGCAGTACAGCAGCGCAAGATGTGACTATCCTTGCAATCTCCTCCGGAGGGCTCTCTAGCGGTATGACCACTGGCTCCCCGCCGGCCGCCTCAATCGCGCGTAAGTAAGGGGGCAAAGCGCGGCCACTGTACTCCAGATCGTACGAACAGGGCTCGGGAATCGCGATCCTGATACTCACAGTGCCGTCCTTTTGCAAAGAATTTCTCACAAATCCAATCTAGTGTGCAAACTGTACGCATAGCCAGAATCATTTGCTCAGAACCTTAGATTACGATCACAACGGCCCCGCCATGATAGTCCGCGTGTCTCGTGGCTACCTAAAGATCCTATGCCTAAGCTATTCAGTCCCAAATGCCATTCCTTCTCATATGAACCTATCACTAAACTCTGCGACTACTTACTGGCTTAACCTTCTTTAACAATACTAAAAGCTGCGGGCCGGTTATCTAATCACATCACGATTTGCCATTGACTTTTTTCTCAAGAGGCGTAGGCTTTCTTGCGCCCCCTTAAGATCAAGCTAGAGGTATTCCCCCATGGTTTATTCTGAGGTAGGATTCTGGTCAAAATTCTTGATGCCCATAGTATCTTTTGTTTTTGCAATGCTGGTGGCTCTTTCTTTGGGTGGCAGCCCTTCCCCTGAAAGGGACCACGGCGACGACAAGCGCAAAAGCGCGAAATAACAATAAACCTAACAGCTGAGTAGTTCATGTGATCCGCAAACAGCCAGCACCCCGAGAGCTAACCAACTCTCCAACCGGTCTGGCCGTTTGCTTCTAAGATAGTTCCGTGCCGCAGTTATCTTGCCGGCTCGTTAGATACCGGCTGCTCTCCGCGCAAATCCGGAACCAAACTGCGGGAGTAATAGAGCTCACCAATTGCCTTCCGCCCCTGCTCGGTAATCTTCGCGATATCGCGCGTGGACAGGCCTGTGGTGTGGATCGGCTGACCCACAAGCATATGCACCGGCCCGGGCTTGATGTGCCAAGTGTTCATCTTCAGTATCTCGTACGTGCCAACCAGAGCAATGGGTACTACATCTACCTGCGCTTTTACCGCGGCATAAAACGCGCCACCCATAAAGGCATGTAGCTGGCCATCGGGTGAGCGGCCGCCTTCCGGAAAAATAACCAGCGAGTTTCCGTGCTTGATCGCGGCCACCGCCAGGTTCAGGCTCCGCACTGAAGCCTTTGGGTTCTCGAGGACTACAGGTATCTGGCCGGAACGTTTCAGATGCCATCCCATAAACGGATAACGGAAAAGCTCCTTCTTGGCCAGGATCCTGAATTGAAATGGAAGGTGAACATAGAGCACCGGGATGTCCAGCGCCGAAAGGTGGTTCACCACATAAACCTGCGGCTTCGACGTATCAATCTTGTTCAAGCCTTCAACCTGGACTTTGACGCCGATGGTGCCGAGAATCATCTTCGACCACAAGCGGGCAAAGCCATGCTGGATTCTGCCTGAGCGATCGAACAAAGAAGATACAAGAGAGACAATGCCCAGGATAATCGTATAAATCCAGATCAAGGGATCGAACAAAAAATAAGAACGGAGGCGGGAACCAAAGTGGCGGATGCCTCCGGTCACTTCCTGTGGTTTGATCGCAGTATCTGTCGTCTCTGCCACGCGTCAGGCACCCTGCCGAACAGGTTTGCGGGAGAGCAGGCCCAGCGCCTCACCCACGATGTAAATGGAACCTGTGATCACGATCACGCCTCCGCCGCCAGCCAGGACGCGCGCCCGCTCCAGAGCTTCCTGCACGGATTGCGCCTGTAAGATCTCGGTTTGGGCATGTGCTCCCAGCTCAGCAATTTGCTGGCTAGAGGCAGCTCGCGGATTTTCCGCCTGCGTCGCGATCACGCGATCGGCAAGCGGAAAAAGAATGTCTGCAATCTCGCGGATGGCTTTGTCCCGCATTGCGCCAAAAATGAACGTCAAAAGCCGGTCTTCATAGAAAGTGGAAAGCGCGGAACGCAGCGCCCACGCGCCGGCGGGATTATGCGCCACATCGAGTACAACTTCTGGATGTCCATCCTCAGCGGGTATCACCTGAAATCTTGCCGGCCACTGTGTTGAACGAATGCCGTGTTCAATATCGCCGGCGGAAATCTGGAACCCGAACTTGTTGAGTTCTTCTGCCGTAGTTATGGCCAGCGCCAGATTGCGCAATTGATGGCGGCCTGCCAGCGGAAACTTAACGCTAATTTCCTCCCCCATGACGGTCAGAGCAAACTCATTGCCGATGACACCCGCTGAAATATCATCCGCACCTGGAGTCAAGGAAGGCACATGTTTCACAGCACTTACCGCGTGGGCGTCCCGCTCCATGATTTCTTTGCCCAGGGTCTCATTCACCACTGGATGCTGTGGCAGCAGGACAGCGGTCCCCTTGGGACGGAGAATCCCAGCTTTCTCATGGGCGATCTCCGGCAAGGTATTGCCGAGAAAGTTCTGGTGATCAAAATCAATATCGGTGATGACGGAAATAAGCGGATCGACAATGTTGGTGGCGTCCAGGCGTCCGCCCAGGCCCACCTCCAGCACCGCAAGCTCCACGCCGGCGCTGTCAAAATACTCAAAGGCCATGGCCGTGAGCATTTCAAAAAAGCTGGGATGCCACGGCAGCTCACCGCGCTCCACCAGCTCATGCGCGCAACGCTCAACCCGGTCATAGATCACCGCAAATTCGGCGTCGCTGATCGGATCCTGATTGATTTGAATACGCTCGTTCACGCGCAGCAGGTGCGGAGAAGTATAGAGCCCCGTGCGATAGCCCGCTGTCTGCACAATGCTGGCCAGGGTGGCCGCGGTGGACCCTTTGCCGTTGGTGCCGGCAATCAGCACACTTGCCAACTTGCGTTGAGGACTGCCCAGCGCCTCAGCCAGACGGCGCATGTGGGCCAGATCAAACTTGCGGTTCGACGCAAGCTCATGGCCTAGCTCCAGCAGATTGTGTACGGCAGATTTGTAGGTAACGGGCACAGCTCAGGCTGCCTTTGGGGCCATGAAATCGAGAGCGCGGGCAATGTATGACTTCATGTCCTTGCGATGCACAACGGCGTCCAGCATTCCATGTTGCAAGAGAAATTCGCTGGTCTGGAACCCTTCAGGCAATTTCTGGCGGATGGTTTGCTCAATCACGCGCGGCCCGGCAAAGCCGATCAACGCTCCCGGCTCGGCGATGTTCAGGTCGCCCAGCATGGCGTAAGAAGCGGTCACGCCGCCGGTGGTGGGGTCCGTAAGGACGGAGATGTAAGGCACGCGGGCTGTATCCAGCCGGGCCAGCGCCGCGGATATTTTTGCCATCTGCATCAGGCTGACAACGCCCTCCATCATGCGCGCGCCGCCGGACGCCGATACCACGATGATCGGCTTGCGCTCTTTGCATGCCCGTTCAATGGCCCGGGTAATGGCTTCTCCCACCACCGCTCCCATGCTGCCGCCGATAAACGAATATTCCATGGCGCTCACGATGACGGGCCGGCCATTCATGGTGCCGGTGGCATTGATGATTGCGTCCTTTAAACCGGTGGACGACTTGCTCTTTTCCAGCCGCGCTTTGTAGGGTCGTGTATCAGCAAAGTTCAGCGGATCGGTCGACTCCAGATTTTCGTCCTGGGTTTCAATACTGTCTTCGTCCAGAAGGAGAGTCAATCGCTCGGCGGAGTTAATGCGGAAGTGATAGTCGCACTTGGTGCAGACGTTCAGATTGTCTTCCAGCTCCTTTTTCCAGATGATCTGGCGGCAGCCTTCACACTTTACCCAAAGGCCTTCGGTGCGCACACGTTTCTCGTCGGTCGTCTGAATTTCACTGGATTCGCGCTTAAACCACGCCAAGTTATCTGCTCACTTTCATTTCGACTCTGCTTAGTATTCGATGCCGCGTTGTGCCATCACGCCTTTTTCATAGGCATGCTTTACCTGCTTCATTTCCGTTACGGTATCGGCCAACTCAATGATTGTCGGATGCGCATTCCTTCCCGTCAAGATTACGTGCACCCTATCAGGTTTCTGCTTTAGAGTCTCCGCCACCTTGGCCGGATCCAGCATGCCATAGGTAATGGCGTAATTGATCTCGTCGAGCACCACCAGGTCCCATTGGCCGGACATGATGGCCTCGCGCGCTTCCTGCCAGGCGGCTTCCACCATGCGCACATCTTCCGGGTCGGTTTCTGCGCCGCCGACTTTCACAAAGCCGCGGCCCATCTGCTTCATCACAAAGTTATCGCCAAAGGCCTTTACGGCGTCCAGCTCTCCATAATGCCATGAGCCTTTCAGGAACTGCAGCATCAGCACCTTCATGCCGTTGCCCACAGCGCGCAATGCCGTGCCCATGGCCGCGGTGGTCTTACCTTTGCCTGGCCCGGTGTTTACGATGATTAGACCGCGGTGAACTTCGCCCATGTCACTTTTCGCCAAAATCAGTGGCCGGTATGGTACGGATGGCCTCTTAGAATTGTAAATGCCCGGTAGACCTGCTCCAGCAAAACCACCCGCGCCAGCTCATGCGCCAGCGTCATTTTTCCAAAGGAGAGGACTAGATCGGCGGCGGCGCGGGCCTTGTCGCTGAAGCCATCGGCCGGCCCCACGGCGAAAAACAGGTGTTGCGTCCCACGGTCCTGCTGGTCGCGCAGCAGGTTAGCAAACTCTTCTGAAGTGAACTGCCTGCCACGCGCATCCAGCAGAATAAGCACCGGCGCGCTGCGGCCGGTGGTGTCAGCGGCCAGCTCCAGCAGGGCGGCCTCGCTGTTCATCTCATGCGATTCGGCCTCAACGTAGCGCGAAATGCGCTTCAGGTATTCGTCAGTAAGCGCACGAATGGCGACTTCTTTCGTCTTGCCGATCCATGCTATCTGTAGTTTCACGCCGACTTCCGCGGTTTCTTCTTATTCTGGGTGCGGGCTTTGCCGCGCGCAGCCTTCCGTGGCGATGCAGATTTCTTCCCGACCAGCGCTTTCCCTGCCATCTTCTTCCTGGTGGCGGTCTGCTTCCTGGCCGCTGGTTTCTTTGCCAGGTCCGCCGGGCTCATTTTTCGCGCCGACTTCCACAGCCGCTCCAGGTCGTAAAACTTGCGCGCGCGCTCAGAGAAAATGTGCAGGACAAAATCCACATAATCCAGCAGCACCCACTCAGCCTGCGTATAACCTTCCACGCTGTTGGGGCGCTGGCCCGCTTCGGCCATCTGTTTTTCCACATCGTCTGCAATCGCCTGGATCTGGCGCGGGTTGGTGCCGGAGCACAGGACAAAATAGTCAGTAAACGCTCCGCTATTCTTGTCCATCTCCAGAATGACGATGTCTTCGCCCTTTTTGCCTTCAATTGCCTTAACCGCGCGTGCAACCTGCTGCCTGGTCTGTAAACTCATCCGTTCTTATGACTCCTGGTGTGCCCATGTTGGCGGGCTTCTTGAAACGATAGCACTTTGTCCTGGCTTGCGGCGGCACTTTCCACCCCAGCGTCGCCGACATACAGGTTCTCTTTCTTGATGTACTCAGCCACCAGCGGCGGCACGAAACGGCTGAGTTGCTTTACTGATTTGCCGGCAGCCGCGCGAATCTGCGTGGAAGAAACCTTTTCCCGGACCTCACCCAGCAGGTGGATCGTCGCGCCCATTAAAGCGATGGTCCCCTCGGTATGCTGCCGCCGCATGGCGCGCATCATCAAGTCCGTGGGACGCAATGATTCAGGAAGCGCGCGACCCACGTCAGCCAGCGAGTATCCCGGACGGCTGACGACGATGAACTCCACTTCAGCCAGCAGCTCCTCCGGCTCCCGCCATGTGCTGATGTCCTTAAACGCGTCAATGCCGATCAGAAAATACAGCTTGTCAGTCTTTTTCAGGGTGCCCTTCAGCCGCCGGACGGTGTTGATGGAGTAGTTCGGCTGGCCGGTGGGCGCGTCGAGCAATGAAGCGACAAAGCGTGGATCGTCCGCCGTGGCCAGCGCCAGCATGGCGAAGCGATGCTGAAAATCGGTGAGCTTGCGCTTTTGCTTGTGCGGCGGCAGATCAGCGGGCACAAAATAGACGCGCCCCAGGCCTAGCTGCTCCGCGGCGGCGCGCGCCACGGCCAGATGGCCAAGATGTACCGGATCGAAAGTGCCGCCAAAAAGAGCTATCTTCATGCGCTTTATCGGCTCTGCCTCAGCTTGAAGGCCCGCTGCTTGGAGACGCGCTTCATGCGCTCCGCCTTCTTCTTATCTTTGCGAGCAGAGACAGGTCTCTTTTTCGCCGCAGGATGCTCCTGCCCGTAAGCGCCGGCGCGGATCTGAGACACCATCTTGCCGAGCGCGTACTTCAGTTCGGGAATGCCTTTGCCCGTGACCGCCGAGATTTCGTACATCCTGAGCTTTAGCTTCTTGCAGTGCTTCACCAGCTTGTCCAGCTTTTCCGGATTAGCCACATCGATCTTTGACGCCACCACGATTATCGGCTTCTTTTCCAACCCGGCGCCAAAGCTCTTCAACTCACTCATGATGACTTTGTAGTCGGCCACCGGGTCGGGCCGGCCGCTTGCATCAGAGACATCGATCATGTGGACCAGAACACGCGTACGCTCGATATGCCGGAGGAACTGGATCCCGAGCCCTGTGCCGGTGTGCGCGCCTTCAATCAAGCCGGGAATATCGGCCACAACGTAGCTTTCCTGGTCAGAAATCTCGCCGATAGTGACCACGCCGAGGTTCGGTTGCAGAGTGGTAAACGGATAGTCGGCAATTTTGGGCTTGGCCGCCGAGATGCGCGAAACCAGCGTCGACTTGCCCACGTTGGGGTAGCCTACGAGGCCCACGTCCGCCAGCAGCTTCAATTCCAGCCGCAGGACTCTCTCTTCTCCGGGGAAGCCTTGTTCATGCTCCGTGGGCGCCTGGTGCGTGCTGGTGGCAAAATGCTGGTTGCCACGCCCGCCGCGCCCGCCCTGGGCGACTACCAGGCGCTCGTCGGGGGCGGAAAAATCATGCAGCCGTTCGCCCGAGTTCTGGTCATAGACAATTGTCCCCACGGGGACTTTTAAGACCACGCTTTCGCCGTCGCGGCCAGTGCAGTTCGACCCTTCGCCGTGGCGTCCACGCTCGCCTTTGTATTCCGGGTTGAAGCGGAAATGAACGAGTGTGTTATGGCGCTCGCTGGATTCCATCACAATGTCGCCGCCGCGGCCGCCGTCGCCGCCGGAAGGGCCGCCGCGCGGGACAAACTTCTCCCGGCGGAAGGCCATGCATCCGTTGCCCCCGTCGCCGGCCTTGATCCGAATGATCGCTTCATCAATAAACATGCTGTCTATATTGATTGTACAGGCCACGGAGGGGATTCGCCGCAGGGGGGAAGCTCGCGCAGAGCAGGGGCTTCCACAGGCACCGCAGAAGAGACTAAGCCTTGTTTTGGCCCATTTCAGCAATCCGCTTGTCCACCTCTTCACGGCTCACCACTTCAATCTGCGTGGCAATGTACCAGTTGTTGCCTGAGCTATCGCGCACGCTGGCGGTGCGGTCGCCATAGAACTGGTTGGCTGGTTCCAGCAGAGAACTGGCCCCCGCTTTCAGTGCGCGATGGTAGGCTGCGTCGGCGTCCGGCACATAAACCTGCAAGGCGCACGGCATTGCCGGCCACTCCGGACCCGCGTCCGCTAGCTCTATGACTGAATCACCAACTCTGAGCGCCGCGTGCCCGATCGTGCCATCAGGGCGCGGATAGACGGCGATTTCAGTAGCGTCAAAGACCTCTTTCATAAAAGCAATCAACCTGGCCGCGTCCTTTACATGTAGATAAGGAATCACGCTCTGATAGCCTTCCGGCTTGTAGGGCATATTGATCGGCATCTTGGGCCTCCTACTTTTTTGCCTGGTCCGCCATGCGGCGCTGCATCTCTTCCGGCGATACATCTTCCAGATGAACGGCGACAGTCCATTTGTGTCCCCACGGATCTTCAATGGTGCCGGTGCGGTCGCCATAAAACTGGTCGGCCACGGGCTTCTTGATGGTTGCTCCCTTGGCAACAGCCCGCTCCACGGTCTTGTCCACATCATCCACATAAAGCAACAGCCCGACGGGAGAGTTGCCGAGTGTCTTAGGGCCAACTACATCCATTTCTGGAAACTCATCGGCCATCATGACGACCGAGTCTCCGAATTTGAGTTCTGCGTGGCCCACGCGACCATCCGGCTGCGGCATGCGCATGATCTCAACGGCGCCAAAGACTTGCTTGTAAAAGTCGATTGCCGCCGCTGCGCCTTTGACCACCAGGTATGGGGTGACGTTGTGATAGCCCTCAGGAATTGGTTTTGCCTTCGCCATAAAATTCTCCTTCACGCAGGATTGAAACTCTGCGCCTCAATCCGATTCTGCCGCCGGGAGTACTCAAGAGTATTGTAAAAATTTGACCTATTCGTGGATAGGCACGTGGTTCAGGTGCTCGGTTTTGTGTGCCAGGTAAGACGTGGGATTGATGCCGGAAAACTCTTTGAAATCGTGGATAAAATGCGCCTGATCGAAATAGCCGCAGCCCGCGGCCAGGTCGGCCCAGTCAATCGCGCGCGCGTTCCGCAGTTGCAGCAAGACGCCCTGAAATCGCCGGACGCGAGCAAATAGCTTGGGCGTGAGGCCCACCTCATTGGAGAAAAGCTGAATAAAGTGGCGCGAGCTCATGCCGATGCGGTTGGCGAGGTCAGCCATGGCGGGAGCGGTATGAATGTTGCGGAAGAGAGCAAGCGCATAATCGACTTCGCGATGGTGTTCCAATGGCTTGAGTGTCTGGGCAAGCAGGCACTCTTCAAGCACTTGTAATTTTCTCTGTGGCGTTTCCACTTCGAGCAAACGCTCTCTCAGCAGGTCTGCTTCCTGGCTCCACAGGTCTTCCAACGACACGTGGAGGTTGTGCAGCTCACCGGCCGGCATTTTGAAGAACGGAAACGCGCCGCCCGGCTTGAAGTGGATGCCTATGACGGAGCTCTGCTGGGCGGTGTCGATCACGAAGAAGCTGGAATGAGGGCCGCACACGAGCGCTCCCGCTAGCCGTTCACATTTGCCTAGGTTCTCGCGATCGTAAATCCGCGCTTCATCTTGATTAAGGTTGATGACCAGTTCAATGGAGCCGTCAGGCATAAGCCGTTCTTTTTTGTGTGGCCCCGGAGAATAGCCATCATAAAACCAGAAGAGATCGACGAACCTGCTAAGAGGCGGCTGCGGAATGTGAGTGAGAAAAAGCATGAAAGGCCATTTCCCCGCAGGAAGCATTCTACTGCGCGGGTCATGAAAAATTCTGGAAGAATCGAGAGTGGTCGGGCGAAAACAAAAGCCCCGCCGCTAAAGACGGGGCTGGATTGCAGAAAAAATCAGATGACTAGGCTTTCGCTCTCTCTGCTGGCTCAACCAGCACGTAACGGCCGGAGCCGCCCTTGTCGACGAACTTGATGGTGCCGGTGACCTTGGCGAACAAAGTATCGTCCTTGCCGCGACCGACGTTTGCGCCCGGCTTAATGCGGGTGCCGCGCTGGCGCACGATGATGGTGCCGCCGGGGACAAGCTGACCGCCGAATGCTTTTACGCCAAGCCGCTGCGCGTTTGAGTCGCGCCCGTTTCTGGAACTGCCTAAACCTTTTTTGTGTGCCATAACAAATCCTTGTCTATGTTTTCACGGGCCCAATGCCCACTATTTCTTTTTGCCTTTGGCGGCCTTCTTTGCCGTGCTCTTCTTGGCTTTTGACTTGGCCTTCGCTTTGGACTTGCCTTTGCCTGACCTTGCCGGAGCGGCTTCGCCTTCAGCCGCCGGCTTTGCCTTCTTGGGCTTGCGGGCCGGCAGGTCGGGAGCGGTAAAGCGCTCGCCGTCGAAAGCGATCTCAGTGATCCTTACGGCTGTAAAGGGCTGGCGATGTCCATAAATCTTCTTGTACTGCTTCTTGCGCTTGAAGTGGAAGACCAGGATTTTGTCGGCCTTGCCGCCTTCCATCACCTGTCCGCTGACCACAGCGCCTGCGCCGGGACCGATGGTGCCTTCCTGGCCGGAAACAGCCAGAACGTCATTGAATTCAACCACGTCGCCGTCAGCGGCGGGCAGCTTCTCAATTTTTACTACGTCGCCGGGCGCGACGCGGTATTGCTTCCCCCCGGCGCGAATTACCGCGTACATAACTCTCTCCCATCGCCCCTTCAAAGCGCTTGGCCGGAAAGGACTTATATTGACTTGTAAGATTGCTCAGCAGCCATGCTCAACAGGCAGGAATTTCCACCAGTGGCAAACCTTGTAATTTTAACGTGATAGAGGGG
>DASSXL010000085.1:0-6450 GCA_035703825.1 Candidatus Angelobacter sp.
GCCCTGCATGGGCCTGCTTCCCGGCGCGCCTTGCATGGGGCGTCCTGGCGCAGCGCTGGGCGCCGCAGCGCGCGGCGGTGGCGCGGTGTAAACAGGGCGCGGCCCAGTCTGCGGCGTGATCATTCTTCTTTGCTGCACAATCGGCTGGCCGGGTACGGGCTTGGCCGAAGGAGGCGCGGCGGTAGCCGGTTGATTTGTCTCTGCCACTGGAGGCGTTGCCGGCGTCTTTTGGGCTGCCGCCGGCGGCGGTGTAACTACCACGGCTGGCGGGTATGCGGGGGGAGTGACCACAACTGCGGGCGGAGCGGCCGGCTTTTCAACTGGAGGAGGCGCAATCACTACCGGCTGCGCCGGCTTGACCACAGGAGGTGTGACCACAACACTTCTTTCCGCTGCTGGAGCAGCCGGTTTGGGCGTTACAACAGGTTTTTCCGCTGCTGGAGGCGCAGCCACGGGCGCTTTCGCGGGCGACGGAGGTGCAGGCGTAGAGGCAACAACGGGAGGTTTGGCCGGAGCTGCGGGCGGATGCTGTTTCTGCTGCTCTCTCTCTCTCAGCAGCCTTGCTACGTCGCCAGGCTTGGAGATCTTGGAGAGGTCGATCTTCGGCTTGACCTCCGCCGCGGATGGCCGCTCCCGCGAAGATGAGTTGGATCTGGCCGAAAAATGCTTTCGTACCCGTTCCGCTTCATCTTCCTCAATCGAGCTTGAGTGGGTCTTCTTCTCGGTCACGCCAACTTCCGGCAGGATATCCAGAATTACCTTGGCTTTGACCTCAAGCTCTCTGGCCAAATCATTGATTCGAATTTTCATCCGCTCTCTATTTCCTCCAGGTGCCTGTTACGCGATCATAATGACCTCACGGTTTTTGCCTTGAATCTCACTACGATTTTTCTTCCGCCGGTTCTTCACCGGGATTTCTCATTTCTGGTTCCACTGTGCCTTCCGCGGGCGTCTGCTCTTCCCCGTGCGTGTGAACTTCCGCCACATCGGCATCCGGCGCATTCTCAACACCGGCGATTGCGGCCGCTTCACTGGCCTGGCCGGTCTCTACCGCTTCCGTATATTCAGACGCAGCGCCTTCAGCCGCCGTTATTTCGGCGACTGGTTCGGCAACACTCGCGCCTTCCACCGCGGGGGTTTCGCCCGCTTCAGGCAGGGCAGCCGCAGCGCCTGTTTCAAGGGTAGCGAAGTAATTATTCACCGCGATGCTGATTTTTTCCACTGTCTTGGGGCCTACGCCGGGCAGCTCTTCCAGTTGCTCCGGCGTCATGTCCGCCAGGGCCTCCACGGTGGAAATTCCCGCCTCGTTCAACTTGCCTATCAGCGCCTCGCCCAGGTCAGTGACTTTTTCCAGCGGTGTGGACTGCTGTGTGGTCAGCGATTCCATCTGCTGTTCCACTTCCTGGCGCTTCTCTTCTTCGCTCTTGATGTCGATCTTCCAGCCCAGCAGCTTGGCCGCCAGCCGCACGTTCTGCCCCTTCTTGCCGATGGCGAGCGAGAGCTGGCTGTCATCCACCACAACTTCCAGGTGCTTGTCTGCCTGGTCTACCACCGTCACGCGGCTTACCTTGGCCGGCTGCAGGGCCTTTTCGGCGAAGGTAACCGGGTCTTCGTGGTATTCAATAATGTCAATCTTTTCCCCGCGCAGCTCGCGGATGATCGACTGCACCCGCATGCCCTTCATCCCGACGCAGGCGCCCACGGCGTCCACGTCCTTATCGCGTGACATCACAGCAATCTTGGTGCGCTCGCCGGCTTCACGGGCAATGGCCCTGATCTGCACCGTACCGTCATAGATTTCCGGCACTTCAGTCTGAAAAAGGTTCTGTACCAGCTCCGGCGCGGCGCGCGAAACAATCACCGCCGGTCCTTTGGAGTTCTTGTCCACACGCACCAGCACGGCGCGCACGCGCTCGCCCACGGAGAACGATTCCAGCCGCGACTGCTCTTTCTTTGACATTCGCGCCTCGGCCTTGCCGATATCGAAGATCACGTCCGGCCCTTCAATGCGTTTTACCGTCGCGTTCAAAACTTCGCCCACGCGCCCGATGTACTCGTTGTAAACCGTATCGCGCTCGGCTTCGCGCACCTTCTGGAAGATGATCTGCTTGGCAATCTGCGCGGAGATGCGGCCCAGGCCTTCCGTTGATTTCAGGAAGCGCACCTCGCCTCCGACTTCGGCATTGGGATCAATGGCTTTGGCTTCATCCAGTGAAATTTCCAGCTGCGGGTCTTCAATGTCGTCTTCCGAAGGCAGAATGCTCTTCACCGCGTACACGCGGATCATGCCGGATTCTTTGTCGAGTTCGCCCTTCAGATTTTCCTGGCTCTTTTCCTTCTTGCGTGTGGCCGCAACAATGGCGTCTTCCACCGCGCTCACCACAATCTGCGGATCAATGCCTTTTTCCCGGCTCAGGGCGTCAATAACGTTATAAATCTCGCTTGCCATACAAAACGGTCCTTATGAGTGCCTTGCTAAATTTCCCGCTCCCGCCGCATCTGGTCCGCTAAATCTCCGGTACCAGATTGGCCTTTTCCACGTTGGACAGGTCAATTTCAAACTGTTGCACCGGCTGAGCATGTCCTGGCTTCGGCTTCTTCTTGCCCGGAACCGTTTCCAGAATCAGCTTGCCTTCCTCAAATCTCTGCAAACGCGCTTCAAAATGCCGGTTCCCATTCACCGGCTCGCGCGTGGTCAGCTTCAGCCTGCTGCCGGTAAAGCGCTGATAATCTTGCGGCCTTTTCAGCGGCCTATCCAGCCCCGGTGACGAAACTTCCAGCGTGTACGCCGGGCCCTGAACCGCATCTTCCACATCCAGGATGGTCGAAACCTCCCGGCTGACATTGGCGCAGTCTTCGTGCGTTACGCCTTCCGGTTTGTCGATGGTGATTCTCAGAGTGCGCGCTTTGCCGCCGCCCCGCAATTCCACATCCACCACTTCCACACCGTGTGCCGTGGCCACGCGGCCGGCAATTTCGCGAATTGTGTTGAGGTCTGCCGCCATCCACTTCCGAACAGTTTGTTACATCCGCAGACTGGTTCCTTCCAAAATAAAAGTGGGCAATCCGCCCACTGGTACGTTCGCCGAATTGGGGACTTCTAACCCACCCAGACCCGGGGTCCCCGACAGGCACGCCTTTAGCCTATTTGGGGATAGAGCCCCATCTTCCGGCCTGAGCCGAAACCAGCTACAACTTCTTAATAATACGCCCTTCTCGCTTAAAAAACAACGGGTTCCAGGCTAGGAAGCATGCTGATTCATCGTTTCGCAAGGGTGGCAAGCCCTTTCTTTGCTTACAGTTCCCTGCCCTCGCCCGATTTAGCCTGCTTTTCACTCCTTGAGCGGCCAAGCAGATCAATCCTTCTTTCCCATCAGGCCTATGTGGTCAGCGCCGGCCCGGTGGGTAATATCCACGGCCTGCGCCACGTACTCGAAGTCTACGTCAGGATCGCCTTTTACAAATGCCACCTTGTCCTCACGCTGCTTGTAAACATCCTTGAGCCTCGCTTCCAATCCGTCCCATGGAATTTCTTCCTGGTTGATTTTCAGAATTGGCGGCTTGCTCCCACCCACGTTGTTTAACTGGATGACAATTGGTAACTCCGGAAGCTTCGCCACGCTCTCCGGGCTGGGCTGCGGGACCAGCGTCTTCTCCCCCATTTTGTGCTCCGGCAGAATCACCATAAAAATGATCAGCAATACCAGAAGCACGTCAATCAGCGGCGTGACGTTGATCTCAGACGAACGTGTGCTGCGCGCTCCAACCATCATAGACATGGCTTGGCTCCTTGGCGTTGGGCCGCCTTCGCGACCCCTTTGTGGTTTTGCGCGCTCCACTAATTGACACTTGCTGAGAGCGTTATGTTCCCGAATAAAATCATAGGATCGTTAGCCGCGAATTTCGCGAATCAACACGAATCCCATGTAGTCGACTTTGCTCATTACGTCCATTACGCCAACAACCTCACTCGTTCATATTTTCTGAACTCGCGTCTTTCGCGTTGATTCGCGGCCCAGAAAATCGAAAAATAATTGTCTCGCTCCTTAAATTCGTTCCCTCAAAGCAGCATCCCACGTCGACGTGCTATCCCGAATCCCGAGCCTGAGGTTTGCCGAAGGCGAGCGGTGACCGGCTCTGCGGCAGCATCAGGATCAGCATTGCATAGCCTCTCCATTCGGTTTCACGCAGGATTCAGAGTGAGAACCATCAAATCGATTCGCGTATTTCGCGTTCATTCGCGGCCAGAAAATCGAAAGACTGTTTGCCAATCAACCTCTTTCCTGTACTCTCATCGGCATGAAAATCTTTCTCCGCCTGTGCCTATGCTTCACTACGCTTCTCGCCTCCGCCCAGCACCTGGTCAAACAAGAAGTTTTTGACGCCATCGCCAATGAATATTCCGGTGAAGCCGCGCAGGAGAACACCCGCCGTATCGTCGAATATCACCGCATCCAAGGCAGCCCCATGATGGCCGCCGTGGCAGAGCAGGTGGTGCTGCCACGCCTGAAAGCCGCTGGCTTGGAGGCAACGATCGAGCAGTTCCCTTCCGACGGCAAGACGAAGTACGGCACCTACATTTCTCCCATGGGCTGGGAGATGCGCGGTGGCGAGTTGTGGGTTGAAGGAGTATCGGGCGCAAAGAATTTCAAGCCCATCATGCTCTGCCGCTATGCAGACGTGCCCATGTGCGTTTCGACATATTCCAAAGGGGGCGAGTGGTCTGGCGATCTGGTCGATGTGGGCAGCGGCACGAGCGACGCGAATTATCAGGGTGTTGACGTTCGCGGCAAAGTCGCGCTCGCTTCCGGCTATGCTGCCAACGTCGTGCGCGAAGCTGTGCTAAAACATGGCGCTGTCGGGGTGGTGATCTATCCCGCGGCAGGCGACCGCCCTGACCATCCCGACATGATTCGCTATAACGGCATCTGGCCGCGCGCTGAAGAACTGGACAAGACCAGTGGTGGCTTCCAGATCTCGCGCAATCAATATGACATGCTGAAATCGCTCATGAAGCAGGGCGAGGTGCGCGTTCACGGCAAGATCGACGCCACTCTTGGCCCCGGGAAGCTCACCCTGGTGCACGCCTATATTCGCGGAACGGAGCACCCGGAGCGCGAGATTCTTATCACCGGCCATCTCGACCATCCCAAATGGAGCGCCAACGACAATGCCTCCGGCTCCGGCGCCATGATGGAGGCCGCGCGCGTGCTGCAAACCCTGATCGCCTCAAAAAGACTTGCACCGCCAAAGCTGACGATCCATTTCATGTGGGTGCCGGAATACTTCGGAACGCTGGCCTATGTGAGTAACCACCCTGAGGCGCGTCGCTGTGACTCACCATGGGACGACCCGCGCAACAAGCCTGACGCCTTCAACGCTGGGAAGCCGTGCATTTTCGCCAACATCAACATGGACATGGTCGGGGAAGACACGGTCAAGACCAATTCGCGTTTCTACTTCACCAAGGCTCCCGATTCGGTACGCTCTTATCTCGACGCCGTTCTTGGGGACGTAATGGTCCAAACGCGTGAGGCGAATCTCTATGCTCAAACTGGCACACGGAACTTTTGGACGCCCGAGGCTATCCCCTATTCCCAAGGCAGCGACCATGATGTTTTTCTCGGCCTGGGAATTCCCGCAACCATGCTAGGCCATGATCCAGACTGGACGCACCACACCAGCGAAGACAAAATCGACAAGACAGATGCAAGTGAGTTCTTGCGTGTGGGTGTGTTCGCCAGCAGTACGGCCGTTTGGCTCGCATCACCTGACGAAGTTAGCTTTGCCTTGGAAGCAGCGGAACATGGTATGAGAATCGATGACCTGTCGCGCAGAGTCGCCCACGACGTGGAGAACTTCGTCTCAGTTCCCAATGCAAACCGCCGTGTCAGAACGAACCGGGAGCGTTTGAAAATTGAAGCGGATTTCCTGGACTCTGCGGTAAATCCTGAGAGAAGTTCGATTCCTCCTGCTGAGCTCCGATATAAGCAAAAACCGTCACAGACCAGAGGTCCGCACCGTACTATCGTCCTCCCGCTCGATGGATCAGCTTTCGATAACGCCAGCCCAGCCAACAAGAAATGGCTTGCCGACGAGGAAGCCCGCTTCGCCAGCGACTCTGAAGGCCTCGCCACAAAACCAAACTTCGCGTTAATCAGCTTTGAAGCCGTAAACTTCATGGATGGCCATCGCAGCACTGCTGAAATCGCTGACCTGCTCTCCGCCGAGTACCTGCTCGATATCGACCAGGCCTGGGTGGACCGGCTAGTGAGTATTCTGGAGAAACAAAAGTTGGTCACAAAGTAGAACTGCATCCCACCTCGACCTGCCATCCCGAATCCCGACCTGAGGCTTGCCGAAGGCGAGCGGTGAGGGATTGGCCGCGCGGCGGCATCAGGATCACGAAGGATTTCTAAAATCCGCGAAAGGACAAATGCCAAGATGTTC
>DASSXL010000185.1:0-4336 GCA_035703825.1 Candidatus Angelobacter sp.
TGATTATTACTATGGCGTGGCGTTGGCGCACCAGCAGCGCTGGGAAGATGCGCGGCAATCTCTAGCCGCCGGTCGGCAGCTTGCGCCGCGAGACAAGCGTTTCCCCATCGAGCTTGCCGGCGTGGCCTTCAAACAAAAGAAGTATGACACCGCCAGGAGCGAGCTGCGCCGGGCGCTGCGGCTTGATCCGCGTGACGAGTACGCAAATGAATTTCTGGCCACCATCTATTTTCTCGACGGTAACCTGGAAGCCGCGCTGAAGTACTGGAATCGAACTGGAAAGCCTGAGATCGTTGAGGTGCGCAACGAACCGGCATTGCATGTGCGTCCTGCGCTGCTGGATCACGCATTTGCCTTTGCTCCTGCTTTCACGTTGAAATTGGACGAACTGCTTGCCAGCAATGCGAGACTCCGCGGGCTGGAGATTTTTCCCAATTACAAGATTGAGCTGGCGGCGCGACCCGACGGCAAATATGACGCCATCTTTCGAGCGCACGAGCTGAACGGTTTTGGCAATAGCAAGCTTCAAGCGTTGGTCCGCATATTCAGCGGAGCGCTGTTCGAAGAGATTACGCCGGAGTATTACAACCTGCACGGCTCGGCAACGAATATTATCTCGCTAGCGCGTTTCGATACCGACAAGCGGCGCGCAGTGGCCGCCATCTCAGGCCCGCTGGGCGGCAACCCCAAGTGGCGTTACCGCGCGGGCGTGGACCTGCGCAACGAAAACTGGACGGTACAAACCTCATTCACAGGCCCCAGCACGTTTCTGGGCGCGGCCAACCTGCGGAGGGAAAGCGTGAGCGCGGAGATCTCACGCTTTGTGGGCGCGCGGTGGAGCTGGTCAACCGGGCTGGAAGTTTCGCACCGCGATTTCCGCAATGTGGCGCCGGGAGCTGCGTTGACCGCAGACCTGCTGGCCCGGGGTTACCAGATCAAGCAAAAAACGCAATTCACTTACGAGCTGTGGCGGTCGCCGGAAAGACGCCTGACAATTTCAAGCGGCGCAAATTCACAGGCGGGCCGCATATGGTCGCAACCGGGCCAGTCGTTTGAAAAGTTGCAGGGAACCGTCCGAGTCCACTGGTATCCGCAAGCCCGCGGCGACAACTACGAAATGCAATGGGAGGGGAGCGCCGGAAAAACCTTTGGTCAGATTCCATTCGACGAACTTTTCATGCTGGGTGTGGAACGCGACAACGACCTGCCTTTACGCGCGCACCTGGGCACCCGTCACGGGGAAAAGGGAAGCGCGCCACTTGGCCACGATTATTTTCTCTCCAACTGGGAGAGCTCGCGGAAAGCTTACTCCAATGGCTTTTTGACGCTGAAGCTGGGCCCATTTCTGGATACGGGCAAGATACTGGATTCAGCTTCTAATCTCGGTCCGGAGAAGTGGTTTTTCGATACCGGAGCGCAAGCCAGAGTGCGCGTGCTGGGCCTTGACGTGGTGCTTCTCTATGGAAAAGACCTGCGCACGGGCAACAATGCCTTTTATACCAATGTGGTGTGGTGATCACGTTTGAGCGGCTGTTTAGAATATGACGATGCGATCACTCATTATCGGGGGAACACGAAACCTGGGGCCATCGATTGTTCACGCGTTGCTGCGGCGCGGAGATGAAGTCGCGGTCTTCAATCGCGGGCAGACCCGGGACGATCTGCCGGAAGAAGTTGAACGCTTGCGGGGCGACCGCACGGACCCTGAGCAACTAAGGCGAGTCCTGGGCGGCAGGGAATTCGATCTCGTGGTCGATACAACGCTTTATACCGGCGCGGAGGCGGACGCGGCGGTCGGGTTGTTCGCAGACCGAGCAGGCCGCTACATTTTTCTGAGCACGGGTCAGGTCTATCTGGTGCGCACAGGGGTGAAGCGTCCGTTTAGGGAAGAAGATTATGCGGGGCCGGTGATGGAGCAGCCGCCGAAGTCGAACACTTCAGACTATGAGAACTGGCTCTATGGTTTCGACAAGCGCGCAGCGGAAGATGTGTTTGCCGGCGCATGGGCAGAGCGCAAATTTCCTTTCACCAGCCTGCGCCTGCCGATGGTCAATAGCGAGCGCGATCATTACGATCGCATGTACGGATATTTTCTGCGCATTCAGGATGGCGGTGCGGTTCTGATTCCCGAAGGCGACGGAGCGCCCGTGCGCCACGTCTATGGCGGAGACGCGGTGCAGGCGATCATGCGCGTGGTGGAAAATGATTTGAGCAAAGGATGCGCTTACAACATAGGGCAGGACGAGACGCTGTCACTGGCTGAGTTTCTGGAATTGCTGGCGCGGTTGATGCATTGCCCTCTAAAGATTGTCCGCGTGCCGCGTGAGGAACTCAATCGCCAGGGCTTGTTGCCGCATTGTTCGCCGTTCAGCGGCCTGTGGATGTCTTCACTGGAGAATGCCCGCAGCAAAGCGGAATTGGGGATGGTCTACACGCCGGTCGCGAGCTACGTGAAAAATCTGGTCGATTACTTTCAGGCCATGCCGAAGAGAAAGATTGAAGGATACGAGAAAAGGACGCAGGAACTGGAGTTGGCGAAAGCGCATGGAGCATCTTCCTGAAGAGGTTCCTTTTCTACGTTTGCTTTTCAGCGAGCATTTTTCTTCCATAAAGTTGTCTACCGAGTTAAGGTAGCGCAATTTCCTCCCAACCATTCCTTACCATGTGCTTACAGAACTTAACCGAGTAGAAGAGTCATCCCGTCGCCGCAAGGGTTTGCATTCGGTAACAGAAGAGCACGTTAATGCCAAAAGGGCTTAACGGGAGGGTATATGAGGAATTTGAGAGCAGTGCTACTGTCCGCAGCGTTGGTTGCGGGTACCACCAGTTTTGCCGCAGCGCAGGCAGTGGTCCCAGTGCAGTGGGGCTGGGGATTGGGGCGTGACAGCGACGACCGGCAGGCATTCAGAGAAGGTTACAACCAGGGCAAATTTGACGCGCGGCATAATCGCCGCTTTGATCCGGACAACAATCGCTGGCGCGAGCGCGATGACCGCCAGGCTTTCCGCTCAGGATACGAGCGCGGTTTCCGCGAAAACCGCGGCTACTACGGCAACGGCCGCGACCGGGATTGGGACCGCGATGGCGATCGTGATCGCGGCGGATATGGCCGCGGCGGCTATGGCGGTTACGGCTTGAATGCAGCACGGCAGAATGGTTATCAGGATGGACTCAACGACGGATCCAACGATCGCCGCACGGGCCACAGCAACCGCCCGACGCATGACAGCAATTTCAGACACGCCGACCATGGATATATCCCGACGTATGGCAACAAGGAATATTACAAACAGGCGTATCGCGAGGCCTACCAGAACGGCTACCAGCAGGGCTACAACAGTGGTGGCGGTTGGCGCAGATACTAAGCGGCGACAAACAAGAAAAAGCCATGCGGGAAGCGCATGGCTTTTTCTATTGAAGAACGACGGCGGCGCGGCGCGCCATCTTTCGATGATGAAGCTTTTACCAGACAGTACAGCGGTCCGCCGCCGGGCGCACCATGGCGGAACTCTCCTTGCAGCTAAATGCCTGCTTGAACTCCGGCAGGTTGGAGAGCGGCCCAATCACTCGATATTTGCCTATAGGATGAGGATCGCCCTGGACCATTGTTCTCTGCGTCTCCGGGCGAATCTCGTCTCCGCGCCACTGTCCCCAGGCAATAAAGAACTGCTGCTCCGGGGTGAAGCCGTCAATGGTAGGTTGAGGGTGTGATTGCTCGGCCTTCTTGAAAGCCAGATACGCGATTTTTGCTCCTGCCAGATCACCAATGCTCTCACCCAGAACGAGCTTGCCATTGTGGTGAATGTTTGGCTCGATAAAATAACCGTCAAACTGCCGCACCACACAGGAAGTGCGTTCATCAAAGCGTTTTTTATCGTCCTCGGTCCACCAATTACTCAGGCGGCCCAGCGCGTCGAACTGCGCTCCCTGATCGTCAAAGCCGTGGCTAATCTCATGGCCGATGACCACGCCGATTCCGCCATAGTTGATGGCGTCAGCGTTGTCCACGCTGAATGACGGTTGCTGCAGAATGCCAGCAGGGAAGACAATTTCGTTCAAAAGAGAATTGTAGTAAGCGTTGGAGGTGGGCGGAGTCATGCCCCAGCGGCCGCGATCCGTGGGCTTGCCGATTTGTCCATGGTCGTCATTAACGTTCCACTTTACGGCCGCCACGGTATTGTCCCAGTAAGAGTCACGGACGATCTTTATGCTGCTGTAATCCTTCCACTTGTCGGGATATCCGATCTTGGGATTGAACGTGGCTAGCTTTTCCAGCGCCTTCTTTTTCGTCTCCGGCCCCATCCACTCCAGCCCTTCAATAGTGTCATGCATGGCG
>DASSXL010000197.1:0-26473 GCA_035703825.1 Candidatus Angelobacter sp.
TCCTGGATGTAGCCGAGATTGTGGCAGTGCAGGCTGAAGGTAACTACATTTCCCTGAGACACCGAACAAATATTTATTTAGTGCGGGAGTCCCTGTCGTACATGGCAGAGAAGCTCAAGCCCTACGGTTTTGTCCGCATCGCCCGCTCGGTTGTCGTGAATATTTCGGCCGTAGAGGAGATTCAACCTTTGCCGACGGGAGAGTACAGGCTGCGCGTAAAGGGTGGAAAGGAATACTTGGGAACGCGCACATACAAACACAACCTCAGAGATCTGGCCCAACTGTGGGTAGGTTCAGAGCGGTTTTGCGGCTAACAGGCAGCAAGGGGTTTTTACCTCGAAATATACGAAAATCAAAATCTCGCTTTGTGCAGGACCTGGCAGCCGCAAACGCGATGATTCGCCAGCCGCTCTCCCCTACGGATCTATCAACACCGCGTCGAACGCCTTGCCCACCACATCGAGCGCCGTAATACCGCTGGCGACGGCGTCTGTCGTGGTATCGAAAAAGTCGATTTCGCCGCCCTGGATCACATAGATGATGCTGCGACCAGAAATAGGCTGGAGGCCGGTTACGTCAAAGTTCTGGCGGAAGGAAGACTCCGTTGAAAACGTCACGGCGGACGAGCCGGTATTAAAGATGCTCAAGCAGCCGCGGACGGTATTGGCGGCCGTGCCCGGCTGGACAGTGCATCCGCGTGAACCCACATACACCCGGCTGTTGACGAAGGCCATGTTTTCATGGTCGCCGTCGGTAATGGCCACGGGATTTCCGGCGGTAAGCGCGCCGGTATTGATCACCGTAAGTTCGCCGCACTGTGAAATGGGGCAGGTGAGACCTATCGGCAGAGTGGGCGAGGTTCCCGCCACGTAGAGGTTGGTCCCATTCATCACGCCCACGGTGGCGGCTGGAACAGCAATCGGCGCGAGCGCCGGCGCGAATACCGGCGACGGGTTGGTGAAATCCACAGAAACCACGCTGGCCGCGGCGCCGCCGCATTCCGCGCCGCAGTTCAGCACGAAAGCCTGCGTATCATTGGAGCCAAAGACGGCGGTAAATGGCTGGTCAAGATGGACGGCGTCCGTAATGGTCTGGAAAGTGCCGGTAGTGGTATCGACCACAAAAAATGTATGCGTATTCGGTGGAACTTGCGATTGCGGGTCGGGAAAGACCAGCATCTTGCTGCCTTTGGGGCTCATGACCAGGCGGCGCGCATTGCTGATGCGAAGCACCTGGAAGGCGGTGCCGGTGGTAGTGTCAACGGCCTGGACAAAGCCAAAATCGCGCATCGCGGCCCAGGCTTTCTTGCCGTCGGGCTGTATGGCGATGTCAAACGGCAGGTCGCCGATGGGGGCGGCGAAGCTCACGGCTTCGGTGGCGTTATCGATGATCGTAATCAGGCTGCCCGCGCTGTCCATGGCAACGGTGATGCCGCCGGCCGTAACCAGCTTGGTGGGCGAGTTCACGCCCAGGTTCTTGGTGGTAAACGTGTCTTTTTGGGCGTCCAGCAGGTTTACGGTGCTGGATGCCTGGTTGGAGAGCAGCACCCGTTTCTTCAGTCCCGTGGGTTTGGGTTTGTTGGATGAGGTGCTTGAGCCGCAACCGGCCAATGCCAGCGCCAGTAACGCGACCCAAATCTGTGAAAGATAACTGTTTCGCCGCATTCTTTAGTAGACCGTTTCCTCTTATGAGCCGCGCCAATGGTGTTGAAATCGCGATTATAACAGAGCCGTTTTTGCCCGCTGGAATCGGCCGCCTGCCGGTCCTTGCGCGATTTCAGCCACGATGGACTGCAAAGCAGGGCTCTCCCGCAGCCAAAGAACGCACGGAAATGCGATCCATGCAGGAAATATTGCCACTCCCTGCCTCTCAATGGCGGGAACCATGTGGGCTAGGGTATTCTGAAGGTGAACGATGGCAACTGATCTGCTAGTGAATGACCTGCTAACCCGGCTCAAGCATGGCCCCGTCCTTTGCGATGGCGCCATGGGCACTCTGCTCTACGCCAAGGGTGTGTTCATCAACAAATGCTACGACGAGCTGAACCTCACCCAGCCGGACCTGATCCGCAACATTCACCAGGAATACCTGAATGCCGGTGCCGAGATTATTGAAACCAATACTTTCGGCGGCAACTCTTTCCGGCTGGCCCGCCACGGTTTAGAAGAGAAGGTCACCGAGATCAACCGCCGCGGCGCGGAGCTGGCCCGCGAAGCCGCGGACGCCTTCAATCTGAAAAAAGCCGCCAACGTGCTGGTCGCCGGGTCGATTGGCCCGCTGGGGTTGCGCATTGAGCCACTGGGCAAAACGTCGCGTGAAGAAGCGCGCGCCTCGTTTCACGACCAGATCACCGCGCTGGTTGCAGGCGGCGTTGACGTGCTCATGCTGGAAACCTTTGGCTATTTGGAAGAGCTGCACCAGGCGATTCTCGCCGCGCGTGAAGTAGCTCCCGGGAAGCCTCTGGTGGCGCAAGTCACAATCGACGAAGACGGCAACTGCCTGGATGGCGCCAGCCCGGAAACTTTTACCTCCAAGCTGCATGACTGGGGCGTGGACGTGATTGGCTGCAACTGCAGCGTTGGTCCGGTGGCGATGCTGGAAGCCATCGAACGCATCCGCCGCCTTACGGACAAGCCGCTGGCCGCGCAACCCAACGCCGGAATCCCGCGCAGCATTGAAGGGCGCAACATCTATCTGTGCTCGCCGGAATATATGGCCAGCTATGCGCGCAAGTTTGTAAACGCCGGAGTGGCACTGGTGGGCGGTTGCTGCGGCACAACGCCGGAACACACCAAGGCCATGAACTCCGCCTTGCGCATGGCTGATGCCAAAGGCAAGACCGGAGGCTTTCGGGTAATCACTGAGGCCAAGCGCGAATCCAGCATCACGCCGCCTCCCATGGCGCAGCGCTCCAACCTGGGCAGAAAGCTGGCCGCAGGCGAGTTCGTAACGCTGGTGGAGATCGTGCCGCCCAAAGGAATCGACTTCCGCAAGGAAGTGGAAGGCGCCAAGTTTCTGAAAGCCGCCGGCATTGACGCCATCAATATTCCAGACAGCCCGCGCGCCTCCGCCCGCATGAGCAACATGGCGCTGTGTCTTCTGGTGCAGCAGCAGGCCGGGATTGAAACCGTACTGCACTTTACCTGCCGCGATCGCAACGTGCTGAGCATGCAGTCTGAGCTGCTGGGCGCTTACACCACGGGACTGCACAACCTGATCTGCATTACCGGCGATCCGCCCAAGCTGGGCAACTATCCTGATGCCACCGCGGTGTTTGACGTGGATGCAATCGGCCTGGTGAACATCGTCCGCAACCTGAATCATGGGCTCGACGTCGGCGGCAACCCGATTGGTTCCGGCACACGCTTCATGATCGGTGTGGGAGCGAACCCGGGCATCGTAAATATCGACGAGGAAGTTCGACGCTTTGAATACAAAGTCGAAGCCGGGGCCGATTTCGCCGTGACGCAGCCCGTATTTGATGTTGCGCTGCTGGAGCAGTTCCTGCGGCGCGTCGATCATCACCGCATTCCGGTCCTGGCGGGAATCTGGCCGCTTACCAGCGTGCGCAATGCTGAGTTTATGAAGAATGAGCTGCGCGTCTCCGTGCCGGACGCAATCATCGACCGCATGGCGCGCGCGCCGAACGCGGAAGCCGCCCGCGCTGAGGGCATTTTGATTGCGCGCGAAATGCTGCATCAGGTCCGCGGCCTGGTACAGGGAGCGCAGGTGGCGGCCCCGCTTGGACGCTATAGCTCCGCTATCGACGTGCTGGATGGGATCGGGTCGGCTACGGCCGCTGGTTAAAGCGCTACATTAAGGTTTATCCGATTCATACAGCAACGACTCCTGATCCGCGTCCGGTTTTGGCTTCCCATTTTGGCACTGCGCCACGTTACTTTGGCAACCCCGTTGGCCGCCATCTGCGATGACAGTGGAACGATCGCCATCGCGCCGCACCGTTAGCTGCGCGCAGTTGCGGCTCGGCGATCATCGCTACGCCCGTGCGCTCGCGTAGAACGCCGGGTAGGAGCGGTGGTTTTCAGATGGGCCATCGTGATCGAAGCCAGCGCTCGATGTGCATCCATGAGATTGAAGCATGCTGCGGCTGCAGTTAAACCCAAGCTTTAGATTTTTGCCGTCTGCAGCAACTATCCAAAAGCTTAAGTAATAAACAACTAAGAGGTCCCTCTGCCACTTTCCGGTCTGAGCGGCTCTGCTTGAATAACACTGAATAGCGTTCATTAATAAATATCTTTTGTGGAAAAATATTCAGAGTGCCGCCTGATTGTCGCGGTAGAATGAAGGCATGGAGTTTCGGCTCAGTGCCCAACTTTGAAGTTTCACTTCAACGCCTGGAAGAAATCGTGGACGAGCTGGAAAAAGGCAACGTGCCGCTCGAACAGGCTTTGAAACTCTTTGAAGAAGGGCTCAAGCTTTCGTCCTCCTGCCGCAAGGAACTGGAGGAAGCTGAAGGCAAAGTCGAAATCCTTCTGCGACAAAACGGAAAGCTACAGCCTGAGCCCTACGAACCTGCCAACGAAAGGGCCCAGCAGCCAGGCAAGAAATAGTTCCCCTTACAGCCTGCGGGACTCCGCAGCTTTGCAGAAGCAAGCGGAAGCGGCCAATTATTTCCGCACCAGCCAATGAGGAAGTCGTCATGAAACCGCTAAGTGTAGTTGTAGCTCAAAGCAACAGCAAAACCGCGGAAATGCTGGCGAAGTCGCTGTATAACCATTTCCGTGTGGTGCATCTGGCCGGCAATGTGGACGAGCTTTGGCGATCCATCCCCAAAAACCGCGCCGATGTTGCGATTGTCGACCTTGAGCTGGTCTCGCTTTGTGAAGTGCAGCAGCTCAAGCGGGAGTTTGCCGCCACCACCGTTGTCTGCACGCATCGGCTGGCGGACGAAAAAATGTGGGCCGACGCGCTGGCCTCGGGCGCGTCCGATTGCTGCTACGCCTCTGATGTGCGGGCCATTGTGCTGGCGGCTAGCCTTACCAAACCTCTCTCTCACGCTCACGCGGCCTGAAACATAGTCTGTCTCTCCTCCGTCAAGAAAGGGAGCATCCACAAGGTGCTCCCTTTTTTGATTTGACCGCGGCTCTCTTGCTCACGATTTCGACTGCTCTGTTCTCCACTCCTCTGAACGCTCTGCACATTGAAAAACGCACGATGGCTGATGTAGCTTTGGTTCCAGATCACCCGATCACCAGATCACCCGATCTCCAGATCTCCAGATCTCCAGATCACCCGATCTAATGTTTTATACTCAGTATTCATGCTGAAAGAGATCCTGGAACAAGGCCAGCGCACCATTGACGCATCGCTGGAAAGGCTTTTGCCTGCTGCCACCGTGCGGCCAGACTCCATCCATCAGGCGATGCGGCACAGCGTTTTTGCCGGAGGAAAACGCCTGCGCCCTGTCCTGTGTATGGAGGCCGCGCGCATGATTGCCGGCCGCTTGCCGGAGGGCGTGGAAGAGTTGGGCAGCGCGCTGGAGATGCTGCACACATATTCGCTCATTCATGACGATCTCCCGGCGCTCGATAACGACGACCTGCGCCGCGGCAAGCCGACCTGCCACGTGGTCTTTGGTGAAGCACTTGCCATCCTGGCCGGAGACGCGCTGCAAACGCAGGCTTATGAGGTGCTGGCGCGGCTGAAGTGTCCGGCGGAAGCGCGCGTGAAGATCATTGAAGAGATTGCCCGCGGCACCGGCACCGTGGATGGGATGATCGGCGGGCAGGTGAAAGACCTGGAAGCTGAGCGCCAGCCGGCCGATGCCGCGACCCTCGAGTACATCCATCGCTCCAAAACCGGCGCGCTCATCACTGCCAGCCTGGTAAGCGGAGGCATATACGCGGGCGGCTCGCTCGCTGAGATACAGCGCCTGCGCGATTTTGGCCGCGCCATTGGCCTGGCGTTCCAAATCGTGGATGACGTGCTCGATGTCACACAATCTTCTGAGCAGTTGGGCAAGACCGCGGGCAAGGACACGGCCTCGGAAAAGGCTACTTATCCCTCACTGTTTGGGATTGACGAATCGCTCCGCCGGGCCGACGCCCTGGTTGCCTCCGGCTGCAGCGCCCTTGATTCGTTCGCCCAGCGCGCCCAAACGCTCAAGGACCTGGCCCACTTTCTGATACAGCGCAAGAACTAAAGCCGTATCTAGTCCGGCATCTGGGACGAGGTGAAAAGTATTTCATTCCCCATGCGCCCCCATGTTAGTATTCCCTCGCATATTTGTCCCTGGAGATGTGTGTATAAATTTCACCCTATACCGGCGGTACGCTCCGCCGCTCAATCCCGGAACCCAACCAATCCGTTTTGTATCGTTGTACGTATTTCAGTTGTACGTATTTCAAAGGACGCTTTGTCGAACAGCCACTGACGGGCCCCTGCTATATTCAGCCCAATGAGGCTCTTGACAGATGTATTTCAAAAAAAGGAAGGGAGATTCTACAAATGTCGAAATCTGTGCGTTTACTCCTGATGGGCGCTGCCCTCACAGGATTTATGGCTGGTCAAACCGTTATGGCTCAGGACACCGGCGGTGATAAAGACAAACCAGCCGCCAGCGGCAAAAAGGCCACCAAGTCAAAGAAAGACAAGCACGCCTGTAAAGGCCAGAACTCCTGCAAAGGCAAGGGCGGCTGCGGATCAACCAAAGGAAAGAATGATTGCAAAGGCAAGGGTGAGTGCCGGACAGACGGCAAGCCCATGGAAAAAGAGGGCGAAAAGAAGTAGCCCCGAGTCCTCTCAGTTCGTGATGAGGACCGGTGGATGGCCGCTGGTCCTCTATTTTCAAAATATTTCAAGGTTCTCCGCTCTCATCATCACAGGCTTATGCCCGCAAATCGCTTCAACGGATACAAAGACTTCGGCGTAGGAATCGGGCTGCGCATTCCTCACTACAATCATATTTTCGATAAGAAACCGGTCGTCGACTGGTTTGAGATCATCTCTGAAAACTACATGGTGGAAGGCGGCCGCCAGCTCCAGGTCCTGGACCAGATTCTGGAGCGCTATCGCGTGGTGCAACACGGCGTTTCCATGTATTTTGGCTCGGCGGAACCGCTCAACCGCGATCACCTGCGTCGTCTGAAGAAACTGGTCCGCCGCACCAACACGCCCTGGCTTACTGATCATCTCTGCTGGGGCAGCGTGGACGGCCGCTACTCCCACGACCTGTTGCCGATGCCTTACACCTTTGAAGCCGCAAAGCGCACGGCCCAAAAAGTCCGCGAAGCCCGCGACTTCCTGGAAGTGCCCATCGCCGTGGAAAACGTGAGCAGTTACGCTGAATACCACGTTTCTGAGATGACGGAGTGGGAGTTCCTCAATGAAGTGGTGGAGCAGGCTGACTGCGGCATCCTGCTGGACGTCAACAATATCTACGTTTCGTCACGCAATCATAGCTTCGATCCCTACGAGTATCTGCGCAGCGTGCCTGCGGAGCGCGTGGCCCAGATCCATATTGCCGGCCACTCCAATTACGAGAAATACATTTTGGACACGCACGATCATCCGGTGCTTGATCCCGTGTGGCAGCTTTACGCCAAAGCCATTGAAATGGCCGGGCCAACGGCCACCCTGCTGGAGTGGGACGATCACATCCCATCGTTTGACGAAGTCCACAAGGAAGCGCTTAAGGCCAAGAAATACATCCCGGCCAGTTCGGCGGTGGCGTCATGAGCGCGGGCAACGTGAATCCGGGCCGCATGCATGGGGGCCACCTGGACTTGGAACAGCTCCAGCGCGCGGTCTTTGACGTGGTGCGCCAGCCTCTTACTGAAGACGAGCGCATGCGCGAGCAAACGCTGGATGGCCGGTCGACCAAAGAGATCGCGGAACAAATCGTAAAGCCCAATGACCGGCTGACCTCGGTCGAGCGCCTGGAAATCTACAACCGCGTCTACTGGTTCCGGCTGCTCTCATCTCTTGCCGACGACTTTCCCGGCTTGCGCGCCGTGATCGGCCAGGAAGCCTTTGACAAAGTCCTTCTTGGCTACCTTACCGAGATGCCTTCAGTGTCATATACGCTGCGCGACCTCGGCTCGCGGCTTGAAACCTGGCTGCGCGCACATCCGGAGTTTATCGCCGGTAATGAGCGCATGGCGCTCGATATGGTCAGGCTCGAGTGGGCCGACATTGAAGCTTTTGACGCCGCCGAGTTCCCTGTCCTGACGCAGGCTGAACTGGCTAACCTGGGCGAAGACCCGGTTTTCCATTTGCAGCCATATCTTCAACTCCTTGACCTGGCTTATCCCGTGGACGAACTTCTGCTCAAGGTGCGCGAAACCGAAGAGCCGGAAACCGACATTTCCAGCAATGTGGTCATGATGGACCACTCCGAATCAGTGCCGCTCAAGCAGCTTCCTCTGCCGAAGAGCAAAAAAGTTTTCCTGGCCGTCCATCGTCAGGAAAATATCGTCTACTTTAAGCGGCTCAAGCCTGAAGGCTTTGCTCTGCTGCGCGCCTTGCAACAGGGCCAGCCACTCTCACAGGCAATCGAAACGTCTGTCAACTGGTCCGGGAGAAAACTGGAGCGCGTGATGGAGCAACTGCATGACTGGTTCGCCAACTGGTCGCAACTGGGCTGGTTCTGCCGCCCGCCGGAAGAGGAGTCTCAATCGTGAGCGCCCTGGTGCAGAAAGCCGATCTCGTTTATCGCTGGTTCCTCAAGGCCGTCAATGGTCTCCAATCACCTTTTCTGTTGCTGATTCGCGTTTATTGGGGATGGCTCTTCCTCCAAAGCGGCATCGGCAAGTTCGGCCATATCGACAAAGTCGTCAGCTTCTTCACTGACCTCGGCATCCCGGCACCCACGTTAAACGCCTACTTCAACGCTTCTCTGGAAACCATTGGCGGCATTCTCTTGATTCTTGGACTGGCATCGCGGCTGATAGCCGTGCCCCTACTGATCAACATGGTCGTGGCATATATCACGGCTGACCGGGAGGCGTTCACCTCGTTCTTTTCAGAGTCGGGAAAGTTTTTTGGCGCGGATCCATTCCCGTTTCTGCTGGTGTCATTGCTCATTTTGATCTTTGGCCCGGGAAAGTTTTCCGTCGATACGCTGGTTCTCGCCTATCGCAAGAAGCATTCCCCGGCTGCCGCCGCTGCTGCATCAAACTGAGTAGATGGTACTCTGGCATTCATGGGATTTCGCCGTCTCAGACTGACTATCGGAATTATTGCGGCTGCGCTGTTGGCGCTTCCACTCAACACTTTCCTCGCCCAGGAGAGTGGTAATAACACCGCGATCCTCAAGGTCTCCAGCGCCACAATCGATGTGACCCTGCCAGATGGCCCGATGAAGCTCTCACGCGCCGAAGTGCTTGGCTGGGTAAAGGCGTCTGCTTCCACCGTCGCGGATTATTACGGTCACTTCCCCGTTCCTCACCTCACCCTGAAAATCCGCAGCATTTCCGGCTCGGGCATACGCCACGGAGTCACATACGCCAGGGATGGAGGGCTGATCTTCATCAGCGTTGGCCGCGATGCCGATATCGCCGCCACCAAGGAAGACTGGGTGCTAGTCCATGAAATGATCCATCTGGCTTTCCCCTCCATGGAAGACGATCAGCACTGGATTGAAGAAGGCATTTCCACATATGTTGAACCGGTGGCGCGGGCACGCGAAGGCGGTATGACGGTGAAGGAAGTCTGGCAGACTTTTGTCCGCGACATGCCCAAAGGCCAGCCGCAGCCGGGCGATCAGGGCCTGGACAACACGCATACCTGGGGACGCACCTACTGGGGCGGCGCTTTGTTCTGCCTGGTGGCTGATGTGCGCATTCATGAACGCACCAAGAACAGCAAAGGGCTCGACGACGCGTTGCGCGGCATCAACCGTGGCGGCGGCAACATCAATGAAGATTGGGACATTGAAAAAACGCTGGCCCTGGGCGACAAAGCCACCGGCACCACCGTGCTCCGCGATCTCTATCAGGCCATGCGCGACAAGCCCGCCCCCGTCGACCTGGACCAGCTTTGGGCAAAACTTGGCATCCAGATGAAAGATGGCGCCATCGCGTTCAATGACAAAGCGCCGGAAGCAAATATCCGCAAGGCGATCACCGCGCCTTCGGCCATGGCCACCGCTCACCGCTAGTAGTGAAACCTATACCGCAGTTGTACGCTCACCATTCGCGGATCGCTCACGTGCGAACCCCCAAAGCTATTGCTGTGGTCGATGAAATAGCGGTTGTCGGCCAGGTTGGTCGCGGTCAGCTTGGCTGACCAGTTCTCTCCAAAAGAGTGTCCCACCGACAAATCGACCGTCGCATAGGCAGGCAGATGACCGGGGCCATCGCCATCCAGAAAACCCGAGCCGGCGCTCACGTTGCCGGAAAGCCAGCTCCGATGCGGGAGCACGGCCGTAAATCCTGTGCTGAGGGTTTGCCGCTGGTCATGGTCAAGGAAAAAGAAGCCCTCCGCGGGCGGAGCAAAATCTGTAAGTCCGCCGGTTACGCCGCCCGAGCCTTCCACTGACTGATGGGAATAGGCCAGATGCAGATCGATCTTCTTGAACAGCTTTGGCGAGCGCACTGTTGCTTCATAGCCCACAATCCGGACGCTTTCAATGGTAAGCGGAATAAACAGGTTTGAGTTCCCCAGTGCGTCGTGATCAAAGAAGTTGTGCGCGCCAGTGCGGAACTGGTCGAACTCAAGCACCCATCCACGGACTGGAATGGTCAAGCCGAAATCGCGTTGCTCGTCGCGCTCGCCACGCAGCGGGAGAAAGCCCTGGTCCGGCGATACGCTCAGCACGTCGGCGGAAACAGTATCGAGCGGCGGCGCCTGGTAATAGCGGCTGTACGCGCCGCGCAGAATCCAGTTCAGGTGCGGAATCTGGATTGCCACGCCCAGCCTCGGGCTGCCCGCCGTCTCCGTCACCAGGCCGGAGAAACGCGTAAAGCGCACGCCGGCCGTCAAAGACAGCCACGACGTTGCTTTGTACTGGTCCTGGATCCAGAGCGCGTCCAGTTCGCCGCTCACTTTTTGCCGCGGCGGATGAGCGTCCACCGGGTCGCCGAGATCGTTGGTCCCTGTCAGCCCAAAAAGCGTGTTGTCATGCTGCGCAAAGCCATAGAATCCCACGCTGGCATTGTGCCGCCCCTTCACAATGTTGACTGAAGCCTGCCCTCCCAGATAAGACGAAGCACGATTGTCCGTGGTGACCAGCCGCTGGTCCAGCGCGCCCAATCCCTCAAACGCGGCCCGATTAAAGTGATACGAAGGCGCGACGGTGAGCAGCACCCCAGGACCGAAGGTATGAATCCATGAAAGGTTCCCAAAAATGTCCTGCTCGCGTTCGCGATCGCGCACCCCGGCGGCTTGCAGGTCGGCATCGTTCGGCACCTGGAAGAAATCACTGCGCGCTGAGCCGACAAAGCGAAGCTGGTCCTTGGGCGACGCGTTCAGGATCAGCGAAGTAA
Organism: Candidatus Angelobacter sp.; assembly: GCA_035703825.1. Classification (GTDB taxonomy): domain Bacteria; phylum Acidobacteriota; class Terriglobia; order Terriglobales; family Acidobacteriaceae; genus Angelobacter. Next base: position 11,448 of record DASSXL010000197.1, read on the forward strand.
ACGCGCTGCCGCCGCTGGATTGGTTGTGCAGGTTATCAGTGGTTGGCGTTTCCAAACCGTGGTCCGTGCGGTTTCCGCTCAGGCTTACGTAATATGCGGAGCGGTCATTGTGGTCGCCAAAACTCAACTGGTTGTCAGTGGAGTTGAAGCTGCCATAGCTCGCGACAAGTTCGCCCTGGCGCGACCGCTCAAAGCCGGTCCGCGTCACCACGTTGAACACGCCGTACGTGCGGTCGCCGGATTCAGCCGAAAAGCTGCCGCGCTGCACTTCCATATAATCGACGTCTTTAGGATCAAACTGCGGCCCCACATTGGTGGCAATGTTGGTGTTGGGAACGGGCACGCCGTCAATCTCCCACGTCAACTGATGTCCGCCGCGCACGTGCAATTGATCGTGGACCATGGCCGCGCCGGGAACAAAGTCCGTGATCATCGCCATGGAGTTGGCGCGGTCAGCGCCGGGCGTCTGTGCAATATCATTCCGGTTGACCAGCGCTTGCGGCACTGGCGACGAAGGGTTCACTGTCTCCGGCGCTCCTGAAACTTCCACCGTTTCCTGGCGCTGCGCTAATGCCAGCGCAAAATGCAGCTCCTGCACGTTGCCGGAAGTAACCGTTACCGGCTGCCGCACCTCGGCGAAACCCGGGGATGCGATGGCAACGTCATACTCGCCGACCGGAACGTTCTGTATTGTGGCGATTCCGTCTTCGTTCGTGACGCCCGCCGTCTTGAATGCCGAGGTACGGCTCTGCACCTCGACTTGGGCGCCCTGCACCGGACGATGTTGCGGATCGTGCACAATGGCCTTGACCGTCCCAAAGACTGATCCGAATGCCGGCAAGCATGCAAACAGCGCCAGCAAAGTTATGATTGCTAGAGATCGTTTTGACATCTTGATTCCCCGTGAAACCACAAGTCAGGTTCCTTTTCGTCTTCACTTGGTCGACAACCGGCATTGCCGCGGCAGAAAGAGCCTGCCAGGGCGCGAGAACTGAAGCCGGGAAAATAGCCGCGTGCGCTTGAAGCAAAGCTTTGAGGCGGAGAAATACAGGCCAAAAGCCCATCAACCAGCAGACGGACTGGACCGGATACTATTTCTCTGCCTTGAGCTGGAGCTTTAAGCGCGGGGAGGGCCGCGATCAGTATGGGAAGAAAAACCGGCGATAGTGAACGTAACCGGGGCAAAGTGAATTTCCCGGTCGCTCACTGCCAGTGGGGGAAGAAAAGAGTTTGCGGAAATCGCTGCGCCGTTCCGCGGATGTCCCGCCATGCAGCAATCCATTGGGCACTTGGCCTCATCATCAGCCGCGGACAGTGCGGTTTTCGATTCAGGCGCGGCCATGCCGTGATGATGGTGCTGGTGCATCGGGCGATCATGGTGGTCTGCTGCCATGGCCACTGCATGGCATGACACGGCCTTCCCTGTCCCGGCACAAGCCGCCGCCATCATAGGCGAAAGCATGGAGGAAAGCAGCGCCGCCACAACCGAAATGGATAAAAAACGCCGCATGTTACAAGGGCACTATACCTTTATTTTTGCCGCGAAATCAATGAGATTCCCGTGTCTGGCAGATTAAATCGGTTAATCTGCGCCCGGCCGCTGAAAGAGTTAATCCGCGACCTTATCTATTGGAGTCAGACACCTGCAATCGGTTACGGCAATTGCGTACGGCATAACAGAGGACAAATCAGGGCTATGGTGCGGTGAAAACAGGGTCAGCCACGGGCCCGATGTTTTCCCAGATAGAAATATACGGCCGGTGTAACGATCAAAGAGAGCACCATGGAAACCAAAATTCCGCCAATTACGGCGATGGCCAGCGGTTGCAGCATCTCTGAACCGGCGCCCAGCGCAAACGCCAGCGGCAACATGCCCGCCATGGTCGCCAGCGCAGTCATAAAGATGGGACGCAACCGGCGGCGTCCGGCCTGGACCATGGCCTCTTCCGGTTCGAAATTGGCGTGGGCGAATTTCTGGTTCGCGTCCAGCAAAAGAATGCCGTTCTTGGCCACTATACCAATCACCATGATCATCCCCATGAGCGATGCCAGATTCACCGTCTTGCCCGTGATCAGCAATGCCATGAAGACGCCTGAAATCGAGAGCAAGGCAGAACTCAAAATGGCCAGCGGCGCGGAGAAGTTGCGGAACTCAAACAACAGCACGGTAAACACCAGCACAATGGCCAGAACCAGGACCACCGCCATGTCATGAAAATCTTTTTGCTGCTGCGCGTACTTGCCGCCGTACGTTACGCGAATGCCGGATGGCAGATGCAAACCCGCAACAACCTTCTGGACTTTCTCCACGCCTGTGCCCAGGCTCATGTTTTCCAGCCGCGCAGTAACCTCCACCATGCGCTGCAGGTTCTCGCGATTGATTTCGGTCTGTCCCGGAAGCTCGCTTAGCTGCGCCAGAGAACCCAGCGTTGCTGTCCTGCCGGCGGAACTTACCAGCAGCGTGTTGCTTATGGCCTCCAGCGAACTCCGGTTCTGCTCCGGAAAACGCACGCGAACGTTGTAAGCGCGGTTGTTGGCGATTACGGGATTTGCGCCCGTCACCCCTTGCAGCACCGCTGTGGCATCGGTGGAGACTTCTTCCGCGGTGAATCCGGCCTTGGCTGCCGCCGTTGTGTTCACGCGGAACTCAGCCGCTGGCCCGCTCATGGTGTTCTCAATTCCATTCTTAAGATCGACTACGCCTTTGATCTTCCCGATTGCATCTGCCACGCGCGGGGCCTGCTCTTCCAGCAGCTTTGGATCTTCTGAGAACAGTTTGATCACCACCGGCTCGGGCTCTCCCGTAAGGTCGCCGATCATGTCCTGCAGCAGCAAGGGGAAATCCGGGTCCACCGCAGGTTCTTCTTTCTTTACTTGAGCACGCAGATCGGCAATCACGTCGTCGGTGGCGCGCTTGCGGTTCGCTTTCAACTTCACTGAGATATCGCCGCGGTTGGCCTCAGTCACGGCGGCCAGTCCAAGCTGCAAGCCGGTGCGTCGGGAGGTGCTTTCAACTTCAGGCGTCTCTTTCAGCATCTTTTCCAGGTGTGACACGATGCGATCGGTTTCCTGCAGCGAACTGCCGGGCGGAGTTAAATAATCTAGGATGAAGCCGCCTTCGTCCATCTCAGGAAGCAGGTCAGAGCCCAGGAAATAGAAGCATCCGAACGAAACCACAATAAGCACGAGAGCGCCCGCGAGTAGCGTCCGCGGATGCTCCAGCGCGCGGCGCAGCCAGCGCTCATAGAACTCGATGATGCGCCCGAAGAAGCCTTTCATTGAAGACTCTTCGGCGGCCATAAGTTTGCGAATCTCCTGGTCCACATCTCCATTTTCGGCAGGCTGCGACTCAACCGCGCCCTTGCGGCGGAGCAGGAACAGGCTCAGCGTCGGTGTCCAGGTGAGGGCAAGAATCAGCGATGTGAGAAGAGCGGCGCACATGGTCACGGCCAGCGCGCGGAAAAACGTGCCATTCACGCCCGTCATGGAGATCAGCGGCAGGAACACAACAATGGGCGTCAGCGTTGAGCCCACCAGCGGGACGGTGATCTCAGAAAGCGCGCTCTGCATGGCTTCAATCTTGCTTTCGCCCGCGTCGCGATGCAGCACAATGTTTTCCACCACCACAATCGCGTCGTCAATCACCAGGCCAACCGCGGCAGCAAGGCCGCCCAGCGTCATCAGGTTAAAGCTCTGGCCCAGCAGCTTGAGCACCACGAAGGTGACAAAAATCGTGACCGGGATCACCAGGCCAGCCACAATCGAACTGCCCCAATCGCGCAGAAACACCACCAGCACAATGGCGGAAAGAATCAGGCCCACTAGGATGGCGTCGCGAACACTGCTGATGGAGTCCCTCACAATGCCGGACTGATCATAAAAAGGCGTCAGGCGGATTCCCGGAGGCAGCGTACTGCGGATGCGCGCGACCTCGTCGTGCACTTCATTCGCTACCGCAACCGTATTGCTGTCCGGCTGGCGATTGATGTTCAGCAGCACGGCGGGCTTACCATCGGCCCGGACAATGGTGTAAATCGGCTTGACCGATTGCTGCACCGTGGCCACGTCGCCGATGCGCACCGGAAGCCCCGCGGGCGTGTTCTTGATCACCGTATTCGCCAGATCATCCGCGCTGCGGGCCTGTCCGCTTACCAAACCCAGAACAAGCTGATGGTTGCGCTCAAACAATCCTGGAGAATCCACGAGATTTGTGGCTTTGACGGCGTTCAGAATGTCCGTGACGGTCACAGACGTAGCCAACAATCTAGCTGGGCTGGGCGTAATCTGGAATTCAGGCTCCTGCCCGCCCTGCACAATGACTGTAGCCACGCCCGACATGCGGTTCAGGCGCGGCGCAATGTCATAGGTGGCCATCTCCCACAGGCGGTTTTGCGGCACCGAATCGGAAGTCAGGCTGTAACCCAGGATGGGGAACGATGCGAAAGTGAGCCGGTGGCTTTCGATTTTTGCCGTAGGCGGCAGCTCGGACGATATCTTGGCCAGCGCCGCATCCACGAGTTGCAGCGTTTTGAACATGTCCACCTGCCAGTTAAAGAACAAGTCGACTTCCGCCGAGCCGCGGCTGGTAATGGAGCGCACCATCTCCAGGCCTTGCACGCTGTTCACAGCCTGCTCCACCGGGCGCGTGATGGTGACCATCATTTGGTCGATTGGCATTACGCCGTTATCGATGCCAATCACGATGCGGGGAAAATCTGTTGAGGGAAAAACCGCTATGGGAATGTTGAAAGCCTGGTAGCCGCCCACCAGCGCGACCACAATGATCAGAAAGATGACGGTCCTGGAATTTTGCGCGAGCCAGTGGCGGCGGGGCGCAGCGGCCTTAACCTCGACATGGTTCGTGACCTTGGGTTCATCCGCCATCAAGCCTAGTCCTTTGTGCCGCCCGGCTTCTTGCCATTGTCCTTAGATGCCTTGTTCTTCTCGCCAGCGCCCGCAAAGGGCTTGGCCTTATCGCCACTGGCCTTATCGCCACTGGCCTTCCCGCCCTTGGCCGCGTCAGGCTTGGCCGCATTGGCGGTGTCTGGCTTGGCGTCGTCGTCTTTGTCCTTCGCGCCTTCACCGGCGGCGGCTTCGGTGTCCGGCTTTTCTATTTTGACCTTGGTCTTGTCGGGCAGGCCGTAAGCGCCTTCGGTCACCACCACTTCGCCCGGCTTGAGACCTGAGAGTATCTGGACCTGCTGCCCACTCTGGATGCCGGTCTTCACGTCGCGGGCGCTGGCCTGGTTTTGTGAATCGACGACCATCACCTGCGCGGCATCACCTTTGGCGTTGAGCAGCGCTGCGGCAGGGACCACTAATGCGTCTTTGACGGTCTGCGCCGTTATGGCGATCTGGGCGGTAGTGCCCGGACGCAATAGTTGGTCCGCATTTGGCGCCTGCACCCAGACTTCCACCGTCGTGCTGTTGGGATCGAGCGCAGGGCTGATGAGAGACACTTTTCCGTTTATCGGCTTCTCCAGTCCGGCAAGCGAGATGGTCGAGGCATCGCCCTTGTGGAGTTGAAGCGCGTCGCTCTGCGGAATATGCGCTTTTGCAATCACCTGTGAGATGTCCATGACGGTAAGAAGCGGCGCGGAAGTTGACGCCATCTCCCCAGGATAGAGAGGACGGTCAGTGATAAAACCTGCAATGGGGCTGCGCACTTCAGAATAGCTGAGCTGCGCCTCAGAGTTGAGCAGCTTTCCTTTGGCCGACGTGAGTTGCCCGGTGGCCGTCTTGATGGCGCCCTGCTTGCCCACGGCATTCAATCCGTCCAGGTGTTTCTTGGCGATGTTATAAGCGCTTTTGGCCTGGGCCAGCGACACGGCGGCGGCATCAAGATCTTTGCGTGGCAGCGCGCCTTGCTTAAAGAGGTCCTCCCGGCTGTCGTAAAGCTTCTGCTGCGCGTCCAGTTCCTGCTGCGCCGTCTGCACGTCAAGCTCGGCTTTGGCGTTTTCTTCAGGCAGGGTCGCGCCAATGCTGGTGCTGTAAGCGGCCTCGGCCTGTTCGTAAGCGCCTTTGTTGTCGAGCGCGGCGGCGGAAAGATCGCGGTTTTCGAGTGTTGCCAGCAGCTGCCCCTGGCGCACCTTCTGTCCCCGCACCACGTAGAACTTCTTTACTGGAGCATTGATCTTTGGAGTAATGGCAGACTGGGCGATCGGAAAGATGATGGCGTCTGTATTCACCACGCGCGATATGTCCGCCGTGGCGGCTGGAGCGGCCTGGACGCTTACTTCCGGAGCTTCTTTTTTTTCGCCTTTGCCGCAGCCCGCGGCGCCCAGGCAAACAGCCATCGCCAGGGCCACGAGCGCTCGCACGCGGCAGGCATTACGCTTATTGTTCATAGAGCCTGACACTCACATTGTACCTGTTAGCGTTTGCAGGTTCGCTACGGCCGTACGCGCGCGGACTTCGCCATCGCTGAAGGCGTTGCGCGCCTGCGTGAGAGTGTTCTGCGCGTCCACCACTTCCAGCACGGTCGATTCCCCGCCCTGGTAACGCAAAATGGTCAACCGCAAACTTTCCGCTGCCAAGTCGGCAGAGCTTTTCAGCAGCTCCATCTCGGCGCGGGCAGCTTCTGCTTCGGCATACAGCTCCCGCATGTCCGCCTGAAGTTTGCGCTGAGCCAGCGTCAGTTCGCGCTGCGCCTGCTTGCGCTTTAGGCCGGCCTGCACCACCTTGCTGTGCGTCGCGCCCCAGTTCCATATGGGAATGTTCAGCGTGGCCGTCACGGCATAGCCAAGGTTGCGGGTTCCATCGGGTTCGCGCGCGGAAAAGTGTGGCGCATCGATACCATAGAAATAGTCGAGCGTGAGCGTGGGAAAATACGCGCTCTGCGCGGACGCCACTTCAAACTTTGCCGCCTGAAAGCCGGCGGTCGAGGCGCGAACATCCGGGTTCCGGCTCTGAGCCGCCTTCATGAAATCTTCAAAACTGATTAGCGGCGGCGCAAGCTGGGCATCGTCAACCAGGGTAAAGTTCAGGTTGAAGTCGGGAAACAGCAGCACGGCCAGGTCTAGGCGGCTCTTGTCCATGGCGAGCCGGGCTTCGCGCAGGTCGCGTTGCCGATCGTTTGACTGGATCTGCGCTTTGATCACGTCCGCGTGCGCCACTTCTCCGCCGTTTTCCAGCTTCTGGCTGAGACTGAGAAACTGTTGCGCTTCCGCCGCGGCCTGTTGCACGTTGGCATACTTGCGCTGCGCCGCGATCAGCCCGTAGTAGCCCTGCACCACGGCAACCACCAGCCCGCGCTTGGCGACCTCGGCCTTGGCCCGCGCCACCGCCTCCAGCGCTCGTGCACGGCGATAGTCGGCATAATTGGTGTATCCAACCACCTGATGAATGTTTCCCTGGCTGAGGTACTCATGCACCGAGTTGTTGGCCACAAAGACGCCTGAAGAGGTGCCATTGGGCTCGGTATAAATGAATTCGTTGTTGAAATTGACGCTGGGCAGCAATCCCGCGCGCGCCTGGACCTTGTCCTCATGCGCAATTCCCTGGTCAGTAAGGGCGGCCTGGAACTGCACGCTGTTGCTGCGCGCACGCGCCAGCGCGTCCTGCAGGGTGAGCGTGAGCGGGGCCTGCGTAGAGTTTGCCGGTTGTGATTCCTGGGCGGCTACGTTGGCGAGCGGACAGATAGACATCAGCAAGAACGCGGTGAGCGTGGCGGATTTTCGGGCGGACACTGGCAACCTCCTGCAAGCGCCCACAAGTATACGTTTCGCGGGCGGTGGATTAGAACACTCTGCCGCCTGCCTGAAGCGGGATTGTACGGTAGAATTGAGATGGTTACGCTGGTTGTGAGAACCGCACATGGGCATTCGTTCGATGGTCCAATTCACCGCGAGAGTTGCCGTGTTTACGGCAGTGACAGCGCTCTTGTCGCAGTTTTCCTGCACGATCAGCGCCGCTTCAGTAGCGCATATGGAAGCTGCCGAGCCTGCCGGCTCAGGCTGCCATGAGGTCCCACCAGCCACGCCAAGTGCGCCAGACCAGGGCCACGTCTGTTGCGGCGGAGAGCATTCTCCTGCTGCACTCTTGAGTGCTCCCACTACGACCGCGATCTCCGTGATCTCGCGGATGCATCATGTTCCCGCCTTCGACTTGGCCCCTCTGAGCGGTCCTTTTGCTGCGCCTCCCGGCCCTTCCTGCGGCCCACCTGTGCCGTTCGCTCTTCGCATCTGATTCCCAGATCGCCGCAAATCTCTTACTGAATTCGTATCAGGTAAAACGCAGTTGTCTGCTTGAACGCAGCACTCAAATAAGAATACGCAGGGTATCCATGAAAGCGTCAGTTCTATCTGTTTTAATTCTTTTCTGTGTTATAAACCTTGCCGCGACCGCAGCGGCACAGGAATCGCAACCCGCGCAGCACCAGCACGGCAGCAATCAAACACCTTCATCGCAACCTGCTGAGACCATGTCTGACATGCCAGGCATGCAACACGAATCGGCTCACCATCAGCCAGTGACGCTTATCGATGAAATCCTGCATCACGCAACCGCAGGCACTTCAGCACAGCCAAACTCCACTGCGGAGCCAATGATCATGCGCGAGCGGGGCAAGTGGATGCTGATGTTTCACGGCACGGCGTTCCTGAGCGCGCTGCAGCAAAGCGGCCCACGCGGCTATGATAAAGTTTTTTCCACCAACTGGTTTATGCCCATGGCACAGCGCCAGCTCGGCCGGGGCGAGCTTACATTCCGCACCATGCTCAGCCTTGAACCGGCCACCGTGACACAACGCTTTTATCCGCTGCTGTTTCAGCAGGGAGAGACGGCTTTCGGAAAGCCGATCAATGACGGGCAACATCCGCACGACTTCATCATGGAGCTGGCCGCCCTGTACGATTTGCGTTTGGGAGAAAACGGCCTGCTTTCCTTCTATGCCGCGCCTGTGGGCGATCCCGCCATGGGGCCAAGCGCTTACGCGCATCGCACTTCAGCGGCGGAGAATCCTGTGGCATCGTTGGGCCACCATCTGCAGGATTCCACCCACATCGCCAACGATGTTGTAACCGGCGGATTGACTTATAAGAAAGCCCGCATCGAGTTCTCCGGCTTTCACGGCCGCGAGCCCGACGAATTTCGCTGGGACATTAACTCGGGCGCCATTGATTCATGGTCCACGCGAGTGACTATTCAACCGGCCCAGAACTGGAGCGCGCAATACTCCTTCGCGCATCTGACCAGTCCAGAAGAGTTGCGCGCCGCAGAAGACGTCCAGCGCATGACGGCCTCAGTCAGTTACAACCGGCCGATGGCGAGCGGGAGCTGGGCTTCAACGCTGCTGTGGGGACGGAACCGCGTCCTTCAGTCCGGGCAGGTCTTTAACGGCTATCTGGCCGAATCCACTTTGCAATTTGCCGAACGAAACCGCGTCTGGGGACGGATCGAGAACGTCGACCGCACCAGCGAGTTGCTGCTGGGCAAGCAGCCGGAGCCTCCCGGCTTCGATGAAGCACTGCTCGCCCGCATCCAGGCTTATACCGTGGGATATGATCGCGACTTCCCGCTGATTCCCGGCCTCTCCACCGCGCTGGGCGGCCAGGTGACTTTGTACGACAAACCCGAATTTCTAACAACACTTTACGGCCAGCGTCCCGCTGGAGCTATATTCTTTATACGAGTGCGCCCCAAAGGCGAAGCGCATTTACATTGAGGAACCCGACATGAAGACATCACGCCGTGATTTTCTGATTGGAACATCAACTGTAGCCGGTTCCACCCTGATCGTGCCGTTCTCTACGATGGCAGCACAAAAGACCCCCAAGAAAGTTGCGAAGAAAAAAGAAGAAGCTGAGGAAGACGTTTCCACGAATGAAGACCTCATGCGCGAGCATGGCGTGTTGAACCGCGTGTTGCTGATCTATGACGAAGCCATTCGCCGCCTTCAGGCCAGGGAAAAGTTTGATCCGGCGGTGCTTACCAAGTCCGCGGGGATCATCAAGAGCTTTATTGAGGATTACCACGAGAAGCTGGAAGAGGACCACATCTTCCCGCGCTTTGAGCAGTCAGGCAAGCTCATTGAGTTGACTACGAACCTGCGCGCACAGCATGCCATCGGGCGGCGCGTGACGGAAGGAATTCTGGCTTCAGCAAAAAGCGGTGACACAGAAACGCTGCGCACGTTGCTGGCGGCGTTTAACCGCATGTATCGCCCGCATGAAGCCCGTGAAGATACCGTGCTCTTTCCGGCGCTGCACAAGGTGGTGAGCAAACATGAGTATGACGCCATGGGCGAGCAATTCGAGACGATTGAGCGCAAGACCTTTGGCGGCGACGGCTTTGATATGGCGGTGGACCAGGTGACCGAACTGGAAAAGCAATTTGGCATCTACGATATTGCCCAGTTCACGCCCTCACTCCCGCCGGCAAAATGACCGCCGTCTTGCTCTTTTCTGCGGCGATTTTAGCCGGCGCGATTGCCGCCCTGTCGGGCTTTGGCATCGGCAGCATTCTTACGCCCTTGCTGGCGCTGGGCGTCGGGATGAAGCAAGCCGTTGTCGCGGTCTCCATCCCTCATCTTCTAGCGACGGCCATCCGCTTCTGGGACCTGCGGCACAAGGTAGACTTCCATTTGCTCAAAAACTTTGGCGTTGCCAGCGCCGGCGGAGGATTACTGGGCGCGCTGCTGGGCTCGCGCTTTGGCAGCCCGGTGTTGGCTTATCTTCTGGGCGGACTGCTGGTGTTTGCCGGACTGAGCGGCCTGACCGGACTCTCACGAAAGATACGCTTCGGCAGGAGAATCGCCTGGCTCGGCGGAGCGATCTCCGGGCTGCTGGGTGGTCTGGTGGGAAACCAGGGCGGTATCCGCTCAGCGGCCATGCTGGGTTTTAACCTCGACGCCAGGGCTTTTGTCGCCACCGCAACGGCGATCGCTTTGATCGTAGACGGTGCGCGCATGCCGGTCTATTTCGTTACCAGCCCTGAAACTGTCCAACGGCTCGCCACATGGATCGCAATCATGGCGGCGGGCGTCGTAATCGGCACCTTGCTTGGTGGGAGTATCCTGGCGCGCATTCCGGAAATCTGGTTCCGCCGGCTCGTGTCGCTGCTTATTCTTACGCTGGGAATCCTGATGCTCAGCGGCCTGGCCAAATGACTGCGTTCATCCCATCGGCCATCATTGCTCGTTGATCATTTGATCGATGGCAAGCTCGCTCGTAGACTCAGACTATGCAAGAGGTGAGATATGGAATGGGTCACACGCAAGAACATAAAAGTTGACCGGGTAGCTTGTCCGTGGCTGATCAAGAAGTTTGTGGACCCGGACGCGAAGTTTCTTTTCGTGGCCGAAGACGAGTTGCTGGAAGCAGAGAAAAAGGGGGCCATTCCCTTCGACGCGCCGCGTCTGCCGCAGATCAAGCTCAACCATCGCGGCGAGCGCTGCACTTTTGAAGCGATTATTGAAGACTACCAGCTCAGCGCGCCCGGGCTGGGGCGGCTGGCGCTAATCGTTCGCGCAGCCGACATCAAAGGTCAGGAGCAGGTCGCGGCTGAAGGGCTGGGACTGCGCGCCATCGCCGAAGGCTTTGCTGCAATGGAAGTTCCAGATAGCGACCGGCTCCGCTACGGCTTCGCAATCTATGACGCATTGCTGCAGTATGCCAAGACAGCCGGCAAAGACTAAGATTAGTTGGAGTTCGGCAGGTATAGGTGGCTCGAAGATCCGCAGGAAAGAAGCTCGGCAGAAAAGAAGATCGGCACAAAAACAGAAAGGGGTTGTTATGTCAGTAAAGTTCCGGCAATTTTTTCTCGTTGTTCTTCTAGTAGTCACACCAGCATGGGCCCAGCAAGCAAAGTCGGTAAAGGCCCCTGCAACAGTGGATTGGAAAGACGCAGACGCCACCATGGGCCGCGCGGGCCAGGACCAGCCCGATGGCACACACAAATACGCGCTGCCGCGCAAGGATTTGAACGTCACGTTGAACGGAGTACAGATCAAGGCCGGCCTGGCGCTGGGATCATGGGTGGCATTCAAGCCCACGTCGAGCGGCAACGCTGTGGTCATGGGAGACCTGGTCCTTCTTGAGGATGAAGTTGCGCCGGTAATGCAAGAATTGCAGTCCGGCGGGATCGAGATTACGGCCCTGCACAATCATTTGATCGGCGAGTCGCCGCGCGTGATGTATATGCACATCCATGGCATGGGTAACGCGGCCAGCCTGGGCAAGGCCATTCACTCTGCGATTGCAAAAACCAAGACGCCAGAGGCCGGCCCGGCAGCCGTGCCGCCGGAGCTAGACATCGATACCAAACAGATCGACCAGATCCTGGGCCACAGCGGCAAAAACAATGGCGGGATTTATCAGGTCGGTGTGCCGCGCGCCGAGCACGTTACAGAAGGCGGAATGACTATTCCCAACTCCATGGGCGTGGCCACCGCGCTCAACTTTCAGCCGACGGGCGGAGGCAAGGCGGCAATCACGGGAGATTTTGTTTTGCTGGGCAAGGAAGTGAATCCAGTGATCAAGGCGCTGCGGGAAAATGGCATTGCCGTGACAGCGCTGCACAGCCACATGCTGGAAGAACAGCCGCGCTTGTTCTTCATGCATTTCTGGGCCAATGATGATGCACTGAAACTGGCCAAAGGACTGCGGGCAGCCCTGGACCAGACCAATTCGGCCAAGAAATGAAAGCTTCGCCAAGAATGCGGTGGAGGACCAATCGATGAAGCGAACAGTTTCTGTTGCGATTCTGCTGGCTCTGGCAGGACTCACGTTGATCGGCGCCATGCATTTCCACCGCGCCGCGGCAGCATCCGCAAGCGGCCCGACCCTCAAGCAGGTCGCAACCATCGACTTGCCCGGGCCACCGGGCAAACGCTTTGACTATCTCACCATCGATTATGACGATGGCTATCTTCTTTCCGCCCACCTTGGCGCAGGACTGCTTTACGTGATCGACCTGAAGACCAACCAAGTGGCGATGACCATTCCGGACGTGCCGGGCGTTGAAGGCGTGGAGTATGTTCCGGAACTCAAGAAGGTTTACACGTCAGACTGGCAAGAAAAGAAGATCGGCGTGATTGATTTGCGCCAGGGCAAGGTCATCGCCAAGCTGCCCGCTCAGCAGAAGCCTGATGGCAGCGCCTACGCTCCGCCATTCCACAAGCTGTACGTGTCCGATGAGGGTGCTAGGACTGAAATTGTGGTGGACGTTCAGGCTGACAAAATCATCAACACGTTGAACTTCAAAAGCGAAACCGGCATGCCCCAGTACGATCCCGTTGCAAAGCTCATCTACGTCAATCTTCAGGAACTCGACATCATGACGGTGATAGATCCGGCTACCGACAAAGTAAAACCGCCCGCTTACGAAGTCCATCCCTGCAAAGGCAATCACGGCATGGCGCTTGATGCCGAGCATCGCCGCGCGTTTCTGGTTTGTGAAGACAACAACCTGATGGCGGTCATCGACCTGGAGAAGCACCGTGTAGTCACTACCCTTCCCATAGCCGACGGCGGCGACGTTATCAAATACGACCCCGGCCTCAAGCGCATTTATGTGGCCTGCTACAGCGGCGCGATTTCGGTATTTCAGGAAGATGATCCTGACCACTTCCGCAAGCTGGAAGACTTTCCCGTCCAGCACAAGGTCCACAGTCTGGCCGTGGACGAGCGAACCCACCGCGTTTACGCTCCCGAGCAGGAAGAGAACGGGAAACCTGTGGCACGGATGATCGTTTATGAGCCAACTGGCAGCCACTGAACAGCAGACCGAGCCAATCCCGCCGGAAAGAGTTTTGCCTCAGCTTGTCTGGTACTTTCTGCGGCTGGGAACCTGGGGATTCGGCGGGCCTATTGCCCTGGCCGGCTACATGCAACGCGATCTGGTGGAGAAGAAGCGTTGGTTCACCAGGCAGGAGTACCTTGACGGGCTCGCGCTCTCGCAACTTGCGCCTGGCCCTCTGGCTGCGCAGTTGGCAATGTATCTGGGGCTGCTGCGGGGCGGAACGCTTGGGGCTACTCTGGTTGGATTGGCATTCATTGCTCCTTCATTCCTGATGGTGCTGGCGCTCTCGTTTGTCTACGTGAAATTTGGCGGGCTTCGATGGATGCAGGCCGCATTTTATGGAGTGGGCGCGGCGGTGATCGCCATCATCGCGCGCTCGGCCTTCAAACTGGTCAAGACCGCCGTGGGCAAAGACAAGCTGTTGTGGTGCATCTTTGTTGTCTTGATGGCCTCAACCGCTATCACGCAGCGTGAAATCGTCTGGCTGTTCCTGGCCGGAGGTTTGCTGTCACTGGTGGTGAAAGCCCGGCCAAAGCTTTCGACAATCAAATCGAGTTGCATTCTGCTGGCCGGCGGTGGACTGGCCGCTCAGCCATCTTTGTTTCTCCAGGTCCTGTTCTTCTTCACCAAATCGAGCCTCTTTGTGTTTGGCAGCGGGCTGGCGATTGTGCCCTTTCTCCATGGCGGCGTTGTGCTGGAGCGTCACTGGCTCACCGAGCAGCAGTTTATCGATGCCGTTGCCGTGGCGATGATCACGCCAGGCCCGGTTGTGATTACCGTGGGATTTATTGGCTATCTTGTCAACGGCATCAGCGGGGCTGTTGCGGCGGCCCTGGGCGTGTTTGTTCCGGTCTATCTGGTGGTGGTGGTTGCAGGCCCCTTCTACAAGAAATTTGCCGGCAACCCGCAGTTGCGCGCCTTTGTTCAGGGAGTAACGGCGGCTGCCACCGGAGCAATCGCGGGGGCCATTATTGTGCTTGCCCGTAGATCGATCATCGACATCCCGACCACGCTCATCATGCTGGCGTCGGTCGTGCTGCTCTTCAAATGGAAGGTCCCCGAGCCTCTTCTGATCCTTGCCGCCGCTGTTGCCGGATTGTGCCTGCAACGGTAAACCACGGTGCCGCGATGGCGAGTGAAGCCGGAATGATGGGTAAATTCTTGTGACTAGCAATGAAGCAAAGTGCGCAAGCGCAGTTGGCACTTCAGAAAGCATAGGAATACGATTGATAGGGAGAAATGCATGGATAGTGCGCTGCTGGTTCACCGGCTTCACTTTGCCTTTA
>DASSXL010000182.1:0-65475 GCA_035703825.1 Candidatus Angelobacter sp.
GAATTCAGTGTTAGCGAGAGAGCGCAAGGCCGACGTCATCAACCGCTTCCGTACGCATCAATCTGATACGGGCAGCCCGGAAGTCCAGATTGCCATTCTCAGTGAGCGTATCGGCGAGCTGACGGAGCACTTCAAGAACCACAAAAAGGACCATGCCTCCCGGCGAGGTCTCTTGATGATGGTCAGCAAGCGCCGCCGCCTGCTGGACTATCTGAAAACGTACGATACTGAGCGTTATAAAGACGTCATCCAGAAACTTGGCATCCGTAAATAATCGATCGAGATCGAACGGAAAAACGGTCGTCTAGCGCCGGCGGGAGACGTGTATCCTCCTCTGTCGCGAGCTCAGATTGCTCTCTTTTGAATTCAGACTGCTGGTCCTCCTGGAAAAGAGGAACTGATGAAGCAGACAGCCACTGTTGAACTTGCAGGCGGCAAAACCCTCCAGATTGAAACGGGGCATTTAGCAAAACAGGCGCAGGGCTCAGCCATTGTGCGCCAGGGAGATAACGTTGTACTAGGCACCGCATGCGCCTCGCCCGACCCCCGCGAAGGCATAGATTTCTTCCCCCTCACCGTTGATTATCGCGAATACACCTATGCCGGAGGACGCATCCCCGGCGGCTTTATCAAGCGCGAAGGCCGTCCGCAGGAACGCGAGATCCTGACCGCCCGCCAGATTGACCGTCCCATCCGCCCGCTGTTCCCGGAAGGCTTCCGCAATGAGACCCAGGTCATCGCCCTGGTGCTTTCCGCCGATACCGAAAACGATCCTGACGTGCTGGCCATTAACGCGGCTTCCGCGGCGCTGACTCTTTCTGAGATCCCGTTCCACGGGCCGGTGGGCGCGGTGCGCATTGGCCTGGTCAATGACCAGATGATCGTGAATCCGACCTACGAAGAAATGCGCGACAGCCTGCTCAACATTATGGTGGTGGGCACGGCTGAAGGCATTGTGATGGTGGAGTCGGGAGCGAAGGAAGTTTCTGAAGAGCAGGTGCTGAACGCCATTGAATTTGCGCATGAGCAGATCAAGAAAATCTGCGCCGCGCTGACCGATCTGGCCGCCAAGAACGGCAAGAAGAAGCTGGAAGTGACCGCGCCCGAATTTGATCAGGCGTATTACGACCAGCTGATGAAAAAAGTTGGCAAAGATCTGACCGATGCTCTGGATACGAAGAAGCATCCGAAGCATGAGAGCTATGAGAAAGTTCGCGAGATCAAGAAGGCGCTGAAAGCCGAGCTGCCGGAAGACGATAAAGACGCAGCCGCAAAGCTTTCAAAATATTATGAAGCGATGCGCGAGCGCATCTTCCGCGAGCAGGTCACTAAAGACCGCAAGCGGCCTGATGCACGCGCGTTTGACCAGATCCGCGATATATGGATTGAAGTTGGCGTGCTGCCACGCACACACGGTTCAGCCGTGTTTACCCGCGGCGAAACCCAGGCGCTGGTTACTACCACGCTGGGCACGCCGGACGACGCACAGCGGATCGAGCGCTTTGAAGGCGAGACCAAGAAGCGCTTTATGCTGCACTACAACTTCCCCCCATTCTCAGTGGGCGAAGTGGGCCGCATGACCGGCGTTGGCCGTCGAGAAGTGGGACACGGAGCGCTGGCGGAACGCGCGATAACAGCCGTGCTGCCTGACGTCGAGAACTGGCCTTACACCATGCGCGTGGTTTCAGACATCCTGGAATCAAACGGATCGTCATCGATGGCGACGGTTTGCGGCGCGTCACTCTCATTGATGGATGCTGGAGTTCCGCTTTCGTCGGCTGTGGCGGGCGTGGCTATGGGATTGGTGAAAGAAGAAGACTCCTACGCCATCCTCACGGACATTGCCGGCGCAGAAGACCATTACGGCGATATGGATTTCAAAGTTGCCGGAACGCGGAAGGGAATTACCGCGTTGCAGATGGACATCAAGGTGATGGGCATTACGTCCAAGATCATGCATGAAGCAATGGAGCAGGCACGGCGCGGGCGCTTGTACATCCTGGACAAGATGGAAGGCACGATTACCGGTGGACGCGAAAATATTTCTGCGTTCGCGCCGCGCATTTACACGCTGCAGATTCCTGTGGACAAGATTCGCGACCTGATTGGGCCGGGCGGAAAGATGATCCGCAGCATTATTGAAGAAACGGGCGTGAAGATTGACGTTGACGATAGCGGCAAAGTAAATGTCGCGTCGAATGACGGGCCTTCAGCGCAGCGCGCGATTCAACGCATTAACGACTTGACCGCGGTGCCGGAAGTCGGCAAGACGTACCTGGGCAAAGTGGTGCGGCTGGCCGAGTTTGGCGCGTTCGTCGAAATCATTCCGGGAACCGATGGACTGCTGCACATCAGCGAAATTGCTGAACATCGCGTGAAAGAAGTGAAAGACGAACTCAAGGAAGGCGACCAGGTACTGGTGAAAGTCCTGGGGATTGAAGGAAACAGAATTAAGCTGAGCCGGAAGGCGATTCTGCGTGAGCAGCGCGCAAAAATGGCGCCGCAAGGCGGAGAAGGTGAAGGCGGGCCTTCAGGTGAGGGTTCCGGCGGTGAAGGCAGGGAACGTCCTCCTGCACAGCCGCGCGGCGAAGGTGAAGAAACCATCACTTTTGAAGGCGGAGGCGATTTCTCTGACGACGAGAGCGAACCCAACTTCAATCGAGAAGACGCAAACCGCGAGACGGTAGCAGCGGGACAAAGGCCTGATCGTCCTCGCGGCGATCGTCCGCACGGCGGTGGCGGGGATCGTGGAGGCCGTGGCGGCGGCCGGCATCGCAGAGGCGGTGGCCGTGGTCCCAGAGGTGGCGGCGATCGTGGTCCTCGTGGCGGCGGTGGAGATCGCGGGAACCGATAAGTCAAGCAATTAACCCTTGGCAAATAGCAATTAGTCTTTGAGTCGCGGTCGCCGCTCTCAAATGGCTAATTGCTGTTTGCTTTTATGGCAATTGATTTTTGTGAAAAGAACCACGGCCACGTCGGTAACCCACAACGCTCTCTACCCCACATCACAAACGCTAATTGCCAACTGCTAGTTGCTAACTGCTGGTGTTACGCCGCTGTTCCCGCTCCGTGGCACTTCTTGTATTTCTTGCCGGAGCCGCATGGGCACGGATCATTTCTCCCGACTTTGGCTTGTCCGCGTACCACCTGCTGCGGCGCCGTTGAGCCATTCGATCCCGCCATGCGTGCCTGTTCCAGCTCTCTTTTCTTGCGCCGCTGGAACTGCGCTTCCAGGTCGTCCATCGATGTCGATGCGCGTTTCCTCGGCGGCGGCAATTGCTGCTGCGGCTGGTCGCCGTTCGACTCATCACTCACGGCCGCTGCCTGCACCACAGGCGCATCCATGATCTGCATGTGGAACAGGTAGCGAACCGCGTCCTGCTGTGACCGCTGCATCATGTCTTCAAACATGTCGAACGATTCGCGCTTGTACTCCACCAGAGGATCGTGCTGGCCATATCCACGCAGCCCGATCCCTTCTTTCAGGTGGTCCATGTTGAGCAGATGGTCTTTCCACTGCGTGTCCAGCACGCTCAGCATGATCATGCGTTCGTGATAGCGCATGGCATCGGCGCCAATCTGCTTCTCTTTCGCGTCGTAAATCTCTTTCAGCTTTTCAAAAATCTGGTCGCCCAGTTCCTGCCGGTTGAGCTGTCCCGCGTCGACTCCCTGCTTTTCCAGGTCCAGCCCAAACTGCTCCACCAGATACTTATTCAACCCTTCTAGGTCCCACTGGTCGGCATGGACGTTGCGCGGCGCAAACTTATCCAGCGCATCTGCTACCATGCTGGCAACGTAATCTTCCAGGATCAGCTCTTTTTGGTCGATCCCCGAGAGCAATTCCTTGCGCAGGCCATAGACCGCCACGCGCTGCTTGTTCATCACGTCGTCATATTCCAGCACGTGTTTGCGTGACTCAAAATTCTGCGCTTCCACGGCCTTCTGTGCGGCTTCAATGCGCCGAGAAATCATCTTCGATTCAATGGGGACGCCTTCTTCCATGCCCAGGCGTTGCAGCAGCGTTGAGACCCACTGCTTGGCAAAGATGCGCATCAGGTCGTCTTCCAGCGACAGGTAAAACCGCGACGACCCAGGATCGCCCTGGCGGCCGGCGCGTCCACGCAACTGGTTGTCGATGCGCCGCGCTTCATGCCGTTCCGTGCCAAGAATGTGCAACCCGCCCACTGAAACAACTTTTTCGTGTTCCGCGTCAGTCTCTTTTTTGTACTTGTTATAAGTGTCGTTCCACTTGTCCGCGGGACATTTGTACTCGAGTCCGTTGTAGTAGAAAACGATGTTTTCTGAAGTGTCCTGCTCCAGCGCCACTTCGCCGCCGGCGGCGCGCAACTGCTGGGCGATCCCCTTTTTCACCATCTCCTGCCGGGCCATGAATTCGGCGTTGCCGCCCAGCAGAATGTCCGTGCCGCGGCCTGCCATGTTCGTAGCAATCGTCACCTGGTTCATGCGTCCGGCCTGGGCCACGATCTCGGCTTCTTTCTCGTGAAACTTTGCGTTCAGCACCACGTGCTTCACGCTCTTCTTCTTCAGCAGGTCAGAGATGCGCTCTGATTTCTCAATCGACGTGGTGCCCACCAGCACCGGCCGTCCTTCAACGGTAATTTTCTGGATCTCGTCCGCCACCGCGTAGTATTTTTCTTTCTCCGTGCGGAAGACAATGTCCGGGTTCTCTTTGCGCAGCAGCGCCCGGTTCGTCGGAATCACCACCACCAGCAGCTTGTAAATCTTGTCGAACTCCGCCGCTTCGGTTTCCGCCGTGCCGGTCATGCCGGCCAGCTTCTTGTACATGCGGAAATAATTCTGGAACGTGATGGTCGCCAGCGTCTGCGTTTCGCGCTCCACCTTCACGCCTTCCTTGGCTTCAATCGCCTGGTGCAGGCCGTCGGACCAGCGCCGCCCCGGCATCAGGCGTCCGGTGAACTCGTCTACGATGATCACCTCGCCCTCTTTCACCACATATTCCACGTCCTTGCGGTACATGGAATGGGCTTTCACGGCGGTTTCCACGTGGTGCTTCATCGCCCAGTTTTCCGGGTCGGAAATGTTGTCGATCCCCAGCAGCCGCTCCACCTTGTCCCAGCCCTGGTCGGTGATCATCGAGTTCTTGTGCTTTTCGTCGATCACGAAGTCGCCGGTATATTCCTTGGGTTCTCCCGGCGGCTTCTCAATCTCCTCGCCCTTCGTCAGGTTGGGCACCACGCGATTGGCTTTCTCGTATTTGTCGGTGGATTCGTCGCTCTGCCCGCTGATGATCAGCGGCGTCCTGGCTTCGTCAATCAAAATGGAATCAACTTCGTCCACGATGCCAAAGTTGTGCCCGCGCTGCACGCACTCGGCCAGGTCAAATTTCATGTTGTCGCGCAGGTAATCGAAGCCAAATTCGTTGTTGGTGCCGTAGGTCACGTCGGCGGCGTACGCCTCGCGACGCTCGTCGTCGTCCAGGTCGTGCACAATCACGCCCACGCTCAGGCCCAGGAAGCGGTAAAGCTTTCCCATCCACTCGGAATCGCGCTTGGCTAGGTAATCGTTCACTGTGACCACGTGCACGCCGTCGCCGCTCAGCGCATTCAGGTAAACCGGCAGAGTAGCGACAAGCGTCTTGCCTTCGCCGGTCTTCATCTCGGCGATCTTGCCCTGGTGCAGCACAATGCCGCCAATTAACTGGACGTCAAAATGCCGCATGCTTAGCACGCGCCGGCCGCCTTCGCGGGCCACGGCAAAGGCCTCCGGTAGCACCTCGTCCAGCGCCAGGTTCCTCGCCTCAATGCGCCGCTTGGTCAGCTCTTCAATCTGGCTGCGGACGTCCTGGTCCGGGGCGGCTTTCATCTCGGCCGTCAGCCGGGCGATCTCCGTCTCGGCTTCCTGCACGCGTTCTTTAATGCGCGTGCGGAACTCCGCCGTCTTGGCGCGGAGCTGCTCGTCGCTAAGCTGCTGCATTTCCGGTTCCAGAGCGTTGATCTGCTCCACCAGCGGTCGCAGCCGCTTGATCTCTCGTTCATTACTGGTGCCAAAAACCTTGGCTAATGCTTTTCCTATCAAGTGTGGTTTTCCCTTAAGAGTTACTCTGATGTAGGCGCAGAGTTACACAAATTAAAGCCTAACATATTGGATGAGGCTGGCCCCGCAGGCGGTTCCCGATGTACGGATACTCGATCTTCTAATTCCCTCCGCTTTTGGTGGAAGAGCGGCCCTTCAGGGCCGCGTTAAATAGCTTTTAAAGACGCGGGCTTTTGCCCTGGTGCAGCGCCATCGGCCTTTCGATCACACGCGACCACCGATTTGCCGGCCAGATTCGCGTAAAACATCAAGCGGTCCTTCAGCCATTCCGATCGCATGATTTCCGAAGCCTTGTGATCCGTATTCATTAGCTTCTCTATCTCTGGCGTCACTCGGCTATCGACCGTAAACACCTGTAAATAAACAACTTATGTTAGCATTGGTGCTTGCAAAAAGCAAGCGCCTTCATGACACGCTTTTAACCCTGTCATTCTGGCCGACGCAATTTCCATATCTCACCAAAGCGTGGGGCACCCATGCCACATCAGGGGAATTCCCACGACAAACCGTGGAGCGCAGGCGCCCTCGCCTGCGGACTGATGTGGAAGAGCTATCGTGCTCCGGAAGTCTTCAAGGCAATCAAAGTTGCCCCTTCCCCCGCGACGTGCCATCCCGAGCCGCAGCACAAACCAAACGGCCTATAGCGTCAAATCTCCGGTGCGCAGGAGAGGGAACTGCTCCGCTGCTGCTTTGAGAAAACACTTTCGCTCTCAATCCAGGACATCCCAATTTGGCAGAAAGGAAAATTCGCAACTGGTTTCACGCCCACACTTTTTAACCCTGTCATCCTGACCGAGTCCGAACGACTGAAGGGAGTGAGGGCAAGTGGAAGGATTCCGAGAATGCCCATGCCGCATCAGGGAGTTCTCACGAGACACGTTCGGTTTCCTTGCTTGCGACACTGCACCTGCGCATGCTCGAGGACTCCGGGGACAAGCCCCCCAAGAAAGCCCACCAGGGGGTCATTTCAAAGCGAAAACAAAATCGGGCAGCTCAAGGGCCCAAGCGCCGGGGACCGGGGTCCCCAACACGCGCGGTTTTCGCGTGTTGGCGTGGGGAGGCGCGAAAGAGCCTAACTTCGGCGCATGTCATATAAGAGCATTCTAATCGTCAAAGGGAAACCGGCATCTCTCGCGTTCTGAACTACAGGAACCGTCTCAAACTATCTTCATTGGAAGAGCCGGCTATCCAACGCCCAAATTATTCGTGAAACACTTCCGCCGACACGACCACTACTCAGCAAGGGTGTCGGTCTCACTATGTATGGAAAGGATCTGCCGTGGCAAACGTTACTTCGTTCAGTATGAAGGGCCTCAATTTTTTCTTTCAGTCCAAGCGCGCCGGTGTTGATGGAAAAGTGGTTTCACAACTGGTGAAATTCATCCAGAGCGCTAAGCATTCTCTCGACGTTGCCATCTATGACATGAAGAACCCGGACGTGCTCAAGGCGCTCAAGCAAATGTCCAGCAAGGTCCAGCTCCATATCCTTTACGACGCCGGAAAAGGGCCTAAAGTGGGACCGGGGAGCACCACAGTCGATCCCAAGTCCAGTGCGTCTACCACGGAGCAAGCGATCATTGCCGCCGGCCTGAAAGCCTTTGCCCATCCCGTCCAGGAAAAGGGCAGCCACCTGATGCACGACAAGTTCATTGTGCGGGACGGAGCTTCAGTTTGGAGCGGCTCGGGCAACTTCACAAATGGCGGCCTGCTCTTGCAGGACAATAATTTCTTCACCATTGACTCTCCTGCTATGGCGGCAGCTTATTCCAAGACTTTTGGTGACTTAGGCGGACCGGGCCACGCGTTGAGCCATGCAAAAGGCGTCCAGGCTCCTCCAACCACAGTTAAAGTTGGCGGAGTTAACATCACGGTCTTCTTTTCCACCCAGTTCGCTGAGGGTGAAGGCATTGAAGCTGAGGTTCAGAAAAGGTTAAAAGGCGCCAAGAAGGTACGCGTAATCGCCATGTTGATCAGCGATGCGGGAATCCTGGCCAGCCTGCTGGCGCTCAAGAAAAAAGACATCAAGGGCGTGGTCGATCCGCACGAGATGAAACAGGTAATGAAGAAAAAAGTGAACGATCCAAACTTCTGGTTTGCCAACGGCGATCCCAGGTTTGTCGCCGCTCCGTCTCATGCTTTCTCCAAAAACGACAAGAACGACTTCATGCATAACAAGGTGATGATCATTGATGACAAAGTGGTAATCACCGGCAGCTACAATTTTTCCGAGAACGCCGAGTTGAATGACGAGAACATGCTGGTCATCGAATCGCCGGCAATCGCCGGCGCGTATAACAAGTATTTCAATACGCTCTTTGCTCAATATCAGAAGCATGGCGCAAAGTTGCCGTCGGCCTAGTTCATTCACCAAGGAGGTACCCGGATGGACACAGCACTGACTCCAGAACTGCGGGATATCCTGGACAATCTGGCAACGGGCCTGTTTGGCCTGGATGCGTGGGTAA
The DNA here is from genome assembly GCA_035703825.1 of Candidatus Angelobacter sp. GTDB lineage: Bacteria > Acidobacteriota > Terriglobia > Terriglobales > Acidobacteriaceae > Angelobacter. The sequence goes on from DASSXL010000182.1 coordinate 8,541, forward strand.
GAGAAGCTAATAAGTACAAGCCGCCGCACCAAGAACTTCCGTGGCGCGCGCCGGGCCATGTATTCAAACCCTCTGACCTGGCTTTACTTCCATTCTGAACGGACGGCAAGTGTGGGTTGACATCCATGAACGAGTCATAAATCAAGATCTCTTGCTCGTGCGATGTCCAGCGCCGCTCACATCGGATTAGCGTCCATCTGCGTAATCAGCGGCGAAGCTTTTCTCTGTGTTCCTCTGTGGCCTCTGTGGTACAGCGGGATGAAAGTCTTTAAAGACTCTAATTACCCCCGTGACTGGCATCCAGCTTGCCTTCCGTTCTATGCTAACCGGCATGACTTCCGGAAACTGGCTGCAAGAGCATGAAGCTTTGGCTGCCATCATTTTTGTAACGCTTTCCATCGTGCTCACCGGCTTCTTTGCCTGGCTGGAGCGGCTTTTCTTTCAGAAAAAGCACCGCTAGAGTCTGTTCCCGGCGCGCCACCATTTCAGATCTGCCACAACAATAGAGCCCGCCATTTTTCCGGCGGGCCTTTTTTCGGCGAAAGTGGGTTGATGGCTGGATTCGTTTTCCAGGACTACTTGGCCGGATCAATCACAACGCTCTCATGGCAGGCCGAGATCCCGAACAACAAAAAAAGCCCGCCATTCCGGCGGGCCTGTGAGTAGCTAAAATTGGATTTTATCGATTCGCCTGCGCTGCTGCCATGCGCTGGGCCACAATCTTTCTGGCGTTTTCCGCCAGCTCTTTGGCCTTGGGCAACTGGTTGAGCGCCGCGATTACCTGCGGATCGTTTTCCGCCCGCACCCGCAAGCCTTCTTCCTGCCCAAACTCTGAGATAAACAGTTCCGTCTTGATGTTGGACTTGATGTAGTCCGAGCCCTCACTCAACTCGGCTTCCGTGTACGGGATCTTTTGCAAGTCCAGGAACTTGCGGAATTCCTGCATCACCGCTTCATTTACTTCAAAATTCTTGTCTACGTGGCGGTTGGCCAGATAGTGCTTGGCGAAGTTGAAGAACGCGTATTTTACCAGCAGGGAATCTTCAAATTTCGTGGTCTTGAACGGCTTCACCTTCACGTCCGGAGTAATGCCGCCGCCGCCGAACATGGTGCGTCCGCTGTCGGTCAGCTTCACTTCCTTGGACGGAGTGGTCGAGTTCGTGTTGGCGTTGTTGCTGGGATTGTCTTCCTGCTCGCGCGCGTAATAGTAATCGTAAAGGGAAACGCCGTTGTAGTCGCGCTGGATCAGCCGGCCGCTGGGCGTGTAGTACTTGGCCGTGGTCAATGCCAGGCCGGTGCCTTCGCCCAGCGGATAGACGGTCTGTACCAGGCCCTTGCCGAAGGTCACTTCGCCCACAATCAAGCCACGATCATGGTCCTGGATCGCGCCGGAGACGATCTCCGCCGCTGACGCCGTGCCGCGATTCACCAGCACCACCAGTGGATAATCCTTGCCGCCGTTGCCGTGCGCCGCCTTGTACATTTTTTCCGGTGAGCTGCGGCCATGGTGCGAGACAATGACCTGTCCCTTCTTCAGGAACTTGTCCGCCACGCCCACGCCTTCATTCAGCAGGCCGCCGGGATTGCCGCGCAGATCGAGCACCAGGCCTTTCAGGTCGCCAAAACCCTGCAGCGCGTCTTCCACTTCCTGCTCCGTGGTTTCATTGAAAGCCGTCACGTGCATGTAGCCGACGCCCGGCCGGATCATGAATTTCAGGTCCACGCTGTTGCGCGGGATCTCGTCGCGGACTACGTTGAACTCCAGCGGCTTGTCGTTGCTCTCGCGCAGAATCGATATGTGGACGTTGGTGCCCTTGGGCCCTTTGAGCAGGTCGGCTACGTCGCTCACGCTCATATTGTCCGTGGCCTTGGCGTCCACGGCGATGATCACGTCGCCCGGCCGCAGCCCGGCCTTGTAAGCCGGCGTTCCGGCAAACGGCGCCACCACGATGATCTTATTGTTGCGCGGCGCAATCTGCATTCCCACGCCGTAGTACTTGCCGCTCTGCTCTTCCCGAAGGAGCGAGTATGACTTGGGATCGAAGAAGTTCGAGTGCGGGTCCAGCACGTGCAACATGCCGGGGATTGCGCCGTTGTAAATCGCCTTGTCGGGATTCACCGGCTCCGCGTAGTTCTGTTCCACCAGATTGTAGATTTCAGAGAACTGGCGCAGGCCGTCACGCACATCGTTGTCAGAAGCGCCGGTTGGGTAAGAAGAGTTTCCTCTCTGGCTGAAGGCGGCAGAACCTAGAAAACCGCAGGTGACAATCACGAGAAGGACAAAGAAAAGTGAACGGCTTGTTCCACGAGACATGAAAAATCCTCGACCGCTGAGCTCGGGCTCCGATTGCGGGAAACTGAAACTATGGCCAGTATAACACTCTTGCGTTCAGGACTTTACCTGCATTTCGTCCCATATCGGGTCTTTCGTAACCCGGTTACTCTGGCGGCCGCAATTGGCTTATTCCCGTACCTTATGTGAGATGCTCTTTGCCGCGCCGGGGCTGCGGAACTTTTTTATTGGAAAAGTTAATCAAAAATGCGGAGTTTTTTTAAGAAAACCTGCGGTATGATAAGGGCTCAAGCGTATGAACCTAGGCTTTGCAGAGATGTTCTTCCTGGTGGTGCTGGCCCTGCTGCTTTTTGGGCCAAAGCGGCTGCCGGAAATTGCACGGCAAATGGGCAAATTCATGGCCGAATTCAAGCGGGCCAGCAATCATTTCCAAGGCCAGTTTCAGGAAGAGATCCGCAAACTCGAACTGGAAGAAGCGGATCCGCGCAAGCACATTGAGCCGGAGATCGCCAAAATCTCCGCCGATGAAGACCTGTCCATTCAGGGCGCGCTGAACCGCCTGAGTGAACGCATGAAGGACGCCATCCCGCGGGACTACGATGCCTGATCTTGTAGCAGAACCTGAAAAAGCAGAGGTTGAAAAAGAACTTCGCAAGATGGGCTCCATGAGTTTGATGGAGCATCTGGAAGAACTGCGCAAGCGCATTCTCCGCTCCGTATTCGCCGTGGCCATCTGCATTGGCGCGGGCTGGTACTGGGTGGAGCCGATCATCAGCAAGATGGTGGCGCCCATCCAGAAGGCGCTGGAAGCCCACCATTTCGATAAGACCCTGGTCTATCTGAACCCTACCGATACCTTCAATATTCAGTTGAAGATCGGCCTGATCGTGGGAATTTTTCTTGCCTGCCCGTTCTTGCTCTATCAGGTGTGGGGATTCATCTCGCCCGGACTGTATCGCAACGAAAAAAAGTTCCTGCTGCCGTTCCTGTTTCTCTCCGTCGGCCTGTTTGTGAGCGGCGGATACTTCGGATACCGGGTCGTCTTTCCCGTGGCCATGGACTTTTTGATCGGCCAGGGCGGCCCCAATCTCAAGCCGGCGATCTCCATCACCGAGTACACGGACCTGTTTCTCACCATCATCCTCGGCCTGGCCCTGGTTTTTGAATTGCCCATTATTCTCGGATTTCTCGGCGCCATGGGCGTGGTGAGCGCCAAATTCCTGTTTAAGCACATTCGCGGCGCGGTCCTCATTTTCTTTGTGATCGCCGCCATTCTCACCCCGACCACTGACATCATGAACATGAGCATCTATGCAGCGCCCATGGTCCTTCTCTATATTGGGAGCATCGGTATCGTCTGGATGGTCCATCCCAGGCAGCGGCGCAAGCGTGCCGATAAGCGCAAACAAAAAGACATAGACAGTGGCAGGTCACTCTAAGAACGTGGTTTCCGCAAGCTGAGCGGCAAGGAGCACAGGCGTGATCTTGTGTTTACGACGCAATGTATGGCTGGTACTTCTTTCCACCGCGGTCCTGCTGGGCTGCGATGAAACCAAAAAAGAGGCCGCGGCGGCCCAAAGTCCCAACGGGCCAGCCACGCCGGCTCCTGCCCCTGCAAAACCCATAGAGCCCGTTGGCCCGGCCCTGCGTGTGGACGCCTCGCGCGCCATGCAGTACACCAAAGAAATCGTCGCCTTTGGCCCGCGATGGGACAGCAGCCCCGCCCTCGACAAAGTCCGCGTGTATATCAAGGGCAAGCTCAAGGCCGACCAGGTGGAAGAAGATGCCTTCGTCGCGGACACCTCCGCCGGCAAGATGCCGATGACAAACATCATCGCCAAATTTCCCGGAACTAAAGACGGCATCATTATTGTTGGCTCGCATTATGAAACCAACTATTGGCTGCGCAATACGCCTTTTGTCGGTGCCAATGATGGCGCTGCCACCAGCGCTTTGCTGCTCGCCCTTGCAGACCAGTTGCGCGGTAAAAAGCTCGAAGGCTACAGCGTCTGGCTGGCCTTTCTTGACGGCGAAGAATCATTCACCCGGCAATGGCACACCAATGACGCCCTTTGGGGCAGCCGCCATCTCGCCAAAAAACTGCAGGATGATGGAACCAGTAAAAAAGTAAAGGCCTTTCTGCTGGCGGACATGATTGGTGACGCCGATCTTGGCATTGAGCGTGACGAAAATTCCACTCCCTGGCTGGAAGACCTTGTGCTCCAGGCGGCTACGCGCCTAGGCCATCAGTCGCATTTCTTTAACCGCGTTACCTCGGTTGAAGACGACCACCTGCCTTTTGCCCGCGCCGGCATGCCCGTCGCCGATCTCATCGATATCGATTACGGCTACAACAACAGCTTTCATCACACCACGCAGGACACAGTCGACAAACTGAGCGTCGATAGCTTGAAAATCAGCGGTGACGTAATTCTGGAGACCATCCGTTTGCTGAATGGCATGGGTGACAATCCTCCGCCTGCGCCGCAGCAAAAAGTGCCATCGTAAGTTTCAACGGGACCTTTTCTGGAAGTCCGATTTCATGCGGCCTTGCGGGGCGCTGTTTCCGCGGGTTTCGGCGGTTGTATATAGACCTCGCCATTCCTGACCTCGACAGAGTAGACCCCGATCTTCTCTTGCGCCGGGCCAGCCACCACCCGTCCGCTCCTGATATCAAATTGTGATCCATGCCACGGACACTGCACCGTGCAGCCAATCAACGCGCCGTCAGAGAGCGGCCCGCCCTTGTGTGTGCAATGATCGCTGAAAGCAAACAGCCCTTCCGAGCACCTTCCCACAACCACGCGCTCGCTACCCACGGTCAGCAACAGCATCTGCCCGTCCCCGAGTTCGCTTTGGTTGCACGCAGGCTTGCTCCAACCGGAGAGAGTTCGCGTCTTGAGCTTGCCTGCGCTGGCATAGCGGCGCTCCACGCCAATCTGGTTGCTGTAGACCAGCGTCCCGCCCATCCAGCCGGCAATTCCCAGAATCACAACGCCGATGGCCATCAGGAACAAAGTGATGCCATCCGGCGCCGCTGAAGGCGAGCCCAGCCGGTACGCCACATAGATAAAGAGCAACAGATTCAGGCTATTTAAGCCGCCATGGATCAGCCCGCGCTGCCTGGCGCTCGATTCCGGGGGGACCGTAAACAGCCAGTCGATGATTCCCGCAACAGCGGCCATTACCGCACCTACACAGCCGCCGATCACGCAATAAAATCCCGCTGCCCACAGCCCGGGGTTCGGTGATCTTGCGCCAATCAAGTCAAAAATAAATCCACCCACCCACATAGCAATGGGAAATCCCACCAGAATCGGATGTATCGGATGACCTTTGATAGAAGCTTTGGAGCGCATTGTCAGTCACCTTCCTTTTGCTAGTGGGATACACGCGCCCGTTCTGAAGGATGCCCCGGCTCGTTTCAACCCGATATAATCGGCTGCATGAAAACCCTCAGCGCGCTTACGGTGCTGTTGCTTTCGTCGTATGTATTGGCCCAAACGCCGGCGGAAAAGCTGGTTGCTGAAGGGCAGCTCTCGCCCACGCTGGAAAAGAACCTGCGCGTTCTCACTGATGAAATCGGCGGCCGGGTTCCGGGCACTCCCTCCATGGACCGCGCGGAGCAATGGGGTGTTGCGGCCTTCAAGGCCGCTGGCGGAGAGAATGTCCGCCTCGAGCCCGCTCCCATGGCGGCCTCGTGGACTGAAGGCAATACTCAGGTGGACGTTGTGAGTCCCGTGCGCTTTCCTGTCCGGGCCGTCTCCCTCACCTGGACCGCGCCCGCAACCTCTCTCGCCGATGGCTTGCCCGTGGTGGACGTGGGCGCTGGAACCAATGACGACTTCCTGAAAGCCACAAATCTTCGCGGCGCGGTTGCCCTGGTCCACTCCAAAACCATGAAGACCTGGGACGACCTTTTCGAGGAATATCTCACTCAGGCAGCTAAGCTGAGCGCTGCTCAAAAGGCCGGCGCTGTCGCCATTGCGTTCATCTCAACCCGCGACCAGGACTTGCTCTACCGGCACATCGGAAGTTTTAACGATCACATTAAGACTTACCCGCAAATGCTTCTTGCCCGCGAAGATGGTGAGCGCATCGCGCGCCTGCTGCACGACGGCCAAAAAGTTCGCCTCAGGTATTCCATTCCTAATCACGTCGGCGGGCCTATCACTCCACACAACGTGGTGGCCGAGCTCCGTGGCCGGGAAAAGCCCGATGAGTTTGTGGTGATCGGCGCGCACCTGGACTCATGGGAACTGGGTACCGGCGCGCTCGATAACGGCTGCAACGCCGCCCTGGTAATTGAGACCCTGCGCGCCATCAAAGCCGCAGGTCTGCAACCGCGCCGCACCATTCGGTTTGTGCTCTTTACCGGCGAAGAAGAGATCAATGCCGGTTCGCTCGCTTACACCGTGGCGCACAAGTCAGAGATGGACAACACCGTGGCCATGCTCACCTGGGACGAAGGCACGGGCAAGACCACAGGCTTTTCCCTTGGCGGACGCAAAGACCTGGTTGACCCTGTAACGCGCCTGCTTGAGCCCATCAAGCAGTTGGGCGCAAACACCCTCACCACGGACGCATTCGTCGGCACAGACAATATGGATTTTCTTCTGGAAGGCGTCCCCAACCTGGTTGCCAACCAGGAAGAAGCCAATTATCTGATCAACTACCACGCTTCATCCGATACCTATGACAAGGTCGATCTGCCGCAACTGAGAAAGCACATCGCCATTGCCGCGTATCTCACCTTTGCCATCGCGGAAAACCCAGAGCGCCTGGGGCCGCGCCAGGACCGAAAGCAGATTGATGATCTGATTCAGGAAACGCATCTCGACGATCAGTTGAAGGCCTTCGAACTTTGGGAATCCTGGGCAGGAGGCAAGCGCGGGCGCTCGCGGTAAATTCATGCCCATAAGCTTCTGGATCGTCTTTAACGCCGCAATTCTTCTTCTGCTGTTTCTCGACCTGGCGGTCGCAAACCGCAGGCGCCAGTCCATTCCCTTTAAGCAGGCCCTGCTGATGAGCGCCTTTTGGATAGGGCTGGCGGTGGCGTTTGGCGTCTTTGTCCACCAGTGGCTGGGCGCCACCAAGGCCCTGGAGTTCGCTACAGGCTATCTGCTGGAAGAAGCGCTCAGCGTCGATAATCTGTTTGTCTTCATCCTGCTGTTCGCATACTTCAAAGTCCCGCCCGAGCAGGAGAAGACCGTCCTCTTCTGGGGAATCATTGGCGCGCTGATCATGCGCGGAATTTTTATCGGGGCTGGCGTGGCGCTGGTGCAGCGCTTTCATTGGATCCTGTATGCCTTTGGCGTGTTCCTGATCTGGACCGGATTCAAACTGCTGCGTGAGGGTGGAGAAGCCAGCGATCCTTCCCGCAATGTTGTCCTTAAGTTTTGCCGGCGGTTCCTGCCGCTCACCGAATCCTATGAGCAGAAGAAGTTTTTTGTGCGGCGCGAAGGAAGGATCCTGGCCACGCCTCTCTTTGTGGTCCTTCTGGTGGTGGAGACTACCGATATTCTCTTTGCCACGGACTCAATTCCCGCCATCCTGGCCATTACACGGGACCCGTTTATCGTTTATACATCCAACGTTTTCGCCATCCTGGGCTTGCGCTCTCTCTATTTTGCGCTTGCGGGCCTGATGAAGCTTTTTCACTATCTGAATTATGGCCTGGCGGCGGTGCTGATGTTTATCGGCGCAAAGATGCTGCTGCCGGAGAGGTACCACGTTCCCACATGGGCAGCGCTCGCGGTGATCGCGGGCGTGCTTGCCCTGTCAGTGCTGGCCTCGATCATTTTTCCTAAAAAAGACGAAGCTAAGTCGGATGAAGCTAGTTCGGAAGCGCGCCCGGATTAAGCGATAACAGCAGGGCAAACTGCTGCTCCGGAGTCAGCCCGGTTGAATTCCGGCGGCGCGCTGCGCCAATGCGGCTTTCCGGCAGCATTCCCGCCCGGTCCATGTCCTCATTGGACAGGCTCATCTCGCGCAACCCCCAGAATCGGGTGCGGATGGCCTTATGGTGCTCATTGATATAGCCGATCTCGTGCTCGGTAATCATGGTAAGCGCCTTTTCATAGGCGTCCTGGGGTGAATCGGCGAAGATTACCCGCGTTTTTTTGTGAACAACGTTGGTTGGATCGCCTTCCAGAGTCACTTCTTCGGTCAGTTCGGCTATGTACCAGCGAGGAGCCGCCTCGGGGGAGTTGGACATGTCCATCCTTTTCAACAGTTTGCGCGGAGCCCTGTACGGACCAAACAACTTTCCCGGCAGATTTTCAGTTTTCCCTGGGAGGGCTTGCCGTCCCAAAGATTCGAGCCACTACTCAATAAAGGGTACGTAGGGGGTGAAATAAATAGGGGTTTGCAAGAAAATATTTAGCATTAATTTCATTTAATGAACTTGCCGTCTTTTGCGGGTCTCGCCGCCCATGCCTCCGGGGCCGCACCGGGCGGTCAATGGGTCGCAGTGCGATTGAATCGTACCAGCGTAACCTTGCCCTGCGGCCATGCATCGTGAGACGATAGGTACATCATTAGCGCTACTCTCCAACCTCATAGGGCCCGGTGAAAGCCGGGCCCTGTACTTTGTGTGGGGTTTTGTCGGCAGTAGATTCAGTTTGAAAATTGCCGCACCCGGCTGTTTTGGTGAGCGAAGTCCTGAAGATCGCGCGTAACGGGCAAGCCGAGAGCGACTCGAACCATCCTGGGAAACGTATACCCGGCGTTTATTTTGGTATTTGCAAGACTATCCAGCTACACAAAGCGTACGCCTTTTTCGCCCACAATCGAATGCTTCTTGAATTTGGCGTCGTCGTGTTCGGGATAGTCCGTGCGGTAATGGGCGCCGCGGCTTTCCAGCCGGGCGAGCGCTGAGCGAGCGATCAACTGTCCTGCTGTGTGGATGTTTCTGGCCTCGCCATTTCGCCTGGTTGTCAATGGATGGAGCTGCTGGGCCAGGCCCTGCAATTGCTGTATCGCCTCCGTCAGCCCCTGGCGCGTACGCACAATCCCTACCTTGTTCCACATGAGCTGTTGAATATTGCGGATGAAAGACTCGATGTCGTTATTATCGGTCGAGCCACCGCTCGCGCTGCGTTGCGGCTCTGTCCCCCCATGTTTTGCCGAGTGCTTTGCTTCTTTCACCATTGCCACCGCTGCCCGAGCTCCAAAAACCAGGCCTTCCAGAAGGGAATTGCTGGCCAGCCGGTTGGCGCCGTGGACCCCGGTACAGGCGGCTTCGCCCGCCGCATAGAGTCCCGGCAGGCTGCTTCGTCCATGCAAGTCCGTGCGGATTCCGCCCATCAGGTAGTGCGCCGCGGGCCGCACCGGCACCTGGTCAACCGTGAGGTCAACGTTGTATTTCAGGCAGGTTTCAAAGATGCGCGGAAAGCGCGCCCGGATGTGGTCCGCCTTCAGGTGCGTTAGATCAAGGTAGACCACCGGATCTTTCAGCGGGCACACTTCCAGTTCATGCGCGATTGCCCGCGCCACAACATCGCGCGGCGCCAACTCTCCCGCCTCATGGTATTTGGCCATGAAGCGATGGAGCTCAGCATTGCGCAGCACCGCGCCCTCGCCCCGCAGTGCCTCAGAGAGCAGGAACCGTGGCGCGTTCTTTACGTAAAGCGCCGTCGGATGAAACTGCACGAACTCCATATCGGCGATTTCTGCCCCGGCCCGGTACGCCATGGCGATTCCGTCGGCCGTGGCCACGGCGGGGTTAGTGGTATTGCTGTAAACATGGCCGGCGCCTCCCGTAGCCAGCAAGACCGCCCCTCCCGCCACAATGTGTGTTTCACCGGCCCCGGAGATAAGTTCCACACCCGCCACGCGGCCTGAGTCGATGCACAGGCTGGCGGTGAATTCAAAATCTGAAAAGGAAATGTTCTTAAGCGCTGAAGCCTTGGCGTGGAGAGCGCGCCCGATCTCGCGCCCCGTGGAGTCGCCGTGCGCGTGCAGGATGCGGTCGCGGCTGTGCGCCGCTTCGCGTGTGAACGTCAGCTTGGTACCTTTGCGGTCGAATGCCGTTCCCCAGTCAATCAGCTCCTGGATGCGGTCCGGGCCTTCCTCCACCAGAACGTGCGCCGCATCTACATTCACAATTCCGTCCCCGGCATTGATGGTGTCTTGCAGGTGCAGGCTGATTTCGTCCTCGTCGCTGAGCGCAACCGCGATTCCGCCCTGGGCATACTGCGTGGCGGATTCCGTGAGCTCCTGCTTCGCCAGCACCAGCACCTTGCCCGCCTCAGCCAGCGTGATGGCCGCGCGCAGCCCGGCCACGCCGGCTCCCACGACGATGAAATCCACCTGTGCTGGGGGTTTTTTCATGTAGCCAAAATGGTAACAGAGGAATGGAGCCCTTGTATGTGAACCGATTAATGTCTGCGGGATTCGCCCGCCACGCTCGGTTTCGAAAGGCGAGGGACACCGCATCAACCCGATTTCCGGTCGCGATCATTTATCATCAATTTACGTGCAGAACATCCGCGTAAGGACCAAACCAAATCCGTATTACGTCAAGGTCGGCGCAGGCCTGTTGCGCCGCGCCGGACGTGAAGTCCGCCGCGTGTTACCCGCGGCTGGGAGTCGCGTTTTTGTGATCACCTCTCCCAACGTGCGCCGCCACTGGGGTGACGCCTTGGAAAAATCACTGCGCGATGCCCGCCTGCCTTATGAAGTTCTGGAGATGCATGACGGCGAGCCGGCCAAGCGGCTGCACACGGTGGAGCAACTGGCTGAGAGCCTGGTTGACGCCAAAGCTGACCGCAAGTCGCTGCTGGTGGCCTTTGGCGGCGGCGTCGTCGGCGATAGCGCCGGCTTTCTGGCTGCGGTTTTTATGCGCGGCATTCCCGTGGTGCAGATTCCCACCACCGTGGTGGCGCAATTGGATGCCAGCATCGGCGGCAAAACCGGCGTGAACCTGCGCGCCGGCAAAAATCTTGTGGGCGCGTTTCATCAGCCCAAGATCGTCATTGTCGATCCGGACATACTGGCGACACTGGACGAACGCGAGTTCCGTTCCGGCCTGTTTGAAGCGCTCAAGTGCGGCGTGATCCGCGACCGCGATTTGTTTGCCGAAATGGAACGCCACCCAAAGAAAATTCTTGGCCGCGATTCCCGCATGCTGCAGCGCCTGATTGCCGATTCCGTTCGCGTGAAAGCTGATGTAGTCTCGGCCGACGAAAAAGAGTCCGGCGTGCGCCGCATCCTCAACTTTGGCCACACCATTGGCCACGCGCTGGAAGCGGCCACCGAGTACTCGCACTTTTTGCACGGCGAAGCCGTTGCCTGGGGCATGATCGCCGCCGCCGCCATCGCCCGCGAAACCGGCGCATGCAAACAGGAAACGGCTGAGCGCATCACCGCCGCAACCCTGGCTTATGGGCCCTTGCCGCCCGTGGCATGCGATGTCGATAAGGTGATGGCCCGGCTCGTGGCCGACAAGAAGACCGTCGGAGGCGTGGTGCATTTCGTTCTGCCGCGGAAGATCGGCAAGGTGGAAATCTCCGGCAATGTTCCTGTAAACATCGTTCGCGGCGCCGTGGAGCTGATCAGAAACCATGCCTGAGCAGGCCAAAACGCCAACCATCGATTCAGCCAATTCCTCCAAGGCTTCCGGCGGCGCGCGCGGCACCACGCCCGTGGGCACGTCCGACGAGCGTTCCGCCGCGCAGGCCGTGCGGCAGATGTTTGACGAGATCGCCCCGCGCTACGATCTGCTCAATCACGTCCTCTCCATGAACGTCGACCGGCTGTGGTGGCGGCGCACGGCCCGCATTTTCAGCCACATTCTTTCGCTGAACAACGCGCGCGTGCTCGATCTCTGTGCCGGGACGGGTGACATGTCCGTGGCCATGCGAACAGTAGCCACGCGGCACAGCAGCAGCGCCGCAATCCTGGCGCTGGATTTCTCCCGCCAGATGCTGCAACACGGCCTGCCCAAATTCAAAGCCAAGGCGATCCAGTCGGTTGAAGCCGACGCTCTCCATCTGCCGCTGGCAGATAACAGCATGGACCTCGTTGTCTCTTCCTTCGGTTTCCGCAACCTGGCGAACTATGACGCCGGACTGCGCGAGATTTTTCGCGTGCTCAAGCCCCAGGGCGAAGTCGGGATATTGGATTTCAGCGAGCCTGGCGGTCTGCTGGGCAAACTTTATGGCTTCTACTTCCGCAAAGTGCTGCCAAAAATCGGGACCATGATTTCCGGCGTGCGCGGCCCTTATGAATACCTGCCCGCTTCCGTCCAGAAATTCCCCGCGCCGCAAGAGATGCTCACGCGCATGGAGTCTGTTGGCTTTGCCGACGTGAGCTGGACTCCTTATACTTTTGCAATTGCCGGCCTGTATCGTGGCAAAAAGCGCTAGATCATCACCGGGCTGGCGATAATGTCCTGCGGTTTCTCGGCGGGGAACCCGGCCTGCCTGACCTCCATGGCCACCTGCGCCCAGTGATGCACGCTGTGCAACACCGCCTGTGCCAGCGTCTTGCGCTCTGAGACCTTGACAGGTCCTAATGTCCGCGTTCGTTGCAGCATTTCTTCGCTCGCCGATTCGACATATTGCGCCAGCTTCTTATGCGCCCGCTGGTGCATGCCGCGCAACTCCTCCAGCGAACCGCCGGCCGTCTGGGCTGGCCTTGCGTTCGCGCCAGCGCCTTCCTGCAATAGCAGGTCGGCAAAAAAGTCTTCCACCTGAAAGATATGGGTCACCAGGTCGCGCAGCTTCGGCGCCCGGCCGCCAATCTCTATCTCGAGCGCGGCAGGGTTATGCTCAAAGTAAGTGAACCAGCGCTCGGCCAGATAATCCGTATATGCTAGAAGATCGGCAAAGGCCAGTGAAGGGAGATGATCGCTCATGCGGTCGAGTGTAAAACGCTCATGCGCTGCTGGCAAACGGGCGATCACACGGCTATTGCATCGCTCCGGTGTAAATCGCCATCCCGACCACGGCATCCACTCCGATGGCATGCAGATCATCGACCTCGGCTTGTGATCGAATGCCGCCTGCCACAATCATCTGCTTCTTCGTCAGGCCGGCAAGTTCGCGCGCCCGGTCAACAGGAAAGCCCGTCATTGTTCCTTCTGTATCAATGTGGGTATAAAGAAAAGCGCTGCAATAAGGATCGAGAGCGCAAATCATCTCCGCGGGGCCAACGCTGGTATTTTCTTTCCAGCCCTGGATCGCTACCTTGCCCTTGCGTGAATCGATGGCAAAAGTGAGCTGCTTCGCGCCGAGAGTTGCGGAAGCCTCGGCTGCCAGCCCCGTATTGATCGCGCCATCTTTGAGTAATGCCGAACCATAGATCACCCGGCGCGCGCCCAGGGCCAGCAGCTCCGCCCCGCGAGCAACGTCGCGAATGCCGCCACCGGTCTGGCAGGGAAGCCGCTTGCATATCATGGCAATCAATTCATGGTTGCTGCCGTGCCCCATGGCGGCGTCCAGGTCAATCAATTGCACCAGCGGATATGCGGAGAAACGCTTAATCCAGTATTCAAAGTCGTCAAACTCGAGCGCCTTCTTCTCGCCCTGCACGAGCTGGACGATCTTGCCGCCCATGAGATCAATAGAAGGGATCAGCACGGCCACCTCATGGGAATGGCTGCGCGAAGCAGCGTCTGCTTCAGTTCGGCCATGGGATTCGTGCCGAAATTGGGCGAGCTGAAGTGGAATATGGAAGCCGCAAGGGCGGCGTCGGCCTTGCCTGCGGAAAAGACTTCGATGAAATGCTGCGCATTGCCCGCGCCACCCGACGCGATGACGGGAATCGAAACCGATCCCGCGACCGCGGCGGTGAGCTCGCAGTCAAAGCCCGCGCCGGTGCCATCGCGGTCCATCGAGGTAAGCAGGATTTCTCCCGCGCCGAGTTGCTCAGCCGCTTTCGCCCAGGCCAGCGCTTTTTTGCCTGTTGCGGTCCGTCCGCCCGCTACATAAACCTCTGCAGCTTCTGTCGGGCCCGTGCCACGCCGCGCATCAATGGCGACGATCACCGCCTGCGAGCCAAAGCGCGAAGCGATCTCCCCGATCAGCGCCGGATTGGCGACCGCCGCTGAGTTGATGCTCACTTTATCTGCGCCCGCGTCAAAGATTCGCGCGGCATCTTCCAGCGTGCGCACGCCGCCGCCCACGGTGAACGGTACAAAAAGTTCGCGGGCCGTGCGGCGGACCGTTTCCACCAGGGTCGCGCGACGATCGGAGGTGGCGGTGATATCGAGCAGCACAATTTCGTCCGCCCCGGCGGCTGCGTGTGCGCGCGCCAGCTCAGCGGGATCGCCGGCGTCGCGCAGTTGCTGGAACTGTATGCCCTTCACGACACGTCCGGCATCCACGTCCAGGCATGCGATGATTCGTTTGGCCAGGCACGGGGTCCCCGGCAAGCCCGGGGCCCCCGACAGGCTCGGTTCTTGCCTGTCGGGGTGGAAGCCGGGGTTTGGCTTGCTGGGGTGTAGCGGTTCAGAGGGCACAGAAGTTCTCCAGGATCTTCAGGCCCGTTTCCGCCGACTTTTCCGGATGGAACTGCACGCCGAAGACGTTGTCATGCTCCACGGCGGCAGAAAACGCGCCGCCATAATTTGTACAGGCCACGGTCTCCGCCACTACGGGCGCGCGGTATGAGTGCGTGTAATAGACAAACGCGCCGTTGCTCACACCCTTGAGCAGGCGCGAGTTGCTGCCGACCTCAATCTGGTTCCAGCCCACGTGCGGCGACTTTACCGAGGCAGGGAAGCGCGAACATTCTCCGGCGAAGAGTGCGGCACCGGGCGTCTCCGGTGCTTCAGTGCTGCCTGCAAACAGCCACTGCATGCCCACACAGATGCCCAGAAACGGCTTGCCGCTTTTGATCGCCTCCAGGATCGGCGCGCGCATGCTTTGATTGAGAGTTTGGCAGCGGGTGAAGTGTCCCACGCCGGGGACAATCAGTTTCTGCGCGGCGGCGATGACGGAGGCATCGGAAGTCACCTGCGCGTCGGTCCCGAGATGCTCCAGCGCTTTCTTTACCGAGCTGATGTTGCCCGCGCCATAATCTACAATCGCAATCATAGAAGGCCCTTGGTGCTGGGCAGCATTTTTGCCAGTTGCTTATCGCGCGAGCAAGCCACGCGCAACGCTCGGGCAAAGGCCTTGAACAGCGCTTCAATCTTGTGATGGTTGGAGCGTCCGTAGATGGTCTTGAGATGGACATTGGCGCGCGCGCCGCGGGCGAAGCCTTCAAAGAAGTCGTAAACCAGCTCCGATTGCAGGTCGCCCACGAGTCGCGTTTTTACTTTTGTCTCCACCACCGCCGCGGCGCGTCCGCTGAAATCGATTGCGGCCAGTCCCAGCGTCTCATCCATAGGCATCACGAAATATCCCGCGCGCATGATGCCGCGCTTATCCCCCAGCGCGTTGCTGAATGCTTCGCCCAGCGCGATGCCAACGTCTTCTACCGTGTGGTGCTGGTCAACATCCAGATCGCCAGTGGCCTTCAGCTTCAGGTCAAAAGCGCCGTGGCGCACAAAAAGTTCCAGCATGTGATCGAAGAAGCGGATTCCGGTAGAAACCTCATAGCGTCCGCGGCCTTCAATGGTCAAGGCGAGCTGGATCTGTGTCTCGGTGGTCACGCGGCGAAGCGAGGCCTTTCTCATCGCGCCACCGGTCTGGCGGGAAGATTGGAAAGCACTTGCTTCAATTCGGCAATCAAACGTTCCATCTCCGGTTGCGTGCCGATGGTGATGCGCACGCAGCCCTCACAATCCGGCCGGTTGCGCAGCGAGATGCCGCGGGATTGCAATGCTTCCAGGATGGCGCTCTTGTCCTCGCCCAAGCGGCAGAGAATAAAGTTTCCTTCGCTGGGCCAGCACTTGAACTGGAGCTGCTCCAATTCACGGCGCAGCCATTTACGGCTGGCAACCACCTGGGCAACGTAGCTTTCCACAAATTGGCGGTCGGCGAGTGCCTCCGCTAGGCACTCGATGGCGAAAGCGTTCACATTGAAGGGAGAAGCCATTCGCCGCAAGACCGACATCTGCTCCTGATCGCCAGTCATCACGCCCAGCCGCAGGCCGGCCAGCCCATAAGCTTTGGAAAATGTGCGGGCGATGAACAGATTAGGGAGTTTGCCAATCTGGTCGATCAGGGTCTGTCCGCAGAAATCAAAATACGCTTCATCCAGAAGGATGGCGGCATCGGGCGCGGCTTGAACGATTTTCAATATATCGGCGCGGGCAACGGCTACGCCGGTGGGATTATTGGGATTGCAGATCACAACAATCCGCGTCTTGCTGGTCAAAGCATCGAGCACGCCTTGCGTGGGGAAGCTGAAGTCCGGCCCGGTCGGTACCCGCATGGCCCTGGCATTTTCCATTTGTGCAAAAACTTCATACATGGCAAAGGTCGGCACCACGACGACAATTTCATCCCCGGGTTCGAGGTAGGCGCGGCAAAGAAGGTCGATCGCCTCGTCAGCGCCGTTGGTCAGCAAGAGTTGCTGCGGCGCAACGCCCAGCGATTCCGCCACCAGCTTCTCGCCGTCCTCGCGGCGGGGGTATTTTGCCAGCGTCCGGGCGCTCATGCTCTTCAGTTTGGCCAGCACGCGCGGTGAGCACCCGGTGGTGCTCTCGTTCATATCCAGGCGCAGATCGATATCTGGACTGCTCAACGGAGAATGGTATTCACGCATCTCGCGGACACACTTGCGCGCCTTAAGCATTGGCGGACCTCACTCGAATAGATTCTGCGTGCGCCTTCAGCCCTTCGGCTTCGGCCAGCGTTATCACCGCCGCGCCAATGCGGTCCAGGCCGTCACGCGAAAGCTGCTGAACAGAGATGGTCTTAACAAAATCCTGCACGCCAAGTCCCCCGCGGAAGCGGGCCACGCCGCCCGTTGGCAGCACATGGTTTGGGCCGGCGGCATAGTCTCCCGCCGCCTGCGGAGAATAATCGCCCACAAAGATTGATCCGGCGTTGCGGACGTGTGGAAGGTCTTCCTCGCTCACCGTGACATGCTCGGCCGCAATGCGGTTGGCGAAGTCGAGCGCCTGGTCGTGCGACCCGGCAATCAGAATCGCGCCATTCTCTTTCAGCGATTGTTTTGCGATCTCATTGTTGGCAGCGGCCTGCTTCGCTTCGGCGCCGACTTGCTCAGCGAGCGCGCTTGAGGCTGTGACGAAGACTGCCAGGGCGTCGGGGTCGTGTTCCGACTGCGCGACCAGGTCAGCGGCGATGAAGCGCGCATCTCCACGCTCGCTCACGATCACCACTTCAGTTGGGCCGGCGAGGAAGTCAATGCCGCAATCGAACGCTACCATCTTCTTTGCCGCCGTTACAAACAGATTGCCAGGGCCAACGATTTTATCCACTCGCGGGACTGACGCGGTGCCATACGCCAGCGCGGCGATGGCCTGCGCACCGCCAATGCGATAAAACTCGCGCACGCCAAGGAAGTGAGCGGCGGCAAGCGTCTCCGGCGCGGGCCGCGGAGAGACCGCGCGGACCTCCTTCACCCCGGCGACCTGGGCTGGAATCACCGTCATGAGCATCGTCGAGGGCAGAGGATAGCGGCCTCCGGGAACGTAGCAGCCGGCGGACTGCAATGGCCGCACCACCTGTCCTACCTGGATTCCCGGCGAGACGGCGTTGCGCCACGGTTGCGGCTTCTGCCATTCACAATACTGCCTGATGTTGGCGGCGGCGGTCTTGAGAGCCTGCTTGAATTGCTCCGGCACGGCGTTCCAGGCCTGCTCAAGTTCGGCATCCGTAACGCGGAGCGGTTGCTTGGCTTTTAAGCCGTCCCACTTTTCCGCGTAGCGGCGCAACGCGCGGTCGCCATTCTTTCTCACGTCGGCCACAATCCGGCGGACCTGCTTTTCCACGCGCGCCAAGTCAGTGGCGCCACGCTGCTCAAGGGCGCGGACAAACGTCTCCGCCTTGCGCCCGCTGAGTATGCGCATCACAGCACCACCTTGTTCAGAGGATACTCAACAATTCCTTCCGCCTTGGCGGCTTTAAGCTGGGGCATAATTTTCCACGCCGTGGTTTCCTCAATAATTGTATTCACCGCCACCCACTCGCCATCGCTGAGATTTGAGATGGTTGGTTTCTGTAGCGCGGGCAGCACGGACAAGACGCCGGCCAGGTCTCCCTTGCGGACGTTGAGCATCAGCCCGACGCGGCCCTGCGCGTAGATTGCGCCGCACAGCATCAAGGCAAGATTTTCGATCTTGCGGCGCTTTTCTTCATTGGCCCACGCTGTCTTGTTGGCGATGAGCTGCGTGGTGGATTCCATCACGGTTTCTATGATGCGCAGCCGGTTGGCGCGCAGCGAGCTCCCGGTTTCGGTGATCTCCACGATGGCGTCGGCCAGGGTCGGCGGCTTTACTTCAGTTGCGCCCCAGGAAAATTCCACTTTCACCGGAACATTGCGAGAGGCAAAGTAGTTTTTCGTCACGTTGACCAATTCCGTGGCGATAATCTTGCCTGCCAGGTCTTCAGCCCTTTTGAAAGGTGAATCTTCCGGCACGGCGAGCACCCACCGTACCTTGCCCAGCCCCTGCTTGGCATACGTCAGGTCGGCGGCGCTGATCAACTCCAGCCCGGTTTCAACTACCCAGTCCTTGCCGGTCAGGCCACAATCGAGCGCGCCGTGGTCCACGTAGCGCGCCATCTCCTGCGCACGGATCAGCATGCACTCAATCTCAGGATCATCGGTGCCGGCAAAGTAAGAGCGGCTGCTGGTATAGACGTTCAAACCGGCGCGCTTGAACAGAGCGATGGTGGATTCCTGCAAACTTCCTTTAGGCAAGCCGATTCGAAGCTTCATCGCGAAGCCTCCACGGTCTTGACGGCAATGGGCTCGGTGAAGCAGGACTTTGTGCCGGTGTGGCAGACCAGGCCGTCGCCTTCCACGTGGACACGGAACAACACCGTGTCACGGTCGCAATCGGTGAGCGCTGAAAGCACGCGCAGGCGGTTGCCGGAGGTTTCACCCTTCATCCACAGCTTTTTCCGGGTGCGCGAGTAAAAGGTGACGTAGCCGGTTTCAAGCGTGTGCTGATAGGACTCCGCATTCATGAAGCCCACCATCAATACATCGCCGGTGGAGCCCTCCTGCACAATTGCCGGCGCCAGGCCATCCATTTTGTCAAAGTCGATTTGCATAGATCGTCCTCTCGTATTCAATGACACACAGCCACTAAAAAACAAAAAGCCCGCCGAATCCAGGTGCCGGCGGGCCATCCTATGAGTGCGCTGTATTTTACTTCTTACAGGCCCCCGCCGACACGTACGCCGCGTGATGATGGTGATGGCGATGAGCGACGGGAAGCATGACGGATTTATGCTAGCGAAGGGAGCGCGGGCGTGTCAATCAGAAAGTGTCCAGGCCCAAAAGAGCGCAGCCGATCATTCCGGATACCCGCGGACGCGCCTGCCGGCGAGGACCAGCTTGATGGCCGCAATCAAATCGTCAGGAGAATCGCTCAAGACGAAATCCGCCCCCGGAATCTCCGGCGAATTAAAACACATTTCCAGGATAGGAAGGCCGGGATAGTAATGATTCACAACGTTGGCGATTTTCCGTTTATCTGAGCCGCGGAAGCCATGGCCAATCAAGGCCAGATCAACCTGTTCCGACTTGCCCAGAGATTCCACTTCCGCCAGTGTCAGCGCTGAGCACACGGAAAAGCCCTGTTGCTCCAGCAGGAGCCGCCGCGTGGTCTTGAGCACTTCACTGGATGCAACCGAGAGGATTTTGCCCATGAGTTCTTGATTAGCGCCTGATTTTGGTGTTGGTGTGGCGCGATTATAACGGCAAGTGATTGAAATTGAAACATTCTTATTGTGGACAATTCGCGACAACGGCAGAAGCTGATGTAGCCGACCGGCAGGCAGAAGGGACCCGGGCCTTGTCAGCAATATTAATGATCTTTTAGTATTAACCAATCGCCGAAACTGCGGCGACAAGACCAAGGGCAAGGACTGACGGGTGCGAAGGAAATATCAACCGGGAGACCAGGTTCCGGAGAGTGGAATTTATAGGGTCACGCATGCGTCTCATCGGCTGATGCACGAAGCCACTTTGCTGGAAAACACTCGTTTTCCCCTTTGCCGGCAGTGCCGGCGCAGCGTCCGTTTTGAGCTGCGGCGCGCCGTGAAGAATCCCACACGAATATCCTCCGGCTACCACGCTATTCTTGAAGATTATCCTGATACGGAACCATTCATCGTTAACTGATCGCAAATCAAAGACGCCAACCCACAGCGCGGCGCCGCGCTGGCCGGCATGCGCCGTGTGTGCTGTTCGTTGTGTTTAAATCATTGAGATGCTGCACACACGCGATATCGGACAGGAGTTTCGTCCCATGCTGCGCATGGCTGCGCCGCTCGCGCTTACCGAACTGGGATGGCTGGCCATGTCGTTTACTGACACCGTGATGGTGGGCCGGTTGCCGGACAGCGCGACCGCCATTGGCGCGGTGAGCCTGGGAAGCACCTTGTTTTATACCATCGGTGTGTTCGGCAGCGGCGTTATGCTGGGGATGGACACGCTGGTGGCGCAGGCCTATGGAGCGCGCAAGCTGGAAGAGTGCCATCGCATCATGTGGAACTCGCTTTACCTGGCCGGCGCGGTTGCGCCCCTGCTGATGCTTTCCGTGCTGTCGGTTCTTCCGCTGTTCAGCCGTGTTGGTCTTGAACCGGCTTTGGTGGCACAGACGGTGCCATTCCTGAAGGCGCTGGTCTGGAGCACCTTGCCCCTGGCGCTTTACTTCGCCTTGCGGCGTTACTTGCAGGCCATGCACATCGTAGGGCCGGTGGTGTTTGCCTTGATCTCCGCCAATCTGGTGAACCTGCTGGGCAACTGGGCGCTGGTCTATGGACACCTTGGCGCGCGCGCTCATGGAGTCGCCGGCAGCGGATGGTCCACCTGCATTTCCCGGGCATACATGGTCGCCGTGCTGGCGGTTGCCGTGGTGTATTACGACCGGAAACGCTCCAGCGGATTGTGGAGCGCATCGCGGCGGCTGGAACTGCGCCGTATTCGCCAGTTGCTTGGGCTGGGGTTGCCGGCGGCGCTGCAACTGCTTCTGGAAATCGGCGCATTTGCGACGGCAACTTTTCTTATCGGCAAGCTGGGTGCAGTACAGCTTGCGGGGCACCAGATTGCCCTGAACGTTGCCAGCTTCACTTATATGGTCCCGCTGGGCATTTGCTCGGCCGCCGCCGTCCGGGTTGGCCATGCCATGGGCGCGCGCGATGCGCATGGCGCTGCCCGCGCCGGGTGGATGGCCCTGCTTTTTGCCGCGATCTTTATGTCCTGCTCAGGACTGGTGCTGTTTCTCTTTGCCCGCCCGATTGCCCGCATTTACACCCCGGAAATTGAGGTGATCAAGGCCGGAGCCACCTTGCTACTGGTGGCCGCCGTATTCCAGTTGTTTGACGGCCTGCAGGTGGTGGCCACCGGAGCTTTGCGCGGCGCGGGCAACACGCGCATTCCCATGCTGGCCAATCTTATTGGTTATTGGGTGATCGGGCTGCCGCTGGGCGCATTCCTATGCTTCCATCTAAAGATGGGAGCTGTGGGAATGTGGGTGGGACTTTGCCTGGCGTTGATCTTGATTGGGAGCGCGCTGCTTGGGGTATGGCAGTGGGTGATCAGGAACCTTGTGGTCCCGCAAACGGTCCCGCCGCGACTGGAACAGGTCTCATCAAAATAAAAAAGGCGGACCTGACGAAGGCCCGCCTTTTGGTTATTGCACGTGAGCGGTTAGAAGCGCACGTGGAATGAGAGTTGGAGTCTCCGCGGTGCGTCCATTGCAGCCGGATCGCCCAGCCCACCGAATACGGGATTGGTGAAGTCCGAACTAATCTTTCCCTGGCGCAGGTCTGAGATATGCAGAGTCTGACCGGCGTTGCCTGCGAAGGTGCCATTCAGCCGCTGGCAGTTCGTGCAGTTAGGATCGAACGAAAGACCCAGCGCCGTAAGGACGTCGTTGCTGTTGAAGGACGTCCAGTTGGAGTGGTTGAACACGTTGAAAGCGTCAAAGCGGAATTCCACCTTGACGTTCTCATGGACCGTGAACTGCTTGTGCACAGAGGCATCAAACTTGGCGAAGGCCGATCCCCTTGCAGCATTGCGTTCCAGGTTGCCGTTGGCCAGCTTGAAGTCCACGACTTCTCCCGTGAGGAAATCCTCAGGACCAAACGGTGACGCTCCGGCGGGCGCCAGGAACGTGTTCTGAATGGTGTTGCAGATAGCCGCAGGGTTGCCGGCGGCGATACAAGCGGCCGGAGCATTGGGGCCAAAGTTCCCAATGACGCCGCCCGCGGAGCCAATGCCGGCCACGGAAATGGTGCCGTCAGGCAGAACATTGGGCCGCTGCTGCGTTTCGCTTCCGGCGCCGAAGAACCGGCTTCCATTCGCAAAGGCGGTGTCACCAGTGGACAAGGGATAGGGGCGTCCAGATTGAATCTGGCCGACCCAGCTCAGGCCCAGGTTGTTGGCGACCCAACCCATGAACCGGTTGGTCGTCAGCTTTCCTGAATCCAGGACCACGCCCATATTGGCGGCATGGCGCACGTCGTTATAGGCAGGTCCCATCTCAGCGCTGATCGTTCTGAAATCGCCGGGTTCTGAGATGCCGAAAAAGTCTTCCGACGAAGCAGTGGCATGCGACCAGGTGTAACTCGCATTGAATGAAATGTGGTGACCAAACGTCTTGTTGGTGCTGACCAGCAGTCCATTGTAGTGCGAGGTACGGGAGTTCTCATTGGTACGGATGGCGCCGAACCTCGGGTTAGGCCGCGGGCCGTAGAAGAAAAATCCAGGATGGGCTGGATCGGCGGTCAGCGGCGGAGCGTTGGTATCGCGCTCGCCGAACAGACCGAAGCCGAACTGGCCGATGTACTGGATTTCGCCTTTCAGCGTGGGAGTGAACTGCTGCTCAATGCCGAAGTTGACCATGCGCATTTCAGGATTGCGCAGGTTTGCGGCAATTGGACGTATGCGGCCAAAGTTCGCCGGGTTGGTCGAGGGCGCGAAAGGAGCCAACAGGGCCGGGCTCGGCGTGTTGGGGAACGCAGCCAGCACTGCCGCGCCTGCCGGGGTTGTGCCATCAATGGTCACGGTAAACAATGTGGTGCCGTCAAAGTTCAGAGAATCCAGCACAACGTTGTTGAACGCCAGCATGGTGGTTTCAGCAAAGCCCACATGGAACAGTGTCTTGTCCCACGGCGCGTAGGTGAAGCCCAGGCGCGGCTGGAAGTTGTTCTTGTCTGACGAGCAGGCGGAGATGAGTCCGTTGCCCATCAGGCAGGTCCCGTTCGGTCCAGGGATCTTTCCACCCTTGAACGCTCCGGCTTCATAGTCCCACCGCAAACCGGCGTTCATGGTCAGTTTGCGCGTGAGCTTCCATGTATCCTGGGCGTAAAAGCCGTAAATGTTGTCCTTGGACGTGACCTCGCCGGGGCCAAATGCGATGGTGAAGCTGGTCGCCGCGTTGTCGGCGGCGTTGGCCACATACTGCCCAAAGTGGAATTGCGGGAACAGAGAATTCCACGGATAGTAGCTGATGTTGAACCCAAACTTGGTCGTATGGGTGCCGTGCGACCAGGTCATGTTGTCAATATACTGGTACCGTTTCTGCAGACCCCCCTGGGGACAGCAGAAGTTCGCGCCGGTTTGCGTGCCGTCCGGGTGAATAATGCCCGGTACAGTGCTGTTGTCCGAAGTTGTGGAAACGAAGCGATAGAACACAAAGCGCGCTTCGTTAATCAAAGTCGGCCTCAGGGTGGAGACCAGACCTACATTGAAGCTGGCATTGTTGATGGTGCTGCTGGTGAGGTCGTCCGGGGTTACGTTCAAGCCGGTCTGAACAATCACGTTGGCGGAGCGGAACCGGTCCACCGCGTACCGCATGGTCAAGAGCTCATTTTCCGTGATCTTGTAATCAACCTTGCCGGCATAGAGCAGGTTGTTGTTGGGCGATTGCACGGTGACCGAATTGCCGAAAGGCGTAAGAGTCAGGGGAACGCCCTGGCGGCTGTTTTCAAAGCTGGTGAACCAGAACAGCTTGTTTTTGATAAAAGGACCGCCTACCGTGAAGCCGCCTTCTTTGCGATGGAACGGAGCGCGCGGGCAGCCGTCAATGGTGGTTGCGCTGGGGCAACGCGAGTCGCCCAGGATTCCCAGGTTGTAAAACGGATCAGAGGCTGCCAGGTTGCGGCCGCGGAAATACATGTGGCCTTCACCATGCACACTGTTCGAGCCCGACTTGGTGACAACATTCATCACCAGCCCGGTAGCCTGGCCATATTCGGCATTGTAGTTATTGGTGATGACCTGGAATTCCTGGACCTCATCGACGGAAGCGCCTGTGCTGTCGCGCCCGGAAACCAGTTGGTCAGTGATATTGGCGCCGTCAACGTTGTATAGATTGCCGCGGTTATTGATGGACCCGGGCGCAATCAGGTCGGTGGTAAGACCGCTGGTATCTGCCTTTACTCCAGGCGCGGTCAGCGCCAGCTGGGCGTAATCGTTGACAACGCCTCCGGCGCCGGCGATGGTCGGCAGCCTCTCCATGTCCAGACTGGTGACAGAGCTGGAAACATCAGTCTTTGTGGTTTCAATGAGCGGCGCGGTTGTTGTGACCTCAACACTTTCCGTAGATCCGGCCAAGCCCAGCTTGAAGCCCAGATCTCTCTGGTCTCCCAGATTCAGCACGACGTCTTTTGTTGTGCCTGGGGCAAAACCCTTAGCACTGACGCCGACATCGTATTTTCCCGGTTGCAGATTTGGAATGACGTAATTGCCGGTTGAAGTTGTATTAACCGACCGTTGAACGCCAGTGGCTTGATTGGTGGCGGTTACTTTCGCGCCCGGGACGACCGCACCCTGCGGATCGACCACAGTGCCCGAGATTTGTGCGCTAGCCGCGCTCTGCGCGTTTGCCAAAGTCAATGGCAAACAACAGAATAAGAATGCGATCGTGCAAAACTGGTGCAAACGCTTCATCTGAGGATCTCCTTGGATCTAGCTTCATCTCCCTCTCCATGGTTCGAGCACCGGCTCAACCGCCGCAATGTCAAAACCGAGAGACGGCAAGAATTCTAAACTCTTTTGTGCATACGTCCAGTGAAAACCACACAGTTTTGAGCGATATGGGAAATGGAATGCTATTGCCCCACTTACTATTCGTCTCGCCCTGGCAGGTCTCGCAGTCCAGTCTTTTAACGAATTTTGAATTTTTTGCGTTTCGACGAAATGCTCACCGGCCCGGCAGCGCGTTTTGGACTGGCCATTGGAACTATTGCTTGGTAGCCCGGCTGAACATGTTTGAAATCTTCTAACCGGCCATGAGCTGTCTCACAATCGGGACAACGGTACAACGAGCGGGGTTACGAAGGTAACAAGGCGTTCCAGATCGGGAAAGTGACGAGGAACGGAGGCGCGGGATTGGCTTCACTTTGGCTTTTGCTGGGTTTTACAGGTTTTTATGCCGTTTTATCCGTATGCCGGCTGGATGCCTATGAACCAAAGGGCATGTACTAACGTGTTGAACGATAAGGTAAATAGCTGAACCTGTGTACCTGGGTGACGATTGACATTCGCACAGTTGTTGCTATATTCGCGCGTGAGGCCGGTAAACAATGACCAATATATATGACGCGATAAAAGAGAAAGAAAACCAAATTGCCATCTTTCAGGCGCAGATCTCGGGCTTGAATGCGGAGATCGAAGCTTTGCGGGTGGCAGCGCGCATCCTTGAAGGCGGCGCGGCGAGCGTACCGGAAGCGGCTCGTCCGGTGGCGGTGCAGAACACAGCCAACGGTGGTGACAAGACAAAACGGGTTTGGCCGTAAATAAGGACAGGCTGTCCGTCGCCGCAAGCGTTCCCCTCGCCCACCAGGGGCGAGTCCCCCACTTAACGCCGCCGGCATCAAGCGCCCACGTCTGGACTTTTCGCCGATCCAGGAATTGTTTTTGACACATTGCAGCTTTTGGCACTTGAACCTGTCCTGGCCAATTACACAGGCGGTTGAGGGATTTTGCTCACGCCCAAGGAAGGCGTAGCCGGCTATTTCAAGCGGCGCGTCTCTTGCGGGCATTTTGACAAACTGGATGTTTTCCCCGGACGGGGTCCGGGTAAGGCAAGACCAAAATTGAGTTTGAGGGACGGCGATCAACATGGCAACCCATGCTTCAGATACTGCTAACAGCCCAGTCAGCAAGAGAGCACGCGGCGCTTCGCCGGACGATCTGGCGGTGGTGGCGCAGCGCGCCCAGGCCTTTACCAACGCGTCCGGAGTGGCCATCGCGCTGAGCGAAGGCAATGCGGCGGAGATCGTGTGCCGCGCGCGCAGCGGCGCAAGCGCGCCGGATGTAGGCGCGACCTTGCGGGTGGAGGGCACCTTTACCGGGCTCTGCATCCAGAGCGGCAAAGAGCTGCGCTGTGACGATTGTGAAACCGATACGCGAGTGGACACGGCGGCGATCCGCGCCCTGGGCATTCGCTCCATGGTGGTGACGCCGATCCGGGAAGACAGCCGGGTTGTCGGGGTGCTGGCGGCATTTGCGCCCACGCCGCACGCCTTTACCATTACGCACGTTGCCGTGCTAAAGACCATGGCCGACCAGATTTCCGCGCTGCTGCAAAAAGAGCGCCGTGCCCGTGAAGAGGCTCCGCGCGCGGAAGAGCCGCGTCCGGCGGCCCCGGTGATCACGGCCAAGCCGGTAATTGCGGCAGCCCCTGCGCCCGCGCCGGCAGCGCCTCCGGCAGTGGTGATTAAGCCTTCAGCTCCGGCCGCGCGCGCGGCCGCGCCCGCTCCGGCGGTGGCGAAGGTGGAACCGATGAAGAGCGCGCCGCTGGAAGTCGTCCCGCTGGCGACTCCGCCAAAGAACGAAGAGAAGCGGGCGGATGCTGCGCCGCGGGCGAGTTTTGGCACGTTCGACGCCATGGCATCAGAAGACAAGAAACCGGGGAACCGGTTCATGATGATTGGCGTGGTAGCGGTGCTGGTGATTGCCGCAGGCGCGACGTTCGCCTTCCTGAAGATGCAGAAACCCGGCGCCAAGGCGCCGCAACAGACACAGGAAGCCTCCAATTCCCCGGCTGCAATTCCGCCTTCCGGAAATGCCCAGCCTGGATCGCCAAACGTGAGCGCTCAACCGGCGGCCCCGCTCCCGGCGGCAAGCAGCGCGAGGGCAGTGGCTGACACAGATACAAAGAAGCCGGTGGTGAAGGCCGTTTCTGAAAAGAGTTCCGCTTCAGCAGAAAAGCCTGCCCCTGAAGAGAGACCGGCTGCCGTGGCAACGTTGAATGCTTCAGGCACTTCCAGAATTGCACAGGACAATTCAACGCAACCTGCCCCGGAGATCGCGCCATCGTTTAATGTCGGCGGCAGTTCGTCGGCGCCGTTATCAAGCCTTGCGCGTCCGGTGGCTTCGTCAACACCTTCAGCAGCGGCCATTGAGCAATCGCAGCTTGAGCCGCTGCAACTGATCAAAACTGCCCCGCTGGTTTATCCCGCCAATGCCAGAACCCGCAACATTACCGGCCTGGTGGTGGTTGAAGTGAAGGTGGGCAAAGATGGCAAAGTTTACAGCCCGCGTTTCGTCAGCGGTCCTCCAATCTTCAGGGACGCCGCTTTGGATGCGGTGATCCACTATCAGTTCAAGCCGGCCAAACTCAATGGCCAGGCGATTGAGCAGGTCACTCAGGTCCGGCTGAATTTCCGCTGATCTGGTTCGCGATTCAAGAGTAAAGGCGCATCGCCCGAGGATGCGCCTTTTGCTTTGTGTGCGGAACTCGTGTTTCGACCGAAGGAGGGAACCTCTAGGCTTGCACGGGCTGTCTGACCGTCGCGCGGCGCGTTCGCAGACGCGCCACCAGCCAGGCAATAAGCCGATAAGCAAGCAGGACAGCGAGAATCGCGCCATAAGTAAGCGGGCGGCGCAAGTCCGCTTTAACCAGCCAAATAAAGTGGACCACGCCGGCGGCGGCGCTGAAGTAGATAAGCCGGTGCAGCTTTTGCCAGCGCTTGCCGCCCAGGCGGCGAATCCAACCGGTGGTGGAGGTGATAGCCAGCGGCAGCATGAGCGACCAGGCCGTCATGCCGGCGGTGATGAAGCGGCGCTTGGCAATGTCGTGGAGCATCGCGTGGACGTCGAAGAATTTGTCCAGCCACACATAGGTCATCAAGTGCAGCGAACCGTAAAAGAAAGCAAAGAGTCCCAGCATGCGTCGGAAGCGGACCAGCCACGCCAGGCCGCTCAGCTTGCGGACGGGCGTAATGCTGAGCGTGATGAGCAGGAAGGTGAGCGTCCATCTGCCCGTGGTGCGGGTGATTACGTCAATGGGATTGGCGCCCAGGCCGTCATGAAACCCCTTCCATGTGAGCACGAAGACAGGCCCCAGGCAGAGCAGAAACACCGGCGCCTTGAGCGCGCGGACGAATTTATCCGGCAGCGGCTTCATCGATAGCTCTCAGCAATCAGCATTCAGCACTCAGCTAAAATCAGTTTTCTGGTCGGTCCGGACAGCCATTGGAGTCTTGTGTCACAGGCACTCTTCTGCCCATTCGCGCGCCACATGATTCCGCACCAGCTCCGCATCAGTAGTATTTGTTCAGGTCCATGCCGGAGTACAGGCTTGCGACCTGATCGGCGTAGCCATTGAACATCAGGGTTGGCCGCTTGCGAAACTCTCCGATGCGGCGCTCATTGGCCTGACTCCAGCGCGGATGGTCCTTCTGGGGATTCACGTTGGAATAGAAACCGTATTCATCCGGGGCCATGCGGTTCCAGGTGGTGGGAGGCATGGAATCGGTGAAGCTGATCTTGACGATCGCCTTGATTCCCTTGAAGCCATACTTCCACGGGACCACCAGGCGCAGGGGCGCGCCGTCAACATTGGGGAGAACTTCGTCGTAGAGGCCGACCGCCATGATCGCCAGAGGATGCATGGCTTCATCCAGGCGCAGACCTTCCACATAGGGCCAATCCAGCACGCCGCTTTGTTTCTGATTGGGCATCTGGTCCGGGGCAAGCACGGTTTGGAAGGCCACAAACTTTGCGCTGGGCAACGGCTCGGCGGCTTTGATCAGCGCGCTGAGCGGGAAGCCGACCCACGGGATGACCATGGACCAGCCCTCAACGCAGCGATGGCGATAGATGCGCTCTTCCAGCGGCGCCAGCTTCATGATGGAATCGATATCCAGCTTCTTGGGCTTCTTTACCATGCCATCAATGGCGACGATCCAGGGCCGCGTGCGGAAGTTTTTAGCCAGGCCGTTGGGCTCGTACTTGTCCGTGCTGAATTCGTAGTAATTGTTGTAATTGGTAATGTCTTTGAACGAATTCGGCGCCTCAGAGGTGCTGAGCGGGCTCTTGACTATGCCGCTGAGCTTCTCACCGCCGGCATGCACGGTTGAATCTGCGCCGATGTGGTCGCGCAGGTAGAGGCCTCCGGCCAGGGCCGCGCCGGCCGCAACCGCGCCACCGATAAAAGCTCGACGGCTCAAATAAGACGGCTTTGGAGTGATCTCTGAGGACGGTATGTCGCTTGGTTTCTTGATGAGCATAATTTCAATATTGTTCCTGCCCTTTATTGTATTGGCCCAGGGACAAAGGCGTATCTCTTAAGATGAACAAGTTAACCAAAAGATACACTCAACGTACGCAATAAGCAGGCATGCGGATTTACCGACCAGCGACACGCCGCTTTCTTCGTATTCCCATCGCCATGTAAGATGATAGATGTTCGAAGCACCCAGGGAACAGACAACAATGTCGGAAGAGACACAGCCACTCGACAACCTACCGCCGCTGACAGAGGAGCAAATCCGAACATACACGATCGGAGAAACGGAGACGTTGTCCGGCCGCATAGTGATTGTGGATTGCAATCCGCAGTGGCCCGAGTTGTTTAAGCGCGAGGCGGACAGGATCCGTACCGCGCTCGGGGACCGGGCGCTGAGGATTGAACATGCGGGATCGACCGCGGTGCCGGGTCTGGCCGCCAAACCCATCATTGACGTTCTTCTGGTGGTCAGCGATTCGGGAGTTGAAGACGCGTACGCGCCGGCGCTTGAAGCCGCAGGCTCTGTGCTTCGTATCCGGGAGACCAACTGGTTCGAGCACCGGATGTTCAAGGGGCCGGACACGGATATGAACCTGCACGTCTTCTCGCTGGGCTGTCCGGAAGTCGATCGCATGCTGGTGTTCCGCGACTGGCTGCGCAACAATGCGGCCGATCGCGATCTGTACGCGCGCACCAAGCTGGCCCTGGCCCAGAACGAGTGGAAGTACGTGCAGAATTACGCCGATGCGAAGACGGCCATCATCAAGGAGATCATGGCCCGAGCCAGAGCTGGCCAATTTCGGCCTGATCTCTAAGATGAACCCGCAGAAAGATACATTTGTGTACAAAATCAAAGGGAACCTGGATTGTCCACGGGTTACCAAAGGCCCTTTTTGAGGAAAACCCAGCGAGAAAAAGCGACGCATAAAAGCCGCGCCACGCCGTTCAGTTGAGGGGGATTGCGGCCATGAGAAATGCCATCCTGCTATTGGTTTGTCTCACAGCCAGCGCTTTTGCCCAGCAGGAGCCCACGCTAACGTGGTTACACGTGAACGCTCCCACGTACCCGCAGATGGCGCGGATTGCACATATTACAGGCCGCGTAATTCTGGAAGTCACCGTTCAGCCCAGCGGAGAGTTTACGGTTTCAAGAGCCATCGGCCACCCGATTCTGGTGCAAGCAGCCAAAGACAGCGTTCAGGGAGCCAAACTCAGGTGCGAAGGGTGCGGCGATGAACAACATACTTTTTCTATTGCCTATGAATTCAAAATGGACAATCCTCCTCCTCCTTCTTCTCCTCCTCCTCCAGTTGCAGAGGTACCACACGTTCGCCGCCAAAGAGACAGGTCTATCAGATGCCTGTATTTATGGAGATGTGGGTCGATTTGGTTCTATTGAGGAGAAGGCGCGTTTTGGCTTCAGAAGCCCACCAACACCGGCTCGGGCTGCAAACTTACTCCCCAGATGTCGAACACTTTTTTCTGGATTACGTCTTTCAGGACAACAATGTCTTTTGCCGTTGCGCCGCCGCGATTGACGATGGCCAGGGTATGTTTGCGCGAGATCCCTACTGGTCCCAGAGAATAGCCTTTTGAAAATCCTGATTGCTCCACCAGCCATGCCGCCGCGAGTTTCACTTGTCCGCCTGGCGCGGGATAGCGGGGAACCGTTTTGCCGGGCACACGCTGTTGCGCGAGGGCTTGAATGCGATCGGCCTCGGTCGGGCTGACGATGGGGTTTTTAAAAAACGATCCGGCGCTGCGGCAGTCTTCGTCGCCCTCTACCAGCAGCATGGCCTTGCTCTGGCGGATGGAGCGCACGGCGTCGCGCACCTGCTGCAGCGTGGGCTTTTCGATGTTCGCGGCGGCGAAAAAGTTCTTTACGTCGGCATATTCGATTTTTGGCCCGCCGTTGCGGTGAAGGCGATACGAGACTTCAAGCACAATATATTGGTCGCGCCGCGTGGTGTTGAAGATGCTGGAGCGGTAAGAGAAACCGCAGTCGCTGTTGCTCATGTCCAGGACCTGGCCGGTGGCGATCTCCAGCGCGCGGACGCGGGTAATGGTCTCCGAGACTTCCTGGCCGTAAGCGCCGACGTTCTGCACGGGCGTGCCGCCAACCGTGCCGGGAATGCCGCTCAGGCATTCAATGCCGCCGCAGTTTTTGCTCACGGCGAGCGCGACAAGCGAGTCCCAGTTTTCTCCGGCGCCGGCGTGGAAGGCCATTTTCTGGAGGTCGCCTTCAAACTCCACTCCGGCCAGAGAGACTTTCAGGACCAGGCCGCGCCAGCCATCGTCAGACACAACAAGGTTGCTGCCGCCTCCCAGAACGAACAGGGGCAGCTTGCGCGCAACTGCATATGCCACCGCTTCTGAGACTTCGTGTTCTGAATGGGCCTCAACAAAATAACGCGCCGGCCCACCCACCTGAAAAGTCGTCAGCGGTGCAAGGGGGATGTTTTCCTGGGTCCGCAAAAGGTTCGTAACAGATTACAGCACAGGGCGGTTATGGAAAAGAGTTTTTAATTGGTAGAATGGACGAGCAGATCAGATCGGGAGGAAAGAGCAATGTATCCAGAGGGAATGGTGGCGCCCATGCGCCAGGAGTTGACGGCAGGCGGCATTGAAGAGGCGCGCACCGCGGCCGACGTGGAAAATGCAATCAGCCAGAAAGGCACGCTGATGGTGGTGGTGAACTCCATCTGCGGATGCGCCGCGGGAAGAATGCGTCCCGGAGTGCGCGCGGCGATCCAGGGCGGAACCCGCCCGGACCGCATGATCACGGTTTTTGCCGGACAGGACCGCGAAGCGACAGACGCGGCCCGGCGGCATTTCACCGGTTTCCCGCCGAGCTCGCCTTCGATTGCGTTGATGCGCGACGGGCAGCTGGTCTACATGATGCAGCGCAGTGACATTGAAGTGAGCGATCCGAATACGATTGCCACGCGGTTGAAGCAGGCCTTTGAGAAGCATTGCGCGAAGGCGGCAGTTAGCAATTAGCCAAACCAATCCGGCCGCAGATTCAAAAACAAACATGGCCGCGAATCTCGCGAATGAACACGAATAATAGATTCGCGTCTTTTCGCGTTCATTTGCAGCAATTCTTTTGATCTGCGCTGATCAGCGCAAATCTGCGGCCCATGCATTCTTCGCTAATTGCTTCCTGACTTCTCCGCCTTTTTCTGCGGGATGCTGATGTCGATGGTCGTGACCTTGCCGAAGGTTGAGAGATCGCGGTCAAAATCCTTGGCGTTGCCGACCACCAGCACAGCCATCTTTTCCGGATGGAGATATTTGCGGGCGACGCGGTCAACGTCAGCGGCGGTGACTTTTTCAATCCCAGCGCGAAAGCGCTCCAGAAAATCCGGCGGGAAGCCATAAAACTCATAACGCATGCGCTCAGACAGGACTTTTTCTTTGGAGTCAAACTCGAAGATGAAAGAGTTCAGAATCGAGTCTTTGGCCTTTTTCAACTCGCCGGGCTTGACTGTGCCCTGAATCAAGCCATCGAACTCTTTGCGCAGCGCGTCAATGCCCGCGGCGGTGGTTCCGCTCTTGGTGCCCATGGTAAAGCGCGTGACGCCAAGATGATCAAAAGCGGTACCCACGCCGCCGCCGACCGAGTAAGCCAGCCCCTGCCGGGTGCGAATGCTGACAAACAGCCGGGACGAGAAGCCGCCGCCGAAAAGTTCATTCATCACCGCCACGGCGTAGTAGTCCGGGTTGCGCCGGTCAATGCCCAGCTCAACCATTTCGATCTCGCTCTGGTTGACGTCATTTTTCTCTACAAAATAAATTCCGGGCTTGGGCTCGTTGAAAGTAATCTTTGCGGGAACAAACGGCTCGCCCGCAGGCAGGTTGCCGAGGGCCTGGCGCAGCTTCTGCTCCATGGCCGCGGAATCAAAGTCGCCTGCAATTCCCAGAATCATGTTGGCCGGCACGACGGTGCGCTTGTGCCATTGCAGCAGGTCTTCACGGGTGATGGCGTCAATGGTCGAGTATTCAGCGGTGCGCGCGTAGGGATTGTCCGCGCCATAGGCCAGCTTGCTGGATTCGCGGCCGGCGATTTCATCCACGTCGTCATTGCGGCGCGAGATCGAACTG
Source organism: Candidatus Angelobacter sp. (assembly GCA_035703825.1). Lineage (GTDB taxonomy): Bacteria > Acidobacteriota > Terriglobia > Terriglobales > Acidobacteriaceae > Angelobacter. Next base: position 42,494 of record DASSXL010000182.1, read on the forward strand.
GCAAACTGCTGCTTCGCCAGATCGATCTTGTCCTGGCGGAACTCCGGATTTTCCAGCAGATCAATGACGATGGGAAAGACCTGGTCGTAATTATCCTTGAGGGATGACCAGGAAAGAAAGGTGGAGTCGGCGCTATCTGAGGCCTCAACCCTGGCGGCGTGGGCTTCAAGGAAATCGTCCAGTTCGTCGCCGGTCTTGCTTTTGGTGCCGCCGGTGCGCCAGACCTCGCCATAAAGAGAGATCATGCCGACCTTGGCGGTGGGTTCTTCACGGGAGCCGCCGCGAATCCGGATGATGCCATCGATCATGGGAAGTTCGTGGTCTTCCTGAAGAAAGATAACCATGCCATTGGGCAACTGCAGCCGCCGCGGCTCTTGCGGCTTGAACTGATGCAGCGCCGGAATGGGGACCTTCTGCCAGGAAGTGGCCACCCCACTTGAGGGCTTGGCGGGTTTCGCGGGCGTCGATGCAGCTTTGGGCGCGGCAGGCTTGGCGGCCTGCGCGGGCGCCGTGGCAGGAGTGAACGACAAACCGAGCAGCAGGAAGAGCAATGCCTTCACGTTGTTCATTTCTGCTCTCCTTGGGCGGGCGCGGCGGGCGGGGCTTTGGGCTTTTCAGTTTCCATGACGGCAACTGTGCGGTTCTGCTCAACAAATGTTTTGTTGGCAACGCGCCGGATATCGGCCTTGGTGACTTTTTCAATCTCTTCAATCTGGTGGAAGAGCTCGCGCCAGTCGCCATAAAGCGCCTGATACTCGCCCAGTTGGAAGGCCAGTCCCTGGTCATTGCCCAGGCCGCGTATGAGATCGGCCTTGGCGCGCGTCTTGATCGACTCCAACTCCTCGTCGGTCACGTCCTGGGTCTTCAACTTTTCAATCTCCTCATGGATGGGGCCGGCCATATCTTCAGCCGTGTGGCCCTGGGAGGGCGCGGCAAAAAAGAAGAACAGACTGGGATATTTGTTGCCCGGGAAGGAGCCGCCCTGCGCGGCAATGGCAATGCGCTTGTCGCGGACCAGTGAACGGTAGAGCCGCGAGGTGCGGCCTTTGGAAAGCAAGTCGGCCAGCACGTCATAGACGGCATCGTCAGGGTCGTGGAAATCGGGGCGATGATAGCCTTCCACATAAAGCGGCTGGCTGTGGTCATGGATAAGGACGGTGCGCACGGCGTCCTGGGGCGGCTCCTGCGTGCGCAACGGCTCCGGCTCAGGCCGGGCGGGAATGCGGCCAAAATATTTTTCCATGATGGGCAGAGCTTCAGCCGCCTTTACATCGCCCACCACGGTCACCACCATGTTGGCTGGGACGTAATACTTGCGGAAGAAATTCAGCGCGTCAGTGGCGGAAAAGGCCTTCAGGTCAGAGGGCCATCCGACCACGGGCCGGCCATAAGGATGGGCGATGAATGCCGCGCGCAGAAATTGCTCCAGAAGACGGCCCTGGGGCGAGCTATCAACGCTCATGCGTCGCTCTTCATACACCACGTCGCGCTCTTTATAAAACTGGCGCATCACCGGTTCAAGAAAACGCTCTGACTCCAGGTAAGCCCAGAGCTCAAGACGATTCTGCGGAAACGAGTAGAAATAAGTTGTCTCGTCGCGGTCAGTGGATGCGTTGAGGCCCACGCCCCCCTGGCTTTCCACGATCTCGCCAAATTCGTTGGGGACAACAAACTCGTCGGCGGCGGTGACCGCGTCCTGCCAGGCTTTTTCAAGCGCGGCCAGCTTCTTCGGATCGCGGTTTACTTCCTTCAGCTTTTCCTTGAGATAGGCGGCATAGGCGGTCTCCACTTTTTCAAGCGCAACTTTTTCTTTCGGCCAGTTGCTGGTGCCGATCTCATGCGTGCCCTTGAAGGCCATGTGCTCAAACATGTGCGCCAGGCCCGTAATCCCGGCGACTTCCTGGACGGAGCCGACATTCACGCGGGTATAGAAGGAAAACACCGGAGCTTCCGGGCGCTCCATGATCACGATGGTGAGGCCGTTGGCCAGCTTCTTGACGGTGATGCGCTTCTCAAAAGAAGCAACGTCCTGCGCCTGCAGGGTGAGTGTGATGGAAGAAAACAGAATCAGAAATGCGAGCGTGCGGGGGAAAGGAATCTTCATAGTTTGCCAGAATCAAGGGTAATGGCTGAAGCGGATGTTTTTCAAATTTTGGACGGCCCACAGAGAGAGATGTGAGCCAGCGAGCTCTTGCCGGGGGCAAAAATATTATTGCTCAAGCGTGGCGTTGAAGGTTATAACAAAGCCAATCTTTAATAGATTTGCCCAGACCAAGGAGAACATGTCAAAACACCAGGAACTGTTGCAAGAGTTCCGTCAATTTGCCGCGACCACGCCATCCACGGCGGCCCTGATGGCCCATATTTCACAGCGCCTGCACGACCAGATGGCGCGCTATAACTGGGTGGGCTTTTATCTGGTTGACACAGCCGACCCGGGAGTGCTGGTGGTGGGGCCATACGTGGGAAGTTTCAGCCCCAACGTGCGCATCCCCATCAACAAAGGATTGTGCGGCGCCGCTGCCACCACTCGCCAGACCGTGGTGGTGAATGACGTGGCCAGCGATCCGCGATATCTTTCAGGATCGGAAATTGTGAAGGCGAACCTGGTAGTCCCGATCCTGGCGAAAAATGTGCTCGTTGCGGAACTGGACATTGAAAGCTATTTTGCCCACACCTTTACCAAGGCTGAACAGGTATTTGCGGAAGAAGTGGCCGCGCTGGTGGGAAAGTTTATGGAGAAGAAGCTGTAGACCGTCGCTGTTGAGGGTGGGCCCGGTGAGCCGGCGGTTGCAGGAGCTGAGAATTTTGCGCGGAATCGGCTCGGTGGCGGTGTGGAGCGCGCCGACCCTGGAAATGGGCGCGAACCCACAATGACATTGCCGGAGTGGACGGCAACGGTTATAAAAGGCTCAGGACGTGCGGCCTGAACCAGAGAATGTCTAAGCACAACGAATTGCTCAAGGAATTTGGGTATGCGGCGCAGTCAGCGCGGACGGTGGACGCGCTGATGGAGGCGATTGTCCAGCGCCTGCACGACACGATGACCCGCTACAACTGGGTGGGTTTTTACCTGGTGGACAAGGCGCGCACCAGCAGCCTGGTGTTGGGGCCGCACGTTGGCAGCTTTGAGCCGCATGAGAGCATATCGCTGGATAAAGGACTCTGCGGCGCCGCAGCCAGCACGAAGAAAACCGTGGTGGTGAACGACGTTGCTAAAGATCCGCGTTACCTGCGGGGATCCGAGTTGGTGAAGTCGGAAATGGTGGTGCCTGTTTTGACGCGGAGCGCGCTGTTCGGCGAGATCGACATCAACAGCTACTTTGCCAACACATTTACTCCTGACGAGCAGCAATTTGTTGAAGCATGCGCGGCGGTAGTGGCCAACTATCTGGAAAAGTCGCGCTGAGATTTTCGCGCCGGCGAAATCGCGCGCGCGGGCTGGTATGATGTCGACGTTATGAAGCGTCTGCGACATCTCCTTCCGCTGCCTCTGTTGGTCCTGCTTCTTGCTGCTTCTTGCCTCGCACAAAAACCTGCGTTCACGCTGGAACAGGTGATGAGTTCGCCGTTCCCCACGGCGTTGACCCCGGCGGCAAAGGCCAATCGCATTGCCTGGGTCTTTGACAGCCGGGGCGAGCGCAACGTGTGGGTGGCTGACGCACCTGAATTCGCCGCTCGGCAGGTCACGCACTATGAAGGTGACGATGGCCAGGATATTTTTGCCCTGAAGCTAACTCCCGACGGCAAGACCGCGGTCTATGCGCGCGGGTCTGAGGTGAGTAGCGAAGGCCACGTGGCGAATCCGACGAGTGAAATAAAAGAACCGAAACAGCAGGTGTGGGCCGTTGATGTGGAGAGCGGGAAGACGCGACTGCTGGGCGATATGGGCTGCGCGGAAGAAGATTGCGAAGACATAGAGCTTTCGCCGGACGGGCAGACGGCCGTGTGGGTTGGCGCCAAACATCATCTGTGGATGGCCAGCCTGACCGACGGCAAGCCGGCGCGGCAGATTACGGAGTTGCGCGGAGAAGAAAGCGAGCCGCAGTGGTCGCCCGATGGGAAGCACATCGCCTTCAGTTCCGGGCGCAAAGACCATGCGTTCATCGCGATCTATGACGTGGCTGAGCAACGCGTGCGCTATGTTGCGCCCAGCGTTGACCGCGACTTTGCGCCACGCTGGTCGCCCGACGGCAAGCAGCTTGTGTTTATCCGCACGCGCGGAACGGAGAACCATTTGCCGATGATTCCTGTGCGTCCGCGTCCATGGGCCATCTGGCTGGCCGGGCGTGAATGGGGGCCCGATACACCGATTGAAGCGCATGAGCTGTGGCACAGCGGCAAGGAGATGAATGATTCGCTGCCGCCGTTTGCCGCGGAGTCGCTGAAATTTGCGGAAGGCGGGAAAATAGTTTTTTGCTCGGAGCAGGATGGCAGAAATCATCTTTATGTTCTCTATACCGACAATGGCAAAACAGCCCTGCTTACTCCCGGCGACTACGACGTGGAAGACGTTGAGCTGGCTCGGGACAATACCACGCTGCTGTTTTCGTCTAATGCCGGCGATATCGAGCGCCGCCACATCGCCGAGATACTGCTCAAATCGGTTAACCCTGCCGAAGCCTCCCGGATGCCAAGCTGGCGTTTCTATGTCAGCTGGGGCAAGACCATCGAATGGCATCCAGTGATGCTGGCGGACGGCACGACCATCGTTTGTTTCGGCTCGACCGCAACTTCGCCGGCGATGCCGTATTACCTGGACGGCAAAGAGCGCAAGATGATTGCTGCCGGCGCTCTGCCGAAAGACTTCCCGTCGGAGCAGTTGATTGAGCCGCAAACGGTCACGTTCAAAAGCGAAGACGGGCTGGAAATCCACGGCCAGCTTTTTGTTCCGCGCAATCACGCTGCGCAAGCTCCTGCGGTGATCTTTGTTCACGGCGGCCCGCCGCGACAGATGATGCCCGGCTTCCATTACATGTACTACTATCACAACGCCTACGCGCAAAATCAGTATCTGGCCAGCCGCGGATATGTGGTGCTCTCAGTGAACTACCGCCTGGGCGCGATGTACGGACGCGCCTTCCGCGAGCCCGCCAATGCCGGCTGGCGCGGATCGTCTGAGTACAAGGACGTGGTTGCGGGCGCGCGATATCTGCAAAGCCTGCCGTATGTCGACCGCAAGCGCATCGGCATCTGGGGAGGCTCTTACGGCGGCCTGCTTACGGCGCTGGCCCTGGCACGCAACTCCGATATCTTTGCCGCAGGCGTGGACTCGCACGGCGTGCATGACTGGTCGACTCTGCGGGCCAGCCGAGCCATGGTAGATGCCGCGCCCGACGCAAAAGAAGCGGAGAAGCTGGCGTTTGATTCGTCGCCGGTGGCGTCGGTTGCGGGATGGAAGTCTCCGGTGCTCTTTATGCATGGCGATGACGACCGCAACGTGCCTTTCTCGCAGACCACTGACCTGATTCAGCGCCTGCGCCGGCAGAACGTGGAGATCGAGCAGATCATTTTCCCCGACGAGATCCACGACTTCCTGCTGTGGCGGACCTGGGTGAAATCGTACAAGGCAGGCGCGGAGTTTTTCGACAGGAAGCTAAAGGGCGCTTCCGCGCCATAGCGATCACTGAAGCTTTCACGCAGCGGCACACTTATTAAGTTGTCAAAGACCTTTTCCCGGCTGGTATCAACCGGGAACATCAAAGCCGGTTTATTTAGTCTGCGCGGCGTGGCTTCCGCTTGCCGCAGCGGCGGCGACAAGGCGATCCAGATGCTGCTTGAACTGAGGCAGAAATGGGTCGGCCGTCGCGGTGCCGACGGTTACAGCTTTCTGCACATTCTCGCGGGCCAGGTCGGCCTTGCCCGCGGCTTCAAGGCCATCGGCCAGGCTGTCATAGACGTTGGCTGAGCCGGGGTAGAGCTCCACGTTGCGCCTGAAGGCTGCAAGGGCGTCTTCAATCTTTTTCTGTCCCAGCAGGGCATAACCCGTCTGATTGATGGCCGCCTCAGAAGAGACAGGGAAGCCGAAGCGCTCTGACAATTCGCGGTAGTGTTGCTCAACGCCTTTGAGTCCGCCCAGGGGAAGGCCGTCTTTCGGATCGCGGGGCATGATCCAGCCGTCAAAGACGGTGCGCAGGCCGGCGTAGTGGGCCAGGAAGGTGGTTGAGCCGTGGTCTTCGTCAGGATAGCGCGCGGAGCGCACGATGAAGCCCTTGGGCGTCGCCGCAGCGAATGTTTTCTGTAGCTGCTCAAAGCCCTCGCCCATGGGATTGGGCGTTGCGCCTTCATTTCCCAGCGAGAAGAAGAGCGTCTTATTGAATTCTTTTTGCTTGGCGAAGAATGCCTGCGCCTGGTGCAGGGTGTGTTGATTGTCCCATTGCAGGCTTGGGCTCACGGCAATGTATGCGTTGAACATGTCGGGGTGCGCAATCAGCGCATGGATGGCCAGCAGCCCGCCCAGCGAGTGTCCGGCAAAGATGCGATAAGGCTGGACCGGGTAACGCTTTTCAATTTCCGGGAAGAGCTCGGTCTGGATGAATTCCAAAAACTTATCGCCACCGCCGCTGGTTGGCTCGGCCTGGACAACCACACCCTGCGGGTTCTTCTGGTCGGCGCGCGTTGGCGTAAGGTCGCGCGTGCGGTCAGTGTTGGGAATGCCGACCACCATCAGCGGCGTGCACCTGTTCTGGGAGGCCAGAAAATCAATGATGGCGCCCACTTCGTTGATGTGGCCGTCGCCATCCGCCAGGTAGAGGACCGGGTATTTGTCCTTTTTGCCCTGCGCGGCAGCCGGCATTCGCACCAGGATCGCGCGATCTTCATTCAGCACATTGGAATGGATGGTGAAGCGCTCCGGCGCCGGCGGCGCCAGGTTCTGGCCGATGGCGGCGAACGAGGCGAGACAAACAATCAGGAAGGTGGAGACAGCGCGCAGCCGCATACTCAAGACCTCCAGGCGAAATGGTTTGGACTATCTGAGGCAACTCACATACCAAAGACGGGACCACGGTAAGGCATTTGAAATCATTACAGACGGTGCGTTGGGTTTGACCCGGACTGTCCGTTTTTGTTAGCGACTGTGCGGGAACGAACAGCGGGGACGAAGCCGTGCTTTCGTGCCGACGTTCTGCGCCTCCCGACAATAAAGGTGTCCCGTTCCTTTGCGAGCCAAGGGGCGGGCTATGAATGCGCTGTTTTTCGATTTCTTTTTCGCGCGCTCCGCTGCGTTGCCTCCCAGCAAGCCAAAAAGAACCGGCATGCTGGGAGCATCCGCGCGAATCTCCACCCCGCCACGCGAAGCGCGTGTCGGGGACCCGGCTTGCGGCGCAAGGAAGAAATCTTTTCTTGGCTTACCCGGCATTTATTCCTCAGCGCGCGTTGCACGCCTCGGCAACATGCCGGGCTATTATCAGGCCGTCCCGCTGAAGCGGGACTGGATTCTCGGCGGTCGCCGGTGCTTCGCGAGATCGAACTCCTGGTGGAGAAGTAAGCGTAATCCAAACAAGAAACAGTTGCATCGGATTAACGCGGATTAGCGTTGTTCGCGATTGTAATGGCGAGGATTCACAGCTTGTTTTGGGCCAAATGGCTTATTCCAATACTGCCGTATTCCGGCTAACTACACGATAATAAGTATCCGAATGTGAATCAAAATGCGCGCGCTTTTCTGTGAGTAGTGTGTCAAAGGATATCCATCCTTCAAACACTGATTCAATCTCGTCACCGTCTGCTAAGAGAATTGGTCTCAGAGTCGCCTTCTCTCGCGCAGCCGCAATAGCCGATTCGCCGAAACCGGCAATTGAAATGAACAAACCAGAAATTCCGGCCACATCGAGTTTGTCATGGAATTGCACAATACTAGGACGTTCGGTTGGAGCCTTCTCCCACTTGCACTCGACCCGGTATCGATCCCCTTTGTGAGGAAAATAGCCGTCTATTTGAGATACGTCGCCGGGTGCCCTTTCAAATCGGTAAGCTGATAATGCGTGACCAAAAGTCAACTCTGCTAATCTCTTGATCAACCGTTCAAGTGCGAATCCGCGTTCTTGTGGCTCACCGCTTGTTTTAAGCCGCCTAAACTCAGATCGCAAGTGCCCGAAAGTACGGGGATCATATACTGGTACCGGCGCCTTCACTGAGCTTCGGGAAGTAGACACCTCCGATTGAAGTGCAGTCTGCAATTGCCTCCACCATGTAAAACCAGTGCTGGCAATCGCTTCAACTCGTGATAAAAGACGCTGGGCTTCATCCACCCCACGTTTGTTCTCAATCAAAAATCTGGCGAGGTTTGTCAATGCTACTGCATCTGTGCTTCTCACTTTAATCGCCGCCCTATAGAGATTTTCTGCGAGACGTAGATCCCTCGTGAACCGCCACGCAAACGTCCCGAGTCGTGTCAACACCGCGCTCTGCGTTATGCCTATCGTGAAGCTCTCCATTATGGGGTCAGCTGCGTCGTGACGTTCTAGGGTCGTAACGATCTCAGTCCAGTTCATTCCTTCTCTCACGACGAGATCACTCAGCACGGTTTCGGCGGAGGAAGTATTCCCGAGCGCAGCTCGAACAAAGGCAAGATCACAAACAATCCGAGCGGTTTTGTAACCAGCAGCAATAGCGCTTTCTAAAAGGGTGGCGGCCCGCTCTAGTTGTGGGCGAGCTATTTCTTCGGGGTAGTGTCGATACCAAAGATGAGTAGCCGCTTCGGCTTGGATATAAGATTGCCGCAAGATTTTGCGAAGATGAAGATCTCTCGGTAAGCTCTGTGGATATGACAAGCATGCTTGCAGAGGACTAGAAATAAACCTATACACTGCCGCTATTGCCAATTGTGCCGGCGGAAAGTTCTCGAGTTCTACGCTCTCAAAATGTTCGATACAGCGGCGTATGTGGACTCTGTGATCTTGATCGGATCGAGAATATTGAGCAGCTGCCCATTCGCATGCCCCGAGTTCTACTACTACTCCCGGAGTTTTGTTACGGGTGGCTGCAGCGTTTGCGCAACGAATTGCTCCTTGAACCATTGCAAGTTTGGCGGGTTTGTCAGATTGGAAGTGAGCAAGCTGTCGAAGAACGGACGATTTTCTGGCAAGCAGTGTTGCTTGGCGGGCGTCAGGTATTTCTTTGAGGGTGGAATTGACGGTTTTAAGAACACCGCTAAGAACCTGTAGGCGTTCCACGTCGAGCAATCCGAGAAGATCATCCTGAGTAAAATCGACCGCCACCGAGGCAAACGCCTCCGCACCCACGCTGTCAAGTGGTCCGCGAAAAGTTTGAAGAGCCCTCCGCCAGTAAGTTTCACGGTTTTTGATAGTGGTCTCAAGAAGAGCCAGTTCTACTAGTGCATCTGCACGGAGTGCTTTAGCCTCGCCTTCGCTTGTCAATTTGATTAATCGGTCAGCGAGATGTACAGACTCTGTCAATAAGCGCCGCGCGACACCGGGTTCTCTTTCGAGTCTAGCCGCAAAAAGCCGCTGTACTACTTGGGATCTTAACCCACCAGTTGGATTGGATTCTGAGAGTGGGAAATGAAAGCTCATAAAGCCTAGATGTTGATAGAAACTGCGCTTGCATTTCAAGGAAAAACCTAGCTTATGCCAATACTCGCGACTATGAATATATATGAACTATTATGTTGACATTAATCTAACATGCATGTATAAGTTATTATATGGCAGATGAAACTGCAATGAAAATGTTTGAATCGGCAAGGGAAAAGCTCAAAGAGCTGCTGCGGCAGGAGATTGAGATCAAAGAGCAGATTTCACATTGGGGGCCGATTGTTGAACAACTGGCGCGGCTGACAGGTGAAACGGTTGATCCGGATATCGCCAGCAGAATCAATGAGTTAAGGCAGGGTCAAGCATCGGCTCATGGGGCGGGGCAGGAGATGGGGCTTACAGAGGCGATCCGGTGGGTGTTCAGGCAGCCTTTGCTGGTGCCGCTGACGCCGACCCAGGTGAGAGACCGCATGGCTGAGATGGGATATGACCTGAGCAAGTACAAGCATGTGATGCCTCCGATTCACAACACACTGAAGCGGATGAAAGAAGCGGGCGAGATCATGGAAGTGGAGGGGCTCGGAGGGATAGGGCGAGCGTTTGTAAGCGGGAAACAATCGCCGTAATCGCGCGGAATCGCCGTCATCGCGTGATCGGAAAAGCAAAAGCCGATTCGCCGCAGATTTCGCAGACAAGCGCAGATCAGGAAACCCAAGAACCTTTACCACAAAGGACACAAAGGAACACCAAGGAAGAACTTCACCACAGAGGTGCTTTTTTTTGTTTTGATTTTGCCCATACACGCGCAAAAGCGGCGTCGGAATGAGGTCCCTCAGGAGAAAGCTGTGAGCAGAGAAGAGATTATTAGCGCAGTAAAAGAATGCGCAGCCAGGCTCGGGCGGGCGCCTCGCGTGGATGAGTTTCGAGTAACCATGTCGGTAAAGAAGCACTTTATCCGGAAACATTTCAGCACGTACACGCAATTACTGGCAGAGTGCGGTTTGGAGCGCCACGGCTCAGGAGTACCGCTGACGCTGGAATCGATGTTCAAGGATTGGGCGGGCGTGGTGCGGAGCACGGGAAAAGTTCCGACCGCAACGGATTATGACCGGTATGGGACGTACAGTAACCGTCCTTACATGACCCGCTTTAAGTACTGGAGGGAAGTGCCGGCGGGAATGCTGGCCTACATGGTGGAAAAAGGGCTGGGCGGTGAATGGCAGGATGTGCAGAAAGTCATTGCCGACCACCTGCGGATGCCACTGGAGGAAGCCACAAAGTACAAATTGCCTTCCGGATGTACTTTCCGGCCAAGGATCATGGCTGACCGGCCGATCTACGGGCTGCCACTACAGCAAGGGCCATTGACTTTTGCGCCGACCAACGAGGCCGGAGTGCTGGCGGCTTTTGCCTGCTATGCGCGAGAGCTGGGCTTTACCATTCTGAGGCTGCAGGCGGCATTTCCTGATTGCGAGGCGTTGCGCGAGGTGGGTCCAAACAAAGGGCAGAGAGTGCTGGCTGAATTGGAGTATGAAAGCCGGAATTTTCTGGACCATTTACACCCCGTGAATGGGTGCGATTTGATTGTCTGCTGGATCAACAATTGGCCGGATTGTCCGCTGGAAGTGATTGAGCTGAGCAGCGTGCTAAGGGATTTGCAGAATCGCAGGAACCTTACCGCTGATAAACACTGATCAGGAAGAGATCGCCGGAATCGCGCGGAATCGCAGTAATCGGAAACCAAAACCTTTAACCACAGAGGACACAGAGGAACACGAAGGAAGATCTGGAAATCGGGACATCGGGACATCGAGAAATCGGGACATTGGACGTCGAAGGATCGAGTGAGCGGCCCCGCAACCCTTGTCTTTCCTGCCTGAAACGCACTCCCGCCCCTCTCCAACCCTGGAACCCCACAATTACCTTGGTAACTGCAAGACAGTGTTCTTTTGGACGGTTCTGGTGGGCCTTTGGGGTAAGATTCGGGCTGTCCTCCTCCAAAGGCTTGCACAGGAACCCCAACGATGCAAGAAAACCCGGAAACCGCCATAGGCACGGCCACAGCTACCGCCACTGGCCCTGCTACCGATGCCACCGCCCCGGCTACAGGCACTGCCACAGCCACAGCTAACGGTACAGCCTCAGGTAACGGTGCAGCCTCAGGCAACGGCTCGGCTGCCGCTCCGCGCACTGACCGCCTTGAGCTGGTCAAAGAGCTGCCGAGGGGAAGCGTAGGCGTCGTGCATCAGGCCAGAAGCCCGCAGCAGAACCGTTCCGTCGTGCTGCGCAAGTTTGACGTGCCGGAATGGCTGGACGATGTTAACGAGCTGCTCAAGAAGATCCTGGCGGAAGCGAAGACCGCGAGCGCGCTCGACCATCCGAACATCGCAAAGCTCTATACCTGCGGCTACAAGGATTTCACCGTCTTTATGACGGCGGAGTTTGTAGAAGGGCCAACGCTTAAAGAACATATGGCCAAGCGCCAGCCTGACATGGCTGAGGTGCTGCAACTGGCCAAGCAGCTTTTGGCGGCGCTGGATTACGCGCACAGCAAAGGCGTCTATCACAATTTTTTGAACCCGACGAACATCAAGGTGCTGCCGGACGGCACGCTCAAGCTGCTGGATTTTGGCCTGGTGCGCGATAAGAACCTGCTGACGCATACTCCGGCAAAGAAGCTGGAGAATGCGCCGTATCTTTCTCCGGAGCAGGTGAAGAACAAGCCTTCAGACCGCGCGAGCAATATCTTTAACGCGGCCACCATCATCTACCAGCTTTATACGGCGCGCAGCCCGTTCCACGGCCCGCACCTGGGAGAAATCGATCGCAGCATTACTGACGTTGATCCGCACCCGATGCAGATGGCGCATCCTCGAGTGCCGGAGCAGATATCGAAAGTGGTGCTGAGGGCGCTGTCCAAGAATCCGGCTGCAAGATACGCCAGCGGCCAGCAATTCTTTGCCGAACTGGAAGAAGCAGCCAAGAACGAGCCTGCTGCCCGCGCCAACTCCACAGGATCGTTTCCCGCATATCAGGGCGGGCCCGGACCGAATGCCAGCCAATCGATCAGGGTGCAGCCTGGGCCAAACGCCAGCCAGTCATTCCGCGCTGTGCCGGGACCCAACGCGAGCCAGAGCTTTAGGGCGATGCCGTCGGCGTCGGCCAGCCAGGTTGTGAAACCCACGCCGGGAACAACAGGAACAACGTATAGCGGTCCGGCGAAAGGACGAGGGCCGGTGAGCACGGCGAACCATTGGAAGCTGGTGGGAGGCGTCGTCTCTGGCTTGATTGTGATTGTGGTCGCGACGCTGCTGTTCCAGCATCGCACGCCTGAGCTGCCGGACGATCCGGCAACGCAGTCGTCAAAGCCGGGCTCAAGTTCGCCCGCGCCATTTAGCCGGAAAACAGCGCAGAGCCAGGAAGCGAAGGACGCCCAGGAAGAACAAGGGCAGGCGCAGGCAGAAGGACGCACGCATACGTCATCGCGCGCGAGCAAGGCCGCCCGGAACGCGGCTGCCGCGCCGATGGCTCCGCCCGCGCCGGCTGAAGGACAGTTGATCGTTTCTTCGCTGCCGATGGGCGCAACGGTGGAAATCGAAGGCCGCGCCGGACAACAGTGGAAAGCTCCGCAGACGATTCCGGGGCTCACCGCGGGAACCTATAAAGTCACGTTCAATATGCCTGGCTATGCCACGGAGACGCGCAGCGTCCAGGTCACAGGCGGCGCGCGTACCCCGATTGATGTCCGCATGACCGCCGTGAAAGGTTTTATCACCGTTACGGGAACGCCCGCGGGAGCGCGCGTCCTGATCAATGGAAAAGATACAGGCAAGGTCACGCCGATTGAATTTATGGTCGAGCCCGGAACGCAAAATGTCGTGGTCCGCAAGCAGGGCTTCCTTGACGCTTCCACAGACCTCAAAGTTGCGGTCGGCCAGTCAGTGAATTACGCGCCCAAACTGATGGCTGCCGGACGCACGGACAACATTCAGATTGTCGGCAGCGGCGGAGTGGGAAAGTTATTCGGCGGAAGCGGCGGTTCGTCGCAAAGCATGGCGCGCATTGAGATCAAGTCTGAGCCCAAGGGAGCGCAGGTCATGGTCAATGGCACGCCTCTGCAAAAGACCACGCCGCTGGAAATCCAGGTGGAAGCCGGCAACTACGATATTACGATCCAGAAAGATGGTTACAAGCCGGTCCACGAGAGCGCGATTGTGGGAGAGGGTGACCGGATCAAGATCAGCCGGCCTCTTTCACATTAAGACTCCTGAACGTAAGACAGCTTCAAGGTAAGACGGATGCGGACGGCCGGTAGCGGGTCAGTTTGAAAAACTGACCCGCTAGCAGTATCAGCGTCTAGCGATTCGCTCGCGAATCGCGGGCCTTTAGGCAGACGTCATCGCGCCAGCGATGAGCCTGTCGACAAAACTGTACCGCTACTGGACGGCCTTGGTTTCCAACACGGCGCCGTCCGTTTTTTCTTGCCGCGCGCCGTGAAGGCCCGCATCAATGCTGAATTCCAGATAGAATAGAAGCTAACCCATTCTTTAGAGAAAAGAAGCCAAGAGACCGATTTTGAATTCCCGTATTCGCAATATCGCAATTATCGCGCACGTTGACCACGGAAAGACCACGCTGGTGGACGCCATGCTGCGCCAGAGCGGCGCATTCCGCGCCAATGAAGCTGTGGTCGATCGCGTAATGGACTCCAACGACCTTGAGCGCGAGCGCGGCATCACCATTCTGGCCAAGAACACGGCCATTATTTATCACGACGTCAAGATCAACATCGTCGATACGCCCGGCCACAGCGACTTTGGCGGCGAAGTGGAGCGCGCCCTGAAGATGGTCGACGGCGTAATGCTGCTGGTCGATGCCAGTGAAGGCCCGTTGCCGCAGACGCGTTACGTTCTCAGCAAGGCCCTGGAAGCCGGCCTGCCGCCCGTGGTTGTCATCAACAAGATTGATCGTCCCGATGCGCGAGCGCAGGAAGTCTTGAACGAGCTGTACGATCTGTTCATCGATTTGGACGCGCGTGAAGACCAGTTGGAATTTCCCGTGCTTTATACCAACGCGAAAGCCGGCACCGCCTCCACCAGCATTGAAGTCCCCGGTGAAAATCTGCGGCCATTGTTTGACGCCATCTTGGCCAGCACGCCGCCGCCCGCGGGAGATCCTGAGAGCGCATTGCAGATCCTGGTAGCGAACCTTGATTACAGTGATTATCTTGGCCGCCTGGCGATTGCCCGCGTCTTCAACGGAACGCTCCGCAACGGACAGGAAGCCGGCATCGCCAAGCTCGATGGCTCGCTGCAAAAATGGAAGATCACCAAACTCTTTTCCTTCAGCGGCCTCAAGCGCGTGGATATCGATCAGACCGAACTGGGCGACATTGTCGCCATCGCCGGCGTGGAAGGCATAGGCATCGGCGAGACTATTACCAACGTTGAAAATCCCGCGCCGCTGCCGCACATCGTCATTGACGAGCCGACCATCGCCATGCAGTTTTCCGTGAACACCTCGCCGTTCTCCGGACGCGAAGGCACGTACGTCACGTCGCGCAACCTGCGTGATCGCCTGCAAAAAGAGCTGCTCACCAACGTTTCTCTGCGCGTGGAAGATAGCGGCGCAACTGATTCATTCAAGGTCCTGGGCCGCGGCGAGCTTCAGCTCTCCATCCTGATTGAAACCATGCGCCGTGAAGGCTATGAGCTCGCGGTGGGCAAGCCGGAAATCGTGACCAAGCGCATTGACGGCAAGCTGATGGAGCCGCAGGAAAAGCTGATGGTAGACATTCCGGAAGCATTTATCGGCGTTGTGATTGAAAAGCTCGGCGCGCGCAAAGGCCAGATGCTCAAGATGCACAATCACGGCTCCGGGCGCGTGCGTTTGGAATTCACCATCCCCAGCCGCGGCATGATCGGCCTGCGCTCAGAGCTGCTCACCGATACACGCGGCACCGTGATACTCAACTCTTTGTTCGATGGCTACACCGAGTGGCTGGGCGAAATTCCGCATCGCATGACCGGCGCGCTGGTCTCCGATCGCAACGGCCTCTCGACGGCATACGCTCTCTGGAGCCTGCAGGAGCGCGGCGTTTTGTTTGTGGGCGCAGGCGTGGAGCTGTATGAAGGAATGATCGTGGGCGAAAATGCCCGCGAAGTCGATCTCGACGTAAACGCCGTTCGCGAAAAGAAGCTGACGAACATGCGCGCCTCCACGGCCGACGAAGCTATCCGCCTGGTCCCGTTCAAGAACCTCACGCTGGAGCAGGCCATTGAATTTGTGGCCGACGACGAACTGGTCGAAGTCACACCAAAATCTCTGCGGCTGCGGAAGAAAATTCTGCAGGCGAATCGACGGCCCAAAAAGAACGCAGCACAGCCGGCGGATGTTCTTTCTTAATCATTAATCCCGATCGCAGCGAGGGATCCCTATCTACTCGATGGTTTCCGAGGACATGATCGACAAAAGACTCGGCCAACGAGTTAAGTCTTGATCGCTATGGCATTTTCAGCGTAAATGTAGGCCATGACGGGAGGAGCAGGCATTCATGCCTGCGGTACTCGCCATAAACTACTCGGCTTCAGCCGCTGAGGTTTTCTCTCCAGAGTTCACGGTAAATCTAATATAGCTTTAATAACTGAAATCTATTGTGGCAGAAGGGTTCCCTCGCTCCGCTCGGGATTTCAGAAAAACTACTCAAGGTTTTTCCCCTTCGTCTCCGGCAACTGTGTAGCCATGATCGCCGTAAGCACAAACGCTATCGCGCACAGCAGGAACGCCGCGCTTAGGCCTTTTTTATCACCCACCCAGCCAATCGTATAAGGCGCAACGCAGCTCAGAGCTCGAGCGCCGTTGTAAGTAAATCCAAGAGCTCGGGCGCGAACGCGAGTAGGGAAGAGTTCGCTGCCGATAATTCCTGATCCCGCAAAAAAGCCTGTGCCAAAAAATCCGACAAACGCGCCCAGGACCAGGATGATCCACGGCTGTCGCGCTGCGGCATACAACGGAATCAGCCCCGCCGCGCAGAGTGTGTATAAAATCAAAGACCGTTTGCGGCCCAGCTTGTCCGCAAACCAGCCATAACAAAGATAGCCCGGAAACATGCCGACCAGGTTCAGCGTCACCAGCAGGGTAGTGGTGTTCATCATGCTCAGGCCGCGCCCGCCTTTTTCTACCGGCAAGGTCAGGTATGGCGGCATCCAGCTGAACAGGCCCCACCAGGCAAACAGTCCAAAGATATTCAGCAGCAGCAGGAATATCGTCTGCTTGCGGAACGGCAGAGAGAACACCTCTGAGAATGGCGCCTTCGTAGTCGCCTGGTCTTTGTGCTGCTGCCACATCTCAGATTCAGGCACGCTCTTCCTGATCCACAGAGTTACCAGCGCCGGCAGCACGCCCACAAAAAAGACAAAGCGCCAATTCTGGTGCAGCTTGTCGAGCACGATCCACGCCACCACCGCCGCCGCAGCCAGTCCCCATGCCCACGCGCTTTGCACAATGGCGATCGCTCGCGCTCTCAGATGAGTCGGCCATGTTTCTGCCACCAGCGTCGCGCCCGTGTTCCACTCGCCGCCCATGCCCAGCCCAAGAACAAAGCGGAAGGCAATAAGCATAACGATGGAAGTCGAAAAGCCCGAGCCCAGCGAGCACAGCGAGTACGTCAGGATACTCAGCATCAGCGCTTTGGTCCGTCCAATGCGATCAGCAATAAAGCCAAACAGCACTCCGCCGATCCCCGAAGCCAGTAGCATGAAGGCATTCGGCAGACCGGCAATGGCCTTGGAGTGGATGCCCAGCGCCGTCATCACGTGGATCTGTACGTTGCTGTAGAGCAGGACGTCAAATCCGTCCAGTCCCCAGCCCAGCGCCGCCGCAATCAGCGTGCGTTTCTGTGCCGATGTGACTTGAGAGATCGTGGGGAGTGTGGTGGAAGCCATGGGACGTGGGGATTCTAACAGCTTTTGTCTTTATCTCGAGCGGAGCGAGAGAACCCTATGGTCTGAAGAAGCTGTATGGAATGTGGGGTTTTGTTCGCGACTTTATTTGATGGGCCTTGGTGATACAAGTCGTTCGTAACGATAGGGCCCCCTCGCTACGCTTCTGGGGTTGTCAGACAACCCGATTTTCCTCCGTGCCTCCGTGGTGAGCACGTCTTTTCCCGAGTTCAAGACTCTCCGCGTCTCCGCGTCTCCGCGGTGAGCGGCCCCTTCTCCAGCAGCCCAAAATATCTTGTTGCCCTTTTCACATCTTCCCCTATCTGCGCCTTCAACGCCTCAATCGACGGGAACTTGATCTCCGGGCGACGCCATTGCAGAAAAGAAATCTCTACCTCTGTCTGTGCCGTCACGTCCAGTGGATGGAAATCGAGCAGGTGGGTCTCGATGGCAAAAGACTCATCGCCGAACGTGGGCCGCAGGCCCACATTTGTCACGGAATTAAAAGTTTCGTTATCAACGCGGGTGCGCGTGAAATATACGCCGTCGCCGGGAACCAGATCGTCGTAGCGGCTCAGGTTGATCGTCGGGACAGTGTATTTGTGGCCATAGCCGCGTCCGCGTCCTGGAGCGCCCGTAATGCTAAAGACGCGGCCCAGCAAACGCCGCGCCATGCTGACCTTGCCGGCAATCAAGAGCGCGCGCACCTGGCTGCTGGAAACCTGAATGCCGCGCACCATCATCACCGGATAGACGCGCACGGCAAAGCCAAACTGCTGGCCAAGTTCCTTCAGGCTTGCTGTAGTGCCCTGGGCGTTGTGGCCAAAATGGAAGTTGTCTCCCTCGTGCACTTCCTTCGCGTGCAGCCTGCCAGCAAGAATATCGCGGGCAAACTCCTCCGCCGTAGTCATGGAGAAGTCGCGGGTAAAGGGAATTTCCAGCAGCGCATCCAGCCCGGTCTGCTCTAGCAGCGCTTCTTTCTTGGCCAGCGGCGTGATCAGTCGCGGCGTCACGTCGGGACGCAAAATGCGAAACGGATGCGGTTCAAAAGTTACGGCCACGGCTTTGCTGTGATTCTGGCGGGCGCGCTGCACCACTTCCTGCAACACGTGCTGATGCCCGCAGTGTATGCCATCAAAGTTGCCAACCGTGACAATCGTCGGTCCGAAATCTGCCGGTACTTCCTCCAGCGAACGGAATATCTTCATGCTATCTCGAACTCCAGCTTCAGGCCGTCATGCGCCAGACGCACGTGCTCCGGCAGGTTTTGGTTCGTTTCCTGGTGCGGCAGATCGTGCGATATATGCGTAAAGAAAGCGCGCCGCGGTTTTAGCTCTTCCACCAGGCTGAGTGAGTTCGCCACCGTGGAATGCGTGGGGTGCGGGCGATGGCGCAGCGCGTCCAGAAAAAGAATATCCAGCCCGCGCAACTGCTCTTTTGAGTCAGCAGGAATCTCGCTGAAGTCCGTGAGATAAGCCGCGGAGCCAAAGCGGAAGCCATGGATATCCGCTTCGCCGTGCACGATCCTCACCGGCTCAAAGCGCGCGCCAAAAAGCTCCACCGCTCCGTTAAAGCGGTTCATCTCCACTCGCGCGATCCCTCCAAACTTGTAATCGGATTTAAAAATGTAGCGGAAGATGCTTTCCAGGCTGTTGGCCGCGCTTTCATGCGCGTAGAGCGGAATCTTTCCTTCCCGCTTGAAGCTCAGCGGACGCACGTCATCCAGCCCAAGAATATGGTCGGCGTGCGCATGCGTATAAAGGATTGCGTCCAGCCGCGTGATTTTCTCGCGGATGGCTTGCTGCCGGAAATCCGGCGTGGTGTCGATCAGCACTGTGTGGCCGTCATACTCCACCAGAACAGACGGGCGCGTGCGCCGGTCATGCGGATCGTCCGACGTGCACACGCGGCAGTTGCAGCCAATGGTGGGAACACCCATTGACGTACCGCTGCCCAGCACCGTGAGAGTTGCTTTCATTTCTTGTCGAGTGGCGGCACGCCTCCCGGCGGCATGGCTCCCGGTGGTACAGCTCCGGGCCTGATGGCGGAAGCGGCCACGGCATTGGTGATTTCAATAAAGGCCATCCGCAGCTCAAACAGCACGTTCTGCAGCAATGTCTTTTCCCGGTCGGTAAGGTTGCCCTTGGTCTTTTCCTGCAGCACGGCAAGCGAATCAATTGTCTGCCTGGCGCCGATGATGTCCACGCGCGGCGGGTCGTTGTCCTGGCGGATCGCGCCCATCTGGATCAGCGCGCTCATGTAAAACGATTCAATCACCCGCTCAAAGTTCATCTCCAGCGGCCCGCTCTGGGGCGCTTTGCCGGCGGCGGAAATCATCTCATCAATCTTCTTGCCTGAAGCTTTGTAGGCTTCATTCTGCTCATGCTGCTCTTCGGCGCTCGGGGGCGGGGGCATTTCTTCTTCGTGCCCCGGCGCGGCAGATCCATCGCCGGCCACAGGCTGGCTAGCCTGGTGCGCGTGGGGCGGGGCCGGGGGCGGCGTCGCCGGTGCAGAGGTGTTTGCCGGCGCAGGCCCGGTTTGATTTAGTTTTGGCGGCGCGGCCGGTTTCTCCTCTTCCAGCACTTGCGCGTCAGGCCGTGGTTCGCCCTCTGTCCCAAACCTCCGGCGGTCGGTTACAACAAATTCTGCTTTTTTCTCAGCCATTCATTCCTCAGTTTTTCAATATTTCGAACTCAATCAGATTTCATGCGGCAGTTCCACCGCCGTGGCTTCAATGCCGTCCAATACGATCTTGGGCCCGGCGGCCAGCGCCTCCCGGCGAACGTATCCCAGCCCTATGTTTTTAGGACCGCCGTCCGTTGGCACGCGGGCAATGCTGGTGATCTCAGCCAGCGCGCGGCCTTCAGACTCATACTTGCCCAGCGCGAGTACCCGATCGCCAAACACGAAGCCTGTAAACTTCCGGTGCACCTGCCCGCGCGAGCGGATGCGCTCCACGATCTCCTGGCCGATGTAACATCCTTTGGTAAAGTTCAGGGCCTGCGGCTGCTCCGTCTCCTGCGGCAGGTCGCGATCGCGAATGTCCTGCCCGTAATTCGGAACGCCGCGCATCACCCGCCACATCTCCAGCGCTTCTGCGCCAACTGGTTTAGCGCTGGCCTTCACCAGCAGGTTCCATAGGTCCTGCGCTTTGTTGGGATCAAGCCAGAACTCAAACCAGCCCGGCCTTTGTTCCGGACCGCGCACCAGGGTCGCCGCTATATCGTCAAACCCCACGTCGCGTACTTCCAGCGGCTGCATATTACCGGCATTGATTCCGGCAGCCGCTAGAGTTGGTTCCGTTTGCGGGCCGCAGACGCCAACCGAAACGGAGTCTGCGCCAATGTCCACGAGTTCAACTTTGTCCATAATGATAAAGCGTTTCATGGCGTTGATCAGCGTTTGCACCTGGCGGGCATCGGTCTCAAGCGCAAAAGACTCTCCGCGATTGTAGATATACATATCGCCCAGGATGCGGCCCTGCGCATTCAGCACAAAGTTATAATTCCCACGGTTGACCGGCAGGTCTCGCACATTATTGGTGACCATGTTGTGCAGCCAGCGCACCCGGTCCTTGCCGCTTACGTTAATCCGCCCGCGCCAGGCCAAAGCAAAAACGCCGCAACCCGTGCGCAAGGCCTCCAGTTCGGCCCCGGAGTTGCCAAAGCTTAGCGCCGTCTCCGCGCCGTTATACGTGCCCACCCGCGCTTCAGGTGCTTGCAGCCATGGATGGAGAGCGATCTGCGCCATATTTCAATACCCAATATTTGATTATAGCCAACCGTGCATGATGCATGCCCCGTGAGGGCCATTCTGTTTCCACAACCGTGCTGCTAGACTGGCTTCATGCCCGATTCGCCGCCGGAAAATAACAATCGGAAAGAAGAGAACATCTGGCGGCAGATTGGCCGCTATAGCAATCTGGCGTTCGTCTTGCCGGCTGCGATTGTTGCCGGGCTGGTGATAGGCCACCTGCTGGACCGCTGGCTCAACACTTCCTGGATCACCCTTACAGGCCTTTTTGTGGGCTGCTTCGCCGGTTTTGCCGCCTTAATCCGCGGGATCATCCAGTCCAGCAAGGAATCATGACTACACCACTCGATGACAATGAACAGGCCGATGCAGCGCCGCTGGAGCAGGCGCCAGTCGATCCAGTGATGGAAGAGCGCCTCTCCGGCGCCTATCGCAGGATTTTGCGGGTTGCTATTGCCCTGAGTGTCGCCGGTTCGCTGGCCGCCGCGCTGCTGTTTGGCTGGCAGAGCGGCCTGGGGCTGGCCGTGGGAGCGTTGCTGGCTTTCGTAAATTTTGTCTGGCTGCATCGCAGCACGGAGAAACTCGTCGGAAGGATGATTTCCGGCGGCCAATCGCCGCCCCGCAAAGTTCGTTTTGTTTTCCCTTTCCCCCTGCGCTACGCCCTCATGATCGCGGTGGCGTATGTTATATTAAAAAGTTATCCAAGGCTGCTCGTTGGCTTCCTGGTGGGCCTTATTTTGCCGATCATCGCTTCCATGGGTGAGGGCATCTATGAAGCGCTCGTGATCAGTAGAATCGACCAGACCTGAGATTTCAGATGTGTCATATTTTTCAATCATTTCAGCGCGGGAAAAATGCCTGAGCAACTCTGGTTTACTGAATTCTTAAATCATTATTTTGGTGGGATTGCCGCCGCATTGCTGCACATGGTCGGCATTCAGCCCACATACCCTCAAGCGCCCATCACCAATCCCGTGGCCATGGAGATACTGATTGTTCTGCTCCTGCTGCTTTTCTTTCTGGTTGTAAGGGCGCGCATGTCAGTGGAGAGGCCTGGGGGCTTGCAGCACCTGGTTGAAGCCGCTGAAGAGTTCGTGGCTGAGCAGGCCCACGGCGTGATGGGGCACGGTTATGAGCGTTACATCCCCTATGCCATTACCATTCTCTATTTCATCCTGTTGGGCAATCTGCTCGGACTCGTTCCCGGATTTGAATCACCCACGGCCAGCCCCACTGTCCCGCTGGGTTGCGCAGTTTTGACCTTTGTCTATTACCATTTTCACGGCATCCGCGTTCAGCGACATCGTTACATCAAGCAGTTTCTGGGACCGCTGTGGGGTCTTTCGTGGCTCATGCTGCCGATCGAAGTAGTGAGCCACTTTGCCCGCATCCTTTCGCTCACCGTCCGTCTTTATGCAAACATGTTTGCCGGTGACATGGTGACCCTGGCGTTCTTTTCGCTGGTCCCGGTTCTGGTTCCGGTCGTCTTTCTGGGCCTGCACTTGTTCGTATCGCTGGTACAGGCTTTTATTTTTATGATGCTCACGCTCGTGTATCTGGGCATGGCTGTAAGTGAAGAGCACTAAATTTAGCAACGCGCCTCCAGCGTGAGGGCGTCTCGTCCCCCAGGACCTGCGTCAACCACCCACTGGAGGCAACTTGATAAGGAGAGAAAATGAAAAAACTAACGTTTCTTTTGCTGATCGCCGCTGCGGTCCTTTTGGTCGCATCGCCGGTTTACGCCCAAACACCGGGCGCCGCGCCCGCCGGAAACTGGGCCATCCCGATCGGC
>DASSXL010000109.1:0-29732 GCA_035703825.1 Candidatus Angelobacter sp.
CGCACAAAAACCTCTCGTCTACGATCTTCTCAACCGTCTCAACGCAGCGTTCGCTCGCGTCCATCGCAATATGGCGGCATTGGAAGCGGTCGGCATTTTCGATCCGCTGATGATGCAGAACCTTAAACGCCAGTCGGAGCAGCTTCGGGCAGGCGCGAATTGCCATTTGCTGGGGGCCATGCGCCGCATTGAAGAACGCGACCGGGATCGGTTCTCGCAACCACCCAAAGCAGAAATCCCACACCCCTAGACAACGGACCCGCCTTGAAAAAAAGGCGGGTTTCTTATTGCTCACAAAGAAAGAAGGAAAGGGCTCTCATCCTGCCCTTTGAACCAAGGCGATCTGACGAATCTGGTTTCTTCTCCGTGTCTCAGTGCCTCCGTGGTAGGTTTGCCCAACCGCTGGATGTCCCATCCTTTCGCGTCTTTGCGCGCTGGGATCTTGATCCGCGCTCATCCGCGCAAATCCGCGGTAGGGCCTTCCGCGGTCTTTGCCTCGTCTTAGTTCTCTGTCTCTCCCTGGTCCTCCTGGTCGACTTGCAGATGCGCGATGGCTATGCCGGAACGTCCGTCTTCCAGTTCGTATTCAAAGGCCAGCCGAAAATGATCATTGAATGCGAAGCGGCCGACATTGACCCCCGTCACTGTGGATCCGAACAGCGTATCTCCGGTCTGGAGCACGGCCACCGGCGCTGCCCCGCCTGTCAACTCCACAAAAATGCCCTGCCCGCCATTTGTCTCGAACGTTGAGAAGGCGACTGCACCACGGTTATTGATCGAAGGGTGTTCGAAGTCGGCGAAGAGCCCGTTTGTTGGATCGGTCCGTACCGTTATGCCCTTGGCATCTCCCGAGAAGACCTCGACACCGGCAGCGACCCCGGCAAAGTCCGCGACGATACCTGCGTCATTGATTACTGGGTCGCCGAATTGAAAGAAATCAGGATTGTGTGTGTCGACGATATCGATCAGGTTTGCAGAACCGGACGATCCTCCGTCTTTGCCCATCTCATCCGATTTTGGAGTAACGACGAAGATGCCCGCGCTTCTATCCTTCTGCAATGCTCCGAAAACGATCTGGCCGGCGCGGTTGATGGCCACGGCCCCGAATGACCTGAAATTTGAATTCAGGACGTCGAGCACCGTCGTGAGCGGGCCCCCGTCACCGGTGAAGATGATGGTCGACGTCAATCCACTTCTGGAAGCCTGAAAGGCGACAGTTCCAGACGCGTTGATTGAGGGCGCGCCGATGCTTGGCCCGGACAGTCCCTGGTCGGTCGAATTAGCGATTGTCTTGAGATCCAATCCGTCGCTGGTAAAGATTCCGGCTGCGCGCAGTCTGCTGGTCAGGATGGCCCGAAAGCCCACAACGCCTGACGCATTGATCACCACATCGTCAGTGAAAAGACTGAAGCGAGCGTCGGTGGTTGAAGCGATTGTTCTCAAGCCACGGTCGTCCCATTTGAAGACGTCCTGTGTGTTATCGCTTTGTGTCGCAACGAATGCAACGGCGCCACGATTGTTGATTGCCGGAAATTGTGAGAACTGCGAGAGTCCCTGAGTGCTGTCAGCCACGTTCACGAATTTGATGTGAGTCTGGGCGAAGGCCTGGCAGGCGGACACCACGAGCAAGAACACTGCCGCCAAACTTGTGACTCTGCCCACGGCGGGACGGGCGTTTACTGCCGGTAAGTTGAGCATCAATTTCTCCTCTTGGGTTTGCGAGGCGGAAACTGCGATGCGTTTCCACCTCGCTGGTGGATTGTGTTTGTCCATGAAAGGGGCTGGGGCTATTTGCCCTCTTCAGCAACGTGAGGAATGCCGGCGGCGAACCAGACTCCCCCAACATTGCGGATGAGCAGTACCGGGGTGTCGCAGGTAACCGGCGGCAGCGGAGAGAGGAAATCGTCAATGGTGAAGTCGCCATCGGCCGCAAGGGCTACGCCGGCGGGATTGGAATTGTGAGCGGTGGCGGCGGCAGCCGCTCCGCAGAAGAGTGTGGCGTGGACGCTCTGCTTTGCATTGGTCCCGATGCCATTGCCCGAGGCCAGAAGCAGGCCGCGTCCCACAACCTTGATATGACCGTCGAAGCCTACTTCGGCCTCGAGATTGGCGATCCTCCAGGGGCCTCCGGGAGAGACTCCCCGCACGATGTTGAGGGTGGCTACGCCATTGGCGGCGACGCCGGTTACAGGAATAACCCCAATGCCGCCCTTGAATTTCAGCGCGGTGTCATTCTCCGTATTGTTTTGAGCAATTGCGATGCCGGCGATCCCCATCACTATAAGGGCTACAAGCACTCCGTGAACCAGTTTCCGGGCCGCAACGCCATTCCCAAGTCTGCCTATTTGATTGTCGTTCATACTATTCTCCTTTTTATGAATGTTTGCTTGAAGGAACTCGCGGTACACAGGTTCATTCCGGCCAGCCGGCGTCTTCTGAAGACACGCTCTTCAGCATTTTGTCCAGGACCTGCGGCAATTCTTCAATCGACTCGAACGTCGCCGTGCGCCCTGAGGCCACGTGCTCCACGCGCCCCGGAAGCCGGTCTGCGCGAGGATCAATGGACCGCCGAAACTGGATGACAAATGCATTTGTGTGCTGCAATCCCTTCATAACAATCTGAAAATAGCCCGGCGCCTGGGTGCAAGTCATAACGTAACGGTCATCTTGGGGTGATGTTTCGGTGGTCTTAGTATGCGAAAACCAGGAGCGGACGGCATCCGTTTGGCGGCAAGGCTGCCTCACCGCAATATTTTGCGACCCCTGAGGGCCTGCGCGTATCCAAACGGGGTAACATCGGCCCACCGGTTTTTTCTTGTATTTGTGAAGAACATCACCTTCGGACAGTTTCGGTTCGACCTCACGAACGAGTGCCTGTGGCAGGGCACGCGAGCAATATCGTTGCGACCAAAGGCTTTTGGAGTTCTGAAAATACTGCTCGAGCATCCGGGAGAGCTCGTCAACAAGCAGCAGGTGCTTGATGCTGTTTGGCCGGGCACCTTCGTCGGTGACGCCGTTCTAAAGGACAGCATCCGGCAACTGCGAGAAGCATTGCACGATAATGCAGGCTCTCCCAGCTACATTGAGACGGCACATCGCCGCGGCTATCGCTTCATTGCAAAGATTTCTCCGCCGCCATCGGACGAAAACTCAAGCGCTGCGCCGGCGCAGGGTGCTGGTTCGCTTCCGCCGAATACAACTGTGCCCGCTTCGCCGCAGGGCGCGGTGCAAATGCTGGGCCGCGATGCGGAATTGGCCAATATGCGGAGCTGGCTGGATCGGGTCTTAAAGGGTGAACGCCAAACCGTCTTTATTACTGGGGAAGCAGGAATCGGAAAGACGACCTTGGTCCAGGCTTTTCTGGAACAAGTGGAGCAAATACCCGGGACAATCGTAGTCCGCGGACAATGTCTGGAGCACTTTGGTTCAGGCGAGGCTTATCTCCCTGTGCTCGATGGCTTCTCGCGGCTTTGCCGGTCGTCGGCCGGCGAGGGAGTCGTGGATCTCTTGCGCGAGCATGCTCCGTCCTGGCTGGCTCATGTGTCCTCCTTGGCTTCCACGGCAGAACGAAATCACTTGCAATCTCAGACCACGGGCGCCACGCGCGAGGGGATGCTGCGCGAAATGGCTGAAGCAGTCGAGAGGCTGAGCGATGACTTTCCTGTGCTGCTGGTCCTGGAGGACCTGCACTGGAGCGACTACTCTACGCTTGACTTGATCTCTTATCTGGCACGACGCCGGGACCGCGCGCGCCTGATGGTTGTCGGCACGTATCGGCCCGTTGATGTGATTCTCACCGGACATCCTCTCAGAGGCGTGAAGCGCGAGCTGCAGGCACACAGCTTATGCCACGAGCTTCCGCTCGAGTACCTTAGCGAAGAGCAGGTTGCACAATACCTGGCGGCAAGATTTTGTGGCCGCCACCTTCCCAGCCGGTTGCGGCAGACGATCTATCGGCGGACAGACGGCAATCCCCTCTTCATGGTCAACCTGGTTGAGTACCTGATAGACCACAAACTCGTTGTCGAAGAGGAAGGGCTGTGGAGATTATGCGTTGAGTGTTCAGAGGTGGAACACGGAGTTCCTTCAAGCATCAAAGAGCTGATCGAAAAGCAAATCGAACGGCTCAGCGCCGACGAGCGCGGAGTGCTGGAAGCGGCTAGCGCCACGGGAATGGAATTTTCTACGGTGGCGGTCGCCGCCGGACTTGACAGGCCAGTGGCATGGGTGGAAATGCACTGCGAAGAACTGGTGCGCCGCCATCACTTTTTGTCGCCTGCCTGGCTGTCCGAGCTGCCTGACGGCGCCGTTACTTCACGGCACAGATTTAACCACGTGCTGTATCGTGAAGTCCCTTACAGCCTGATTTCGCCCATGCGGCGCGCGCAGATTCACCAGAGAATCGGCGAGCGCGCCGTTGAGATCTTCAGGGAGCGCGCCAGCGAGATTGCCGCTGAGCTCGCCATGCACTTTGAACAGAGCCGTGACTGGCCGCGCGCGCTGCAATACCTGATTGAGGCGGCAAGGACCGCTACTCAGCGATCGGCCCACCATGAAGCTGCGGAGCTCTCCCGGCGCGGACTGGAAGTTCTGAATCGGCTGCCCGAGACGACGGAACGCGCGCAGCAGGAAATGACCCTGCGCATGATTTTGAGCGTATCGCTCTTGGCCTTCCAGGGTTTTGCAGCCGCTGAAATGGAGAAAATCCATTCGCTTGGCAAGGAACTGCTCCGGCTGCAGGGGCCGTCTCCGCAATTGTTCAATATGCTTGCTTTGCTTGTCTTGTTTTACAAGTTCAGCGGACAGATGAGCGCTGCCCAGGCGATAGCAGAACAGTTGTTGCCGATTGCCGAAACCCTCGGCAATCCGGCGCTGGTGATGGAGGCGCACCGCACGATGGGCTCTGCTCTGGTGGAACAGGGCAAATGCGCTGAGGCTCTTGAACACTTTAATCAGGCTTCGAGTCTTTACGCGGCCCACCGCAATCACCCTTACACTCTGGCCATCGCCCATGACTGCAAAGTCGTGTGCGAGTGTTTTGCCGCGCGGGCTCTGTGGGCCCTTGGCGATCCAGACGCTGCTTTGCAGCGAATGCAGGGAGCCTTGGCATTTGCCAGAGAGCTTTCTCACCCGGCAAGCTGGATATTCGCGGCCCACTTTGCTGTGCAGCTTCATCAGTTGCGAGGCGAACCGTTGCTCGCGCGTGAGCGCGCGAGCGAAGTTGTGAAAATAGCGGACGAGTACGGACTGGATCTCTGGCAGGCGTTCGGCAACATCGATATGGGCTGGGCTGAGGCGGAACTGGGGAACAGGCGGATTGGACTGGATCAAATGCAACGAGGCATGGCCGCATACAGGGCCAGCGGAGCCAGGCTGTGGTGCCCTCATTTTCTGGGGCTATATGCAGAACAGCTGGGTAAAGACGGGCGCGCGGAAGAAGCCATGGCCGCGATTGCTCAGGCTTTGACATTGGCGGAAGAGACCGCGGAGCGATATGCGATTGCGGAGTTGCACAGGATCGAAAGCGAGCTGATGGTTCAGACCGCCGGGAGAACACGGGCCAACGGGCTTGCCTGCTAATGAGAAAACCGGCAGTTAGGTTATTAAGGCCAGTCGAAACTTAGTCTGCTCCAAAACAAAAACGGCAGCCCCTTGCAGAGCTGCCGTTCTTCCCGACGAAGGAGCGCCCTCAGAGCGCCTTGGAGAAACCCTTATTGCACGTTCACGTTTTCCGTCAGCCGATAAAGCTTGCCCGCCGTGTCCCACGCCTGAATCACCATGATGTGAGTGCCCTTGCCGGCGGCGATCGCCTGGTCAAACGTCGGCCCGGATGAGGCGCCAGCTACGACGCCGTCGATATACACCTTCATGGCGGTGATCGATGCGGTGTTGTATTGGACGCTGGCCGAGACCCGGAACGGAGACTGCACATCGTCTCCATCATTAGGAGTATTCGGGTAGATGCCGGGGTTGCACGTGGTTCCCCGGGGAGGACAGCCTCCCTCATAATACGTCTTAAAGCTGCTGCTGCTCTTGTAAACAGTGTTGTTGGTGTCCCAGGCCACCACGGTCAGGGTATGGGTTCCGGCAGAGGTGCTTATGCCGTCCGCAATCACGTGGTCCTGGCCCGCTGCGGGCGCGAAATCGAAAACGTCAGTGCTGTCCACGTAGGCCCGGACAAATTTGATGGCCGTGTTGCCCTTGAATCCGGCGGCAAAGGCGAGGTTCTGCGAAACCACAGACCCGGTGGTCGGGGCGCAGATGCGTACGCCCACGCCGCTGACCGGGCACGTAAAAGGAAGATTGCCGATGACGCTGAAGCTCTCTGAGGCTTGATAGAGCCGGCCAAAGTCGTCCCAGGCGTTGATTACCAGATGATGGCTGCCATTGGCGACGCCGCCCTCAAACAGGCTTACGCCCGGGCCGCCGTTCTGGTAGACCAGCTTGTTATCGATATAGACCTTCAACGTGGTAATGCTGCCTGACGTGGGATTGGCAACAGCTTCAATGTGCGGGACCTGGTTGACGATGGAGTTGGCGCTGGGCTGGCAAATGGCCAGCCTGCCGCTGGCCGGCGCAGGACAGTCCGCGAATGCTTGCGAAGAAACGCACAGTGCGAACGCGACAGCCGCGATGCTGATCTTGAGAATATGCAGGGACGGGTACTTCATGACGATGGGGCCTCAGGGAACCGGAAATTTGAAAGAGCTTGATGCATGGGTAAATGCAATTCAAAAGCCAAGTTGCTGCTCTCTGAAAATTTGTTTTCGCAGCAGAGTAGCTGCACAAAAAGGACAAAGATGAGCACCAGAGTACACAAGGAGAGTAGATACGGGCCTACCGGCGTCGCTGGTTTGGACACATGTTCCAACCGGAGCGCAAATCCTCTATAATTCGCGCTTCAGAATGAATGACGCCACCAACGTGAAAGCTGAATTGGACGCGACCCAGCCGGCGGCCGCCGCAGGCCAAAGCGGCCCGCTCGACATCAATCAGATCCAGGCCATCCTGCCGCATCGCTATCCGTTTCTTTTGATCGACCGGGTAGTGGAGATGGAGCGCAGGAAGAGGATTGTGGCCATCAAGAACGTGACCATCAATGAGCCGTTCTTCATGGGCCATTTTCCAGGCTTCCCGATCATGCCGGGCGTGCTGATTGTTGAGGCCATGGCCCAGGCGGGCGGAGCGCTGCTGCTAACTGAGGTGGAAGACCGCGCCGACAAGCTGATGGTCTTTACTGGCATAGAGAAGGCGCGTTTCCGGCGTCCGGTTGTCCCCGGCGACCAGTTGCGGATCGAGGTTGTGACGCTGGGCTGGAAAGAGAGCTCTTCGCGAATTGCCGTCCGCATGGAGGGCAAGGCGTTCGTGAACGGCAAGCTGGTCTGCGACGGGACCGTGAGCGCGCAACTTGTATCCATGGATCGCGGGCGCGTGGCTTCAGCACCGCCGGCCGAAACAACAGAATGATCCATCCCACAGCAGTCATTGATCCCAAGGCATATGTGCATCCCACCTGCTCGGTGGGGCCATACTGCGTGCTGGGCGCGGATGTGGAACTGGGACAGGAATGCGAGCTGATCTCGCATGTGGTGGTCCACGGGCCGGCAAAGATTGGCGGGCACAACCGCTTTTTCCCTTTTTGCGCCATTGGCGGCGAACCCCAGGACCTGAGCTACAAAGGCGAAATCACACGGCTGGAAATGGGCAGCCACAACGTGGTCCGCGAATTTGTGACGATCAACCGCGGCACCGCCAAAGGCGGCGGCGTAACTACCGTTGGCAACCACACGCTGCTGATGGCGTATGCCCATATCGGGCACGATTCGGTGATTGGCGATCATGCCATGCTGGTGAACGGCGCCACGCTCGCTGGGCACGTGACGGTGGAAGAGTGGGCGGTGGTGGGAGCGCTATGCGCAGTGCATCAGTTCACGCGGCTGGGCGCGCACTCTTATATAGGCGGGGGCACCATCGTGACCCAGGATGTCCTCCCTTTTGCCAAGTGCTCCGCGCCACGCGACGTCAAGACATATGGCGTGAACTCGGTGGGCCTCCAACGCCGCGGCTTCACTGAAGAGCGCATTCGCAAAATCCAACACGCCTTTCGCGTCTTGCTGAATTCCAAGCTCAATACCTCACAGGCGGTGGAAAGGCTAAGAGGAGAAATCGACCGCGGGGAAGACGTAGACATGCTGCTGCAGTTCATTGAGGCTTCAGAGCGAGGGATTGTGAAATAGTGAGGCGACCCGGCGCAGGGGCTCAGGCAGCTTCGATGGCGGGATTTTGCGGCTCCTGAGCGGGCCGTTCCGTAACTGCCTCTTTCTGATTTTGTGAGACAGGTCCTTCTACCGTGCGGGGCGCTGCCTGTTGCGCAACGGGCGGCTCCAGCGGCTCGGGCACAATGTGCTCAACGCTCCTGAGAAACGCATCGGCATAGCTCAGATAATGGCGCACGTATCCCTGCTCTTCCGGGCTCAAATCCGCATCGACGCGGTCTACCAGGACCTCATGCTCGGTGGCGAGGCCGGGAATTTTGTATCTGCCGTGGCGCTTTTTGAACGGCACCAGGTTCCTGCTCTTCAGTTGGTCGGGAATCGTTCGCATGTTAACTCTTTGGTTAAGATGCCGCGCTGGCGGCGCACGATGGCCTTAGGCCTTACGAATTAGAACTTTTTCAGCAATTGGTACACTGGTCCGAATGGCGCAAGGGCAAAAACTTGGATTGATCGCCGGCAACGGCAGTTTTCCCCTGCTGCTGCTTGATGCGGCGCGGGCGCAGGGGGCGCAGGTGGTGGTGGCCGCCATCAAGGAAGAAACTTCCCCTCTGATCGAAGGCCGCGGCGCCGCTTCCGTCCACTGGCTGTCACTGGGCGAGCTGAGCAAGCTCATTGATACCTTCAAGCGCGAAGGCGTAAGCACCGCGGTGATGGCCGGCCAGGTAAAGCACAAGCAGATTTTTTCCGCCATCCGTCCGGACTGGCGGCTGGCCAAGATGCTGCTGTCTCTGGGAACGCGCAACACGGATTCTCTGATCGGCGCGGTAGCCAAGGTGCTGGAAGATGAAGGCATCCACCTGATCAGCTCGACCTCGTTCCTTGAGCCGCTGCTCGCAAAGCCGGGAGTGCTCACGCGCCGTGAGCCAACTGAGGCGGAGCTGAAGGATATCGATTATGGACGCCGCGTGGCCCGCCACCTGGCGCACTACGATATCGGCCAGACGGTGGTGATTGCTGAAGCCGCCTGCGTTGCCGTGGAAGCCATGGAAGGGACGGATGCGACGATTCTCCGCGCGGGAGAGATCATGAAAAGCGCCGCTGCGGGCGGCGATTCCGCGCTCAGCAGCAATCTGACGGTGGTAAAAGTCGCCAAGCCGAACCAGGACATGCGCTTTGACGTGCCAGTGATCGGCCTGAAGACGATCGACACCATGGCACATTCCGGCGCAACCTGCCTGGCGATCGACGCGGGAAAATGCCTGTTCCTCGATGGAGAGAAGGTTATTGCAGCAGCCGATGAGGTTGGGATTGCTGTTGTGGCGGAGGGCCATTCAGGCGGGCGCTGAGACATTCTTGTGAGTTGAATCCTTCCCACGTATTATCTTTTCCGCTATGGAAAGCGTCGACCCGCGACAGCAATGGTGCCAGCTAAGAGATACCTACGGCCAAATGACCGAAGAGGAACTTTGTGCTGTGGCCGAAGATGCCCAAGATCTTACGCCGATTTGCTAAGGAGACGCTCCAGGCAGTTATTTCTGAAAGAGATCTCAACATTCAACTGAAGACGGCGACTGCGTCGCCAGAGGACCAAGGTCTGGCCGCGCCGGACAAGGATGGCCTGGTATATCTATGCCCGGTGTGGACTGACGAGGGAGCAAGGCATATCCAGGATCTTTTGAATACCGAGTCTATTCCATCGTACCTGGGTCCGGACAATGCCAGAAGGGTCGAAGATTTCAAAAGGTTCTTCGGTAGCGCGGTTGACTTGAAGGTGGCTGCGGCGGACCAAGACCGCGCCATGGCGTTGCTGAACGCTGCAGAAGCCAAAAACGAACGAGCACTGAAAGACGAAGAAGAGTTTGAGGACGAGGACGAGCAGGACGACCAAGTAAATCTCGACGATGTGGAGGGCCTGGAAGAAGGTAAAGGCTACGTACTCTGCCCTAAGTGCCATGCTCCGGAAGTTGACATCGATAGCGATCCGCAGATGCTACCTGACGCTGCAACGATTCCATGGCTTTGTAATGCGTGCGGCCACAAGTGGAAAACTGATGTGATCGCGCAATAGCTTAAAAAACCGATCCTCTCCGTGATTTTCTTGATCAATCTGCATCTCTGCGGGCTTTAGCATTTCCCACTCTCTCCAACAACTCTTCCACGCACTTAGCAACGCGATTGGCCCGTGCCTCCGGGGTGCGGTAATAGAAGATGGTAAAGAGATGAGCGCGTTGATGCGACCGAGACATTCGCTGCCATTGCTCGGCGGCCCGGGGATTCTGGCGGAAAGCCAACTGCATGATGGGAGGGAGCTCGCGCTCGGCTTCCATGGTTTCCATCAGGCGCTCGGCAAGCTGCCGTGACCTTCGTTGCCGGGCATCCGGGGTTTTGCACTCGGCCACCCATTTTGCGATCTCGCGCCGCCGTGATGGGTTGAGTGATTCATAGAACTTGAGCAGCCGCTTGGATTGTCCCAACTCATGCAACAGCTCCGTCGCAGGCGGAGGCGTCGGGCGTGGAGCGGTGTCCTGTTGAAGACGGAATTTTGCCGTGAGGCCGGGTGCGGTTTTGCCGCCGGCAAGCAATTTCTTGTTGACGATAAGAAAGTGCGTGCCCGCGCCGGTGGGAAAGAGAATGCCGCTGAAGGCGAAGCCGTTGATCTCGCCCTTGATTCTGATCTGGCCGCGTTTGCCCCAGAATTCCGCGGCGTCAAACGGCAGCCGGGCAATCACCCAGCGCAGGCGGTCTGGGGTGCGTTCCAGGACCGCTTCAAACGTCTTCACTGCATCAGGCTTGGCGGCGGGCATCAGCCATAGTCTAGCAAGGCCGATACGCGGGAGCCACGGACCGCTCGCCCGAGCTGCCTAAGCGTCTTTGTGCCTGATCTGTGTGACCGGCCTGCGTGCGCGGGGGCGTTTGGCTGGTGTGTTCTTGCCGCTCACGGCGCGGCCCTGAAACTCGTGGGCGACAGAAGGGTTAAGGTTGCCGCCAACGGTATTGGCGACCTGGGGAACGTTCCTGCCGCCGGTTTCATTGCGCAGATGCGTCTTGATGGGCATTTGCAGAATCTTGCTTTCGCCATGTGGATTGGGGCTGCTTTCTGAAATATGCTTCCCGGCCGGCTTTGCGTTGACTATCCTGGCCCGGATTTCCCTTGGTTCTTTGCGGTCCGCCATAAGTTCACCCCCCGATTCAGAGTGAGATGGCGGCGGCAGGCGCCGGGTGGCGCGGGAATCGAGAGCTGAACAGGCCACCCGGAGCCGGATCGAAACCGCGGGTTTGTTTGCTTCTACCAGACGCGGCAGGTGTTCTCATGCACCAGCGGCTTGCCTTTGGCGCAGCCAAACGCCCGCGCAAACTCAGGCATGTTGGCGATCGTGTTATTCACACGATATTTGGGCAGCGAGTGCGGATTGGTGAGCACCACGGTGCGCATGATTTCAGGACGCAGCTCTTCACACCAGTTATTGGCAAATGAGAGAAAGAAGCGCTGGATCTCGGTGAGCCCGTCCTCGCCTTTCGTCTCCAGGGTCTTTCCCTGCTGCTTGAGCGAGTTTTCCAGGCCGATCAGGGCCAGGTAGATGCCGCCATTGTCGGCCGTGTCTTCACCCTGGGTGAGCAGGCCGTTCTGCTTTACGCCGGCTTCGGGGATCTCCTGCGTGTATTCGTCGGAGATGCATTTGCCCCGCTCGTCATATTGTTTGGCGTCTTCGGCGGTCCACCAATCGTGCAGATTGCCTTTTTCGTCGAACTTGCGGCCCTGATCGTCAAAGCCGTGCGTGATCTCATGCCCGATGACGGAGCCTTCAGCGCCGAAGTTGGTGGCGTCGTCCGCATCACTGCTGAAAAATGGAGGCTGCAAAATGCCGGCGGGAAAATTGATGGTGTTGAACTGGGGATCGTAATAGGCGTTGATGGTGGGCGGCGTCATGGTCCAGTCATAGCGATCAATGGGCTTTCCGATCTTTTGCAGCCAGCGGTTGAACTCAACAGCCGTGGCGCGGTGGACATTTTCGAGATACGCGTCCGGCTTGATTTCCAGCGCTGAGTAGTCGCGCCACTTGTCGGGATAGCCGATCTTATCCAGGATGGCATGAAGCTTGGCGCTGGCTTGTTTCTTGGTTGCATCGGTCATCCATGTGAGCTGGCTGATGTCCTGGTCCAGCGCGCCCTCAATCGCCTTCACGATGCGCAGCACGCGCTCTTTGCTCTCCGGCGGAAAGGCGCGCGCCACATAGGCCTGACCCAGCGCATCACCAAGGGCATTGTCGGCGGAGTGGACGCAACGCCGCCAGCGCGGCGCAAGTTCGGGTGTCCCGGCCAGCGTGTGGTTAAAGAAGTTGAAATTCTCGTTGACAAAGGCCTTGCCAAGGTAAGGCGCGGACTGATGCGCCAACTGCCATTTGAGATACGCCTTCCAGTGTGCGACGGGATGCTGCTGGATGGCCTGCTCCAGTCCGCGGAAGAAATCCGGCGAGGTAACAAGAAAAGTCTGCTGCGCCGGCGCGTGGACCAGCGTGAGGTAGCGCTGCCAATCGAATGACGGCGTCAGCTTCTGTATCTGCGCCAGAGTCAGCTTGTTATTGATGTTTTTGGGATCGCGGCGCTTCACCACGTCCATGGCGGCTTTGGCCAGCTCGGTTTCCATCTGGAGAACTACAGCGGCGTCCGCGGCGGCCTGTGATGGAGACTCTCCGGTGAGCTTGAGCACATTGGTGACGTGCGCCAGGTATTGCTTGCGGACTTCAACGGATTTGGCGTCGTCGCTGAGATAGAAATCGCGCCCGGGCAGCGCGAAGCCGCCCTGGTCGAACTGCGCCGCGGTCTTCTGCGCATCGTCATAATCCTGGATGGCGGTGAAGCCGAACATGGGCGAAAAGGTCGCATTGTCATCGATCAACCAGGCATTTCCGATGGTGGAGTGCTGGTGCGCGAGCTCATCAACAAGCTGCGATTTCTGCTTGAGATCGTCGATGCGCTTCAATTCCGGCTGGAAGGCCTTGACGAAAGCGGTTTCAACCTTGCTCTCATTCATGCAGCTTGTCCAGTAGTCGCCAATCTTCTGCTCGGCGGATGTGCGTCCCTGCTTTTTGGCCGCCGCGGCTTCCAGTGACTGGCGCATCACGGTTTCATTCCACTTGAGCAGAGGTCCGGCGACGCCCCATCCGGCCTGATCGGGAGGAATGGGATTGGCGGCAAAAAATTTGCTGCACGCATACTGGTAAAAGTCGGTGCAGGGATCGATCTGAGGATTGACCTGATCGGCGCTCAAATGCTGGAGTTTGGGCAGCTCGTCTGCTGGATTTTTCTGCTGGGAAAGCGCGAATGTAGACAGGCACAAAAAAACGAAGAGCAAACGGCGCATTCAATTCCTCCTGAAACGGGAAACGAGAGATGGGTTATCGAACAAAGCGTCTTTAAAATCAGACGGGCGAACCTGCAAATGGTGGGCACAAAACTTTCTCATGGCGCCCCCCACATGTCCCCTAATTTACTTTTCGGCCTTGGCTTTGGCCAGTTCGTCCCGGCGTCGGCGGGCCCACGCTTCTTTGGTGGTCTGGCGGCTGCGGCCAAGGGCCAGTGCGTCGGCGGGAACGTCATCCGTAATGGTTGAGCCCGCAGCCACATAAGCGCCCTTGCCCACGCGCAGCGGTGCGACCAGCGTGGAATCGCTGCCGATAAAAGCGCCTTCTTCGATCACGGTCATGTGCTTACTTGTACCGTCGTAATTGCAGGTGATGGTCCCCGCGCCTACATTGACGCCCGGACCGATCTCGGAGTCGCCAAGGTATGTTAGGTGGTTGGCTTTTGAGCCGCGACCCAGTTTAGTCTTCTTTGTCTCGACAAAATTGCCGACGTGGGCGTCTTCGCCGATTTCGCTGCCGGGACGCAAATGGGAATATGGGCCGAGCTGCACTCCCGAAGCGACTACCGCCTGATCAATAACGCAGCCATTGCGCACCAGGACATTCTCGGCAATCTGTGAGTCGCTGATCACGCTGAACGAGCGGACGCGGCAATTAGAACCGATGCGGGTTTGCCCAAGAATCTGCACGAACGGCTCAAGAATCGTGTCCGCGCCGATTTCAACCTCGGGATCGATCACGCAGCTTTCCGGGCGATAGATGCTCACGCCGGTGGCCATGAGATCGTTGGCTTTGCGTATGCGCATGGCGGCATCGAGCGATGCAAGCTCGGCCAGAGTGTTTGCTCCCAGGACCTCGGCAGGGTCAGCAGCTTTCAGCGCAACCACCGTTGCTTTGGCCTTCACCAGGATGGCGGCCATGTCAGTAAGGTAGAACTCATGGTGCGCGTTGCTGGTGCTGAGCCGGTCAATATTGGCGAAGAGAGGTTTGGTGGCAAAGGCGTAAATGCCGGAGTTGATCTCGCGCGCTTTCTGCTGCGCTTTGGTAAGCGCTTTCTGTTCCACGATGGCCCTTACGCGATCGCTGCCGGAAGCGGCGCGGATGACGCGGCCATAGCCGAAGGGATCGGGCGGCACGGCGGTGAGGATCGTCATGGCGGCTTTTTTGCCGAGATGAAAGTCTCGCACGCGGGTAATGGTTTCCGGGCGAATCAGAGGCACGTCACCGGAGAGCACCAGGATGTTGCGGTAGCCGGCAACCTGCTCGCGGGCGCACATGATAGCGTGGCCGGTGCCTCGCTGCTCGGCCTGCAAAACAAACTTCACGCCCATGGCCGCGACCGCGGCCTTCACGTTTTGCGCCTGATGGCCGATGATGACGTGAATATGCTCAGACGGCACGACCTGCTGCGCCGCCTTGATTACATGTGCCAGCAGCGGCTGCCCACCGATCTCATGCAGCACCTTGGCGCGTTTGGAGTTAAGTCGGGTACCCTTGCCCGCGGCCATCACTACGATGGCGAAGTTGCGGGCGCCGGCCATTTTGTGTTCAGCCATGTTCTGCTCAGGC
The DNA here is from genome assembly GCA_035703825.1 of Candidatus Angelobacter sp. Taxonomy (GTDB): domain Bacteria; phylum Acidobacteriota; class Terriglobia; order Terriglobales; family Acidobacteriaceae; genus Angelobacter. Next base: position 15,149 of record DASSXL010000109.1, read on the forward strand.
ATCAAGCCATCATCTTAAAGCCTGCGGGGCCAATTCGGAGGCGCGTCGCGCGGAATTTGCCAGACGCAGCAACTCCTGGCAAAGACGGTCTGTGGCATGGCGGGCAAAGTGCTTTTCCAGAATGAAGTTTCCTGAAATGCACTTCACGCCCAGTTGTTCGATGGCGGGAATATCGGCTTCCACCTGCTGCGCGTGTTCTTCCGCATAGCGCTCGCGCATGCTGGCGGAAACCGGAGCGGTGTTGACCAGGGCATAATCGAAAATGCGGCGCGGCGAGTGCGCGTAAATGGCCTTGATGTGGTCAGAGGCCTTCATGTTGAGGCTTTCATTGGCCTCGGTCATCAGGTTGCAGATGAAAACCTTCACGGCAGGCGAGTTTGCAATGGCTTCAGGAATCCCGCGCACCAGCAGATTCGTTACCAGGCTGGTAAAGAGCGAACCCGGGCCCATGGTAATGACATCGGCGGCGGCGATGGCGGCAAGCGCCTGCGGCAGCGGCTCAGGATGGGCAGGCGTCATCTGCAGTTCGACGATGCGGCGCTGGCTGGCATTGATATTGGTTTCGCCAAGCACGTGCGAGCCATCGTCCATGATGGCCTCAAGCTGGACGTTGGCGGAAGTTGCGGGCAGGATGTGCCCGCGCGTGGCCAGGATTTCCGAAGCCTGCTTCACGGCAACAGCGAAGTCGCCCGTCATGGCGGTGAGCGCGGCCAGAAACAAGTTGCCGAAGTTGTGTCCTTCAAGATCGCCGGAGCTTGAGAAGCGGTACTGAAAAAGCTTGGAGATGAGATTTTCATCTTCAGAGACGGCGACAAGACAGTTGCGCACGTCGCCCGGCGGCAGCATGCCGAGCTCGCGGCGCAGGCGTCCGCTGGAGCCGCCATCGTCGCTCACCGTGACGAGCGCGGTGAGGTCAGAAACAAAAACGCCATCCGGCGGGGCGTCGCCGGCACGGACGGTGTATTCCTTGAGGCCTTTGAGAAGCGTGGAGAGCCCTGTGCCGCCGCCGATGGCAACAACACGAATCCCCCTGGCTGAGCGGCCGCGATTCTGCTCTGCTGGAGGCGGCATCGCGCTGCTTTAGCGTTTCCTTTGTTCGGAGCCTGAAGGCGGCTGGTCAGTGGGCTCAGGATACAGCAGCTCAGTGAAGCGAGGATCGTCCGCCATATTCTGGAAGTCAGAATCATTGCGCGCCTGGAAGCGGTTCTGCGGATTCAGGCGGATGGATTCTCCCAGATTTTTCAGCGAGCTTTCTACCTGCCCGGTAAGGCAATCCACCACGGCCATGCCGTAGTAGGCGAAATCGGCCTTGGGATTGCTCTTGAGGATCTTTTCCATGTGAGTGCGCGCCTGGTCAAACTGGCCGCCGTTCATCAGAGAAACGGCATAGTCGAAATGCTCTTCATGGGTCTTGAAGCTGGTGGTGGCGCCGGCAAGCTGCTGATTGCAGAGGTTCAAGTGGACGCGCGCGCGGTCCATGAGTTCGCGCTGGCCGGCGGCCAGAATCTTCTCCAGCAGCGTCTTGGCTTTCTCGAATTTGTGTTCCTGCATCGCCTTGACAGCCGCTTCGTAGTTTTGCACAGCCTGTGCAAATCCCGGGTCTTCCCTCACGGTCGGCTTGTGCTGCGGGGCAGGTGTTTTCTTGCCAGCCATCGTTGCTCTAGTCCTAACATCCTGTTTTTTCAAAGATTTAGCAGGCGAATGCTTAACATTTCCTGCTAGTTTTTTCTTCATTCTATTGTTTCCTCGCGGCCCGAGCCGGCTCAGGGATAGGTGCAGGCTGTGGAAATCGGAAGATCAGCTATCCCGCCGCGACAGGGGCTGCATAGGGGCGCAGCCCTTTATACGCAGAAATTCTGCATGCGTCAACTGCACCAGCCCAAGTGCAAAAAACTAGGGAATCGCAGGGACATTCTGGAGGTCCACCAGCTTGTAGTCGCCCTGGAGGATGCCATTGCGAATCATCTTGGCTGTCCAGCCCTTTTTTGATTGGCGATAGGAATACAAGGCTTCCTGCATGCACGTGCCGCAGCTCGCGCCGTGAGTTCCTTCAAAGCAGCTCCGCAGGCTGGTGTGTCCGTGGTTGCGATCGCAATAGCAATAGCATGGCATCTGATAAACCACGGCGCTGGCGCGGGCAGCAGCTTTGTACGCTTCCTTTTGCGCGGGCGCAATCAAACCCTGATCGGCCAGTTGCTTTTCAGTCAGGATCGGCGGCAGCTTGGTGGCGGCCGGCGGAGCGGCCGGGTGAAACGCCGGCACCTCAGTGGTGGCGGTGTACTGCGCATGGGTCATGGCGGCGGCAAAAAGGACGACGAGCAGACCAAGAAAGTGCTTCATATCAGGGCTATTTTACTCCAGAATAGTAGGCGCGGAATAGAGAGCAAGAAAGACCAAAATGGAACGATCTTTGTTATAAACGATCTACGTATAATTGAGGCGGAGCACTGAATGGAAAATCCTGAGCAGGAAAAGGCCGCGATACAGCCGGAACCGGTTGCGCCCGCGCCGGAGCCCAGCGGGCTGGGGACGCTGAGCAACTGGGTCCGCGATCTTTTCTTTGCCCTGTTTTTTTCCTTTGTCATCATCCTGTTTTTTTACCAGCCGGTGAAGGTTGAGGGCGGCAGCATGGAGCCCGGCCTGGAAGACCAGGAACGCATCTTCATTAACAAGCTGGTGTACCGCTTCGAAAGCATCGAGCGCGGAGACATTGTGGTGTTCCACTACCCGCGCGATACGCGCAAGAGCTTTATCAAGCGGGTGATCGGGTTGCCGGGCGATCGAATCCGCATTGCCTATGGTCACGTGTATGTGAACGACGAACCGGTCAGCGAACCTTACGTCCCCTCCGACTACCTGGATGCCCGGTCTTACCCGGAGATCGTGGTCCCGGGAAATGGCTATTTCGTTCTGGGCGACCATCGCTCCATGTCCAACGACAGCCGCGACTTTGGCCCGGTGATGCGAAGCTATATCTACGGGAAAGCCGTGTTTGGTTATTGGCCCATGGAGAAGCTGGGAATCCTGCACTAATACGCCGGCGCAGTCCTTTCCCAACGATCCGTCGCGCAGGACTCTCGCAAGCTCGGGTTCCTTGTAAAAAAGAAGCATCGCCCTTGAGTTGGTTTTTATCGAATTCTTTTGAAGGACACGAATAAAACTTAATGTTGAAGAAGCTTCAAGTTGCGCTCATCCGCCGTTTTGCCAGAAAACGGTTGGGTAAAGACATTGCTCCGCTCGGGACAATCGCCACGCACCCTGACGTGCTCATCCCTTACACCAAGTTCAGCATGGCGCTGGAGAAGACGAATCTCGTTCCGGCAAAGCTGAAAGTTCTGGGACAGATTCGCGCCGCCAAACTGATTGAATGCCCTTTTTGAATCGACATTAACTCTGCCGGGGGCAGACGCGCAGGCATCAGCGAGGACCAGATCCGCAACCTCAACTGGTATGCGGAGAGTGATTTATTTTCCGCCGACGAGAAACTCGTCCTGGAACTGGCCGACGCCATTACCGCCACGCCATCCAAGGTGACTCCTGAACTGCGGGAACGTTTGCAGAAGCGGTTCTCCACGCCGCAACTGGTGGAATTGGGAGCGGCAATCGCGTGGGAGAATTACCGGGCGCGCTCAAACCGCGTGTTTGGCTTTGGCAGCGAGGGATTCTACCGGGCGAAGCAAGACGAGCCGGCGAAGGAAAAAACCATAAGCAGCCGTTAGACCGGCAGAAGAAATAAGGTCCTGAAGCCACGCGTCATGCGCTTTCTTCTTTGCCCGCTGCGCATACTATCATTTTTGCGAATGGATAATTGGCTTTCTCTTGTCCTCTCATTTAGTCTTTCCTGCTCGCAGTCACCCAGCTTGTAACGAAACAAATGGGGGATTCCATGAATGCGCTTCTTTTGCGTCTTGCTCTCATCTCCACGCTCGTCATCTCATGCTCATCAACCAGTGCCGGGCAAGCCCCTCAACCCGCCTCCGAGCCGCAATCCATCAATGACGTTCTGCGCGAGCTGGTGGAGACACCCGCGGTAACAGGCTATGAGCAATCGGTAGGGAAGAAGATCGTCGCGCGGATCAAGGCCATGCCGCAGCGCTACGCCTTCACGATCGACCGCATGGGCAACATCTCCGTTACCGTCGGCTCGGGCGCGCCCAAGCGTCTCGTGGTTGCGCCCTTTGACGAACCTGGTTTTGTCGTCAGCGGCATCACCCCGGAAGGGTATCTCACGTTGCAGCGGCTGCCTCAGGGCGGCAATCTTCCGCTATTCAATGAGCTCTACGCCGCGCAGCCGGTCATGCTGCAGACCGCCAAGGGCGACTGGATCAATGGCGCGATGACCGGTGTCTCCATTCATCTGCAGCCGCAGCGCCAGCATCCGCCCAGCATGGCCGATCTCGACAACATGTATGTCGACGTGGGCGCGACCTCGGCGCAGGAAGCGCGTGCCGGGGGCGCCGATGTGCTCAGTCCTCTCGCCGTCGGCCGCAACTTCCACCTCCTTGACACTGCTCGCAAGTACGCCTCGCCTGCCGTTGGTGACCGCTTCGGCGCAGCCGCGCTGCTGGAACTGCTGCACACGCTCGATCCCGGCAAGATCAAAGGCACGCTGACCGTGGCCTTCGTCACCCAGCAGTGGCTGGGTGCGCGCGGCTTGCAGCAGGTGCTTTACCAGGTCGTGCCCGATGAGATGATTTACGTTGGCCGATTAATGCGTCCGCCCGCGCCTGCCGCCAGTGCTCCAGCCAACGCGCAGCGCGAAGCCGCGCCCAGCTTCAAACAAGCCCCAGGCAATGGCGTGCTCTTCGCTTCTGAAAAGCCTGACGCCGATCTCGACTCTTTTGCCATGGAATTCAAAATATTGGCTGAAGTCATGCGCCATCTTCCTTCTGCATCCGACTATTCCGCGCCGCTGCTGCCACGCGGCGGTTACATGGCCCAGGCAACGCTTCCCAAGCGCACGGTTCATTTATCCATCGCCACCGCCTGGCCTTCGACCCCGGCCGAAGTGATTGACTTGCTCGACCTCGAAGGCTTGGTGGTTCTCTTGCAGCTTTATCTTCAAAAGCAGATATCCGATATTTCGTCACCCGCGGTCGCCTACCCTGAACCTCCGGCGCCCGCACGTCCCGCGTCCGCGCCTTCCACCGAAACCATCCTCAAGCGTCTGATTGAAACCTACGGCGTGAGCGGCGGTCACGAACAGAACATGCGCGACGCCGTGAGCGCGCTGCTGCCCGCCTGGGCCAAGCCGGAGACCGAGGACGCCGGCAATCTGGTGTTGCATTGGGGAAGCGCTGGCAGCAAGACTTCCGGCGCGAAGAGCATTGCCGTGGTGGCTCACATGGATGAAATCGGCTATGAGGTCCATGCCATTCTGCCGGACGGGCGGCTTGAACTCGAAAGCAAAGGCGGCGGCGTGCTGGCATATTTTCTGGGCCACGCGGCAGGGGTCCACTCCGGTGCGCACATGATTCCTGGCGTGCTGGAGCTGCCGGAAGGATGGGACAAACCAGGTTTTGACTGGCCGCGCAGCCCACGCATGATGTTTCATATGGATATCGGCGCGCGCAATCCTGAAGATGTTGCCGCGCTCGGTATCAAGACCGGCGACTTTGTGACCATTCCCAAGCAGTATCACAAACTGATTGGACGGCGTGCCGCAGCGCGCGCTTTTGATGACCGCGTTGGCTGCACGGCGCTGGTGGCCGCGGCTTGGGCGCTTGGCCCCGACGTGAAAGGTCGCGACATCACATTTATCTGGTCGACCAGTGAAGAGCTCGGTCTGGAAGGAGCCGCCGCTGCGGCCAAGCATCTCGCCGCGCAAGGCAAGACGCCCGACTACGTCTTTGCGATAGACACTTTCGTCAGCTCTGATTCGCCTCTCGAGTCCAAACGCTTCGGCGATGCCCTGCTTGGCCAGGGCTTTGTGGTCCGTGCCGTGGACAACTCCAACGTTGTGCCGCGCGACCTGGCTGCGCGCGTGGTCTCCATGGCGCGCGCCGGGGAAATTGCCGCGCAATACGGCGTGACCGGCGGCGGCAATGACGGGGCCGCGTTCCTGCTCTACGGCGCCACTGACGTTGCCCTGGGCTGGCCGCTGCGCTATTCGCACTCGCCCGCTGAGGTGGTTGACGTGCGCGACGTGGAGGCGCTGGGCAAGATCATCACCGCCATCGCACAAAGCTGGTAAGGGTGCGAGAGCTGGGCATGACCTACCACTTTTGCAACTGGCCAAAGCGACGGACTGAGATTACTCTCCCTAAAGAGTCATGCTAGGATGATGGTTCGTCCGGCATGGCTACCCTGGCACGCGACCTCCGTTACGCATTTCGGGCTATGGCAAAAAGCCCGGGATTTACCGTGGCCGCAATTCTCTCTCTGGCCATCGGGATAGGCGCCAATACCGCCATTTTCAGCATTACCAGCGCATTGTTGCTGCGGCCGCTTCCTTATAAAGATTCTGACCGCCTGGTCATTATGTGGAACAGCTCTCCCGGACTGGGCATCACACGCGACTGGTTTTCCACGGCGCAGTATTTCGATATCAAGAACAATCATCACGGCTTTGAGCAGGTGGCGATTGCTATTGGCGGTAGTTACAACCTTACCGGCGATGGCGACCCTGAGCGTGTGGGCGTGACGCGAATCTCCCATGAACTGCTCCCCCTGATGGGCGCCAAGGCTTACATGGGCAGGCTGTTCACGGAGGAAGATGACAAGACCGGCAGTCCGACCGTGGCCATTCTTACCTATGGCATGTGGGCGCGGCGCTATGGTTCCGATCCTAATATGGTGGGCCGCCGCATCATCATCAATTCTCATTTGTATTCCGTGGTGGGAGTGCTGCCCAGGACTTTTACCCTGCCGCGCGAGGTACTGCCCACGCTGGAAGGCAATGATCAGAGCGACTTGCTGATTCCCATGCGCTTCCCCCCCAATCCCGCCGAAGATCGCGGGCATGAGGATTACAACATTGTGGGCAAACTTCGTCCCGGAGTTACCCTGGAGCAGGCGCGGGCTGAGATGGAAACCATCACGGCTCGCTTGCGCCAGGCACATCCTGAAGTCTATCCGCCCAATGGCAAGCTCACTTTTATCGTGCTTCCCTTGCTGGAGCAGGTTGTGGGCAACGTGCGGCACACGTTGTGGCTGCTGCTGGGGGCCGTGGGATGTGTGCTGCTGATCGCCTGCGCCAATGTCGCCAATCTTATGCTTTCCCGCGCGCTGGCGCGGCAAAGGGAAATTGCCGTGCGGACGGCCGTAGGCGCCACCACGAGCCGCATTATCCGCCAACTGCTCACGGAAAGCGTGCTGCTTGCTGTCTGCGGCGGAATCCTGGGCGTGCTCTTTGCGTTGGTCAGCGTCCACTGGACCCGCATTCTTGGCCCCAGAAGCGTTCCCCGGCTCAGCGACGTCGGCATTCGCGCCGACGCTCTTCTCTTCACGCTGCTTATTTCCGTGGCGTCGGGAATCCTCTTTGGCCTGGCGCCGGCGTTGCGTGTTGCCAGCGTGAATCTTCTTTCCACGCTCAAGGATTCCGAGCGCGGCTCCGCCGGGACAAGCGCCATGTGGGGGCGGGGCAATAACCTGCGGCGTCTGCTGGTCGTGATCGAGCTTGCCATCTCCGTGGTGGTGCTCATTGTTGCCGGACTTCTCCTGCGCAGCTTTGCGCGGCTGCAACAGGTGGACCTCGGTTTTAATCCCAGCAACGTGCTCACGCTGGAACTCACGATGAGCGGCGACAAATATAGAGATCCACAAGTGGTGCGCTCCACTTACCGCCAGTTGTGGGAACGCCTGGAACGTCTCCCCGGCGCCGTATCCTCCGGCGGGGTTTCTTCGCTGCCGCTCAGTCAAATGGATGCCTGGGGTCCTATTAATGTTGAAGGCCACGTTCTGCCTCCAGGGGAAAAATTCATCAATGCCGACGAGCGCGTTGTGAGCGGACATTATTTTGAAGCCATGCAGATCCCGCTGCTCAAGGGACGCCTCTTCAATGACCAGGACACCGCCGACAAGCCTCGCGTGCTGCTGGTGGATGAATTTATGGCCCAGCAGCTTTGGCCCAATGAAGACCCCATCGGCAAGCGCATCAGCTTTGGCGATCTGGCTGCCAAGCCGGAATGGGCCACCGTGATCGGAGTTGTGGGCCGCATCAAGCATGACGCGCTTGATTCTGATTCGCGCATAGCGTTGTATCTGCCTCTAGGCCAGTTCATTCCCCGCGCCATGAATGTTGTTTTGCGCAGCAGCACTGATCCTGCCTCCATGGCCGGCGCCGTCAACCGTGAGCTGCACGAGCTCGATCGCGACCTGCCCGCTTACCGCGTGATCACCATGGACCAGCGCATTGCTGAATCCCTGTCGCGCCGCCGCTTCACCACCATCTTGTTGACGCTCTTTGCCGGACTGGCGCTTGCTCTCGCCACGGTCGGCATCTATGGCGTCATGGCTTACCTGGTCAGCCAGGGCACGCGTGAGCTCGGCATCCGCATGGCGCTCGGCGCAAACCAGCGGACGATTCTCCGGCTCGTGATCCGGCAAGGCATGTTCCTGGCGCTCTCCGGCGTGGGAATTGGCTTGATCGCGGCGGTTGCTTCCGCCCGGCTGGTGAGCGGACTTCTCTTCGGCGTGCGGGCCACGGATCCTCTGACTTTCGCCGCTATCGCAGGATTGCTCGCCGGTGTGGCACTGCTTGCCAGCTACATTCCCGCCCGCCGCGCCGCCAGAATCGATCCCATGATTTCTCTGCGCTGCGAATAGTGCCTTCAACATGCCGTCATCTTCCAACTGTTTGTTGGAAACCACAGCCTTTGTGCGTCCTTCATGTCCCTTGTGATTCAGGGATCTTGTTTTTCCGATCCCGCGCGATCACGGCGATGGCCGGGGTCCTCAGATCGGGCCGCTTTTGCCCGCGCGGCGCAACAATCGCCGCGCATCAAATTATCATCGTGAGCCACGTGGCTGCCGGGAGTCGAACGATCTAAATCGGCGAAGCCTACTTCGGCCCCACCCCCCTTTTTTTCAACTTTTGTTACAAACAAAAGCACTTGTCCCATTCGACCCAAGCGTGACCCTTGCGTGACGCTTGGGTCACCCAATCCCAGTCCCAATCGCATTCGGCAGAGGGTCGCACCCTCAATCACCCGATCACGTGCGATCGCCAGATCACCCGATCTTTCGGTATCCCCCCTCCCCTCCCTATTCATCCCAGCTCATCCCAAGTCATCCCAGATTGGCGTAGGGTTGAACGATTGCTCCCTCAAATGGCGCGGCTAGCTCATGTCTGAATAACTCTCTTTCTCCAGCGGGGCTGGTTAAATCCGCAAGATTATGCCGTCATAAGTGCTTCGATTTTGGCTGAAAACTGTCAAATCAACCGACTGTAGCGCATTTATCCGTGTCGAATCAATTACGAAGTAGTACGATGCAGAAATGAGAATCCGGCCATCTTGACAAACAATCGCCGCAAAACACATGTGATTTTTTCCCGCAGCGTCCGATAAAAAATCCCGTCAAGAGACGACTGAGAGTCGCCTGGTACGTTTCCCGAGGGCGAGCTTGTGAGCTTGAGGATAAGTGCTGGGTAGCAGAATAAACAGCACCATCTGCTCTGCCGAAGGCAAAGCGCGCAGCGTAGTGGAGTGCGCCAATTATTTTTTCAGCCTTCGCAAACACGGCGGAGGACCGGGCGACCCGATTGTCTCGCGATGATAAAAGGAAAGCTAGCTAGACTTACCCAGCTAAAAAACTCCTAGCGAGGGAAATCTAAGGGCATCTGAGTTTGGGGATGCGGCGGAAGATCGTCAGCGCGTGGTACCAAGCCCCGGAATGGAATTTGGCGCTTGTTGCCACGAAGTATGACCGGAGAGCTATTAGGCGTATTTCTGTAGAAGACAACCATTGTGGCCATTCCACGGAAACCGAGGCCGTGCTTCCGGTCTATACGGCTACACAATTCGACCAATGATTGTTTGGTTCTTGGGCTGCAGATCGCACTCTCGGGATGCAGAATTCGATCCCTCTTTCTGTGAACCATGCCTACTTTTGGCTCGATGCCTCGCTCTTTCAGGTTCACGACAGCTTCTTCACAAACGGAAGGTGCCAAGAAGTACTCCACAAAATTTCCAACCACGTATTCCGCAACAAAATCCCTAGACTCGCAAAATTGACGCCCACTCCCGGCGAAATCATCGACGTAAACAATGGCCCCTTCTTGCAGGCGATCAGTCGATTCAGTTAGGCCACGGACATCTTTTGAGTCAAGAAGAGTACATCCAAGACTATCAAGGCGATCAATGTCCCGAAGCATACCTAACATCATTGGACTGCTACTTCCCGCGTCCGCTACCTGAACGTAAATTATCTGCTTGGTTTTCACTCCGTCTTGCTGCAGACGGAGGATCAAGTCTCTGTTCAGACGTGAAAGAGTATTTCGCGTATCCCGCTCGCTGAAATAGACCACGTTTCGCAATAACGTCCGCAATCCTGCCCAGGCGTCGCGATCGAACTGCGTGAGCCATTTCTTGACTGTTGAAAGAGTCACGGGCTGGTGCCTGTAGTCCCGAAATTTTAGGCGTGCTATCAAGTAGCAAATCAAGATTTCGAGCATTTAATCTTCACCCTCCTCCGGTTCATCACTCGGAGGGGGTGGCGGATCCGTGCCTTTTACCTGCTCAATTAGCGCCTTAACATAAGATTCCACATTGGTTAGGGCATCAAGTAATTGATCTTTATCGGCGGCATAGTAGAGTTTATAAGTTTGCAGTTCCTTTACGAAATTGTTGCAAGCACTGATTGCATTCTGAACACGTCGGTTTTCCAAAACAAATTCGTCGAATGCTGCTCGAGTTTCCAGCTCAGGATTCAAAATGTACGCACGGAGTCGATTCACGACAGTTTGCCGCTGGTGGGATTCCTCTGCGAAGTCGTAAGCTTCCATAATGCGCCTGAAGTGGATTACGCTCTTAATACGTTTTGCCCTATACTTGTCGACAAGCTTCTGGGTTATACCGTCACGCCCGAGTTGAGCGGCGAGATCAGGCAAGGCATTCTCTACAAGGTCGAGAACTGGTAGTGCTTCAATCCAAAAATTGGACGGGATTCTAAGTTTCGGGTCGGGCTCCAGGGATAAATCCTGAAATTTCTTTGGGAATTTCAGCAGCTTCTTGCAGCGCTCAATCTGAGGCTCGCTTAATCCAGTCAATCGTTCGAGCCGTTTATTATCTTGCTCTCCCAAGTCTTTCATCACAATCTGCAGGCTCAATGCAGTAGGCATTAACTCCCACTGCTCTCGAAAATTGTGAATCGAGAACATGTAGAGGAGGCCGGCGACTTTAGTGGGAGGCTCGACGATGTTCGCAGGGATTTTTTTTAGAATGCCCTCTTTTTGCAGCTCTGCACAGCAGCGGTGACGACGCTCTCCATCCAGAATCCCGTACTTGTCAGATCCCTTTAAGGGATACACCGTGATGGGAACCAAAACGCCATGCTCTTTGATATTTGCCTTGAGGTCTTTGAGCGGCTCTTCGTCAAAGAGGCGTCGTGGATTGTTTTTGCTAGGAACGATCTGCTCGGGAAGCAAGTTTTGAAGCGTCCCCTTTGGGATCACTTGGCTGGCCGGAGAGTCTTTCATGGTCTCGGATTTCACAGGTATGCGGCACCTCTTGCTAGGGATAAGAAATGAGCATTTCTCTGGAGAGAGAGCGTGTTCTTATAAAGCCGGAAATATTTCTCCTAACGCTAACTCGGGTGACGCGGAATCCCTTGCTGAGAATTTTGGCCTCCTCACTTTCGAGGTAACTCACAAGAAAATGTATTCTCTCGTCCGCTAAGCGCTCCATCCTTTGGCGAAGGCGAAATACATCGGGCAAATTGAAAATTGACGCTGAATACTCTTTGAATACTCGTTTCGCGTTGACGCTAAACGGTGGATCCATGTATACGAAGTCGCCTGGTTTGACTTTATCAAGCGTTGCCTCAAAGTCCGCTGCAAGCAGCGAAGCTCGTCTTAGTTTTTTGGAGCAAGCCTTGAGGATTTCTGGGGATGGGATCGCACCCGATGCTCCACCTCCGTAAGGAACGTTAAACTCACCCAGAAGGTTTGTTCTAAAGAGGCCGTTAAAGCAACACCTATTGAGATATATAAACCTAACTGCCTGCATTGTATCGGTTAGAGTCGACGGATCCTGTTTTCGAACTGCATAGTACGTTTTCTTGTTTTTTCTAAAGCCACACAACTGTGTTGACACCTCTTTCGCCCTGTATTTGATTTCGCGATAGGTGGCAATGAGTTCGCTGTTGACGTCGCCCAGAAGCGCCTTTGGAGGGGCCACATGGAAAAACAAGCAGGCTGAACCTGCAAAGGGTTCTACGTAGCGATCAAAGTCTCCATTCCAATATGAAGCCAGTCGACCGACCAATTGACGTTTACTCCCCGCCCATCTCAGAAAAGGCGCGGCGGTCTGCAATGTTCTGTCTCCGTGGATTTGTAGAGTCGTCAACTGGCGTCATTATAAGGAATTTTCTTAACGAAGCACACTTAAACGTTAGCCGGATGCACTATCCCTTTCGCGTTGTTTGAGAACCCTACTTCAACCCCCTCGCAGCGGCCAGCATCTCGTCGGCTTTGGCGCGGATGCGGATGTCCTCAGCAAAATTTGTCCAGCGCACGGTGCCAGAGGTATCCACAAGGAACTCCGCCGGTCGGGCAATGTCAGAGCCTTCAGGCCCGCCGGCTTTGTGCAGCAGGTTATAGCGGCGGATGGTTTCAGCCTGGGGATCAGAAAGAATTGGGAAGGCATAACCGGCATTGCCGGCCAGGTTGCGTGAGACCTCGGGCTTGTCCACGCTGATGGCCACGGGACGCACGCCGGCGGCTTCAAACTCTTTCAGGTTTTTCTGGATGCCTCGTAACTCGAGGTTGCAGAATGGTCACCAGTAGCCACGGTAGAAAACCAGCAGCACGGCCCTGGGCCGAACAGAACTAAGATACGGCGAATTGCTAGGGGACGGGGAGCCTTGCGATAGCGAGCCGGGCGCTCTACCCAGCAGTTCATCGAGCGAAACTTTATTGCCGTTGGTATCGGCCAGCGTGAAGTCCGGAACTTTCTGTCCCACTTGCGGCGCGGCTGCTGATGAAGGCAGAGCGCGCGAACTGACGGACGCAACGCCAACCAGCGCGCAGAGGAGCAGCGTCACCACGCCGAGGATCGAACTGGAAACCTTGCCGCCATAGAGTTGCGGCTGGCGGAAGGCGCGCATGATTCCCAGGGCCGCGTAGATCAGAGCAGCTATCGCCAGGGCAATGCTCAGCCACGCGAGGGCACGCTGGGCGGGAATCGCGACAAAGAATCCGGCATTGGAAAGCATGGCCGCCAGGGCAAGCAGCAATGCGATCCAGGGCGCCCAGTTGCGCCGGCGGGCGGTTGGTTGCGGTAGAGTTGTTTCCGGCATATCAGCAGGCCAGTCTAGCAGATTCATTGCGCAGAGGATCGCACCCAAAGAAGGTCGCACCCAAAATGGAAAAAGCCCAGCCGCTTGCGGCCGGGCTTTCCCAGGTTTGATTGTCGCCGGCTACTGCAGGAGTTCCTGCGTCATCACCGCGCCGCCCATGGACGCCAGCACAGCCGACTGCTTCACCGGCTTGCGCGAATCCCTGGCAACCCATAAGGTTTGTTTGTCGGGGCCGCCATCGGCTGAGGTGATCTCAAGCTTATAGGCGTCAAACGTGCCGGCCGGGACGGTTACTTTTTCCACGCCCGTTACCTTCAACTGCATCAGCTTTACTTTTTGCTGCTGCAGGTCAAAGTTGCGGTAGGTGGTGGTGTAGCCCTCAACCAGCGGCAAGCATGCAATCGACTGCTTGGCCCCAGCGCCTTCAGCGAACAGAGGCCCGCCCATCTCCACTGAGATGGCGCGGTCCTGGCCATTCATGTTCATGCTGCCGGTGGCCTTGTCGCCGGCAAAGCTCAGGTCGATTGAGACCGGCCCCTGCTTCATACCGAGTTTGCGCGTGATCAGCGTGCCTTTTTCCAGCGACGTAACCTGGGTGACCTGCCCGTTGGGCGTGTCAATCACGTCCGTCGCCGTCCATCCGCCGCCTTCTTCAGCAATGGTGGTGGAAACATTCAGCGGGACCGACTGGCCGCCGGCCTCGATCGTCGCCTTGTACTTGAGCGTTCCCGGCTGGAGATCGACCGCCGCTTTCGGCAGGCCAACTGCATCGGCATCCACTTTCTTTGCCAGCACCCCGGTCTTGGGATCAACCGTGATTTCCTTCAGACGGGCGACTGCCTCCGGCGTGCCGCCTTCCTGATAACGTCCGCCCAGGTGCCTGGCCAGGAATTTCTCTGCCGACATGTACAGAGCCATATTGTTCACAGGCCGGGCAAAGCCATGGCCTTCGTCGGGATAAACCACGAACGTCACCGGCCGGCCGCGGGTCCGCAGCTCCGCCACGATCTTTTCCGACTCGGACAGCTTCACCCGCGGGTCGTTGGCCCCGTGGCCGATCAAGAGCGGAGCGCGGATGTTTTTCGCATGGAAGAGCGGCGATATCTTTTCATTGAGGGCGTCGTCG
>DASSXL010000012.1:0-6396 GCA_035703825.1 Candidatus Angelobacter sp.
GCCAGGGCAAACTCAACGAAGCGAGCCATCGGACGATAGCCGAGCTTTTCCGCGATGCTGCGCTCCATGATCAGCACGGCGGCTGCGCCGTCAGTAATTTGAGAAGAGTTGGCAGCGGTGACAACGCCATCGGCCTTGAAGACGGTCTTGAGCGTGGCCATCTTTTCTAAAGTCGTATCGGCGCGGATGCCTTCATCGCGGCTGACATTGACGGGGCCTTGCTCGGTTTCAATCGGGAGAGGCAGAATCTCACGGCAGAACCATCCTTCCTGCGTGGCGCTCGCGGCGCGGCGATGGCTTTCCAGGCTGTACTGGTCCAGGCATTCACGAGTGAGCTTGTAACGCTCAGCCAGCATCTCCGCGCTGATGCCCTGATTGAAGTGGACATTGTTATAGCGCTTCATCATCGCGGGGCCAAACGGCTTGCCGGGGCCGTTGGCGGCAGAAGCGCCCATGGGAACGCGCGTCATGCTTTCAACGCCGCAGCCGATGGCGATGTCATAGCTGCCGGCGATCACGCCCTGCGCGGCAAAATGGATGGCCTGCTGGCTGGAACCGCACTGGCGATCGACCGTGGTGCCGGGCACAGATTCAGGAAAGCCCGCGGCGAGAACTGCGTTGCGTCCGACGTTGAAAGCTTGTTCTCCAACTTGCCCCACACAGCCGGCAATCACGTCATCGATAAGCGCAGGATCAAGCTTGTTGCGCGCGACCAGGCCTTTGAGCGTGAATCCCAGCAGATCGACCGGGTGCCAGGATTTCAGCATGCCGTCGCGCCGGCCCAGCGGCGTGCGGACTGCATCAACGATAACAGCCTCTTTTGTCATTTTGTCGCTTTCGCTCCAACCCGCTTTTGCAGCGTGGCCAGAATCTAAATTTTTCTGCCTCGTAGCAGGTGGCTCGGCGCGTGGTCGGCCTCGCCACGGTTCCCGCACTCAATCCGTTACGCGGCGGCGCTCGCTTTCTGATCGAAGTCGGCGAAGCCCTTGCCTTCTTCCGCCAGACGCTTGAGCAGCGGCGCGGGCTCCCAGAGTTCTCCGTGCTGCTGGTGGAACTCGCAGATGCGGTCATAAACTTTTTTCAGGCCGATCGTATCGGCATACCACATGGGCCCGCCGCGATGCGCAGGGAAGCCATAGCCGGTGAGGTAGATGATGTCGATATCGACGGCGCGCAGCGCGTAGCCCTCTTCCAGAATGCGCGCGCCTTCATTGACCAGCGCGTAGATCAGGCGATCGACGATTTCCTCTTTTGAAATTGCATGCTGCTTTACGCCGGCCTCAGCCGCCCACTTGCGGACGTTGTCTTCCACGCTGGGATCAAAAATGGCGCGGCGGTTTTCGTCATACTTGTACCAGCCTGCTCCGGTTTTCTGGCCGTAACGACCCATCTCACAGAGACGGTCTTCTGCCAGCGGCTGACGGACGCCAGGTTTTTCCAGGTGCTTGAATTCCTTGCGGATGCGCCAACCGACGTCGAGTCCGGCGAGATCGCCGACGGCGAGAGGCCCCATGGCCATCCCATAATCGTACATCGCTTTGTCCACAGCTTCGATTCCCGCGCCCTCTTCCACCAGGAACTGCGCTTCACGACGGTAGGGGCCAAACATGCGGTTGCCGACGAACCCGCGGCAATTGCCTACCAGCACGCCAACCTTGCCCAGCTTCTTGGATAGCTGCATGCACGTGGCGATAACTTCTTTGCTTGAGGCCTTGCCGCGCACGATTTCCAGCAGCCGCATCACGTTGGCGGGCGAGAAAAAGTGTGTGCCAATTACAGCTTCCGGCCTCGTCGTCGCGGAAGCAATCTCATCAATGCTGAGCGTCGACGTATTGCTCGCCAGCACCGCGCCTTTCTTACAAATCTTGTCCAGGTCGCCGAAGACCTGTTTCTTGAGCGCCATGCCTTCAAACACGGCCTCCACTACCATGTCCGCGGACTCAAACCCGTCATAGGTCAGCGTGGGCTTGATCAGCTTCATGCGATCGTCCATCTGCTGCTGGGTGAGGCGGCCTTTCTTCATGGTGTTCTCATAATTCTTGCGGATGGTATTCATGCCGCGATCCAGCGCAGCCTGGTCAGTCTCTTTCAGCAGCACCGGGATACCGGCATTGGCAAAGTTCATGGCAATGCCGCCGCCCATGGTCCCGGCGCCGATCACCGCCGCGGTATTCACGGGAATCGTCGGCGTCTCTTTTGGGACATCCGGGATCTTTGCCACTTCGCGCTCGCCAAAGAAGACGTGAATCATCGCCTTCGACTGGTCAGAGAACAGGCACTCCATAAAAAGTTTGCGCTCGGCTTCCACGCCTTGGTCGAAAGGCAGCTTCGTCGCGGCTTCCACGGCGTCAATCGCGGCCATCGGAGCCATCAGGCCACGGGCTTTTTTGCGCGCAGCATCGCGCGCCGCGGCAAAGATCGGTGCATTCTGCTCCGCCGATCCCAGCTTTTCATTGCGTTCACGCGTTTTGGGCGCGGATTTGCCGGCAATCTCGCGGGCAAACGCCACTGCACCAGCCAGCAAATCGCCGTCGATCAACTTATCTACGATACCCAGCGACAAAGCTTCTTTCGCTTTAATCGGATTGCCGTCCGCGCACATCTCCACCGCTTTGGCCACGCCCGCAAGCCGGGGCAGGCGCTGCGTTCCTGCCGCTCCGGGAATAATTCCAAGCTTCACTTCCGGCTGCCCCACCTGCGCGCTGGGCGCCGCCACGCGATAGTGTCCCGCCATCGCCAGCTCCAGCCCGCCGCCAAAAGCCGTGCCGTGAATGGCCATCACCACCGGCTTGCTGCAATCTTCAATGCGGCCCAGCAGCGGCACAAACGGCACTCCGCCGCGCGTCTTGCCAGACGTCATCTTGCCAAACTCTTTTATGTCCGCGCCGGCCACAAACGTTTTGCCGCCGCCAATCAGCACTGCCGCCTTCACTGTCGGGTCTTTGTCAACCTGCTCAATCGCCTCAGAAATGCCCTCAGGCACTCCCGGGCTCAGCGCGTTCACCGGCGGATTGTTGATCGTAATAATGGCAATGTCGTTGTCTTTTGTCAGTTGGACCAGATCGCTCATGGGATTTCTCTCTTCTATTTAGTAGCGAAAGTTTTGCTCGATCGCAGCTTTAAAACGCCGCCTGCCGCGGATTTGAAGACCGGGTAAAGTCTATTGAATGGCCATTCAGTCCGTCAAACGCAGGAAAAATCTCACCACTGACTAGCACTGATAACACTGATCAGAAAAAAGCAAAATCCTTAACCGCGGATTTACGCGGATATGCGCGGATCAAAAGAGATTGCCGAAAGATCTTTTTCCTCTGCTACCTCCGTTCCTCTGTGTTTCAAAGGTTTTCTTGCCCGATTCCTGCGATGACGCGCGATGATGGCGATCACGGCGATGGGCTTGCTTTTTTCGATCACCCGATCACGGCGATCACCAGATCACCCGATCTCCTTTTGTGTTCCTTCGTGTCCTTTGTGGTTTAGTTCTTGGTTTTTCCGATCACCAGATCACCCGATCTCCCGATTACCCGATCTTCCTGCAGAGCTCAGCTCCAGCACCTCCAGCGGACACTCCGGCCAATTATGTTTCCAGCACACAATCATGTCGCATCCTTTCACGTCATGTCCGTGTTTCACAAAGTTGAGGCTCTCAAATTCAAACTCGATTCTTAGCCGCTGCCATTTGTCGCGCATCACCTGGCGTAGCGCTTCGCAGTCCGGAAACTCTGCTTGCAGCAGCGTCACCACATAGCCCAGGTCGCGTACCATCGCGCCAAACAGAAATACCACTCCTAGCTCGTTGGTCGGCGCATGCGCCAGCGGACACAGATTCATCGGCGTCCCATACACCGGGCGGTTCGTAAACACGTCCCACCGCGCGGCCTCATGGCCCGGCCACAGGCTTTCCGTGGCCGGCCAGCTTAGTTCTTTTTCCGCCCGCGCCATGGCCATCACGTCCGGCCACTCTTTTACCAGGCCGCGCTCCTGCGCGTACCCCAGCATCATGTGCGGCACCCGCTTCCAGCTTCCGCAGCGGGCAATAATCGCTTTTGCGCTGTGTGCGCCCTTCTCTTCGTATTCCGTGGATGTAGGCAGCTTCTGCATCTGCCTCGCCACCGTTGCCCAGTCTCCAAACAGTGAATCCATTCCAAGGCGCTGTTTCTTGTTCGCCAGCATTCCGCAGGCAATCAGCGCATTCGTATACGTCGTAAAATTGCTCCGGACGCACCTCCGCCCCACCGGGGTCATCGTCTTCAGTTCCGTCAGCGTGGGCACGCGCCCCAGCTTGTTCGCCAGTCCCTGGATCGCCGTCATAATCTCTTCTCTGCTCATCGCCTTTTCTCCAGTAGAATATGTTTGTGGAGCACAGCCCGCCCTCGGCTGTGGGTTTCGGTTCGGTGGCACAGTTTTCCCCGCTCTGGCTAGGGGCTAGCGGCTAGGAGCTAGCAGCTTTTTCAAAGCCAATAGCCGGTTTTTCGCTCTGGCTAGCAGCTAGCGGCTAGAAAGCTTTAATCTTGCCAATGATTTTTTAGGTTTTAAGAGTTACAGCATTTCGGGCAGGATTCCCCGATGACGGCGATACCGGGGCCCCCAGTTCGGGCCGTTTTTGCCCGGCTGGGGTGGGGTGTCGCGCGATGTCGGTGATTACCCGATTCTTGAGGGGCCTTTCTGGGTCTCCCGCCTCTCATCTGGGATACCCGGATCGCTAACAGGCTTGCTCGTACTGCCTGTTTGGCGACGGTTCGCCGGTGCCGCGTTCCGGCGAGAACCAGTGCGTATATTAAGCGAAACCAGAATTGGCGTCAATAGGTCGAGAAAATTTTGAAAGTTATCGGACATTGTTAAGTCGTGCCAGATTATCTAAGTTCTAATTTCTACGTCCTAATTGCTGATCTCGGATTCCCACCCTTCGCAAAAACCACGAAGGATGGGGGCACCGAGGACACAGTAAGGTAAAGAAAAAAGTTGAAAGGTGGGTCACCCGCCTCCTGCCCCTGGAAAAAGAAACGCACCCACGACATATGAAACCAAAGCAAAGAATTACAAGAATATAAACGCGTTACATTCGCATGAGCGATGAAGGCTGGGGAAGAGCTAAAAGAAAAGCGCGCGGCCTCGGTCTGAGTTGGGATTTGTTTATCAAGCAGGTGAGCGGCGGCAAAACTTCTGGACAAAATCAGCCCATTGAGGCATAAAAGAATTGTTCAGGTACCAGCAGCTGTAAAAGTTTTTGGAAACTGCCTGCTCTGGCAACTCCGAAAAAACAATATGTCAAGACTTCCAAGTACTCTATTGGAATCTTGCCTCCTTTCTGTCTTTAGTGACAGAAGGGAAGCATATGCGCTTTGATAAACACTGGTTTAGCAAGGCGAAAACATTTCTAATTGAACTGACGGCACTCGCTTCTCTTGTGCTCGTCCTTATCAAAATCTTGGTGACCGAATATCACCACCTATTCAAGTGACAGTTCTAGAGTATGCGGTTCATCGGCTATGCGAGCGCTGAGCCGCATGTTATGAAAAATATTTTCAAGAAGATTTCCACAATTCGCAAACTATTTGAAAATGCGAAATTTTCAAAGGTCAAAAGCGAAAAGCTCGTTTAACTGGCTTAGAAAGGCCTTCTAGAAGCGGTTCGGCGCCCATTTCTGCCGTGCACCACACCGTGTGCAATTCTGCCCCATTCTTAGGCACTTGACACTCGGGAGTTTGGCTGCATACTGGTTTTAGCTCACATTGATTAATTTTTGGAGGTCAGTGTGAGTCCTTTCCGAGCAAAGAAACTTATCATCGAGTGGCTGGGAGCCGCCCTGGTCTTACTTCTAGCAATCAAAATCTTTCTTGAAGAATGGCATGCGATGTTTCATTGAGGACAGTTTACCATTGCACGTACCGGACGAAACTGGCGGGTGGCTCTGCCTTCCCGCTCGTTCTTTCATCCACAATTGGGATTCCAACGCGTCCTTTGCCGTTGTTACAATTCCGCAGGGCGGAGCATCGCACGCACTAAACTTTAGCCACGGCCTGAGGGAAATAGAAGTCCCAACACAATCCATAGTCCGCTATGGAGCGAAACACAGCGATGGCCATAAGAACAATCGGTTTGTATTGAAAAGGGAAAGCGACGATCAAAATCGCAACGCCTATTCCAATTATGTTGATGGTCGACCATTTGCGAGCGTGAGATTTCGTGCCCGGGAAGTGAATCTGATGAGAGATGGACGCCCACAGCATGTCAATACAGAGCAATAACCCGAGACACGCGAATGTGTCGATTCCAGATCTCAGTGACCATCCAGCAGCAAAAAGGAAACTTGCCTCCACAAAGAAGGTAACAAAATCGAATAAAAGAGCCCCCTGCACAACTGCGTTTGCCTTCTCTAGATAGCATCGGTCGAGA
>DASSXL010000028.1:0-22967 GCA_035703825.1 Candidatus Angelobacter sp.
GGCTGGCCCAGTTGACTGCCAATCACGCTCTGCCAGTTGCTCCAGATGTATTCGGCCAGAGCATCGACGGAGCTGTGCTCAAACAGGGCCATGGTTTCCAGTTCAATCTGCAGCGTCTCATTGATGGTGCGGATCAGGTCGACCCCGATGATCGAATCCACTCCGTACTCGGCCACCGGAGCATCGTGGCGAATCCTGCCGGGATCGATTTTCAGCGCTGCGGAGAGCTTCTCGACCAGGACGCGTTTTATGTAGTCATTGCCCATTTGCTCTGTCAGCCCCGCCGGTGGCGAAGACGGTGTCTCCTTGCGGACATTTTTGCCGCCGGCCGAATTTCCTGCTTTGCTGTCGTCACGTCCTGACCCCGCCGACGCCGGCAAGTGTCTCTTCCCGGCCATCGCTTGCCGCACCCATCCGTTGCTGCGCGCCACCACTACCTGCTGGCCTAACTTGTGTGCGTCCGCGGCAGGAAAGAAAATGGATTCAAACCCTTCTTCCGTCAGGACCTCATGCCACTTCTCGGTCGACAATCCCGGGCTTCCGGGCAAACGCAGCGCACTATCCTCGTTCAACCACCAACCTTCCAATAAACCGAATGTCAAATGGTTAAAGAGAGACCATGTACTGATTTCGTTGAGCAGCAGCACGCCCTGGTTCTTCAACAATGCTTTGGCATTGCGCAAAGTTTCTCTGATGTTAGGCGTCGCGTGCAGCACGTTGGCGGCAATGGCTACGTCATAATGACCTGCCGCAATGGATTGGGCCGCTAAAGGCTTGGAGACATCAAAGATCGAGGTAGTGAGGGCGGGAAGCTGGGGTTTGTAATGCTTCTCCGCGTACATCAGGAACGCTTTGGAAATATCTGTGTAGCGATACTCCTCAATGGGATAACGTTGCAACAGGGGGAGCAGCTTCGCGGTGGTGCCGCCCGTACCCGCTCCAATTTCTATGATACGAACCCGCTGGTTCTCATCCTCCTTTAATTGATGTTCAATGCAGGAGATCAGCGTGTCACTGAGCGTTGCGTTGAAGTACTCCGCCAGAACATTGCCGCGATAAATGCCTTCGACCAACTGCATCGAGGAATTCGGGAACATGGCATCGGTCGCCCGTTGTTTTCCGCTCAAGATAGCCGGCAGGGCTTTTAAACAAGCCTCGAACAGGGCAATCTGCGCCTGCAGGTTAGGATTGGCCGCCCACTCTGCTCTTTTCCCGTCCCATTCAGCCCACAGATCAACAAGTTCCCTCACATCGCGGTTGAACGTTAGATCGCCGGCAAGCAAGCCCTGTTGCTGCAAATAGAGAATGCTTCTGCTGAGCCAGCGCTCGTAATAGGGCGCAGGTTGTTTCTCCAGCGACAGGTCAGCGATCCTGTTGATTCCGTTGCTGAACAGACCCAACGACTTGAGACTGGATGCAAAAATCTCAGTCGCTAGTTCACTCATTTCTGCGCTGGGCAATTCCCGCTCCAGGTCGGCGATGGATTTCGCAGCCTGTTTTTCCAAGAGCGCTGCCTGTACCGCCGGCAAAACGTCTTTCGTTGCTTGCGGATAATGCGTAATGGTCTCCGATAAACGAAGGCCCGCAGTGGCTTCGCTATTAAGCGTCTTGATCAACGCCATCTGCCGGACTTCTGAATTGACCAGTCCCTGAAGAGATACCATCCCTTCGTGCGGTTCGATCGATCCGATCCCCATCCGGCGCATCAATTCGTTATGAGATTCATCCGCCACTATTCCCACGCTGCCCCAGTAACCCCAGTTCATGACCTTGACCGGATAAGCGCGCTCCTGCTGCAACTTTTGCGCAAAGCCGTCTTTGAAGGTGCAGCCTGCCGAATAATTTGACTGCCCAGGGGATTTGACAAAAGACACAATGGAGGAAAAGAAGAGCATGAAATCCAGCTCTTGATTGCCAAAGACTCTATCCATATTCACGCTGGTATCAACTTTTGCTGACAAACTGGCTCTGAAGCCCGCTTCGTCCATGCGGGCAATGCTCTGGTCGTTCAGAACGATCGCTGAGTGCACAACACCATGAACGGCGGGATAGGTTTCCCGGATGGTGTTCAACGCCTGTTCCAGCGACTCCCGTTTCGTTGCATCCGCCTGGATATACAGAGGAGCATCGCCCAGACGTGCCGCCGAGTCGATCTTCGCCTGAATTGCGGGGGTGCATTCGCGTCGGCCGATCCAGACCACCTTGGCCTGATAGTTTTCGATCATGAACCGGCTCCACACTTCGCCAACACCGCCGGCGCCACCAATCACGACATAGACTCCGTTTTGCCGGTACACTGCCGGCCCTTGAGGTAGTGCCGGCATGAGGGCCAGGTTTTGCTGGAACCATTCGTCATGACGATGTGCCACACCATTACCATGTTTGTCCCAGGGTAGCGATAGGCATTCTTGAGCGGATACGGACGCAAGAGAGTCCACGTCAAGCAGCCTCAAATCCCATTGCGGATATTCCTTCGCAAGGCTGCCCACCAGGCCGGCCACTCCCGCGTGAGCAGGTTGAATCCGATCACTCTCCAGTACTTGCTGCGTCCTGCTGGTGATGATTGTCCACTGAAGCTTCTTGCTGGCATGTCCTGATTGCAGCAGGGCCCTAATGATGCGGAAAACAGCCACCACTCCTTCCTCCTGCTGCGCAATCAGTTCATCATTCGCTTTATCACTGCCGGCATCGGCATGTACATCTGGCGCGATCCAGAGCAGCTGGTCAAATGAGCGATTTGCAAGTTCTTTCTCAATCAGCTCTACGTCCGCCTGCGGAGGCAGCGACAGGAGCTGCGCGTTCGGATAGGAGTTCTGCACCCACTCCAGCTGCTCTACGCCATGGCCCAGCAGAAGTATTTTGGTTGTCTTTGCGGGAATGTCGCGTCCGCTCGCTTCAATGCGAGCACGATTCCAAACCGGTACTAATGATTGCAAACCAGCTTCAATGTCCCCGCCGCTGCCAGGTTTTTCGTTTTGGGCTGTCTCTTCTCCAGCACGTGCTTTGGCAGCCTGAAGAATCGGTTTGGCCGCAAAATCCTTCATTCGCACTAACACCGCGCCGTTTTTGTCCAGGAAGCTGATGTTCAGCTTGATGAAGCTCTTTTGATCTTTAATACTGTCCAGGTCCCAGGTCGTGTGCGCATAACAAACATCTCTCAATGACTGGCTTATCTGCACTTCGCTCACTGAATAAGGAATGCTCCACGGTATGGCTGGCTTGTACCTCTTCACCATGCTGACGGCGGTATGCACAGCGCTATCCAGCAAAACCGGATGCAGCCAGAATTGGGACGCCTCATCCTTGAGGTGCTCAGGGAGTTGCAATACGGCCAGACACTGCGTCTTGCTGGTGTGCACTTTTTGAACAACCTGAAATGCTTTTCCGAGATTTAACCCCGCCGCGTGGATGAACGCGTACAGCTCTTGTCCCGCAACAGTCTCTGAACAACGGTCTTGAATTTCGGCGATATTCAAGACTGCAGGCCCTGAAACCGTCCCTGAATACCCCATTTTTCCCCGGCAGTGAGTAATTGAATGTTCTTTCTCCTGAGTTCTTACCGCAAAGTCGATTTCATTCTTCAGGGGCGTAAGTGATATTTCCACTTCCCTGGCATCTTCAACGATTAGCGGTGACATCCAGACCATGTCGCGAATGAATTGGACTTTTTGCTCGCCAGACAATTCCCCCGCGGCAGCAACCATCTCTATATAGGCAACTGCCGGCAAAATTGCCTGGTTTGAAGCCTTATGGTCTGCCAGGAAGAATTCTGTCCCGGAAAACCGCGAGGAAAATTTTTGTGTTGTCAGGGTCGAGACATTGCGATGAACGAGAGGATGCAGTTTTGCAATTTCTGCCGGACCACGGTCCTGGCGCGGCTGGAATGTCTTGCCCTCTGCACCGGCTATCCAGTAGCGTTCCCTGGCAAAGGGATATGTGGGAGCAGAGATGCGTTTAGGCGCATGCGCCTTGTGAAGCAAGTTCCAGTCGATTTTCGCCCCGGACACCCAGAGCTCAGCCACCCTGGAAAATTCTTTCTTCTCGATGAACTCATGAACGAGGCCTTCTCCACCGGAACTGTCCAGCGCTGGCGATTGTGCTGCCTTGTTTCTGATGTTGTTGCGGTAGCAGTCCTTTGGCATTTCGCCGTTGAGAATCACGGCGAATTTCTCCTTTAAGTCTTCTGTGCTTGCCGCGACCAGAGCCAGCCGTTCGATCATCTCATCTCTGCCAACCTGCAACGTATATGCAAAATCGCCGAGTTCAACACTCTCTTTTTCGAGATATGCCTGCATGGACTGCACGTACGCTCTGAGCCGGTCTTCGTTTTTCGCAGACAGCACAATAAGTTGGGGCCCCTGAGGCCGGACTGAAGGTTGACGTTTCGGTGGAACATATTCTTCCAGAACGATGTGGGCATTGGCTCCGCCAAAGCCAAAAGAGCTTACGCCCGCTCTGCGCGGAATGGGTAACCCATCCGCCCCTGTCATGGCTTCCCATGGAGTAAGTTTGTCTGCGATATAGAATGGCGTCCCCTTGAGATTGATGTAGGGATTTATCTCTTCAAAATTGATATTCGCCGGAATCTGCTTGTGTTTGAAAGCCAGCAGGGCCTTGAGCATGCTTGAGATGCCTGCCGCAGTTTCCAAATGGCCAATATTCGTCTTTACCGAGCTCAAACCACAGTGAGGAGTTTGCGCCGGAGCGTGGTTATGCTTCTTATACATTTCAGAAAACGCTTTGGTGAGCGCCTGAATTTCAATGGGATCTCCCAGACTGGTTCCGGTGCCGTGGCATTCGATATAGCCGACTGTGGCAGCGTCAATTTGCGCCTTTTCATAAGCTTCGACCAGGAGCGCCGCTTGCGCCGATGAATTCGGCGCCGTCATGGTCGTAACTCGTCCGCCATGGTTTTCCGCCGTGGCCCGGATGACGGCGTAAATATGATTGCCATCAGCCTCGGCGACCGACAAAGGCTTCAGGAATATTGCGCCGCAGCCTTCTCCTCTCACATAGCCATTTGCCCGCTTATCAAATGTTTTGCACTTGCCATCTCCGCTCAACATTCCGGCCATGCCAAACGAGATGTGCCCGGCGGGACTCAGCATGATTTGCACGCCGCCCACGATCGCCATGTCGGAGCTTCCGGTGTGAATCGACTCGATGGCCCGGTGCAGGGCGACAAGTGAACTGGAGCAAGCGGTATCAATCGGCGCGCTGGGTCCGCGCAAATTGAGCAGGAATGAAATTCGATTGGCCAATACGGAATGGGAGTTTCCTGAAGCTGAGTATCCGTCCAGCGCAACTTCAAGATTATTCATTACGTTGACGTAGTCCTGGTTCGCCACGCCGACAAATAATCCGGTCTTCGATCCGGAAAGGTCGGAGACTTTTTGCCCGGAATCTTCGATCGCCTTCCATACGGTTTCCAGGAAGAGCCGCTGCTGCGGGTCCATCATCTGAGCTTCCCGCGGAGAAATGCCAAAAAAGAGCGGATCGAATTTGTCGATCTCCTTCATGAACCCGCCCCATTTGGAGTTCGACTTATTTGGTTCCTTCAGGGGATCGCCATAATAGTCTTCCCACTTCCAGCGGTCCGGGGGGATGACCGTGATCATGTCCTTCGAGTTCTTCAGGTTCTCCCAGAATTCATTCAGGTCCTCTGACTGCGGCATCACCCCGCTCATGCCTACGATCGCGATTGGTTGATTGATGAAGCGAAGTTCAGGAGAGAAGCCTCCGCCGGAAACGGACGACAAGACTTCGCGGTCCAGCGCAGAAGAGTTCCAGCCTTTGCTGATTGCCAATGTATTTTCTTGACGATTCTCGACAGGTTGCGCACCTGACGACGGACGTGCTGCCTGCGCCGGTGCGGGCGACTCTGTTTGTCCTGAGGAACCCTGATAGAACCGGAGCAGATCATTCTTCCGCTCCACAGATAGATACTTTGCAATCTCCGCGATGGAGGGATAATCAAAGAAAAGCACTGGCGTGATGTCCAGTTGATACTTCTCGTTGATCGTATTCGCAAACGTCGTCAGGCCAATGGAGTCAAAGCCAAGGTCAAGCAAAATCTTGTCCACTGCTACATCAGCTGCCTCGAGCTTCAGGAATTCCATCACAATCTTTGCCAATTCTTTCTGCAGCCACGCGGCAAGACCGGCGTCTCCATCAGCAATCGGAGCGTCAGCTTGACTAGCCGATGCGGCGGAGGATATCGCGGGCGCCGGCTCTTTCTTACGCAGTCCCCAGGCCAGTTCCACTTTCTCCTGGACGCCTTCCACCACGGCAAACTGAGACCTTTCCGATGTAAGACCTTTTACGAACGCCTCAAGACCGGTCGCTGTGCTAAGCGGTTTGATCCCGAGGCTCTTCTTGAAGTAGAGCTCGATCTGCTCATCCACTTTCATGCCGCCGTCAGCCCATAGCGACCAATCGAGACTCAAAGTTTTGCCGGACCGAACTCCCTTTGCTCGAAGAAGCTCTCGCTCACCGGCAAACGAGTCCATGAAGTGGTTCGCGAAGCCATAGTCGCATTGGCCGGCGTTGCCGCCGACTGCGGCGACCGAGGAGAACAGTACGAAGAAATCAAGACCTTCATTTTGAGTCGCTTCATCCAGATGAAGCGTGCCGTAAATCTTGGGAGCGAAGACAGCGCTCATCTCCTCCGGCTTCTTATTCCTGACATAGGAATCCCTCAGGACGCCGGCGGCATGGATGATCCCATTGATTTGTCCAAAACGGGACTTGCTCTCATTGATCAACTTGTTGACGTCTTCGCGGTTGGAGACATCAGCGGGCAGGTAGATTACTTCCGCGCCTGACTTTCTAAGCTCGTCTAACTTGGCTTCCCGTTCTGCTGACAACGTAGAACGGCCAGTAAGCACCACTTTGGCCTTGTGTTCTTTGGCTAAAAACTCAGCGAATATAAGACCCAGACCGCCCGCTCCACCTGTGATCAGATAGACGCCGTTTTCCTTTATGCTGAGATTTTGAGAAGTGGGCGAGCCATTGGTCTCTTCAACATTGAACGTCCTGAGCTTCTTGATATAGCGCTCTTGTGCGACATAGCGGACGCCCGTCGCATCTTGGGTCTGCGTTTGAAGTTCCGCCGATACAGCCTGGAGAATCTGATCGTAGCCGGGGCTGTCTTGCCGGACTTCAAGGACTTTGCAGAGCAGTTTTGGATGCTCCAGCCGCAAGGCCTTGACGAAGCCGCTCACCGCTTCGTTCGATGGCTGGGCCTCATCCTGCCTGGTGGAATACAGATAAAGCAACTGCGCTTTGCTCTCCAGTTTCTGCTGGATGAGGGCCTGGCAAAGGAACAGGAAAGAGTAAACGCCTCTCACCAGAGATTCGTCCACACTCTTTGCATCAGAAAGAACAGGCTGACCGAGCGGCCAGGCAAAACAGATTTTTTCTATCGGGTATTTGTTCGCAATCAATGATTCGAACAGCTGGTTGTAATCTTCCTTGTTTTCGGGGTTGATTCTGTATGAATGCCCGCCGGCATCCTGAAAGCCTTCTCCGGGCTGGACCAGAATGATTTGATCAGAACTCTTTCCTTGTTGTCTTAACTGCTCCCGGTACAGATCACGCAGCGTTTCCTGAGTATCAAAAAGTACGATAGCGTGTGAATCGGGCCGTGGCGGGTTGTCAGGCACGAGAGGGGCCTTCTCCCACTCGTAAGAGTAATAGAGCTTGGAAAATCCATCCGCTTCTGCGTCTGTTGCCGGCTTCTTGTAGACTTCGCGAAGGGGCACGCCAACAGACTCGCGGATTTTGACGAGGACCTTGCCCGTTTCATCCACAATCACCACATCGCTTTTTACGAGCCGCGTGTTCTCGCGGCTTCCATTCTTGCCTCCTTGCATCTCTGTGGCGTAGCTGAAGCAACTGGACCGCAGAGGATGCAGGACCTCGACTTCGCCGATGGAGAACGGAACAAACATTTCTCCAAGTTCCTCGCCAAGGTGCGCGCCCATTCCTGCCTGCAACGATCCATCAATAAGCGAGGGTTGCAGAACCATGCTCTGCAAGTCGTTGTGCCGGAATTCAGGCAGCTTCAGGACTCCCAGGATTTCAGTTTCATTCTTGTACACTTCCTGGAGGACCTGAAAGCTGGGGCCCAGCCCCAAGCCGAATGATCTGAATCTGGGATAAGCATCCTTGCCCTCAATGGCCTTCGCGCATCGGGCACGTACGGCTTGCAGGTCAATGAATTCCGGTTCCGCTGCTTCTTCCTGCCTGGTCTCATAAAGAAGAGTGCCCTGGGAGTGAGGTACCTTAGCGCCATTCTTGTCGTAACTGAACACCTCAAACCGTACCGTCGCGTCACTCGGTTTCAATTCAATGAAGACTTCTTTCGGTTTTGAGTCCTGGATGGCTATCGGGCTTATCCAGACGATATTTTTGATCTTCCGCACTTTTCTGCCGGCAGCAATTTCGCCGGCCTTCCGCGCCAGCTCCAGATAAGCGACGCCGGGAAGGGTCGGGACGTTTGCGACGTGGTGGTCATAGATGAAGAAATCCCGATCATGAAACGTTTTCTTGAAAAGCTGGCGTTCAAAGGTCGATTCATTGGTATCGACCATCGGATGTACCGCCGCCGCGGGCCGCAATTCAGGCCGCGAAAGGGAATTCTTTCCCGCCCAATGCCGCTTATCAGCAAAGGGGTAAGTGGGTAATGAGACTTTCTTACATGAAACACTGGATTCAAATCCGCGCCAGTCTGCAAATAGACCGTCAACCCAAAGTTCGGCAAGCTGGTAAGGCGTCCGGCTCTGAGAGAGCATCTGTACAAACTCTTCTTTCTCGTTTCGATTCAGCAAGCGCGTGATACTTTCTGAATTCTTTACCTGCCCACGGCAGATTCCTTCAGATTTTTTGCCATTCAGGAAGCAGGCGAGTTTTTCAAGCAATTCTTCTTTTGTCGCGGCGCTGATTGCCAAGCGATGCTCGAATGATTTGCGTCCGACCTGCAGGGTATGAGCAACGTCCACCAACCTATAGGTGTTTTCCCTGACGGATTTTGCCAGGCGGACCGCGACTTCGCGCAGTTGGTCTTCAGTTTTTGCGGAGATCGGAAAAACCAGTTCGCCGGCCCGGGCCGAATGCTCCTCGGCTTGCTGGAGCGGCTCATAGTTCTCCAGGATCACGTGCGCGTTCGCTCCCCCGGCGCCAAAAGAACTGATTCCGGCGCGCGGCGGCATTTGCACCCCGTCTACTTCCCTGTCTTTCCAAGCTTCCAGCCGCTGTACAACATAAAAAGGAGAGTTCGCAAAATCGATGAATTCATTCAACTCGGAAGAGTGCAACGAAGGCGCAAGCGTCCGATGCTTCATTTGCAGAAGCACCTTGGATACGCTGGCGATGCCCGCCGCCGCTTCCAGGTGTCCAATATTGCTTTTGATCGAACCCACGGCACAGGATTGGTCTTCCACCGCGTACGTCTTAAAGGCGCTGCTCAATCCGCTGATTTCGATCGGGTCCCCAAGTTCCGTGCCGGTACCGTGTGCCTCAATATAGGAAATGCTTCGCGCATCGATATTGGCTTTTTCAATGGCCGACAAAATCAGGTTGGATTGCGCCTTGGGATTCGGAATGGTATATCCGCTGGCTCGGCCGCCATGGTTGACTACCGCGCTCTTGATCACGCCGTAAATGTTGTCTTTGTCCTGAATGGCCTGGTCCAAAGGCTTGAGGAACAGAGCCCCGATGCCCTCGCCGGCCACATAACCATTTGCGCCCTTGCCAAAGCTGCGGCACAAACCGTCTTTTGAGAGGGCGCCGCCGGCCGAATTAATGTCCAGCTTCGCCTCGTGTAGGTCCAGATTTACGCCGCCGACGATGGCCGCCGAACATACACCCGCGCGAATCGATTCACAGGCTAGATGGATGGCCGTCAAACTGGATGAACATGCTGTGTCCAGCGTCAAGCTGGGGCCGGAGAGATTCATCCAGTAGGACACGCGATTGGCAATGCTCCAAAGAAAAGAATTGGGCGCTACCTTGTTTCCATTTTGATCTATTTCAGCGTCGAGCATTTGATACATCGCCCATACCGCGCCCACAAAAACCCCGATGTTTCGCGACCCGTCTTCGCTCGCCAGGATTTCCGGGTAGTAGCCCGCATCCTCAATTGCCTCCCAGGCGACTTCCAGGAAGAGCCGTTCCTGAGGATCCAGCATCTCCGCCTCTCTTGGGGAAATGTTGAAGAACAGAGAGTCGAATTTATCCACGTCGTCAATGAAACCGCCGCGATATTTTTTGGTAGCTCCTTGCTTCAGGCGTAGTTCATAACGGTCCGCGGGAATTTCTTCGATGCAGTCTTTGCCCTGCCTCAGGTTTTCCCACAGTTCGCTCAAGTTCTTTGCCTTGGGATAACGGCCAGCCATGCCTACAATCGCAATATCCTGAGTATTCCCGGGGTTGCCCTTTCGATCTCGCTGCATGGCCTCGGGTTCCTTGGAGATTTGCCCTGCCGGTTCTAGTGCCATTGGAGCGGAGCCGCTTACCGGCTCGTGTGAAACGGAAACAGGTTGCGAATCTGATGGAATCCCGCTGCTTATCTCCTTTTTCGAATCTGCGCTGGCGGGGTCTGGCCCGGATGTAATCTTTCCTGCCGCGTTGTGATAACTGATGAGGCGATAGTTGGCGTGGACTCCCCCGAATGACTGCGGCGCGCTGCTTTCTATGACGATTTCAGGAATATTTATTCTCTTGTCGAATAGCTGAAGAAGCCTGCCTAGCAAGTCGTCAACCTGGTCCCGTTTCATGCCGACAGGGATGGCGAGACGGACCAGATTGTTGATGCTCGTATGCTTCTGCATTCCCACGCTGTGTGCGGCGGCGCGAATGCCGGTGTTGACATACATCCATGCCAGAAAGGACGCTATCGGCTGCTTGAAGTGTTTGAACTCCGGGATTTGCTTGACGTCAATCAGGACGCAGTGCCCCCCCGCGGGCTGCACAACCGGAACGCCATGTTCACGCAGCGTTTGCCAGATGTGGCGAGCACTCTCCATCCTGCGCAACACCTTAGCTTCTATCTGCTTCCGGTTTTGCAATGACAACGCAATAATCTTTCTATCGATCAAATCGATGCCAGATCCTGCTTCATGCAAAAGCTCTTCCAATCG
The DNA here is from genome assembly GCA_035703825.1 of Candidatus Angelobacter sp. Lineage (GTDB taxonomy): Bacteria > Acidobacteriota > Terriglobia > Terriglobales > Acidobacteriaceae > Angelobacter. The sequence goes on from DASSXL010000028.1 coordinate 11,142, forward strand.
ATGGAACAGCTTGACGTCATTGGTGGCGATGAGCCCGCCTTTGTTTACGCAAAAGTCCTTGGTTAGGCTACCGATGACGGCGTCTGCCAAGGAGAGCATTTCCCGGACCACCGTCCAGATGCTCTTGCCCGCACATTCCGCATCTTGTTCGATCAAGAACTGTGCATTTTCAACAACGCGCGTGCCGTCAATAACGAGAGGGATGGAATGCGGGATAAGCAGCGCTTTTACGCTCCTTAGGTGCTGCATGGAGACGGGAGCTCCGCCGGCAGCATTGTTGCCCACTTCGACACACACCATTGCAATTGCACCGGGGTCCTGCGCTATTTCCGCTTGCAGCGCTTCCCAATCCAAGTTGCCCTTGTAGTGCTCTTGCGAATTCAGATCAAAGACCGCGGGATGTGGCAACTCCTTGCTCGAAAAGCCTTTGTCGATCTGATGGAAGATAGTGCTGGGGAACAGCAGGTTCTGGACTACGATGCCTTGCTTCGGCCATGCTTTGAAGAAAATATTTTCAGCCGCCTGCCCGGAGGCGGTCAGGACAAAATAAGCGAATGGGAAGACCAGTCTCAAGCTTTCATCCACATTCGCGGGCTGCTGAAGCTGCGAATGAAGATTGCTTATCTGCGCTTCTATCGATGGCATCTTTAGCTGGGCCCATGAGTCTGTCTTCAGGTCGAACTCGACGTGTTCATGCGGGATGTTGAGAGGGTTGAAGCCGAAGTCCGCCAGTGTCCTCGATCGATCACTTCCCTCAATCACCGGCCTCTTTGGGCCCGCCGATGACAATTGAGGGTGTGGCGCTCTCCCCGCGGGCTCGACAGTGTCCACAACCGGCGGAAAGGCTTTGGCCGCACTATGGCTTTGCTCTGAGGTCTGGTTCTTCTGAGGATCCGCAATCATCATGATGATGTCGATGACATCGTCAGGGCTGCCGCTTCCGGCAGGTCGGCAAAGAAATATCGGTTTGTTTTCAGGACGAAATTTGTTCTTGAATTGAAGATTGCCCTCGTCGTTGAAAATATTCTGCTCGCGCAAGTCATCTAAAATCTTGTCTACCTCTGGATCTGCGTTTGCAGAAGAATCAAGCTTGCATCCGAGCGTTGCGCCCATACTCAGCACATCGCATCCTTCCGCCGCCAGAGTTTCAATGATCCTTACGATTGCAAATTCCAATCCTCCCAGAGGCATATCTGGAGGATAGAATTCCAGATCCATCAAATAACCATTCGCTTCCGCGCACATTGCGGAAATCAAGATGACGTTCTGCAGGACGTCGTCCAGGTATGTCAGGAAAAGACGGTGCTCGGCGCCCAGAGTGCCGGCAAGAATTTCTGCTCGTGCCTCATAGATCAACGGGTTGACTTTGGTTCTGGGTTCACACCACTTATCGATGATAGCGGCGATATTACGGTCTACATCCGGGTTTGAGCCGCATTGATACTCCTGCGTCCTGCATACGCCAGACTTCTCGAACTTGGATACCTGGTAGCGTAGACGCCTCATCGCGCCGCCTTCCAGCGTGAATTCCTTTAGATTCCGTATGCGCTGCGCCACGCCAAACGGCGTCGCCGAGAAGACTATGCTTCCGACTGGCGGGATTTCCCTATCGCCCATGACGTTAAGCTGGCAATTGTTCGCGGCGCAATATCCGCACATTTCCTTCAGGAGCTCAGGAAAATACTCCTCTGGCCCGGTATAACCGTAGGCCATGACAATGTTTTTGCTTCGTCCATAATTGAAATAGCCGCGCTTTGCGCTGCCGATGAACAAATTTGGCGCAATGATTCTCGTCCCTCGCGAAATGCTGCTTTCCCGCTTGTAACGCCGGAAGAGCTGTTGCACGGCCTCCCGCAGTTCAGGATGCGCGTATGCCTCCTGTTCCGTAATGCAAATGGGAGCGTCCTTTTCGGCTGCGGGCTTTGCTCTATCCTGGACCGGTTTTGCTCCTGCAGAAACATCAGCAGATTTCTGTGGCCGGCCATTGGCATGCGCGAAACCATTCGCCCCATGCAATTCTTCAGCAAACTTGGCGGTGAGCGTCTGCTCATGCTTGCAGGCAAAGTAATTTGCCAGATCACTAATGGTGAAGTGTTCAAAGAGCAGGCTTTTAGGCAGAGTTCCGAAGTCCGCTTCCAGCCTTCTTATGATCTTGAGAACATAAAAGGAATCAATTCCCAGCTCGCCGAACGGAGCCATTGAGTCGAAATCCGAACTCAAGCTGCCGGACACTTCGGAGATGAGCGATTTTAGATACGACTCCGTTAAGCCTTGTAACCGTTCCTGATGAATCATTTTCAACCGCCTGAGTTCAGACTAGATCGGGAAGTTAGCTTGAGCAGCAAGTCAACAGACTTGCTCTGGTTTTTGAAGATTTTTCTCGCAATTCAAAAAACGCATCTGCGCGACGCGGGACGCGCCGGATCCAGAGGGGACAGGTTCAAATCTTAATTGTCTTCCACTTGCCGTCCATCCAGAGCCCGGTGATCAAAGCAGTCGCAAGGAGACTGTATGCCATCTGGACGAACCACAGTTGCAAGAGTCCGTAATGCAGGTAGGGACCAACAAACCACACCACAGGTAAAAACAGGAGCCATTGTGTAGTCAACGAGACAATCATGATTCGCTTGCCATCGCCCAGACTATTCAACGTATATCCAAAGACATATATCAGGCTAAACGCTCCGGCCGTTGCGCCCTCGAGCCGTAGTGGAATATTGGCAATGGAAATTGTGTGTGGATCGGAAATAAAGATCGAAAGAAACGCTTTAGGGAATAAGAGCATGGGAAGCCCCAGCAAAGTGATGCCAATCACTCCCAGTTTCCCGGCAGCCCACCCCCACTGGGTAGCTCCTTCAAGGTCGCCTTCGCCGACGGTCCTGCTGACCAGCGTTGCAGAGGCCCTTCCCAACGATGTCGACAGAATTCCTAATACCATTGTGACTCTCACCAGAACATTCGCGGCTGCCAGCTCTGCCGTTCCCACCTGGCCAACCATCCTCAGGAAGACCACATAGCCACTCGCAAAGAAGAATGCTGCGACATTGACGGGCAGTCCCAGCCTGACGATGCGCATAACCAGCGCCCGCTCAGGTCTCGCGCTTAAGAACCCATCGTTACGGAAGAAAAAGTGGAGGATCAAACAATGAACGATGGCCCCCAAATAAAGTGACACCACTGTACTGATCGCAGCCCCCGTGGCGCCCAGAGCGGGAGCGCCGAAATGGCCGAAAATGAGGGCATAGTTCAGAAGGGTGTTCAGGGAGGTCATGAAAAGGACTACCAACATGTATACGCGCGGTTTTTCGATGCCGGTCCAGTAACCGCTGAACGCGTATTGAATCCCTACGGCGGCAATGCCGAGGTTGAGAGTCCTGAGAAGGGGGATCCCTATCTTGGTAATTTCGGGATCAGAAGAGAGGAGGGAGAAGAGGAAGGGGCTTAGCAGGAAGCAAATAGCGGCAAGGGGTATTCCCACAACGAGTGCGATTAATAGGCCTGCGGTGAGGGGTAGACATCGAGCTTCAGTAGAACGCTCGCCTCTTCTACGGGCCACTATGCCCCGTATCGAGGAAGCCAGTCCCTCCACTGAAGCCAGAATCAGACTATTACTGAAGACCGACAAACCGAGAGCTGCAACGGCCTTGTTGCCCAACCTTCCAACCATGGCAAGGTCAATCAACGCCATCAGCAGGGTAGAGCCTTGAGCAAGGCTTATGGGAAGAGCCAGCTTTGATATCGCCGTCATCCGCTCGAAAGTAGACATCAGCGGGCGGCCTTCTACCGGCAGTGCTGCTGGAATTGTTTGTACTTGTGCCATTTGGCTCCATGCCTCTGCTTTCTAGCAAAGCAAGGGCGGCCTTGTTGCATCGCTTCAAACTATCGTTCGATCAGACTTATGGCGGGTGCGTCCTTTGAATTCGCCAAAAAGTCGGTGGTATTCTCTAGGGCGCCAAGGTTGGCCCGCCGCAGTTGGCTGCCGAACCAGAGCCGCCAGGATGGTGGATTCGGCCGATGCTGTACCACCCGCTGTTCACGGTGCTGTGTTGGCCTGGCTGATACGGCTCTCATCGCCGTTCCTTTCCTTGATGAAATCGAATTTCGCGTTTTGGTATTTCTCGGTCCAGCCCTGCAGGTGCGTGAGTATGTGATACATGCTCCGCGGCCGCTTCAGATTGAACGCCGCCATCGGCGCATATCCGCCAAAATCAAGATTGTTTTCGATCTCGACTTCCAGTTCGCCATTGCCCAGCGGGGTGAGCCGCCATTTGTTGTTCATGTCAGTCACCCGCAGAAAGCCTTCCTGTGGAGGCACCTTATCCGCCACCGCGGCAACCGTCAGCAGCACTTCTTTGTTGATCGGGTTTTGATAAAACTGTGACCTGATCACGAAATCTCTTTTGCCAAATGGAGAAAAGTCATATTGAAAATAGTTGTACTGCAGCAGCTCGCCCACTCGTTCCACTTCGTAGGAGTCGGTGCAACCCTGGATTTTGCAAGTGTCTGGGTTCTTCATCCAGGCCACGACGCCGGCCAGTGTTGAGTGAATTTTCCCGATGGCCTTGAACTGTACGACCTCTGTGCCGGGGGTCTTTAAGGAGTAGACCTTTATCCCATCCTGCTCAAGGACCAATTCCCAGCGGTTCGAGCCGGAAAACTTCCAAATCAACTGGGCAAAAAAGATCAGCACCACCAGGGATACGCTCACGCGAAATAAGATTCTGCCGAACTTTCTCAATCGTGTTTTGGGCTTAACCGCCGGACTTTCGGTTTTGTTTGCTTCCAATGTTTCAACTTGTGCGGACGTTGCTGTCATAGTGCTCTCCAAACTTTGTGTTAGAAATTATCGGACCGGAAAACACGCTTACGCGAAATCACCGGTGCGCAGCGTGTTGATATTTGCTTTTCTTCCTGATGCGCTGGAATGGCCTGAACTTTGGAGGCGGCGGGGAGAATTGCACTCCCGATTGCCTGCTTTGCTGGCAGGCGCCTTGCTGTCTTGGCTACGCCGCCCTGCTTCCGGTGTTATCTCCCAGCTACCGTGGCGGAGACACACTCTTCGTCTTCTTCTTGCTGGATTTGCTGTCCTAAACGCGTCAACACATTTCCCGGACCCATTTCGCTGAATTGCGTGACCCCTTGGCCCATGAGGAAACGCATGCTCTGGGTCCATTGCACTGAATTGGTGATCTGCTTCACCATCAGGGACTTGATCAGCTCGGGCGCATCGTGAGCCGGATAAGGTTGGGCGGTGGCGTTGGCCACCACCGGCGTTTGCGGCGTGGAAAAATTAACCGGCGCCAGGAAATCGGCGAATGCTTGCGCGGAATCTGTCATATAGCGTGAATGAAACGCGGCGCTGACCTGAAGAGGCATGTACATTCGCGCGCCACCTTTTTCGAAGACCGGCGCAGCGCGCTTGACGTCTTCGACCGGACCCGACAGCACAATTTGCGACGGGGCGTTGAAGTTGGCGACATCGAGGCTAACGAGCCCGTTTTCCCTGATCAGTCTTTCGACGGTGCCGGCGCTAAGGCCAATTACCGCTGCCATGCCGCCGTTCCTGGCTTGTGACATCAGTTCGCCACGCTTCTTGACCAGACGCAGCCCGGTTAGAAAATCGAATACGCCCGCCGCCAGCAGCGCGTTGTATTCGCCCAGGCTGTGTCCTGCCAGGTAAGCGGGACGCGTGCCCTGGCTGACAGCCTTGTAATAATGCAGCGCGTTGACCACATAGAGACAAGGCTGGGTAAACTGTGTTTCTTTCAGGCGATTCTCCGCGTCTTCCAAACACAGCTTGCGCAAGGAATAACCAAGAATCGCATCTACGTCTTTTTCCATCGCGGCATATTCGCATACCTCATCGAACAGCCCTTGACCCATGCCACGCTTCTGTGAACCCTGACCGGGAAATACGAAAGCAATCATCGAACTCTCCTATTGTGATCGTCATGCATAGCGCAGACGATTGAATGTTGTAGACCGCAAGAACTCGACAGGAATTTCCTTTTCGCTCATCATTGGAATTGACTCCCGGACGATCAGGCCCGGAGATTCGCCAGTACGCTCAGCACAGACCGCCAGCAGATATTCCGGCCGCGGCTGCAACTGCCAAAACTGCCATCGCCCGGGATCGTCGGCCAACTCGGAATCAATCGCGATCTCAACTGCCCGCTCATCGGGATAGCGAAAGCTGAACTTATCGAGAGGCAATGACAAACCCATACCACGCGCCTTGATGTACGACTCCTTGAATGTCCAATATTCGAAGAATCGGTTCTGCTGTTGCTGCCGCGGCACAGCGGCAAGCGCCGCAACTTCCTCTGGCGCGAAATAGTGGTCCGCGATTTCAATGGCTGCCGCGCGCGCGCGAAAATTTTCAACGTCCACGCCCAAAGCACGGCCCTTTGTCACCCCCAGGACGATCAGGCTGTGGGTGTGCGAAATGTTGAACGACAGACATAAGTCTCTTGCTTGCGCATTGACGATCTCGGGACGTCCATAGGCATTCGCTGAAAAAACCCATTCCCTGGGCCCGATGGGTGCGTAACGCGATAGCACTGTCCTCACCAGGGCGCGGGTAACCAGGTAACGGCGCCGGTCTCTGGCGAAATAAAATCGGGGTTCCTGCTCCTTTTCCCCCTGGTCGAGCAGCTCCCGATAAGCTGAAAGCAGCGTTTCTTCATTGATCTCGTCGTAGAAAGCCAGCCACAAATGAATCTCAGCGGACGCCAGGGAAATCGTTCGGCCGATTTCCATCGAGTTAAGGGATGTGCGGTCCGCGCGCTCAGCACTCATGAATGCACATGAGGCGCTTTGCCGTTATCCCGGTTTCACTTGGATAGCCGAACGCATTGTTGATATATGAAATGCCTTCAATGTTTACCTGACGGTTAACATGGCTGTGCCCGTAGACGTGAATGTCTGGGTGGTACTGCCGCAACTGAAGATCCAATTGCACCGAGCCCAGGATAGGATAAAGAAGCTTTTTCGCATTCGGGATGAATCCCGGCATCAAATCGATTCGTGGCAAAAAGTGAGAGTATGTGATGACCTTGCCGCCCACGACACTGGCTTGTTTGCCATTGAAGGCCCCAAAGTAGGCCGCAACGTCCTTTTCCGTGAATCCGTCTGGCCAGCGGCAAGCCCGGTAGTCCATCCAGATCGACTTCAACTCTTCGCTCGGCTCGCCGAAAGAGTAGTCGTACCAGCCCAGCATGGGAATGATCGATACGCTCTTCTCGCAGAACGCCTGCATCGACGCGCCGCTTGATTCGACCACTTCGCGAATGTCGTTGAACTTCTGCAATGAATTCTTTTCGCTACCGTCGCGTGCCACCCACAGGTCATGATTGCCTGGCACGAATAGCACTTTGTGAAACCGCCGGGCGAGTATCTTGAAACACCATTCGAACAATCGCGGCGTATCGGTCACGTCGCCGGCAAGAATAAGAACATCGTCTTGATATTCAGCAATGGATAGATTTGCGACCCATCTGGCGTTCTCGTCATAGTCGATATGAATATCCGATAGAGCAAGTATTCGCATTGCGGATAATGCTTGATGGCGCTAATTTCTGGTCGACGCCAGCAGAGCAGCCAGATTCTTCTGGTCCAGACCGAAGGGCGTGAGCACCGTATGCACCGTCGACCTGGTGTTTGAGGGCATCCCATATTTCAGAAAGGTAGCCAACGTTCCGGCCGGGCCGACATCAATATATCGGCGGGCGCCTTCTTGTTCCAATCGAGCTGTAGTCTCGCGGAACCGAACGGGGCGACGCGCGACACTCCAGAAATAGTCGTCGGGCAGGCCATGCAGAATGGCTGAGTGATCGCAACACACCAACGGCAGCCGCCCTTGCTTGCGCGGGACCGACCGCATGAAAGATTCGAACGGAGCTTTCGCTTTGTCGATCCACTGCGAGTGAAAGGGGAAAGAGACCGGCAGCCGCTGATAGCCTATATTTCTCTGGTCTAGGGCAGCTTCAATCTCCACGAGTTCCGCGCATCTTGCGGATACAACGAAATGAGAAGAGAAATTGACTGCTGCTAACTCACAGCGGCCGCTCAAGAAATTCTCAGCAAACAGGACCGGATCTGCCAGCACTGCTGTCATCCCTCCAGGCTCGCAGTAATCCTCAAACGCCATCGCCTGCCGCACCACGGAGTTTAAGGCGTCTTCCAGCCCAATGAAGCCTGCCACGGCCGCCGCGGCAAAAGAGCCCAGGCTGGTTCCCAAGACCATGTCCGGCTGTACACCGGCGCAAATCAAAGTTTCAGCCAGCGAGTACTCCACCATGAATATGGCGGGATGCGTCAGCAAGGTGCGGTCGAATGGATCGCCCTTGCCGTACAAATCAGAATAGAGGACCTCGACTACTGACCTGCCAGACAACTGCCGCGGAATATCGTCGAGGCGAACCATCCAGTCGCGGAAGGTTTCGTTCTTCTCGAACAGTTCCCTGCCCATTTGGAAATATTGCGATCCCTGGCCTGAGAACATGAATATGGTTTCCGGGGCCGGCACTAGAGACCTCTTCTTGTGGCGTGCAAATTAGTTAGCGTCAGCATGATTCTTTGGTGCGAGCAAGAGCGGCCGCCGTACGCACAAGCCGCGAAAATCGGCACGGGACATTTCCGGTCAGATGGGGCATGTTTCAACATTGGGGAAAGATTCCTCTAATGGTGGCCAGCTTAACTCCCGGCGGACCAGCACATGGCAATTGCCAAACTCGGTGGTCAAGAGAGGGGCTTCGGTCGCAAACCCAAGCAACTTTGTGAGCTTGGAAGAGCGCGCTTGCGCTGCCGGGTAAAGGAGCCAGCTAAAGGCAAACCCGTGCGGACGAATGACCGCGTGTTGCGCCGTCTCGATCAGCATCCTGAAGATGCCACGCCTGCGATAGGGCTTGAGAATGGCGAGCTGAGCATAACGGGCAACACGGTCTGACTCCCCGACGGGCAGCCGGTAGCGCTGGTGAGTCTGGCGGTCCGCCGTGGTGTCAACCACACTGAGAGTTCCTACCGGATCATGCTTGTCTCGCGCCAGGAAATGCCAGACTCCTGTTTCGCCTGGTCCGGGCAGAGCGTTGAACGAGTATCCGTGTTCAATGGTAAAGACCTGGGTCCGGACTCCCAACATCTCAGCCCACTGCTGATTGGTAGTCACTCCTTCAATGCGAATACTGGGAACCTCATTTTGCACCGCGATCAGCGAATACAAGTGGTCCACCGTTTCTCCCACTGTATTAAGCCTCTCTCCAACGGTATGCGGAATTTCCACCATAAATTCGTTCTCCACCGCCCGTGACATCTCCAGGCGATCGAGCGAATCGGCCCCCAACTGGGCCCAGGTGGATTCGTTGGTTATCTCCCCCTGTTGGACTCCCAGTTGTTCGCTACTTATCTGCTGTAAGCGCGTCAGAAGTTCCTGCTTCGTTTTCATATTCTCCCTCAATCTGAAGCGCCGGCCCGATCGCTGGCTGCTGCCACCGCAGGCTGACACCGGAACCATTGTTCATTTTGCCGTGGCCAGAGATTTCTCCCAGGGAAATAAGCCTTCTTCAATGTAACGAGTAATGGCCTGCAGATTGCCGGCATCTGAGAACATTTCCCGGTTCGCGGCGACTGCGGGTGTTTTCAGTTCCTGCAAAGGTAAGCTGATGCTACGCATATAAGTTTTGTATCGCCGGACAGCATCCTTTGAGAGCCGCCGCAATCGTTGAAGATGCCGGCGCAACAAGGCCTCGCTCGAGGGCTCAAATGCATCCACCAATCCCCATTCCCAGGCTTGCCTGGCGGAAATGGGCTGGGTCATGAGCGTCAGGTAGTTGGCCTTCTGAAATCCGATGCGGCGTATCAGGAACGGCAACACGCAGGCCGGATAAAGACCAAACAGCAATTCCGACAAACTAAACTGCGCGGTCTCGTCGGCGAGGACGATATCACTGGCAGCAGCAAAGCCAACGCCGCCGGCATTCGCTTTACCACGCACATGGGAGATCGTGACGTAAGGACCGGTTGCCAGACGCAGCCACAGGTCGTACATCGGCCCTGGACCGTCGTCCTGCTCGTCCCTCTTCGATGTGGCGGCGATTGCCTTGAAATCGGCGCCAAAGCAAAACACTTCAGGCGAGCCGCTCAACACCACGACAGTCGCGGACTCCTCGCAAGCAGACAATAGATGATTGCATTCCGACACCAGCCGTCCGCATATGGTGTTATTAGCCTCAGGCCGGTCAATCTGCAAAAAGCAAATCGACTCCTGAAAGTGGACTTTAATCGTTTCGTAAATCACAGCGGATCACCTTGGGCCATAAGAAAGCTCATGCCTGATGGCGCTGCCAGCACAGGGCCGTATTGATGCCGCCAAAGCCCATGCTCAAAGTCAGCGCGTTCTGGATCGAATGATCGATTGACTTACCTGTTACCCAATTCAGTGTCGAATCGATAGGATTTTCCAGATTGCGAGAGGGATGCAATCGGCCAGCCTGCATCTGCAGCAGCGTTGCAATCACTTCCACAGTACCGGCCGCGCTCAAACCATGACCAATCAGGGACTTGGTCGCGTTCAGATATGGGGCCGTCAATCCACACTTGCGAAGCGCCTTCAACTCCGTTTCGTCGCCAGCAACAGAACCGGTGCCATGCGGATTGACATAATCGATCTGTGCAGGGGAGAGTCCCGAGGCATCAAGTGCGTTCTGAATTGCCTGGGTCTCTCCTTCAAGGGATGGATCAGGATTCCGGTTTCCGTCCATGACGATTCCCCAACCACGCAGAGTAGCGTAAGGCTTCACGCCCCGGCGATCGCTCGATTCCATCGACTCAACCACCACTGCGCCGCAACATTCGCCAAAGATGAAACCGTCATGGTCGCGATCGAATGGGCGGCAGGCCAAGCCAGGCTCTTCCGAGTAGCGGTCCGAGCCCATCGCGCCAAGAGCGCGCAGACCCCGGCACTCCCAATGTGACAAGTCCATCAGCGCCCCCAGCGCAATGCATACATCCACCTGCTTCATGAGAACGGCCTGCGCCGCTTGAACGATCGCAAGCTGGCCGCTCGCCGATGCCCCGCCTACCGTGTAAGCCAGCCCCCGAATCCCAAACTGCGCCGTGCAAAAACCACACAAGTCCGAATCCATGAACGATAAGCCGTACGCTGGCCTCAGGAACGCCTGCCGGTCGCGATAGGTCTCATGCATCTGTACTAACTCGCGCTGCTGGACGTTCGATCCGCCGACGATCAATCCGATGCGGCGGGGATCGACATCGGACAATCGCGCCTCAAGCCACGCTTCCTGCAGCACCGCCAGAGCAGCCTGCGCTGAGAGAGAAGATGCGCGCAGCTTCTGTTGAGCGATATCCGGGCAAAACTTGATCTCGCCAATCTCCGCTCCGATATGAGTGGACTCCCGTTGACGGCCTGGGCGCTGCATAACGCCAAAGGCATGTCTGCCTTCCAGCAAGGCGGTTGTAAACGCAGCTTTTCCTTGTCCTGTCGCCGCGATCACTCCCATCCCCGTAATGGCTGGTTTAGACAGCATCAAGTTTTTTCAGAAACAGATCGGCCAGCTCGCCGATGTTTTTGGGCCCGAACAACTCGATGCGTGGAATCGAGATATTGAGTGACTCCTGCACCAGCATGGCGATTTCAGCGCGGTCCACCGAGTTCGCGCCCAGGTCCGTCAGACGGTCGGCAACAACGAATTGATGCGTCTCCAGTCCGGGCAGCACTTCGCGCGTATGCTGTGCTATCAGGTCGAGAAGTTTTGCTTTATTCATGACACACTATTGAGTCTCTTGCTCCTGACTCTCCTCATCGTGGTC
>DASSXL010000055.1:0-35133 GCA_035703825.1 Candidatus Angelobacter sp.
TTTTAGCTTCGCTTCAGCATCTCTGATTCCACACAGATCATGCTCCAGCAGCGGCAACCCCATCTCCACCGGCAGCAGCTCGACCCGCGGCTCGCCCTCAACAGCCACAAACACACTGCGCAATCCCTCATGCCGCTCCCAGATCCCATCCAGGCTCCGCTTCAGCGCCTCCCTATCCAGTTCTCCGCGCAGCCGCAGTGCCGCCGGTATGTGATAGGTAACGCTCACTTCTTCCATCTGCGCCAGAAACCACAGCCGCTGCTGCGCGAACGACAACGGCATCGGCTCCAGCCGCGAGATCATCTTCATCGGCGGCAGCGCCTGCTTCCCTTCTCCTCCTGCTTCCCTCACCGCTTCCGCTAAATGCCTCAGCATCGGCCGCGCAAACAGCGTGCTCACGGCTAACTCCACTCCCAGTACCTGCCGCACTCGCGCTATCAGCCTCATCGCCAGCAATGAGTGCCCACCCAACTCGAAGAAATGATCCTGTCTCCCTACTCGCTCCACACCCAGCAACTCCTGCCATATCCCCGCCAACTGCTCCTCTATCTCTCCCTGCGGCTCCTCATATCCATGCTGGGCATACGCTTCTCCCTCCGGCTCCGGCAGCGCCTTCCGATCCAGCTTGCCGTTGGGGGTCAGTGGCAGTTTTTCCAATGAAACGAAGGCGGCCGGCACCATGTATTCCGGCAGACGTTTGCCTAGATACGTACGCAAGACTCCAGCCAGGTTTCCCCTATCGATCACTTCGAACTGCTGCCACCTTCCCTCTCCTCCCTCCTCGGCTTTCTCCTGCACCGGCACCACATACGCCACCAGGCGCTTCTCCCCTTTCTCATCCTCTCGCGCTACTACCACCGCTTCCTGAACCAACTCGTGTTCCACCAACCGCGCTTCAATCTCTCCTAACTCAATTCGAAATCCCCGGATCTTCACCTGAAAATCATTCCGCCCTATAAATTCGATGTTTCCGTCCGCCAGCCATCTCCCCAGATCCCCCGTCCGGTACATCCGCGCTTCCACATCTTCGACAAACGGATCCTTTAGAAACCGTTCCGCTGTGAGTTCCGCCTGGTTTAGATATCCTCGCGCTACTCCTGGTCCTCCGATATATAACTCCCCAACGACTCCCAGTGGCACCGGTTCCCTCTTCCCATCCAATATGTACGTTCTAAGATCCGGAATACGGCGCCCAATGGGACTCCAGCCGGTTCGCTGCGTATCGGCTTGCTGCAGCGCTCGATAAGTGACATGCACCGTGGTTTCGGTAATTCCGTACATGTTGATTAGCTGCGTTCTGCTGTCTTGATTCTGTTCGTACCAGGGCCGCAAAGTAGAAACATCAAGCGCCTCTCCTCCAAAGATCACATACCGCAATTGGTGCTCTTGGTTGGCGGCTTTCTGGGCCATAACTAACTGCCGAAAAGCGCTCGGCGTTTGGTTTAGAACCGTTACTTTCTTTTCGCAGATCAGCTTGTAAAAATCCTCCGGAGAACGCGTGACATTTTGGGGAACTACAATCAGATGACCTCCATAGATCAGCGCACCCCACATTTCCCATACAGAAAAATCAAACCCATAAGAATGAAACAACGTCCAAATATCGTTCGTGCCGAATTCAAACCAGGGACTGGTTGCCGCAAACAGCCGTGTCACATTGCGATGTTCCACCATGACACCCTTGGGAGATCCGGTCGAACCCGACGTGTAAATCACATATGCGAGATGTTCCGGCTTCAGCCCGATGCTGCTACGCTCCGGATTGCTCTCCCGCTCTCTGCTCCATTCTCCTTCATCCTCTTCAATATCGATCACCCGCAGTGTCCCATCCATCCCACCCAGTGTCTCCCGCAGATGTTTCTCTATCAGTAACACCACCGGTGCACTGTCCTGGAGCATGTACTTCAACCTCTCCGCAGGATATGCCGGGTCCAGCGGTACATACCCTCCACCTGCCTTCAGCACTGCCAGCAGCCCCACTACCATCTTCACTCCACGCTCCACACAAATTCCTACCCGTGCGTCCGGCGCCACTCCCTGCCTCTTCAGATAGTGCGCCAACTGGTTCGCCTGCTGGTTCAGTTCCTCATAACTCAGTGTCTGCTCTTCAGACACCAGGGCGATTGCCTCCGGCGTCCTGCGTACCTGCTCCTCAAACAACTCATGAATGCACTTATCCTCCGGATACTCCGCCTCCGTCGCATTCCACTCCTCCAGCAGCAGTTTCCGCTCCTCTTCCTCCAGCACATCGATCCCGGCTACCTCCTGCTTCTGATCAGCTGCCATCCCCTCCAGCATCGCCATCAGATATCCCGCCTGCCGCTTGATTGTTGCTTCGTCAAACAGCGCCACCGCATAGTTCAGTCCCCCAACGATCCTCCCGCCTTCCTCCGCCAAGTCCAACTGCAAATCGAACTTCGCTGCCTCATACGGCATTCTCAACCGCTCCACCTTCACTCCCGGCAACTGCGGCAGACTCCACTCCTGGTTCTGCCACGAGAACACCACCTGAAATACCGGCGTGTGATTCAAATGCCGCGGCGGTTGCACTATCTCCACCACCTGCTCAAACGGCACATCCTGATGCTCTTGCGCTCCCAGCACCATTCCCCTCACCCGCTTCAGCATCTCCGCCACGCTCGGCTCTCCACTCAGATCAATGCGTAGCGCCAGCATGTTTGCAAAAAATCCGATCAAACCCTCCGTCTCCGCTCGCCTACGGTTCGCCACCGGCGTCCCAATCACCACCTCTTGCTGTCCCGATAACCGCGACAACACCGCTGCCCATCCGCTCAGCAACGTCATGAACAGCGTCGTCCCCTGCCGCCGACTCAGTTCCTTCAACCCCTCCGCCAATTCCCTCTCAATCTCCACCGGCACGTATCCCCCAGCAAAGCTCTGCTGCTCCGGTCGCGGCCGATCCGTCGGCAACTCCAGCAGCACCGGTGCATACGCCAGCGCCTCCCGCCAGTACTCGCTCTGCTGCTGCAGCCGTTCCCCACTCAGCCACTCCCGCTGCCACGCCGCATAGTCCGCATACTGAATCCCCAGCGGCTCCAACGGATTCTCCTCCCCTCGGCTGAACGCTCCATACAACGTTCCCAACTCCCGCGCCAGTATCCCCATCGACCACCCGTCAGACACAATATGGTGTTGCGTCAGCAGCAATACATGCTCCTGCTCCTCCATCCGCACCACATGCGCTCGGATCAGCGGCCCTCGCTTCAAATCAAAGGGCGCTTGCGCTTCCACCATCATCAATTCTTTTAGCTTCTCCTCCGCATCGCCAATTCCCCGCAGATCATGCTCCAGCAGCGGCACTCCCATCTCCATCGGCAGCAACTCTACCCGCGGCTCGCCCTCCTCCACTACAAACACACTCCGCAATCCTTCATGCCGCTCCCAGATCGCATTGAGGCTCCGCTTCAGCACAGCGGCATTCACCTCGCCTCGCAGGCAAAGCGCTGCGGGAAGGTTGTAGGCGCTGGTCTCGGGAAAGAGTTCCTGGATCAGCCAAAGCTGCTCCTGGGAATATGAGGCTGGAAAAGGCTTACGATCTTTTACTCGCTGTAGTGAACCTATTCCATCCGTTGAATAAGAGGCAGTTTCGATCTGGCCGAGCACGTCTTCAGCGATGCCATCAATGTCAGCACCGAACAGACTCCCAAGCGAGAGGCTGATTGTCAGTTCCGCTTCAATGGTATGTTTCAGCTCAGCGAACATGAGGGAATCAAGCCCGAGGCTTGCGAGCGTAGAATTCCCGCTGGTGTGATCCCAGGGCCGACGAAGAACACGAGCCACTGCATGCCTGATGTAAGTCCGTAGAGCGGCTCTTCGGTTGTCCACATCCATAGCCAACAGGCTGTCTCGCTGGATATGCGCTACTTCATTTTCACCTTCGCTGCCGGCGTCTAGTATGCTTTGTCGCAATACCGGAAGCTTGTTTTCCAGGAACAGGGCTTTACATAGTTGGCGCTGGACTTTCCCGCTGGAAGTCTTTGGCAATCCGCCTGTTTTCACCAGAACGATAGCGAAAGCCTGGAGCTCATGGTTTTCCGAAATTGCCTTGCGGATAGTCTCGATGACTTCATTCAGGTTGCCTTTAAACTGGCGCTTGACCTGGCAAACTACCACCACTCTTTCACGCCCATCCTGTTCCAGACAGAATGCCGCGCTTCCATTCGGACGCAAGGCAGAATGAGATTCTTCAACGCTTTCTTCGAGATCCTGAGGATAGTGATTTCTTCCGCGAACGATAATGCAGTCTTTTAATCGTCCGGTAACAAACAGTTCACGGCGATAAACAAAACCGAGATCGCCCGTTCGCAAGAATGGTCCTTTCCCTGAAAGTGACCCGAAAGTGCGTTGCGTGGCAGCCTCATTGCGCCAGTAGCCGGCTGCTACGCTCGGGCCCGCCACCCATATCTCACCAACTTCGTCTTTTGCGCACACTTTCTTTGTTTCCGGATTGACAATCGCCACCTTATGCGGAGCGTGCCATCGCCCACAACCCACGATCGTTGATGCCGACGCGGATTCGGGATCCACCGTCCGAATCCTGTGTTTCTCAAGTTCTACGCTGTCAACCGAGCAATATCTCGGACCGGCGCCGGGAGCGCCGCTTGTGACCTTCAATGTGGCTTCTGCCAGGCCATATACGGGATAAAATGCCTGGCTCCGGAAACCGGCGGCAGAAAAATAATTTGCGAATCGTTTCAGTGTTTCCCTGCGGATAGGTTCGGCCCCATTGAATGCCACTTGCCAGCTGCTCAAATCGAGCGATGCACATTCTTCTTGAGTAACACGTTCTACGCACAAGTCATAGGCAAAATTAGGTCCCCCGCAATGGGTCCCGCGGTAACGAGTGATTGCGGAAAGCCAGCGCAATGGTTTATGGGTGAAGGTACTGGGAGCGAAAGAGACCGAAGTAAAGCCCGTGAAAAGCGGCTGCAGGATGCCATAAATGAGCCCCATATCATGGAAATGGGGCAGCCAATTGACTGAAAGGCTCGTCTCGCCGAAGCCCCCTTGCGATTCAATGTACTTAAGGTTTCCAAGCACATTCGAATGCGTCACAATCACACCCTTGGGAGACGCTGTGGATCCGGATGTATATTGAAGATAGGCAATTTCCCCGCACTGCGGCTGCAGATCGATCCCGTATTTCGTTTCTCTCTCTTCCAGTTCCTCGACAGCAAGGATCTTTGTCTTTGGGGCAATTGCTGAAATCGCTTTCTGCACATACGGGGCAACTTCACGGAGCGTCAGTGCAATTGTGCATCCAGAGTCCTTCAGCATTCCTTCAATGCGGGCAAGGTCATGATTGGAACGGGGGACGTAGGCAGGAATGGCAATAATACCCGCATACCAGCAGCCGAACAGCGCCTCAACGAATTGGAGACCCGGAGGAAACAGCAGGAGCGCACTCTCAACTTTTGGAGTGAGACAATTGAGTTTTATCCCTATCGTCCTCGCCCTTTCCTCGAGAGCCGTACGGGAAAGCACCGCTCCTTCGCGTTCCCCATCATTCAGCCAAACATAAGCTCGCGCTGATGGCTTTGCCTCAGCTCGATTCCGCAAAAGGTCTATCAAATTACGAGCTGACGTGGAATTGGGTCTCGTCTTTTTCATTCTAAATTCGCCGAAGTGCCTAAATAGGAGATAAATTGCGTGCCGAGACCAGCCGACTCTTACCGACCCGATCACTGCTCTGACCCACTAGCCGCGCAGGACGGGGCTAGCGAGCGCTCTTGTGCGCCGGTATAGTCATGCCCGGCCGGATCAGAGAATGGGCTCGATATGTAAAGGAAATGGCATTACGCTTTGTGAAGTGCAGAAAGAGAGCGAAGATAGTCTGCTCTGTTTTCCGTATCCGGGATAGAAGAATCCCTCGCAGTGTCGCTGATCACCTGACCATTTTCCAGTGTGATAATTCTCTCCGCGAGGTGGTAATACCTGTCGTCGTGAGTTATGACAAACACGGTTTTGTGTCTGGTCATGAGATCGGGCAGCAGATTCATGTAAAAAAAATCCTTGAAGTACGGATCCTGATCAGCCGCCCATTCGTCAAATATGTAAATCGGACGGTCTTCCAGAAAAGCTGTAAGCAACGCCAATCGCTTACGCTGTCCTTGAGACAGATCCGTTGTCGAGAGCTTGCCTTTTTCGATCTGAACCTTGTGAGCCAGCTTAAGCCGTTGGAGATATTCCGACGCCCGTTGGTCCAACTCGTTATCAACGAGGCCAAACATCGTTTCGAACAGATAGAAATCGGAAAAGACCGCGGAGAAATGGCGGCGATAGGCCTCTTTGTTGTCAGGCCCGATTGGTTCGTCGTTGAGATAGATGGCGCCATTTTCTGGCGCGTAGAGTCCGGTCAGCAACTTTACAAATGTTGTTTTGCCGCTTCCATTGCCACCGATGATGAACACCATTTCACCAGGTTTAAACGTCAAATCGAGTGGCCCGAGGACAAAATCGCTTACTTCACCGTCACGATGATATCGGTGAGTAACGGAGCTAAGTTGTAACTTTACCCATGTGTCGGTCTGGGAGTGTCCTTCGCCGGCCTGCTCAGAGCCTTGACTGGCGAGAGTGAATCCCAGCTCATTCACTTTGTTCAGGGCGACATTGGCGCGTGTCAATTGCGGAAGACTGTTCATGATGACCTGCAACGGAGTCATAAGGTAAAGCAGCGTTAGCGCATAACCAGTCAGCATGGCGCGATCCAAGTGATGCATCGTTGGAAAGACAAGGAGAATGAGACCGATAACGATAAACACCAATACTTGTCCCCAGCTGGAGGCTGCTGTATACAGGTTCTGACCCGCAACGTTATGTTCCTGTAATGCATCCGCGGTCGCCTCCAAGCCTTCTCTGATAAATGTATGCCGCCGCTCGTTATGAATCTTGAGTTCTTTTGCTCCGAGTGTCAGCGCGCGAAAGTGCTCCTGCAGTTTGTCTGCGTGTTCGCGGGCCGATCGGAAAATCTTTTGTACTTTAATGATGGGAGCCTGGTAAGTTGCTATCCCTAGGATCATGAACGCCAGAACGATGAGGAAAACCCCCCAGGACAAAATGCCCAGGTAGATAAGGCAGCCGATTACAAGCGCCGCATTGACACAAAGTAGAGGAATGAGCAAGACCGCGTTTGTAATAGCGGGAATATCGTCTGTAAGCGTGGTAAGCAGCCGCGCACTCCCAAGCTGTTCCAGATGCAACAACGGCGCAGCCAGTATCTGGCGGCACAACTGCATGCGCATGCTGTGCATCGCTTCCTGGCCAAGTTTGGTCAGCAAGCGCTCAGAAGCATACCTGGAAAAGGGGAGAAGCATGCATAGGCCTACAAAACTCCAGACCAATCTCCAGCCTGGTACCCCCGTTTTGAGGACGGAGTTAATGACGGCCAACAACGCAGCATTACACATACCGCTCAACGCCCCGGCAGCTATGCTGAGGAATACGATCTTTCGGGAATGCCGTAGGAAGAAGGCTATGATTTTCATCGATTTCTCCAGCCTAGGTAGTGGTGCGAATCAACTGCGGGCGGACCGAACTCTCTTTCGACTTTGGACAATTCTCACCCAAGCTCGCTTCCCTTTTGTTCCAGGAACTGGACAAGGCCTAGCATTTTCGATTGCCTAATGAGCCGTGCAAGGCTCTAGAAATGAGTGAGTCGTCCTCCTGAAGCTCCCCGCAAAGCGCAGGTTGCGCGCTACTTCTGTGCGTCGACCGCAGTGAATGCGTGTACTTCACCAAATGTGCAGTAGAAATCTGCGGCAATTTGTTCGAATATTTGATGGCGTCGCAGATTTCGACAGTTAATGTTGAGCAGAAGTTTGAAGATACCCATCAGCAGCTATCGCTCCAAATCTGACTTTGGCCTTCTGGGTTCGAGGAGCCGGGAAATGGATGCCAGCGAACTTAGAGCACGTGCTCCCGCTAGGTCCGACCGGGCTGGTCTGATTCAATCTTGATGAGACGACCAGTCCCGGAAAGTATGCCCAGATCAATATCGGCGATGCATTTCACCTTTACGTAGTCCAGCGTAAGATTACCTTCGACGTGAGCCGTGCCGGTTCCATCTTCGAAATTAGCCTTGCTGAAATCCGAGCTGCCACGATCGAGACGAAATCCGATTTCAGTGCCGCCTTTGGTTTGGGTAAACTTGACATGAACATAGTCGTGATCAATGGCCTCCTTGAACAGCTTGATAGACTTGTCTGGTCGCAGGCCGACTTCCACAGCATGGTTGCCTTCACAAAGTCGCTCCACTAGACTTTTCTGGCGCGGGGCATTTGGATCCTGCGGTGGTAGAGGTGGAGGCGGAGTTTTGGCCAATTCCTCCATCTTTTTCCTTAGGCTAAGCGGCCTCATATCAGTCCAAACTTCCTTGATATAGGCTAGACATTCCGCTTTAGGGCCGGTCTTGCCGCCATCGCGCCATCCTGCCGGATTGGCTTTGTATGCTGGCGAAATTGAATACTGTTCCTCATGATTTACCACAACTTTATAAACCGTATTGTCTTCTCGATCAGGATCATTCAAACTCATAGTGGCATCTCCTTTAACAAAGTTGCACAACAATCCAATATCTTTGGAACAACATTTATGACGCACAGACGCCGGAAATTTGTCTCGTGGGGTTCAACTGGAGAAGTTTTGGGTTGCCTCGCGTGGTTGTAGAGCATCATCTGAGCGTTCATTATCATGCCGCAGCTTGAACCAGAGCCACTTCCGATTGATCGATCTCTACCGAGATCGACTTCATGATGACGTCTATCGAAATTAGCAGCCGGTCGTGGTTTTTGAACTGCATTATGGTCCCGCTGATGCCTGTTAATGGGCCTGAAATGACCCGAACTTTCTGTCCCACATTCAAATAGGGAAGGGCGCTATATTCCCGTTTGCCACGAACGATCTGCTGGAGTGCTTCAATTTCTTCATCCGGAACCGGATGCGGCTTCCCGCCGAAGGCCACAATACGTATTATTCCGGGAGAGCCTCGTATAATTTCCATTAAGTTGCTTTGACTCCTACAAAAGACATAGCCATGGAAGAGTGGCTCCTCGACAACGCTAACCCGATCCGACCATCTTCGACGCACGCGGTAAGTGGGCAGGAAATGGTCGCAACCTATATATTCGAGTATTTTATCCACGCTTTTTTCATGTCTAGGCACTACTTGAAGGGCAAACCAAGGCCCCGCGTCACGGAAATGCATAACTGCTCCAAAGCAGAAGTTATGATGAAGTGAACCTTGCTGGAAAACCGCTACTGTTCACATTAGTTGAAGAGGGACACCCTCTAGGTGCCCTTTGAGGCCACGATATATCTGGGAGATAGAAAAAGGTAGGCTATCGCCATCCTGAGTTCCAAATGCTGGGCTCAAGTGCTTAAAAGGCCACCAGATCTCATTCAACTGCGAGCCGAGTATATGTATATCATCGAAAGTTTACTTACGAAACTGTACCGAGGATTTTAGAGTACCAGTAAAACCTGTACCTCAAACTCAGTCAATGGACCGGACTTCATCTCAGGTTCGCGCGGTGGAATATTTATCTTGCGGATTAAGCATTTATATGGAAACTGGATTACGCAGGTATTTTCATTAGAGGTTTGGGTTTTTGGGAATTTTGGATACTTCGAAGGCCTCTGCGATTCTTTACACGGAATTTCTGCAAAATGTTGGCAACATGAAACTTGACTGTTCTCAGTGAAATCCCCAATATCTGGCCAATTTCCTTGTTTGAAAAACCTTCCATCAAGCAGGCTAGAATTTGCTGTTCCCGGCTTGTAAACTTGAGCGACGCATCTGCTGAGCCGTCTCTCTGCAGAATATATTCGTTCAAAGTATCGCGGCGGACCCACAAACGCCTCGAAGTCATCGACTCAACCGCTGGAATGATCTCATTTTCCAGATTTGCAATCGGCACAATCCCGCGCACACCCAAATACAATACCCTGATTTCATCTTGAGGACTCAGATCGTAAGTGATAAGGATGACTGGTTGTTTTTTCATGAATCCATAGCGCAGGGTTATCTCCAACCATCTTTCCACAGAGCGTGTGTCAATAATTAAAATATACTCATGTTCCGCAAGGCCCTGGATCTGTGCAGCGGAAAATGGATAAATGCGGTGCCCGCTTGGCACAAGTATTCTTTCGATAATCTGAGATACCAAAGGATGATAGCAAAGTATGTGAATGGGCGGTTCTTTCATGGTCGGTCCAAGAATCGGGTAAATTAAATGATCAGTTGAAAATTGGTGCGACGCATTTCCCAAACATAAACGAAATGATTTCGGTTCCTAAGGTGCAGGAACTAAGATTTGATTACAGTCTAAGCTTTTTGATCCACCGACACGCACAAGCCGGCAGGGGATGAACAAATCAACCACAAACTACCATAAAACGGTTCTGACATTTTAATTTTATTTATTTCTTCGCTAGCTCCAAAACGAAACCAGTCGTTCCAATACGGAACCTGATCAAAATTCATCTGAGAGAAGCAACCTTGGCTGCACAAAACGCAGCTTCAGACAGCCCGAACTCGGCCTGCGAGGGTAATTTGTCCGCTTAAAGCATGACCCTCATCACAGAACGGAAACGAGCAACAGGATGGAAGGTCTGAATCTATTTTTTCAAGCTTGCCATTGGCCAAGCTCGGCGAAGTCCGGGTTACTCAGCTAACCACTCGCGCCGTCCATCGTCTGACTATGGGTTATTATAGGAACGTAGAATGAGGATTGGGAAGAGACGACAGTTTCTTAGGCCGTAAGGAGGCTTGGCATGCTGGAAAACTTTCTTCAGGACACGCGCTTCGCCCTGCGCCAGTTGCGCAAGAGTCCCGGATTCACGGCTACTGCGATGATCATGCTCGCGACCGGCATCTGCGCCAGCGTAGCCATTTTTGCCTTTGTCGACGCAGCATTGCTGAAGCCGCTGCCTTACCAGAGCCCGGCGCGTCTGGTGGGAGTGTACGAGAACGCGTTACGCTGCCCACAATGCCCCCTCTCCTATCCAGACTATCTCGACTGGAAACGGCTCAATACCGTCTTCACTTCTCTCGACATCTATAATCCCAAAGGCGCGACCATCTCCACAGCATCGGGTCCGCGGCTGACGCCGATTGGCCGCGTCAGCGCTGGATTTTTCAGTACACTGGGTGTCACGCCCTTTCTCGGACGCGATTTCTTGGCCGGGGAAGACGCCGTCGGTGCGCCGCGAATCGCACTGTTGAGCTACGGCGCCTGGCAAAGAAACTATGGCGGCCGCACCGATATCGTAGGGCAAAACGTAACCCTCGACGACACTCCCACCACGATCGTGGGCGTGCTTCCGCGCGACTTCCACTTCGCTCCCGCCCAGTCGCCGGAGTTCTGGATTCCCCTGCAACCGACCGGTGGCTGCGAAAAGCCGCGGGGCTGCCACAGTCTTTTCGGCGTGGCCCGTCTCAAGGATGGAACGTCGGTGCAAACGGCGCTGTCGAATACGAAGATAGTTGCGCGGCAGCTCGAGCAACAGTATCCGGATTCCAATCTGGGTCGAGGAGCCAATGTCTTGCCGCTCAGCGAGGTAATTTCCGGTGACATTCGACCACTGCTGCTGATTCTTCTCGGCGGCGCCGGACTTCTGCTGCTCATCGCGTGCGTGAACGTCTCCAGCCTGGTGCTGGTTCGCACGGAAGGGCGCAGACGCGAGGTAGCGGTCCGCAGCGCCTTGGGCGCTTCGCCCGCGAGACTTTCGCGGCAATTCGCAGCCGAAGGCCTGTTGCTGGTGGTGGCCGGCGGCGGCTTGGGGCTGGCCACGTCTTATTGGGCGATGCAGCTTCTCACCAAGCTGATTCCGGAGCCCATGCTGGCCTCCATGCCCTTTCTTCTCGGTCTCACCTTGAATCCCCGCGTGCTGGTGTTCGCGGCGGTCATTTCCTTGCTGGCGGTGATATTGTTCGCACTTACGCCGCGCTTGCGCTTAGCGAAAACCGCAGTACGCAGCGATCTGGTCGAGGGCAGCCGCAGCGTAGCCGGCACCTCCTGGCGGCGGTTGGGATCGAAGCTGGTCATTGTGGAATTAGCAATCGCCATGGTGTTGCTGGTCGCCGCTTCACTGCTGGGCCAGAGCCTCTACCGCCTACTGCGTGTGGATCTCGCGTTCTATCCGGATCACCTTGCGACGCTCAACGTGAATGCGCCTGGAAAGCGTTACGATACCGACGCCAAATTGGTGGATTGGGCGCGGCGCACGCTGAGCCGCATCGCCAGCCTGCCTGGCGTGAAATCCGTGGGAGCCTCGTCGGTGATGGTGGGGGGCAGTTTGAAAAACACGTCGATGTGGATTCGTTTCCTGGGCAAACCTTACAACGGCATCCACAACAATGTGAACATCCGCGACGTCAGTGCCGGATACTTCGGAACACTGCAGGCCAAACTGGTGCGCGGC
Organism: Candidatus Angelobacter sp.; assembly: GCA_035703825.1. Classification (GTDB taxonomy): domain Bacteria; phylum Acidobacteriota; class Terriglobia; order Terriglobales; family Acidobacteriaceae; genus Angelobacter. The sequence goes on from DASSXL010000055.1 coordinate 12,442, forward strand.
CGCTTCTTCACCGATTCGGACGATCTTACGAAACCAAAGGTCGTGATCATCAATCGAGCTCTGGCGGAACATTATTTTCCCGGCGAGGATCCCCTGGGAAAGCAGATTGGCGATACGGAACTTTCCCCCAAATCGCTGATGGAAATCGTAGGAATCGTAGATAACATCCGCGAAGGAAGCCTGGACGACGAAATCCAGCCAGCGATCTACCTGCCGTTTAATCAGGCCCCGGATTCCGGATTTGACTTGGTGGTGCGTACCGCACAATCTCCGCAGGCAATCCTGCCCAGCTTGTCGCAGACGATTCACGAAATCGATCCCGACGTTGCCACAGCGCGCCCGATCACCATGGAAGACCACATCCACGACTCTCCGGAAGCTTATATGCATCGCTCGGCGGCATGGCTGGTGGGTGGATTCGCGACGCTCGCGCTGACGCTGGGTATCATCGGGCTTTATGGCGTGATCGCGTACTCGGTGAGCCAGCGGACGCGCGAAGTCGGCGTGCGCATGGCGCTTGGCGCACAGCGCAGCGCGGTTTATCGAATGGTCTTGCAGGAAGCTAGCATTCTGAGCGGGATTGGAATTGTCGTGGGACTGGTGTGTTCCCTGGTTTCTGCAACATTGCTGCAGAAACTGTTGTTTGAAACGCCGCCGCGTGACATTCGCACGCTGGCGGCAGTGGCAGCTGTGCTAGGTGCGGCGTCGCTGCTGGCCAGCTATGTTCCAGCGCGGCAAGCAGCGTCGGTGAATCCAGTGGAGGCCTTGCGGGCCGAGTAGAATTGAAAATAAATCGGTTAATTTGGTGGAGCTAGTTGGGATCGAACGCTGTTTTCAAGGATCGAAGCCAAGTTATTGCGCTGTTCGTCGGATCTTCTCGCCGGTTAAAAGCAATCCGCGAATCCACTTGGGACAATGGCATCGCCGCCAGCGGGAATCACTGCGATGATCGCAGCCCTTCAGGTGGCGAGTGTAGACAGTCAACATCGGTCCTTCTCCCGATTCGCAAATCTATCTGCATGGCCAGAGATGAAATTGCTTCCCCGGCAGCAGGAAGGCAATCCCATGAACTAGGTGCGCCAACGGACGACCAGCGATTACCAGGCGCTGATTATGACTCCTCCGCAGGCGTTCGAGATTCTTCTCAACATTCCGGAGCCGCGCCGCACACTTGTACTGAGCGATGCTGCTACTGCTTTGCGGGTGTCGGAGATTCTGGGCCTGATGTGGATGGATCTGAACTTCGATGAATTGGTCATTCGTGTTCGCCGCGCGTATGTGTGGGGCCGCTTCAAGATGCCCAAGTCGAAGGCTTCGAAAGCACCAGTGCCCATGCATCCTCTGTTGGCAGGTTTCTTGCTCGCTTGGCGAGACAAGACGCCCTATGCCAAAGAAGATGATTTTGTTTTCCCCAGCACGCGTCTCAAGGGCAAGAAGCCTTTATCGGCTTCGATCCTCGTGCAGAAGTATCTTCGTCCCGCCGCGGTAAAGGCTGGAGTAGTTGTGGAAGGGCAGAAGATACGCTTCGGGTTCCACAATTTCCGGCATTCACTGGCTTCCGCGCTGGTGAAAATGAAAGTAGATCCGAAAACTGTGCAGGAAATTCTTGCGCAAGGCGCATGTCACTACCACGCTCCAGCTCTATGCCCAATCGGATATGGAGTCGAAACGGGCTGCGCAGGCAGGGTCTTGGAGCAAATTGCTGGGCGACAGAATTCATCTCCTCACGGAACGAATTCAGTGATTATTTTGGGTGGAGCCTTGGATAGAACAATTTCGGTGAAATCGTCTAAGTCCTTTGGAATGGTGGTGGCTAGGGACGGAATCGAACTCCAAGGGGGTACTGATAACACGCAAGTTGTTGATTTTGCGTTCTGCCAGAAGGGCTAAAAAGGCCACTCTGCCGGGTCGGCGGTACAAAATTGGTACAAAAATTCATTCCCAATCGAACCATTGCTTCAGCGTCAACACGAAAATACCAGACGTCGGCTAATGCGGCAAGGCTCTCTACGGAGAGCCATCATCCCTGGACTATGAACAGCAGACCAGCCACTACCAAGACTGCTTCAATGATTGTGACAAAAATTCGCTCTGGCAGTCGATCCACGATCTTCTTTCCCAAGAATGAGCCCAGAATCATCACGGGACCTAGCGCCAGGCCCACAATTACGGCGTGGCCTGGCAGGACCAATGCGTTTCGGTATGCCACCAGCTTGGTGATGTGAATAAACTATCCCTGATGCTTCGCTCAAGTTCGACTTGATCCGAGGTCTTAAGGGTTCACTGGTAAATGCGATTTGTAAGCGCACAACCGCAACTGCGACACGACCGACGTTACCCACAGACAATGCCGGAATCTGTGCCCGACAGCGCGGGCGCTCTGCGCGGAGTCTCATGGGGCACGAGGCGATTGAACGCTTCCAATGCACTTCTGGGCGGTGCGAGATGCCGTTAAAAGCCAACAGTAAAAGAACCAATTTGCTGCGGTTTTTCCTCGAGCACTTGTGTGCTGCCAAATCCATTCTGATCAGTCCCTTTCATTGTGCGCCTCCCTGACTGCTCGCCGTAAACGGAACGGGCAGCAAGATGGGACGATCCACCTGTTCTGCCTCTGCTATTTGGAGCTGCAGTTTTTCAGTTGATTCCTTGAAACTTGGTCGCTCAAATACGATCACACCATCAGCGCGCTGGCCTGGCTGTAACCGCTGGATAGTCATGCGGTAGTCGGAGATTGCGACTGGATCACCCTTGATTCGCTTCCCTCCGTTGCTATGTGCGTTTCCCGTGAGTTCAAGCTGCGGTGGTAGCAATTCGATTACACGTTTGGAATCGTTCATAACCGAAAAGCTGAGAATTGTTTGATGGTTCATCTCCAGAGAATCGCCCAAAGCTACAAGCAACTCTTTGCCTTGCCATGCGGGTGAAGGGAGGCTTTTCTGTCTTTCAAGCTGGTTCGCGGCTGGATCTGGTTGGCTTGGATGAACGGAAGCATCTGCGGAATTCGTTACAGTCTCTGAGGAAAGCGGAAGGGTATCTGCAATGAGAAAAGTCTGCCTGTCAGGGCTGATCACGACACTCTGTGGTGCCCGGTATTCGACCAGGAAATCTACCCGCGCATCGGCAGCGCCTTTGCCCGCGCTCACTAGATGCAGGCTGATCTCCTGCCCTGACTTGGTGGTAATCAGAGCATTGCTTTCGCTCGGTTGGTTGGTCGTCGGTTTGAAGAAAACGAGCCGCGCCTCAGCTTCTGAATGTTCAGCCTTGAAGCTGGCCGGATTCCCAATGACAACAGAGCTGATCTCCTCAGGAAGCCTGACTGACGTTGCGTATCCGGGCGCAAGATGTAATACAGTGACCGATCCGTCTTCGACTCGTGCTGTTGTAACGGTGGGGACAATCTGGCCGGTTGGCGTCTGCGCCATGCATATTCCTGCCGTCAGATAAACAATAACGATTAAGTACACTCTCATCGTGTTCTCCTGGGAGTACGCTGAACACTCGCACTCCCAAACTTCTGCTGCCTCTCAAAGCGCTCACGCACGCTTGCCACATAGCTCACTACATCCGGATTTGAGTAAAACAGCCTACGCCGCTGGACGGTGTTTTCGCCCGCGTAATACGCGGCTGCGACCAACCTCAGATCTCCATGAAACTTGTTCATGAGCCATGCCAAATAGCGCACACCGCCAGAGATGTTTTGATTGATGTCACAGCGGTTGCGCACGTTCAAGCGTGCTGCCGTGCCCGGCATGAGCTGCATTAGGCCCGCTGCTCCTTTCCGCGATACTGGGCATTTCTTCCAGCCCGACTCTTGCTCGACGACAGCGCGAACGAATTCGACCGGAACGTTGTAGTGCCTAGCGTATGCGGCAACGTAGTATTCAGCTTCGTGCCTTTGTTCCTCGCTTGCTCCGGCCAAGCAGAAATGCGCAACGAAGAGAAACAGCAATAGTGCGGTCCACTTCATTGCTCAATCGCCTCTGCGCTGTACTGCTGGGCGTCGTAGACGAGGCTGGCCCACCCGTCACGCAGCAGCAGCTTTTTCCGATCGGCTTCCGTCTTTGCCAACAATGGCAGCAATACGTCTCGCATCTCCGGTGTAATGCGCTCTTCTCCAAGCACTTCAAGAGCTTGTGCGAGATCCAGCATTTCCGAAATTGAGGGTGGTTTTTCCAGGCTCCAACCGCGAAGCGCCTTGGCCAGCCCGGCCATACCTCGGTGAAATTCCGCGCTTTGATTTGGTGTGTGTAAGCGAAGGATTTTGGCCTCGCGCTGTGGCGTCGGGTGCTCGACGCGTACATAGAAACTGCGTCGCCTTAAGGGATCACCAATCCTCCGTTCCTCATTGGACGTCAACACTACGAATGGGATACTGTCGGCTTTGATCAGGCCGAGCTTCGGTATGCTCAACTGCCAAACGCTGAGCAGTTCAAGCAGTAAAGCTTCGAATGCTTGATCAACCTTATCGAGTTCATCGATCAACAGCACGCAACGACGTGGATACTGAAGAGCTCTTAACAGAGGACCGGCACTGAAGAACCGCAGCCCGTGCAATTCTTGTTTGAGCAGTTCCCACTCGATCTGCGCAGATTTCGACCGTAATTCCACTGCCAGCCGTTGCAGGGCTTCGTCAAATTTGCCGATGGCTTTTTCTTCGTTGATTCCCTCAAAGCACTGCAATCGTTCGACCCCGGTGCTGGTCGCCTTGGCGATTGCATAAGCAAGTTCGGTCTTGCCACTGCCGGGTGGTCCTTCGAGAAGAATGGGCTTGTTGAGTCGGGCGGCCAAATGCACCACCGTGGCGGTTATCTCGTCAGTGATGTAACCGACAGCAGCCAAAGCCTCGCGGGCTTGTCCTGAGGATGAAAACAAACACTTCTCCATTCCTGGACTTGGAAATTCCATCCAGCAACAAGAAGCTAAGTCCGCTCGAAATCTCGGTCAAATTTCCTTCCTGTGGGAATTTTGACCGAATTTTAAAAACCAGCTAGAAAGAGCGCATTAGGAGTTTTCTTATGACTAAAACCAGCCGCCGGAATCCACCGCACCTCTCAAGCGAGTTGCCCAGTTCAAATGACTTGATCGAAAGACTGGAAGCCAACAAGAGTGCACTGAAAGCGCGGGACTTGGCAGAGATATTCGGTGTAACACAGCAGCACATTTACAAAATGGCCGCCATGGGAGTCATCCCCTCGTTCCGGGTGGGAGCCTCCGTGCGCTTTGATCCCGGCATCGTTGCAGAATGGCTAAAACGAAGAATGTCTGTTGTTCAGACGCCGGTAGCCCAGGTTCGGATTGCTGTGTGAGCCGTCGAGACTGCGCGACCACCTAGGACTGGCTGACAAACCGTTTATGACTTAGGTAGTCTGACCACGGTCTTGAGGTGGAACAGTGGTCTTAAATCCGAGTGATTCTGCGGCGATTCCAGCCATTTGACTCGTATCCAGAACCTGATGGATATCCTTTCGCCGCACTAGCTTGAGATAGATCATGGTGGATTCCAGATCGCTGTGCCCAAGCCATTCCTGAAGAGTACGAATGCTGACGCCATGCTCGAGACTAGTGGTCGCAAACGTGTGGCGGAATTTGTGGAGATACCACTTCTGGCAATGCGGTCCTTCGGAGCACTTGTTCCCGTGTCTTGATTCGCAGTGACCGCAATTGAGATCGTTCCGGCAGGCGATTCGTTTCAGCTTGTTCTCAAATTTTCTGTCGGGTCTGCCATTACTGGTTGGAAACACGAGATGGTGAGGATTGGACCCTCGCTGGCGAGCTTTATACTCCTTGAGAGCCGTCAACAGGAGCGACGGTACGGGAATCTCCCGCTCCTCCTTGTCCTTGGGCTTGAACCCGAGATGCTTTTTGGCAGTGACCCGTACGCACTTGCGCGTAAAGTCAATATCGTCCCAGCTTGTGTGTCTGACTTCTTTATCTCGCTCTCCTGTCAGCAGAAAGAACATGTACAGCACTTTTTCGGCCTGGTCGCAGGCTTTGAACAGCGTCTGCAGGTCCTCAGGCTGGTACATCTCGCGTACATTGGCGACATATTTGGGCTTGTCCCGGCGCTTCAGCAGGCCCGTGATGCCGTGCAGCCTTAGCAACTGCTCTACGATTGCTATACGGTTGAAGACGGTGCGCGCCTCATTACCGATCGAGTAGAGGTGACGCATGAAACCGAGACAGTCATCCCGGTTGATATCTTGAAGGTATTTCTTCTCGCAGTTATCACGGAATTTGTACAGCACAAGGCGATATTCGTCATATGTTTTCTGCTCCCGTTGTGGGGGCTTAATGTCTTTGAGGTAAGCCTCGATCGCCTCTGCAATGGCAATTCCCCCATTCGATTGAGTCTGTCGCTCCGTGCGGCCTGCGCCGTTACCCGGGACAGCGCCTGCCGTCAGGACGCTAGGTACAGGGAGTGATGAAGCAGGGTTGGTCTCTGTTGTGTTCACCGTTATGCCGAGGCTCTGCAATTGTGATCTGACCGATGCTTTGATGAGTTCCTGCAGATAGGATTCAACACTACGGAAAATAAGCCCGGCTGCGCTGGTGATGCTATCGATCTCTACAGGAGGGCGCTCGACGATGCAATTGGTCATTGCTGTAGACGGAGGGTTTGGAGGAACGGTGTCGGCTGTTGCATTTGCTTCAACGGCAATTCCAGCCTTTTGGGCGTCGAGTTCCAGCGTTTTCAGGCGGGCGTGCTCAAGAACCAGGTTGCGGTTGGCGATGGATTGCCGGCGACGCTGATTGTCTTCGCGCCATTCGATGTAGTAAGCGCCTTCGCTGTGCACTTCAGTGCGGCCGTTGACCCGCACTCGATCCTTGAGTTTGCCACCGCGCTCCAGTACTGCTGGACACAACTTCCACTTCCCGTCGACTTTGACTTTCTTCAGAACGTTGACCTTGTTTCTCGTCCTGCTCTCTCCCAGGTGCAGCATGGCGGTGATTGTCCGTCCTCAAAAAATTTCACGCAAAAAAATGCGCGGGTGGACACCAGATCCAAAATTTCAGGACACCAAAGGACACCAAACCTGAAAATTTCAGGACACCAAGGTGGACACCAAGCTGCTAAGTTATTGAGGAGAAAAGAAATGGTGCCGAAGAAGGGACTCGAACCCCCACACCCTTGCGAGTACATGGACCTGAACCATGCGCGTCTGCCAATTCCGCCACTTCGGCATTTATGTTGCGCCAGACCAAACCCGGCGCTGCGACGGGAAATACTCATCTATTTTAAAGGGTTTACTGAATGTGTCAAACTGGGAACGCCGTCAATTCTCCCGGCAGCAGCGACGTTACCCTGATGCCGTACTGAGCGCCGGCGGTGCAGGGGCGCGGGAAAATTGTCACCGCTACTTCGGCTCCGAGCCAAACCTGATCACGTTGCCGTCAGGGTCTTCCACCTGAAACTCAAGCGCCCACGGATGATTGGTCAGAGGCATGCGGATGGCCACGCCGCGCGCTTTCAGCTCGTCATGGAGCTTTTGCGCATCGTCCACGCCTATCCATATCCACGCGCCGCCCCGGCCTTGACCGCCGCGGCACAGGTACATCACCGCGCCGTCGCGATTGACGCTGGTGAAGTCGCTACTGCCCCAGTCGGCGTTCTTGAAACCAAGTTTGTCCACGTAAAAACTGAGGCTGGTGTTGATGTCGTCAACGCGCAGGATTGGTTGGCAATTTTCAAAAAAGACAGATGTCTGACTGCCCGCTGCGCTTGCGCTGTCTGTCATCGGTCGCCTCCGCTGGGATTGTACTGCTTACCGCAGCGAAGGCGGGTATGGCAGAAAAATATGCTCTGTTAGATTCGCGGTCGAGCCAAAAGCGAAAAGTCAGAAACCAATGGCCAACGGCTAACGGCCAACCGCTTATTTATCTAATGACGCCATCGCTCGCTCCGGATAACGCTCACCGGCGGCAATACCCTTGGGAGCCACTTTGTCGATGCGCGCCAGATCGTCTGGCGTCAGCTTGATGGTGGCGGCTTCGAGGTTCTGCTCAAGATATCTGCGGCGCTTGGTGCCGGGGATGGGCACAATGTCCTCGCCCTGGGCCAGCACCCAGGCCAGCGCAAGTTGCGCTGCCGTGCATTTCTTCTCTCGCGCAATCTCTTCAATCTTCGCCACCAGATCCAGGTTCTTCTGGAAGTTTTCTCCTTGGAAGCGTGGGGACATGCGGCGGAAATCGTCGGCCGCCAGGTCTTCAAAGCGCTTGAATTGGCCGGTAAGAAAGCCGCGTCCTAGCGGGCTATAAGGCACAAAGCCGATGCCGAGTTCGCGCAGGGTGGCCAGTATTTCGTCCTCAGGATCGCGCTCCCAGAGCGAATATTCGGTCTGCAGCGCCGAAATAGGATGCACTTTGTGCGCGCGGCGAATCGTCCTGGGCGATGCCTCGGAAAGTCCCAGATAGCGGACCTTCCCGGCCTTGACCAGGTCGGCCATGGCGCCCACGGTATCTTCTATGGGCACGGTTTTATCGACACGATGCTGGTAGTAAAGGTCGATCACGTCCGCGCTTAGCCGCTTCAGGCTGGCGTCGCAGGCCTGCTTCACATAATCCGGCGTGCCCTTTATACCCAGAAATTCGCCATTGGGTCCGCGCACATTGCCGAACTTTGTGGCCAGCACGACCTTGTCGCGGCGGTCTTTGATGGCGCGGCCCACCAGTTCTTCGTTCTTGCCGGAACCGTACATGTCGGCTGTGTCAAGAAACGTGCAGCCTAGTTCAATGGAGCGGTGGATGGTTGCAATGGATTCCTGTTCGTCGCCCGCGCCATAAAACTCTGACATGCCCATACAGCCCAGCCCAAGCGCCGATACTTTCAAACCTTGATTGCCAAGTTTTCTTTGAGGGAGCATGGATAATGTGATGACCGGAAAAGCAGTGAGGACTCGGAAAACCACAGAACTTTACCACTGATAACACTATCTGCAACACACAAAAACCTTACCGCGGATCACCGCGGATCAACGCGGATTTAGGAAAAACAACGCGAAGATTGTGCCACGACAAGCGATTAACGCCAAACCATCAAGGTGCATCCGGCGAAAAGGCATGCTTTTGCCCTTCATCCCCGTGCAGGTCAGTGTTATCAGTGGTGAGATTCTAGATTTCCGCAGATCCGCACTAATCTGCGTTGATCCGGTAAGTTTTTTGTTTTCGCAGATCAATGCCATCAGCGTGAATCGGTGGTAGGCTCTTTCGAATTTTCAACAGCCGCCTGCGGAACAAGGCTGGACATTCTGGTAGCGCGTATTACCGCTATGAGTTGCCGGCAGGCTGTTACGCTCTTTGCAGGCGAGCTTTTGCACCGTAGCGCGGCCATGCACAAACTCCGCCCACTTGAGGTCGTGTCTGACGAAGTCGTTGTAAGCCGTTGCTGCCACTTCAATGCGCGTGCCGTCCGCAAATGTAACCGTCATTCCCGCCTCCTAAGGGATTATTTTTGAATGCTGCTGTCTAAGTAGATGATCGGGCAGCGCGGCAGGGTTCAGAATCTGGCCAAATCGGCGGAAAGTTTTTTCAAGAATGCGGCGAAATTGCTTCGCTTAGGTGCCGAGTGCCGTGACTTCACTCCGCTCTTCCGCGATACGCGCGAGCAGGCGCTCAACGTACTTGGTATCGATATTGCCGGCGCGGAATTCTTCGTCGGCCAGAATTCGGCGGTGCAACGGAATAGTGGTATGGATGCCTTCGACGATGAACATTTCCAGCGCGCGCTGCATGCGCATGATGGCTTCAGCGCGGTCTTTGCCAAACGTTATCAGCTTGGCGATCAGCGAGTCGTAATAAGGCGGAATCACACCTTCGGCGTACGCGGCGGTGTCCACACGCACGCCCAGTCCTCCGGGAATGTGGAACGTCTTGATCTTGCCCGCCGACGGCGTGAATTTTTCCGGATGCTCGGCGTTGATGCGGCACTCAATGGCGTGCCCGCGCTGCCCTTTGCGGTCGACCTTGGGAATGATCTCAGTAATTTTGGCGCCGGTGGCCAAAAGGATCTGTGATTTCACCAGATCAAGGCTGGTGACCATTTCCGTGACCGGATGCTCCACCTGGATGCGCGTGTTCATTTCGATGAAGTGGAGGCTGCCGTCTTCGTCCATCAAAAACTCGACCGTCCCGGCGTTGACGTAACCGATTTCAGAGAGCGACGCTTCCAGCCCCTTGCCGATTTCTGCGCGCATCTCCTGCGTCACACGCGTGGAAGGCGATTCTTCCAGCAGCTTCTGGTGCCGCCGCTGGATGCTGCATTCGCGTTCGCCCAGGCTGATCACGCGCCCATGCGAATCGCCCAGCACCTGGAACTCAATGTGGCGCGGGCGCTCGATAAATTTTTCCATGTAGAGATTGCCGTTGCCAAAGGCCGCCGCGGCTTCCGATTGCGCGGCGTTGAATGAGCCTTCCAGCTCAGCTTCAGCGCGGATCACCCGCATGCCGCGCCCGCCGCCGCCGGCGGAAGCCTTCACGATCACCGGATAGCCAATCTGCGATGCCCATTCGCGCGCCTCTTCGGCGGAGGCGATTATGCCATCGGACCCGGGAAGAATCGGCACCTTGGCTTTCTTCATAGCCTGGCGCGCTTTTTCCTTCTCTCCCATCAGGCGGATGACCTCGGGCGGTGGCCCGATGAACTTGATGTGCGAACTTTCGCAGACCTCGGCGAAGTTGGCGTTCTCGCTCAGCAACCCGTAGCCGGGATGAATGGCGTCAACATTCGTGATTTCCGCCGCGCTGATCACGGCGGGAATGTTGAGGTAACTCTCTGAAGAGCGCGGCGGGCCAATGCAGATGGCTTCATCGGCAAAGCGCACGTGGAGCGAATTGCGGTCCGCGTCGCTATAAACGGCAACGGTCTTCACCCCCAGCTCTTTGCACGCGCAGATCACGCGCAGGGCGATTTCACCACGGTTCGCTATCAATATTTTTTTAAACATTATTTTCTTGGCCGGATCGCGAACAGCGGCTGGCCGTATTCAACGGGCTGCCCGTTATTGACCAGCACCTTGGCCACTTCACCGGACATATCGGATTCGATCTCATTCATCAGCTTCATGGCTTCAATAATGCACAGCACCTGTCCGGCGGCCACCTGGTCACCCGGCTTGACGAATGGGAGCGCCCCTGGTCCCGGAGCCTCATAGAACGTACCCACAATTGGCGATTTTACCGTGTGCAACTCTTCTTCCGCGGATGCGGGCGCCGCCGTCTGCGAGCTTACGGTCGGCGCAGGGGCCGAAGAATGAGTGCCTGGGTGGGCAGCGGAAGCCATCTGCATCGGGGCCATGGGCACCGCATGTGCGATGACCGGCGGGGCCGCGTCTGCGCCGCGTTTGATGCGGACTTTTACATCTCCCCGCTCGAGCTCAAACTCGGAGATATCTTTCTCTATCAGGAAATCAATAAGCTCTTTCAGCTCTTTCTGATTCATGAATGTATTTGACTCTCCTCTGCCCTCATTCGCAATCAGCGCTTTTGCCGGGATCCACTGCGGAGCTTAAAGCGTAATCAGGTCCTTGGTGGTGGGCGTCAGGACCTCGTGTCCGGACTCGGTGACCAGGACCATATCCTCGATCCGGACTCCACCTTCTTCAGGAATGTAGATGCCGGGCTCAATTGTGATGACCATCCCCGGCGCAAGTTTCTGGGTCTGGCCCCTGGCCACTCGAGGCGGTTCATGCACCTCAATTCCCACTCCATGGCCCGTGGAATGGGTAAAAAACGCGTCGAACCCCGCTTTCTTTAGTACTTCCCGCCCTGCACGATCCACTTCACCTGCTTCCACACCCGGCTTAACGGCGGCGATCGAGGCAAGCTGGGCCTGCCGAACTGCTTCATACATGCGGCGATGCGCTCGTGAAACCGGACCCGCGTGCACAGTGCGGGTCATGTCGGAACAGTAACCTGCGAGTATAACACCGTAATCCAGTATTATAAATCCTTGAGCAGGAATGGGTTGCGAGGAAGCTACCCCATGGGGGAGCGCTGACCGGGGGCCGGCGGCCACAATCGTATCAAACGACATCTTCTCCGCGCCGGCGCGGCGGGCCTGCAGCTCCAATTCGCCTGCAACCTGGGTTTCCGCCACTCCTGTTTTGATCACGGTAAGCGCCGTCTGAAATAGACTGGCGGCCAACAGGACTGAAGCGCGAATCTGGCCAATCTCGTCGCCATCCTTGATCAGCCGAAGCTGCTCCACCAGTCCCGCCGCGGGCTTTAGCCTAGTTCCGCGCACCATCTGCCCCAGCTGCTTGTAACCGCTGTAGGAAAGCTGGTCAGCTTCAAAACCCAACGTCTTGATTTTGGCCTTCTGCGCGCCCTCGCACGCCTCCACAAAGGCCGCCCGCTTGCCCACCACCACTCTGGCGCTCTGCACTTCCTCATGGGCCTGCTGGTGGTAGCGGCCATCGGTATAGAACGTCACCTTGTGTGAGCGATCGCCCACCAGGAAAAGCAGCACTCCCGCCGTGCCGGTGAAGCCGCACAAATAGCGGACATTGGGCAGATGCGTTATCAGCAGCGCGTTGAACCCGCCCCGCCTCAGCGCTCCTGCAAGCTGTTTTTGTCGAGCAATGTAGTTCATCGTCCTAATTAAGCATTATGGTGCCCGAAGCAAACGAGCTTATCTTTCCATGCCAAGGCGCTGGACCGGCTTGCGTGCCGAGCCGCTTGCCTCAGGCACCGAATATTCTAAACAAAATTACAGACTTTCAAGTAGGCTGGAGCGAAGCGACAAAAACTAAAGACAAAAGCCCCGGGGACGACCGAGTCCCCGGGGCAATCAAATGCGCAACACTAGGTTTGAATGATCTTTGGAGTGATGAAGAATATCAGCTCCGCGGTTGAGGTGTTGACGTTGGTGTGTTTGAACAGGTTGCCCAGAAGCGGAATGCTGCCGAGCAATGGGACTTGCGCAATGGCCACGCTGTTCTGGGTCTGGATCACGCCGCCAATCACGACCGTGCCGCCGTCGGAGACCAGCACCTGCGTCGTCGCCTGTTGCGTGTTGAGCGTGGGGTTCAATTGTGAACCGCTTACACGGCTGAAATCAGGCACCGTGTTCTCCACGTCCACATTCAGGAAAATAGTGTTTTCCGCGGTGATCTGTGGAATCACGGTCAGCCGCAGGAAAGCTTCAACATAGGTAACTGTCGGCGGGCCGCCTAACTGCGCCTGCGTGACCACAGGAATGCGTGATCCCTGCTTGATCAGGGCGGAAATGTTGTTCTGCGTCGTAATGTGAGGACGAGAAAGGATCTTCAACAAACCGCGGCTTTCCGCCATGGTAAGGATGAAGTCCAGCCTGAAGCCGTTGGTGGCATTGGAAAATGCGATGCCGCTGGTCGGGCCGGTCGCGCCCAGATTGGAAAACAGCGGAAGCGATTTTGTATCGCCCGGCGCCGTGATGAACTTTGGCACCAGTCCGCCAATATCAATCGGGCTGGGCGTACCAAGTCCGCCGCCTACAGCATTGTTACCAGCGCCATAGCCGACCGCCAGTTGCGTGCCGATATCGCGGGCAAAGGTCCTGGTGGAAGCAACTACTCTGGCCTCAATTTCCACTTCCGGCGTCTTACGGTCCAGCATGCGGATCAGGTCCTCAACTTTGGGGAGAACGCTGGGTATATCTTCCACAATCAGGGCGTTGCTGCGTTCGTCGGCCACGACGTCTCCACGGGCCGAAAGGAACTTCTTGATCACCGGCATTGCGTCCCTGGCATGGCCGTAGCTCAGGTAGCGCGTGATTGTCTGCTTGGGGACTGCCAGAGCCTGCGCTTCCTGCTGGGCGCGCCTCGCCTCCGCTTCAGTTTTCATGGTATCGAGCGTGGCAATGCGAAGAACGTTGCCCTGCAGCGTGCAGGCCAGCCCATTGTTATCCAGCACAATGGCCAGGGCCTGGTCCCATGGCACATCGTCCAGAACGATTGTTACCGAGCCCTTCACAGAAGGATCCAGTACCACGTTCAGTCCGCTGATTTCATGTATCAGGCGGAAGAAGTCCTTGAGATCAAGGTCTTTGAAATTCATGCCGAACGGCTCGCCCGTATAGCGGCCGGTGGTGCAATTGCCGGTCGCTGGGGCTGCAACGGCTACCGTGGTGCCCGCAGGCGTACTTTGTACCGGCTGTTGCTGCTGTTGTGCCAGGGCCGCATTGATCATGGCCGGCTGCGCAGCCAGGCTGGCATGCGGAGCAAACGGCGGCTGATTAATACTGGGCAGCGCGGGAGCCTCTCCGGCAAAATGGGATGCGGCAATATCAGACCTGGACCGCGTGGCTTCCACGATCTTCTCTTCAGCCTTGGCCGAAGTTTTTGCAGCCATGCTCACGACCGGTTGGGCAGGAACTGCCTGCTTCGCCGCTTGGGGCGTCGCGTCCGCTGTAACGACTGCTTCTTTCATTGCGGGCAATGGCGTGGGCTTTGCCGTGGAGCTTTGGCCCAACCGCACAACCAGCTTGTTTCCTTCCGGGACAACCTGGAAGTCATGCATCTGCGCCATGTCCACCACAACGCGGGTTGTTCCTTCCTGGTAGCGCCCCGCGCGCACCGATTTCACGTCGCTGCTGTTGACGGGGATCTCTCGTGCGCGCCCCTGAAGGACGGAGTTCGGAATATCGACCACAACGCGGTCAGGGTGCGTCAGCTTCATGGTTCTGGCCGTCATCGGGCCGCTGCCGCTGATCTCGATATTCAGCGCATCGCCACCCTGGGCCACAGAAATCTCACGGATGCGAGTGGTTGCAACAGGCTTCTGCACCGCCACAGCCGCGGCTACATCGCTTCTGGCCGGCGATCCGGACACGCGCAACTCCAATCCGCCTTCCACCTCGGCCACGTTGACCTTGGCGTCCCGCGCCAGCGTCAACTCCATGCGCGCCACCTCAGCCCCAGTGGCGGAGCGGTAGCCAGTAATGCGGTAGGACCGCACGCCCGGCGCCGCGACTTCATGCACCTTCGCGTCCTGGTTCGCGATTGAGACGCCTGCCAGGTCCACGAGCATCAAATTGTCGGTTGGACGATACTCGGTATGAGTAAAAGTCCCGTTCGCCAGGATGGTGATCACCGCAGCGCTGTCCTGGTTTTTCACCAGCACGCCCCCCAGTTGCGAAACGGTAGCTGCCGCCAGCGCGGTTGCGCTGGCCAACAGAATGATTCCTAGCAGTTGCTTAAGCCTCATCACTTTGTCTCCCCATCCCGGCCGTCAACAACCCTGGCCGGTCATGCGCGGTGTTAACGCCTGTCTTCGCAAACTTCCCGCCGCTGCTAAAACTTCGCGTACAACGGCTGGTTACTTCCCCTGGGTTCGGCCCTGACTGCTTCTTTCTAACTGCCGTCTTCACTGCCCTATCGAAATGTCACGCTCCGCTTACGAAGCCGGGACTAGCTTTTTGACCACTTCGCGTGCTGTTTCACGTCCTAAGGCATCTCTTACGTACTCGCGAAAAATGATGCTGTCACTAGTGATCTTCTCGACGCTTCCCTGAAATACCTGGTCGTTTTCCCTCAAGAAATACGTCTTCTTGATGCTGTTGGCCACTACTGCCATCATCTTGCCGGAAGTATCCTTGATCGTGCCTTGCAGAGTGAGTTCCGGAATAACCAGACAGCGCTTGCCGCTGGTGCAATTGGAAGGTGGCCGGTTAATGCCGCCATCTTTGGCCACAATCGGGCTCACAAATGGGTCCCGGCGTCCATGCGCCCCAAACGTCCTGGCTGATGGACGCGGCTTTTCCGCGGGCTGCGCCGGCGGACCAACTTGCGTGACCTTTGCCGCCGGGGCCTTGGCCGGAGTTTTTGCCGCAGCCGCACCGGTTTTCTTGGGCGCTTGCGCCGGCTTCACCGCGATTACAGCGGGAGCTTTTGATACATTGCCCTTCTTTGTGTCGGTCTTTTTGGAATCGGCTTTCTTGGCCTCAGCCTTTTTGGTCTCGCTTTTCTTGGCCTCGGCCTTTTTCGTGTCCGTCGCTGCGGCCGTGCCCTTGGCTGCTACAACTGGCGTTGGCACTCCCTTGGGCTGGGTCCCGGCTGGGGTATGAGTTTTTACCGGCACTGTGGCCGCCTTCACCGCAGGCTTGGCGGACGCACTAGCGCTCTTGGCCGGTGCGGTCTTGTCGGTCGCGCTCTTGGCCGGCGTTCCAGCACTGGCCTTGGCTCCGGACTGGCCGGCCGCCTTTTTCGTTGCCGGCTGGGCGGCGCCGGCTGTTTTTCCGGCGGCTGCTGGAGTCGGCGTTGGACTGGCTTTGCCCTGGCTGCTGGCGCTGGGATTCTGCGCCGTGGCCACAGTCGCCATGGCTGTTGCGAGCGCAAGAATTTGTATGAGCTTCATCTCAATTCCCTTTAGTGCACTCTTCATAAGATCTTCACTTACTTCACCGCCGTCGGCGCCGCTGCCGGTTGTCCCGGCTTGGGCGGTGCAGGCGCCGGCTGCGCTTCCGGCTCATGACTGAAGAAGGTCGTTGCCGTGCAGCTGGCCAGGACCGTTTCGCCGGGCGCATACGTGTAGCCGCCCTTCACCTTGGCCGCGCTGCCGCTCTTGGTGTTGCCCATTTGCATGTTGCTGATATTGACGATCCGCTCCAACTCGGCTACGCGCTGGAAGAAATTCAGCACCGAGTAATATGGCCCGTCAATATCGATGGCAAACGGCACTTCACTGTAAAACTCCTTGTTGCCCACCGGCATGGCGGTGTAGCGTCGGATCTCAATACCCGAGGTCGCAGCTGTGTCATGCAACAGCTTGATGAACTGGTCCGCGTCCTTGTCTTCCGGCACGATCCGCTTCTGGATTTCGAGTTGCTGCTGCAGGATCGCCATGTTGCGGTTTACCTCAGCCAGCTTAGGCTCGAACATCTTCAGGGTCTCGTTCTCCGCCTTCTTTTCCTTGATCCTGGCATCAAGCTGCTGGTTCTCCTGATACCTGGGATTGAAATAGATGTAGTAGTAAGCTGCGCCCACCATGGCCGCGGCCAAGAACAGGATTCCCGCCCGCGCTCCTAACGACATTTCTCCGAATTTAGCCATATACAAACCGTCCCCGGCGGATAACTTGGTTCCTTACGATTGCTTGCGGTTTTTGCCCGAAAAATTGGGGTCCATTTCGCAGTTCAGTTCAAACTTGAATGCCTGCACTTCTTTCACCGCGGCATCCTGCAACGTCTCTTTGATTTCGACCGTCTTGAACGCACCGGTCTTTCGCAGGTTCGCCATCAGGTCTGCCACGGAGTTAGGACTGAGCGCCATGCCCGTGAAGCTCAGGGTCTTGCCGTCGTTCGTCATGGTCTCAAGCCAGACCGCGTCTGTGCTGTTGACGGTATCCGCCACCAGGTTCAAGAGATTCACGGGGCCCGACTGTGCCGATTTAAGCTCGTCAATCACGCGGACGCGACGCTCGTACATGTCGGCCTTTTTCTTGCTTGCCTCGTATTTCGCTTTCACGTCGGCCAGGCGCTGATTTTCCATGACGGCTTTTTGCAGGTTCTTTTCCAGCGTTTCATGCTCGCGCTGCACCCACACCTGGGCCACGCCGATCAACACCACGAGCGCGCCGGCAAAAATCAGTCCCAGCACCACGGTGCTGGATCCCTCGCCGCCTCCACTGGGAATGGCTGCCGCGGCGCGGCGGCCGCCGCGTGTCTTCTTCGGAACTCCAAGCAAATTGATGCGAATCATAGGTCTTCAAAGCTCCTCAGGGCCAAACCCACCGCAACCGCGAGCTGTCCCGGGTTCTGTTCCAATATGTCGTGCTCCATTGAATCCGTGGGCGGCATGATGCGCTGGAACGGGTTCAGCACTTCCACGGGCAATGAGAACTCCTGCCGCAGCGCCTCCACCAGGCCGGGCACGCGTGACGATCCGCCCGCAAGGTAGATGCGCTCAATGTGCTCGCCTGAGGCGGTGGCCCGGAAGAAGTCAAACGTCTTCTGGATTTCCAACACGATGATTTCGGTGACCTGTTGCAGGATCGGCAGCTTGGCGTCTTCACTGACGGTCCCGACTTTGCGTCCGAGTTTCAGTGACTCGGCGTCATCAAAGCTCAAGTCCAGTTCTTTCTGGAGCGAATCGGTGTACTGGTTGCCGCCCACGCTCACGTCGCGGGTAAACAGTGGGGTGGTGCCTTTCACGATGTTGATGTTCATCACGCTGGCGCCCAGGTTCAGCAGGGCCACCGTGGTGTCATGATGCGGCTGGTAGTTGTATTCGTAGCAGTTCTGCAAAGCGAACGCGTCAATATCCACCACAGCAGGCGACTTCCCCGCCAGCGAGAGCACGTTCGTATAGTTAAGGATCTTGTCCTTCTTCACCGCCACCAGCAGTACGTCCATTTGCGGGCCGGTATCGTCAGGGTTCAGGATGTCAAAATCCACGTTCACGTCAGCAATGTCAAAAGGAATGTGCTGGGCCGCTTCGGTGGTGATGCTTTCCGCCAGTTCGCCCTCGCTCATGGGTTGGACGCTGATTTTTTTCACGATCACCGAGTGGCCGCTGACTGAGGTCGCCACCGATTTCGTCTTGATCGCGTGCTCGCCGAAGATTTTGCTGATCGCGCTGGAAACGCTGCCCGAATCGACGATCATGGAGTCCACCACGATATCGCTGGCCAGCGGCTCCACGCCCAGGTGCGAAACCACAATCTCGCCCTTGGAGCGCTTCAGTTCGATCGCCTTGATGCAACTGGAGCCGATGTCCAGTCCCACAATCGATTTTCCTGATCCTAGTCCAAACATGCCATCCCGCCTTGTACTTGATTTCCTTTGCTTCCCCGGTTTCCCGGACTTACCGTGCTGAAGCCGCCTTCGCCGCTTTCGGCTTTTTCTTGGCCCCGCTCATGTTCATCGTGCTCTTCTGTTCCATCCATTGGTCCAGAATCGTCTTCTTGAACTTCCAGCGGTTCCCGAGCTTGAAGGCAGGGATTTTTTCCTCGGTCACATATTTGTACAGCGTGTCCGGACTGACTCCCAGGTACTGCGAAGCCTGCCGGATATTCATAACCTCACGCGAATCTGCCGCCATAATGTGTAGCCTTTCCACAGTGAGTTGATGGCCTTCCTTGAGGCCTGTGGAGAAATCCTTTGTCTTCTCGGGGGGGAAAACTTCAGGTCGATGCGAGTTATATCCGGGTTAATAAGGGAAGGTCAATAGGTAACTTCCGGTTTTTACCCATGTTTGGGGGGTATCTTTGGGACTAGTACCAGATTTTGGCCGCTCGGACATCAAAATCCTGCGACACAAGAGGCATAGCACCACAAGTTATTGTGGTATTGATGCACACGGTTCGCGAATTTGCCTCAAATGTTACTAAGGGCGCGGTGCTGGACTCGGGGATTACCCCGAAAGTAATGTGAACTTGTGGGGCGGAAATCAGAGGAATTGCTGAATTTTGCAAGTGATCATCGACGGTTGGGATTAAACGACTACGCGGAGACGCCAATCCTGGTGAAGATCGTTTCCTCCTCCCGATTGCATGCTTTGGCGGCCCTATTCAGTCCTTAACGCCTGCGTCGGTTCAATCCTGCAGGCCCGGAATGCAGGGACCGCGCTCGCGATCATCGCTGTCAGCACAAGGCTGCCGATCATGGTGACGAAGACAAGCGGATCTAAAGGACGTGTTCCAAATAAGATCGACTTGATCAGCGTGCCCGCGACCGCTCCTCCCATCAATCCCAAAGCCAGGCCGAACAACACCGGCCGCATTCCGTCGACCAGAACAAGCCGCAATACTTCGCCTCGCTGGGCCCCCAGCGCCATGCGAATGCCGATTTCTGAAACTCGTTGGGTCACAAGATACGAGAGCACTCCATAGAGTCCCACCGCAGCCAGCATCAGGGACAGAAGAGCAAAGGCCAGCACCAATGATGCGCTGAAGCTCTGGCTTGCTGTTGCCTCGCCGATGATCTGCTGCATCGTCCGGACCTTGTAAGTCGGCATCTCGGAATCGAGAGCTGAAATCTGCTTCTGGATGGGTAACGCCAGACTTAAAGGCTCGACTCCCGCACGCACTACGATAGTAGCCAGGCTATCCAGCATGGGATCACCATTCAGGATCGAGCGATAGATCGTCGCTCTGATTGGCCGGCCGATATCGTAGATGGTATCCCCGACAACTCCGATAATCTCGTAAACCTCCTGCTTGCTCCCTGAGAATGCGATCTGTACGTGTTTCCCGACAGGATCTTCGCCAGGGAAGAACTGTTGCGCGAACTTCCTGCTGATGATCACATGATGGGTTCGGCCCAGCTTGTCCTGCTCATTAAAAACGTGGCCGCTCAGCAGCGGGATCCCCACCGCGCTGAAATATCCTGGATCGGCCTTGCGCAAGAGCGCATCCAGTTCCAGGCTCGGCCCCTGTGCCGGGTGCTCAGGAATGGTGAACACGCGGTCGCTTTCTTGCCCCGCGCCCGGTGCTCTCGAGATCAGCCCAGCGGCCTTCACTCCTGGCAAACTGCGGACTCGCGACAGCAGAGCCTCGTGGAAGGCCAGGACCTTTTCAGGTGTGTCGTATTTCTTTTCCGGCAATCCGTAACGGACCGTCAGCACGTTGTCTGTAATGCAGCCCAGATCCGTTGTCCGCAGATGAATAAAACTTCTGAATAGCAGCCCGGCAGAGACGAGAAGAATTACGGTGAGCGCGATTTCAGCCGTGAGCAATACCTTTCGCAGAGCAGCGCGAGATGCGCTTCCACCGATCGTGCGAGCCGAATCCTGCAAGGCTCCCAGCAAGCTCTTGCCGCTGGAAGAGATCGCTGGCACCAGTCCAGCCACCAAAGCGGTTACAAAAACGATGGCGATCGAAAACGCCATAACCGTTCCGTCAACATGAATGGCATCAGCCCGCGGCAAATCGCGCCAGTGCGTCGCCACCCATCGCGTGGCTGCGAGAGATAACAGGAACCCGAGCACGCCGCCGGCGATACAGATCATGAGACTCTCGGTGATCTGTTCCTGAATCAGCTTCCACCGGCTGCCGCCCAGAGCTCGGCGGATCGCGACCTCTTTGCGCCTTGCCGCGCTCCGCGCTACCAGCAGATTGGAGACGTTCAGGCAGGCAATCAACAGCATGCATACCACCGCGCTCATGAGCACGATCAACGGCGTCCTTGCGTCCTCAACAACGTCCTCAATCATGGGTCGCGAAACTACATCTTCGGCCACCGGCTTGCCCTGGTTTTGCATATGGATCTGGTATTGCAGCGCGCTTACTTCCTTGAGCGCCGCCGTTGCGCTTTGCTGGTCTTTGATACGCGCCACGACATAACTCCAATGATTATCTGGCGTGAATTCATCGGGCGTGAAAATTGGCGTCTGCGGGATCCAGATCTTTACCTCCGGATCGGGATAGGAGAACCATTCTGGCAGCACTCCAACAACGGTGAACGGCTTGGAATCAATTCGTACTTGCTTCCCGACGATACTCTTGTCGCCGTTGAACCGGCTTTGGAACAGGTTCCAGGTAAGCATTACGACATCGTTGGCGCCAAACCTGTCTTCATCGGGAGTAAACGTACGGCCGAATACCGGCTGTACGCCAAGCACCGAGAATAGATTCCAGGAGCCGCCTGCTCCGGTCACCACCTCAGGCATTTCGCCTTGCATGGTGCTTATGTGGCCCGCCCACCAGCGCCAAGCGCCCATGTCTTCGAATCCATGAGTTTGTGCGCGCCAGTCGCGAAAGTCAGCTGGCGAAACCTGGTTCACAGGAAACTTCGATTGGCGGAAATGTTCATAGAGCATCACCAGCTTGTCCGGCTCGCGGAATGGCAGCGGCCGAAGCAATACCGACCGGACGATGGTGAACAAGGATGTCGTGGCTCCGATCCCAAGCGCCATGACCAGAATCGCGATTACGGAGAAGCCGGGCGAGCGTGCCAGGGTGCGAACTCCATAACGCAGGTCGCGCCAGCCGCTTTCCAGCCAGTTCCAACTCCAGGAGGAGCGCGCTTCTTCGCGCAGAAGCGTCGGGTTGCCGAAAAGTCGAAGTGCCGCTAAACGTGCCTGCTCCGGCTGCATGCCTTCGGCGATGTTCTCAGCAATCTGCTGCTCAAGATGGAACTCCAGTTCGCGGTTCAACCGCTCTGCCTCAGCTTTGCGGCGAAACAGCATCAACATTGCCATGCGAAATCGTTCCACCCAACGCATGCTTCCTCCCAATTACAGGCTTTCGATCACTACATCAATTGCTGTTGAAAGACGTTTCCAGCTTTCCTTCTCTTTTTCCAACTGTGCGCGGCCGGCTGCGGTGAGCGAATAAAACTTGGCCTGTCTGCCCGTCTCGCTTTCATTCCATTTGGCGCGAATCCATCCCTGCTGCTCTAACCGGTGCAAGGCCGGGTAAAGCGACCCCTGTTGCACCTGTAGCACTTCGTTTGAAATCTGCTGGATCCGCTTGGCGATGGCCCAGCCATGCTTCGGCTCCAGAGAGAGCGTTTTGAGTATCAAAAGGTCCAGTGTTCCCTGGACCAGATCGCTTGGTTTGCCCATAGTATGATTATCTACAACTCGATTGTAGATCGTCAAGGTATCACATTTTTATAGACGGCGGAAGCAAGCGGTGGTTAGCCTGCAAAGTCGATATCGCAAAAAATTAGCCGCGAATCCGAGCGAAGCACCCCGAACCATTTCTGATTCGTGTTCATTCGCGAAATTCGCGGCCAAGTCTTTCTTTATCTGCGTTTATCAGCGTAAATCTGCGGCG
>DASSXL010000162.1:0-7851 GCA_035703825.1 Candidatus Angelobacter sp.
CGCACGCCCAGCGTGTTCTGGTGATACAGCGGCTTCCACTGCGTGAACGCGAACAACGGCCGGTAGAACTTGACGTTGCCGCCCAAGCCCGCAACTTCCGTGGAGAGAAATACGCTCTTGCCGCGATGCGGCCGGATAGGGCTGTCAATGGTGCTGAAGCCGAACGAGGGCGTAATTGAGCTGGTGACAATACCCTTCAGCGCGTCAGGGCCGGAAATATTGCGGAAATTCAGCGTCTGGAAAAGGTTGCGCGAAGCGTCACTGAACGTATTGATCGTTGTGTTGTCCAGCGCGTATGTCAGGCCCACGCGCTTGAACGAGTGTCCCAGCAGGTAGCTGGAAGAAGCCGTAAAGCCGGTGCTGGACTGGTTGTAATTCAGCAACTGGTTCAGAACGGATTGCGGCAGGTTAAGGTTCTGGCCGGCGGTGATGGAAGCCTGCCTTGCCTGGTTGAAATCAAACCTGCGGCTATAGACCGTGAAGCCAAGCGTCAGCGGGCGGTCAAACATGTAAGGCTCGGTAAAGCCGAACAGGAGCACACGCGACAGGCTGCCGACGTTGGCCTGCACCTGCAGCGTTTCGCCCAGGCCCAGGAAGTTGTTGGTCTCATAATTCAGGCCGATGAAAGAACCTTCCAGCCCGCTCACGCCGCCCGTGAGACCAATGCTGTTCTTGCCCTTCTCTTTGACCTTTACCGTCAGGTCCACCGTGCCGTTCTGGTTGTCGAGCTTGCGCTCGGTGTCGTCTTCCGGCTTGAGGGCATCAAAATAATTCAACTGGTTCAGGCGAAGGATACTGATGTCCCAGAGACGGCTGTTGAAGACCTGGCCTTCCTGCACCAGCAATTCGCGGCGTATTACCCGATCTCTCGTTGTGGTGTTGCCCTGGAATTCGATGCGCCGCACGAAATACGGCTTGCCTTCTTCCACTTCCACATTCAGCGTAATCAGCTTTTTCTCGTCGTCAATGTCGGTGGTCGGGACAGGCGTGAAGTCGATATATCCGAGTTCGCCATAGGCCTTGCGCAAATTGTCCAGCCCTTTGCCAATCAACTGTTTGTTGAATGTGTCGCCATCTTTGATTGGGAACAGGCCGCGCAAGAGCTGCTTGTTCAGGATCGCCTTGTTATTGCTGAAATTGATCGCCTTGAGCTTGAACTTGTCGCCTTCCTCAATGGGGACGGTGATGTCCATGACCTTGCCCTTGCCCTTTTGCACCACGGGCAGGTGGAGCTTGCTGGAAGTGTCCCGGAGCTGAATCTTCGGATCGTCCACCACGGCCTTGAAATAGCCATAGGTCTGCAGGGCCTCGCGGACCCGCTCCGCGTCTTCTTCCAGCTTGGAGGCGTCAAACGTTTTAGCGAAAATGTTTTCCAGAAAAATGGACTTCGGTATGCCGATGGGGTGCAGGTTCTTCATGGCCGCGCGCAGCGTGCGGCTCTTTACGTGTTTGTTGCCCACAAAGCGGATCTTGCCCACCTTGATCTTGGGCCCTTCCTTTACGTTGAAAATCACTGATACTGACGCCGGCGGCACTTGCTGCACCTGGATGTTAACGTTCGCGAACTGGCGCCCATGCTCCGACAGTAGTTGTTGCAACACCACCTTGGCTTTGATCACCTTGGTGGGATCGTAAGGGCTATCCACCGTGAGGCCGACTTTGACCTTTTTATAGCGCTCCAGAACGTCACTTTGTGAGACCGAATTCAGCCCGTGATACTCGATGGTGCGAATCGTCGGCTTTTCCCGGACATAAATATGAATGCGCCAGCCCTTGGCTGATTGCTCACGTTCCATGCGCACATCTTCAAAATAGCCGCTGTTCCACACCGACCGCAGATCGCGTTGCAGGGCCGCTTCGTCATATACATCACCGTTGCGGGTGTAAATGCGTGACTTGACGGTTTCCGTGGGGATGCGACGATTACCGACCACGTCAATGTCTTCAATGATTTGGCCAGCCTGCGGCGCAGCCAGGGCCCTTGGAACCAATCCAAGAACCAACAGACCAAGGATCAGCCCCAAGGGCCCGATCCGCGCGAGATGCTTAGGACTGGTTTCCTTAATTACCGACGAAGCTATATGACTACCCTCAGCACAAGGTGGGAAAAGCCAGATTATACGGGAGTTATCGCTGAAGTGCCACTTGGACATGTCCCTCACTCTAAAATCTCCCAAACCTAACCGCGCGGTGCTCTAATTTTTGATCTTGGTTCCAGTTTCAGCCAGGCAAGGCCGTCTATTTCCGCGGAAGGCGGCAGCGCCCTCCGGTCCTCAAACGTGTCCTCAGTTTCATGATCGATGCATGCGAATGTGACGAGCTGCAACTATCCCTCTCATCCAGTTCTGCTTTTGGGCGGTCTACTCCCCGGTATCTGGAACGTGCCAGATTGGGAAACTTGCATATTTTTTTGATTGAAGTACCGGAGTGTTTGAGGGGCTTATCAGGCCCTTTTGATCGGCTCAACTTCCACCAGGCAGGAATAAAACGTCGCTCCGCCGCCGATGTCCGTCAGGGTTTCAGAGGTCAGCACGTTGATGCTGTTGCCGTCCGGGGTAAACCGCGCCGCGTTGAGCCGCGCCGCCACCACTCCCGGCTGTACCGCGCCATTTACATGCGCGCGCAGCTTCACCTCGCCACGTGAGTTAAAGACCCGCACCCAATCGCCTTCATGAATATTGCGCGGCTTGGCGTCCGCGTTGCTGATTTCCAGCAGCTCCGGGTGCTCCATCTTCTGGATTGAGGGAATGTTCGTAAATGAGCTGTTCAGGAAGTTATCGGCCTTGCGCGAAAGCAGCTCCAGTGGAAACTTCTTTGCCCCTTCTGAAAGCCGCGATTCCTCCGGCGCAACAAATGAAACTACCGGGTCCATCCCCTGGGCCGCGAGGCTTTCGCTGTACAGTTCGGCCTTGCCGCTGGCGGTGGCGAACCCGCCTTTGGCGAATGGCAGAAATGGCCCATCGCCCAGGTTCAAGCGGACGTGGCCTTCTTTCTCCAGCCGCTCGCGCGTCATACCTTCCATCCACCGCTCCCAGCCCTTTGGAATTTGTTGGTTCTCGGGTCTGGTCAGCGTGGAATCGATCACATCATCCGTGCTCTGCTGGAAGCAGTCATCGGTGAAGCCCATGCGGTGCGCCAGATCGCGGAACATGTCTGTGTTAGCCCGTGCTTCACCCAGCGGCGCAATGGCCTGGTTCGATATCTGAAGATACGTGTGGCCGTATGCCTTGTTCAGATCTTTATGTTCCAGGAAAGTGGTGGCGGGCAGAACGATATCGGCATAGCTGGTGGTGTCAGTAAAAAACTGTTCGTGGACCACAGTAAACAGGTCCGGGCGCATGAATCCGCGAACCACGTCATGATGGTTCGGCGCCACCACTGCCGGGTTTGAGTTATAGACAAACACCGCCTTCACCGGCGGATCGCTTAGCGTGTTCAGCGCCTTGCCCAGCTCTGACATGTTGACGATGCGCCCGGCCCTTCCCAGCGGACTCTTCTGCATCAGGTCAGGACGCTCCAGCGCGTGCCCGTTCAGATAAAACGCGCCGCTGGTGGAAAGTTGCAATCCGCCGCCCGCTTCAGCCCATGAGCCGGTAATGCAGGGCAGCATGGCGATGGCCCGCATGGCCGAGCCTCCATTTTGCGAGCGCTGTACGCCATAATTCACGCGGATTACCGCCGGCCGTACCGTGGCATACTCTCGCGCCAGCTTGCGAATGTCTTCCGCGGAGATCCCGGTCCATCCGGCCACGCGCTCTGGCGGATATTCCTGCACACGCTGCCGCAGTTGTTCAAAGCCCAGCGTGTACTTGCTGACGTAATCGGTGTTGTACAGGTTCTCATTGATGATTACGTTCATCATCGCCAGCGCCAGCGCCACGTCTGTCCCAGGATTAATGGGCAGATACCAGTCAGCGCTCTTGGCCGTACGAGTCAGATAGGGATCGATTACCACCAGCCTGGCGCCGTTGCGCCGCGCCTCGGCAATAAACGGCCACAGGTGGACGTTCGTTGCATGAATATTCGCGCCCCAGGCAATGATGTATTTTGAATCGCGGAATTGCTGCGGCTCCGTCCCGACGTTGCGGCCCGTCACGGTCGCCATGCCGGCGCCGCCCGCGGAAGCGCAAATCGTGCGGTCAAGCTGCGACGCGCCCAGGCGATGGAAGAAGCGGTGCGCCATCCCCGAATAGCTGAGCACGCCCATGTTGCCGGCATAAGAATAAGGAAGGATGGCCTCAGGGCCGAATTCGTCAGAAATCTTCCTGAAGCGCGCAGTGATATCGTCCAGCGCCTCATCCCAGGTGATCTGTGTGAAGTCGCTTGCGTTGCCCTTGCCCTGGCCTTTGGGCGCAATGCGCCGCATGGGATGCAGCACGCGATCGGGCGAGTACACGCGATCAAGGTACTTGGTCACCTTGGCGCAAAGAAAGCCGCGCGTTACCGGATGCGCGGGATCACCCTGCACGCGCGTTGCCCGGCCATCTTCCACCGTAACCAGAATTCCGCAGGCGTCGGGGCAATCGTGCGAGCAAACGGCGTGTACGACCTTCTTCATGGTTTCATTATTATATGGCTTCTGGCTGGAAGAGAGTCAGCTTAAGCGTCGCCCAAGGGCCCAAAGGTAACACTTCAGGCAGAAACGGAACGGGCCATCGAGCTGGCCAGCGTTTTTAACGCGCGCAGGTCAAGTTTGCCGGTGCCCAGAACGGGAAGGGCGGCCACGCGGAAGAATTGGTCTTTGCGCGGCTTCCACAGCGGAGGAAGGTCTGCGGCAGCAAGTTTCACCAGGACGGGTGAGAGCTGTTCACTGCTGAGAGTGTGCAATACAACCAGACGCTCTCCCCTCTTTTCGTCTGGCGCCGATGAGACCACAAAGACCTGGTCCACCATTTCCGCCAACTCTTGCAGTTTTTCTTCGACCATTACATGCGGGACCATTTCACCGCCAATCTTGCTGAAGCGGCTCAGGCGGTCCGTGATAGTCAGGAAACCATCGTCCGCCACGGCGGCGATATCACCCGTGGTGTACCAGCCGTCCTGCAAGACTTCCCGGGTCTTTTCCGGACGCCCCAGGTAACCGAGCATCACGTTGGGGCCTCGTACCAGGAGCATGCCGGGGGTATCCGGGGGCAGCGGCTGGCCTGTGTCCGGATCGACAATGCGCACGCTCATGCCCGGCAAGGGATGCCCTATGGTTCCCGGCCGCGCGCCGCGCTGAACGATGCCCGGAGCGCGAAAATCAAAAATATTTACGGCCACTACCGGCGCGCATTCCGTGCAGCCGTAACCTTCAAGAGGCCGCACGCCAAACTGCTCTTCAAATGCCCGGGCCGCGCGTTCGGAAAGTTTTTCCGCGCCCACCAGCACGCAGCGCAGGCTGGCAAAATCCTCCCTGGGAACACGGCGTGCGTAGGCTTGCAGGAACGTCGGCGTTGTAATCATGAAAGTGACGCGATATTTCCGCGTCAACTCGCCGATAATCTGCGCATCCAGCGGGCTGGGATGGAACACAACGCCCACGCCATAGGTGGCGGTAAGCCACAGCGTCACGGTGAAGCCAAACGCGTGGAAGAAAGGCAGCACGCCCATCAGCTTGTCATCGCTGGCGAAAGAAAACACCTGCGTCATCTGCCGTATGTTGGCCAGCACGTTATGGTGCGTGAGCATTACGCCTTTGGGGTCGCCCGTGCTGCCGCTGGAAAAAATGACGGTGGCCAGGTCATCGGTAGTGCGCTTTTGCCCACCCACCGCCCGCTTCAGCAGAGCGTACGGCAGGAAAATCGCGACCAGCAACGCCAACAGCTTTTCAGTGGATTTCGGTCCGGCAAGCACGTCTTCCAGAAAAACCGACCGCCCGGGTACCTCAATCTTGTTTACCGCGGCAAGCTTTTCCAGAAACAATTTTGACGTTACCACGGTTTGCAGACCGCATTGTTGCGCGCAGCATTCCAGCGTTTCCGTGCTGGCGGTATAGTTCAGGTTCACTGGAACTTTGCCGAGCAGCACGGCGGCAAAGTTTACCAGCGCTCCGCCCGCGGATGGAGGCATCAAGACGCCTACCATTTCCTGGTCTTTCCAGTGCGAGCGTAGCCGGCGCGTCACGAAGATGAGCTTGATCAGCATGCTGGCAAAGCTGACTTCAGGGAAACGGGCGTCGCCCATGCAGAAACGAAAGGGATAGCGTCGCGCAGTGCGGACCAGCGCCCGGTCAAGCGTGAGGCTGGCCACGCGATCTGCTTCGAAGGCGGCAGCATGCAGTGCCTGTACTGATCGCCGGACTTCCGCGGCGCTTGCCGCCGAAGACAGCCACGCCCCAAAGCTTACAGTCACGTGGTACGGCATCCGCCGCGGCATTTTCCACAAGAAGCGCTCACGCTCGTAACTGAAGATGCTCCCCCACACGCCGTGCAGGTTCACGGGAATCACCGGCGCGTCCAGGCCGCGAATGATCCGCTCCATGCCCTTGCGGAAAGGCAACATGGAACCCGTGCGGGTGATATGGCCTTCGGCAAACACGCAGACCAGTTCGCCGGCGCGAATGGCGTCACTGGCTACGCGGAAAGAGCGGACGATGTCCCGTGGGCGCATCTCCGTGGGAATGGGAATGGCCCGCATGAGCAACGCGAACGGCTTGATAAAAGGAATGTTGTACACATCGCGGAAAATCAGAAAACGTATGGGACGGTTGGCCGCTGCGCTGATCAACACTACATCCACAAAAGACATGTGGTTTGAAACCAGCAGCGCCCCGCCTTCCCGCGGAATATTTTCTTTGCCCAGGACCTTGACGCGATAGATGACGCGACTCAGGAACCACAGCAGAGCGCGCAGGCCCCAATTGGGCAACGCAATAACCAGGCGAACCAGCATGGACTGCCGGGGCTTTGCATCTTCGTGGGTGGGTTCCGTGGTGGACATAAAACCACGCTCAGGGTCGGCGGCGGACATTCTGTCACTTACCGCCGTCAAATGTAAAGAGTCGCAATGCGAAGCGCGATGCTATTTTGGGAATGAAGCCGCCACACGGAACAGCACATTTACGCGGGCGTGCCCGCCAGCGCCGCAGCCTGCGTCTTCAATGCCCGCAAATCCAGTTTGCCGCTCCCTAGGTACGGCAGCACGTCCACGTGAAAGAACTGGTCTTTCTTCGGCTTCCACAGCGCTGGCAGGTCGGATTCAGCAAGCTTTGCCAGCACTGGAGCCAGTTCTTCGTCGGTCAGAGTATGCAGCACGATAATGCGCTCGCCTTTTTTCTCGTCCGGCACTGCGGAGACCGAAAAGGTCTGCTCGGTAGCCCCCGCTAGCTCGTTGAGTTTTTCTTCAATCTTGATGTGCGGCACCATCTCGCCTCCGATCTTGCTGAAGCGGCTCAGCCGGTCGGTAATGGTCAGGAAGCCGTCTTCCTCCATCGTTGCGATGTCGCCCGTGACATACCAGCCGTCTTTGAGCACTTCCGCCGTCTTGTCCTCGCGGCCCAGATAGCCTTTCATTATGTTGGGGCCTTTCACCAGCAGCATTCCCGGCTTGTTGAGTCCAAGCAGCTCTTGCGTCTCCGGATCGACAATCCGCACACTCACTCCCGGCAGAGGATGGCCGATGGTCCCGCGCCGCGCCGCCACCTGGCGGAAGCCCGGGGCGCGGAAGTCCCGTCCGTTCACCGCCACCACCGGAGCGCACTCAGTACAGCCATAGCCCTCCAGCGGACGTATGCCAAAAATGTCCTCGAACTGAAGAGCGGTGCGTTCGGGTAACTTTTCGGCTCCCACCAGCACATATTGCAGGCTGCCAAAATGTTCCGGCGAGCAGCGCCGCATGTAGGCTTGCAGGAACGTTGGCGTCGCAATCAGA
>DASSXL010000165.1:0-25389 GCA_035703825.1 Candidatus Angelobacter sp.
TTCCCCTATTGGGCGACACACTGGTGTGTTACACTGTTTCGCCACGCGAGTCTGGAGTCTTGGCCATGAAACCGCAAAAGCCCTGGGACGGCGCGAAACGCAAGAAGAAAAGCAAGCCCGGAGACATCTCCAAACGCTATACGCTGCCTGCCGCGGCGGTGGAAGCGATCCGGGAAGCAGCGGCGGAATATCGCTCACGCGGGCGTGTGGTGCAGGTGGCGGCCGAGCTACTCACGCGCATGGACCCTCCGCCCAGCCCGGAGCCCGCGCTGGGGGAGATGCAGCGCATGACTTATCGCATTCCCAAGCGCACGGTTGATCTCATCGAAGAACTGGCCCGGACCAGCTACAACAATGATCGGGCGCAGGTCTTTGCCGCAGGCGTAAAGGCCATCAAGATGAAGAAGATCAAGTAACGTCTGCCTAAAGGCCCGCGATTCGCGAGCGAATCGCTAGACACTGACACTGCTAGTGGATCGTTTCCAAACCGACCCACTACCGTAAAATCTTTGTAAACTTCAAGATGCGCGAAACCTGCCGGATGGAATAAACTCTGTTGTCGGGGCTATGCTGACCTCTGGAGCGTGCAACTTTTTGGTTGCCAAGGGGTTTACAGAGATGTGAGCAGCGTGGCCTTAAAGTCGGGTTTGTTCATGCCCACAACTACCGGCAGGATGCAGGGTATTGCGGAGATGGCAGCAAGCCACGTTCCTTATGATTCGCTGAGCGATGCGGAGGTAATGCTCCGCGCCGGGACCGATGATAACGCGGCCTACGAATATCTTGTGACCAAGTATCACCGGCCCATGATCGCATTCATGTACCGCATGTGCCATAACCAGGCGCTGGCGGAAGAGCTGGCGCAGGAAGTTTTTCTGCGCGTGTATCGCTCGCGCAAGACCTATGCGGCGGAAGCCAAGTTTACGACCTGGCTCTACCGCATCGCCACCAACCTGGCGGTGAATTACGCGCGCGACCACAAGGTTGAGCGCAGCGGAAAAGTGGTAAGCCTGGACGAGCCGGATGAGGAATCCGGCACCACGATGGACGTGGCCGATCCAACGCTGAATGCGGAACAAAACATTCTGCGCCGCGAACGGCTCCAGGCCATCAAGAAACATGTGATGGCGCTGCCGGAAAAACAGCGCGCCGCCGTACTGATGCATAAATATCAGGGGATGGATTATCGCGAGATTGCGGGAGTATTGAAATTAAGTGAGTCCGCCACCAAGTCTCTGCTGTTCCGCGCCTATGAAGTGTTGCGTGACCGGCTTAAGGAATTTGTATGAATTGCAATGATGTTCGGGAAAATTTGATCGAGCTGCTCACCGACGGTCCGGCCGACCCGCAGGTGACAGCTCACGTCCGCCAGTGCGGCGTCTGCGCCGAGGAGCTTGCCTCCATGCGCAAGACCATGTCGCTGCTGGATGAATGGGAAGCGCCGGAGCCTTCTCCCTACTTTCTTACCCGCCTGCGGGCGCACGTAAAAGAAGAACGGGAGAAGGCCCCTGTGGTCATGTTTGGCTGGTTGCGCAGGCCGGTGCTGGCGGCTGCGCTCGCAACTGTTCTTGCCGCGGGTGGAGTGGGTTATAGGATTTTCATGGCAACTCCGCCGCCAGATAATGGCGCGGTGGCCGATATTGAATCCCTGGACAAGAACCACGACCTGCTCATCGACACGGACCTGGTAAACGAGCTTACTGGCGCTCCGTCAGACGACGTAGCGGAGCCATAAACCTTTCTGCTCGGGGGAGCAAATGGTAATCGGGACCAACGTTATTTCCGTTTTCGTGCTGTCAGGGCTGATTACCCTGAATGTTCCCTCGCGCGTAAGCACTTCGGCCCATCGACCGGCGCCCGTACTTCTGGTGCAAGCCACGCCCCAAAAAAATCCGAATAACGCCAACCGTTCTGCACAAAGAAACGGATACAAGATGGGCGCATGGCTCCAGACCCACAAAGACCTTCCCCTGGACCAGCAACTCAAACTTTTGGAGAGCGAACCAGGGTTCAAGAAACTCCCAGCCGAACGCCAGGCTGCATTGCGCGAGCGGCTAAAGAAGTTCAACAGCCTAACGCCCACACAGCGCGACCAGGCCGTGAAACGCATGGAGTTTCTGGCAAAGCTCACGCCGCAGCAGCGGCAGCAATTGCGTGACGCCAACCAGCAACTCAAAGTCCTTCCGCCGGAGCGGCAGGTGGCCGTCCATACAGCCTTGCGCCATCTGCGCCAGATGCCGCCCGCGGAGCGCCAGCAGGTCATCCAGTCAGACCGCTTCCGCAGCACCTTCTCTGATCAGGAGCAAAAGCTGATCAGCGAGTTGGCGGAACTGAATCCGCCGAACGAGCGCAACGGACAGAAGTAAGCTTTCGGCGCAATGTTCCCGGACAGAGTTTTACAATTTCGCCAGGATGTCTTTTTCTTTTTCCGGAGGAAGCTTGCCAAGCCAGACGCGCTCTACCTTGCCCTGGCCGTCAACCAGCAGCAAAGTCGGTGTTCCCCCGATCTCCAGCGCAGCGAGGGAGCTCTGGCGGATCTCATCCACCTTGAAGCCTCTGTCGGCCAGATAAGACTGCGCTTCGCTCTTGGTCTGGGGCAGCACGGCGATGGTGCGGACGCCACGGGCCTCGCATTCCTTTACTAATCGCCGGTAAAATTCCGCGCTCTCATTGCAATAATGACAGGTGGTGGAGAGGGCCAGCACAAGGTTCTTCCGGCTGGCCTCCCAGTGAACATCCTTCAACGCAAATGGCGTTCCCACGGCAATCGCGTGGGGCTTCCCGGCTTTTTCCGCCCTGTAATTTCTGAAAAAGAAAACCATCACCACGCAAACCGCGAGAATGATGGCGATGTTGGCGGCGATCTCGATTGTTTTGGCGATTCTTCCCGGCTTGTCCTCTGGCATGGTTAGCACCTTGCTCACGGAAGAATGTCACCAGTTAGCAGCCACATTCCTCTATGCAAATGGTGTACTCATTGGCACAATTATTGAAGCAGCCCGGATCGAAACATCCGGTTTCGCAATCCCGTTCAGCTGTTCTGCATTGAGCTTTGCAGATAAAACACCCATCAGCCGCCTGCAGCGCGACTGCCGTCATCACCAGGACCAAGAGAAGCATGAGCCTTGAGGCAATCCTCCAATAAGCACGCATGGCGAGTTTCCTCTCACAAAACTGAAATCGGACACGAATCACGATAAGGCGTATTCATGGTATGAAAACAGCCTGTCAAGCGGATTAATATTTCCGGAAAGCGTAATCAAATTGCCAAAACGACAACACGATAGGAGCGGGTCGCCTGAAGGTTAATTCCTGCTCCACCGACATGATTGTCTTTGACGCTCTGGCTAAGAAGAGTGCGGGTTGAGAGAGAATTTCCCGCAACAACTTCCTGACGCGTTGATCAACTTTGTCACGAATGCGGCGCACGTGTTCAATCTCCTTGCCCTTGGGGTCCGGTAACGGCCAGTCAGCCCGACGCAGACCAGGAATAAACGGGCACTGCTCGCCGCAACCCATCGTCACAAGAAGATTTGCGCCGCGGGCCAACTCGTCAGTGAGTTTTTGCGGCCGCGCCGAGAAAAGATCAATGCCCCTCTCCCGCATCACTGCCACCACCTCGGGATGTACCTGTTCCGCTGGTTGGGGTCTCGCAGAAATTGCGTGGGCCACTTGAGTCCACGAGATGGTTAGAGAACGCCGCGCCATTTGGGAGCGTCCAGCGTTAAGAAACAACGAAAAACCCATGATGTCCCGCGCTCAACAAACACAACTTTGCTTAGAGAAGTCAGTTCATCATCGCCATGGATCTTCTCAATGACAGCGCGGTCTGCTTGATCTCCTCCGCGTCGGATGCGTCGGGCGACATCTTTACGTACTCCTCAAAATCGCTCAATGCTCCTCGAAAATCGTTGAGGTTGTAGCGCAGCACGGCGCGCTGCTTCATGTCTTCAGGCGAGCGCGGATAAATCACCAGGATCAGGTCCACCACCTGCACGGCGCGGCGGAAATCGCGCTGCGAAAGATAAATCGAGCGCAGATTATTGAGCATGCGGGTGAGCATCTGCCGGCGCGTCACCGGAAGCAGAAATTCCGGTTGCAGCGCCACCTGGCCGGAATAAATGCTGTCGAGCTTCTGGCGGCAATCATCTTCGGTGACGATTGAGCCGCGCTCAAAAGCGTCGATCAGAATGGAGTGGCCGTCCACGTCATAATGCTTGAGCAGGAAATGCCCCGGCATGCCGACGCCAAACAACTGAAAGCCGACCCGCCTTGCCACTTCCATATACACCAGCGCCAAAGTGATGGGTATGCCCAGGCGGCGGTCCAGCACGTGGTGAAGGAAAGAGTTGCGCGGGCTGTAGTAATCCACGGTATTGCCGCGGAACACCTCTTCGCGGTATAAGACATCGTTCAGCGCCGCAATAATCTGTACGGGATCGTCGGGATCTTCAATCTTCTCGGCCACGCGCGCTGCCAATTCATCCACGCGATGCACGTAGTGCTCCACATCGAGGCCAGGCTCATGGATGCGGGAAAAGGTAAGCGCGGCCCGCAGAATGTCCACGCATTCGTCTTCGATTTCTGAACGCACCAGCGTGGCAAATGCCTGGATCACGTCCGAGCTGGCCCCGGTAATCACCTGTCAATTCTAGCCGAACTGAGGCTGCGAATCTCCGGCCAGAGGGCCAGTGTGCTTAAGAACAAACGCTATACGGTCTGCCTGGCCCGAACCTCCGCCGGCTGCTGTTCCTCCTGTCGGACACGGAAGAAAAGCGCCTTGACGATGGCCATTACAACGAGGACTGCGCCAAATGTGCACACGATGGTGGCTCCAGTCGGCGTATCAAAGAACACGGAGCAATAGCAGCCCAGCGCCGAAACCAGCGTGCCCATGGTCCAGCCAATGGCCAGTCGCGTTCCAATGCGGTCGGCAAATAACATGGCGCCAACTGAAGGCACCACCAGATAACAAAAAACCAGCAGCACACCGGCAATCGCCACTGACGAGGTTACGACGAAGCCGAACGATGCATAGAAAAGAAAGTCCCAGAGTCGCACGTTCATGTTGGGCTGCGGCCCGCCGTTGGTGTTGTGGCTGAGGGAAATCGCCAGGAATTTTTTTCGAAAAATGAAATGAAAAAGTCCGATGACGCCATACAGCAGCGCAGTCTTGATTACGTCATGCCTTGAGACCGCCAGAATATTGCCCACCAGCATGTCCTTCAGGTGCTCGGTTTCGCCGGTGGCCTTGCTCATGGCAAGGATGGCCGCAGCCGACGCAACGGCATACGTAATTCCTATAAATGCTTCCAGCGGTATACGTTTCTGGCGCGAGCGCACAAAGGTAAAAATCCCCGCGCCCACAAACGTGAAACCCAGGCTCATCCAGTAGGCTCCCGTACCGTGCGGGTCCATGCCTATCAGAATGGCTGTTGTGGCGCCCAGAGCGGCAATCTGCGCCAGAGCCAGATCCACAAAGATCACTCCGCGCTCCACCACATGGACGCCAAGATAGGCGTGTATGCCGGTCAATATAAGACTGGCGAGAAAAGGGAGAATAAGAAACTGGAGTATTTCCATCTGTATCCTTTATTTCGTCTCCTCAAAGGCTTTTGTCAGGAGAGCAATATCGTAATCGAACAGCTTGAAATAATCGGTAATTTCCGGCTTGCCCCCGACCGAGGGCGTCAGCACGAGCACCTTGCCGTTTACCATGCTGGCAATGCTGTTGGGCGTCTTGAGGTCGA
Organism: Candidatus Angelobacter sp.; assembly: GCA_035703825.1. Taxonomy (GTDB): domain Bacteria; phylum Acidobacteriota; class Terriglobia; order Terriglobales; family Acidobacteriaceae; genus Angelobacter. Next base: position 5,751 of record DASSXL010000165.1, read on the forward strand.
AATACGGCTCAATCAGCTCGATCTTTACGCCTTCACGCTTCATCTGGTTCACTAAGTCAATGGTGTGCGAAGGAGTTGGCGGGATGCCCGGTCTGGGCTCGATGTAACCAATCACGTCCAGGCCAAAGTGCTTGGCAAAATTCGGCCATGAGCGATGGTAGGTCACCACTTTCCGTCCGCGATACGGGGCCATCTGCGCCATCCACTTTTTGTCCGCTTCCGCTAGCCGCTTTTCGAAATCCTGCTCGCGCTGCTGGAAGTACGCCTGATCGCCCGGATCCAGCGCGCTGAGCTTGGCGGCGATGCCCTTGGCGATGCGGCGGCCATTGTCAGGATCAAGCCAGTAGTGCGGATTGCCCATCGGGTGAACGTCACCTTCAGCGCGGGTCACGCTGCCCTGGGGAATCTCGAGAATCTGCGCGAATTGCGAAGCGTCCAGATAACCCTGGCCGCCGGGTTGGATTTTGCCGTTGCCGCTCTGGGTGATCAACGGTGGAAGCCATCCGATTTCCAGTTCCAACCCAACCAGAACCAGCAGGTCGGTATTGCGGAGCTTGAGCAGAAAGCTGGGTTTGGGCTCCACAAAGTGCGGATCCTGATAACCCTTGGCCAGCGCTTCAACATCCACTTTGTCGCCGCCGACTTCCTGCGTGAGTGATGCAAGATCGGTGAGAGTGGTGATTACTTTGAGCTTCTTGGCTTCTGCCGCTGAAGGCAGAAGCAGCGTGGCAATTAGCATTGCGCTAAGAATCGCGTTGAATAATTTCGAGCGTAATTTCATGAATATCTCCAGATATCTTCTTCCGATCCTTCATTTCAGGCACACAGCCCGTTACCGGCCCGATTTAGAAGGGATGCGCGCCATGCGCGCCGAGAGCGAACTGTAACTGTATAAACGCTTCATGCGCGTCAAAGTTCTGCGCATAGCGCGTAAACCTATATTGGCCGCGAAGTTGCGCGAACTCGCTGGGCCAGTACGTCAGCACAAATGAACCGCCCTTGTCGGTCAGAGATGCGTCAAAGGGCCGGTCAGATTGGTCGACTCTTCCGCCGACAAACCAGCGCCTGGCAAACTGATAATCGCCCGATGCGTAAAACCCGAAGGCGCGTTGAAAGCCGGTGCGGACAAACGCCGGACAGGTGATCGAGATGCAAGCACCAATGTTGGGCTGGTTCTGCTGCCGCCAGATAAACTCGCTCCGCGCAACAAAGGAGTGGTAAATGGCCCGCTGCAAGGGCTTCCAGCGCAACGTGGCGTCTATTCCATAAAGATGGGTAATGAAATCGCTGCCAAAAAGATTGTGCCCGCGCGAATACGAAGCTCCCACATCCATGTTTGTGCTTTCGCTCAGGTCGCGGTAAGCGCGCAGATGCCCGACCACGCTTACGTCATTCTTAACGGAAGACGTGAAAACATCAGAGGAATCGCCGCGAAACGTCTGCCCGGTAAACTCCAAAAACCAATTCTTGGGTGCGGGGATGATGTGCTGAACGGAGAATCCGGCGTCATCAATTCCGTCTTCGCCACCGACAAGATTTTGCGACACCAGCGGACGGTCCACCCAAGGCAGCACGTGATTGTGCAGCGTGTTGACCTTGCCAAACGCCGCGCGCATCTTGCCGCCCTTGGCGACAAAGCCCGCCGGCAAAGCGGTGAAGGTAATGAAGCCCTCTTCCAGGTTGACGCCTTCCTCGCCAAAAGATATGAAGAAATCACCGCGCGCGTAAGGATCGATGATCGCTTGCAGGCCTATTTCCGACTCATGCATCTGAAACGCCGGCGTGGGATTAATCGGATTGTGTCCGGCTCCGGCAATGAAGTCGCCGATCACACTGAGGTCAGGGTTCAGGGCCTTGGAAGCTGCTCCGCCTGCCCCGCCCAGGCGAATGGTTTCCGCCTGGGAAGTTGCTCCGGCGGCGCCTTGCTCCGCATTTACCTGTGTCTGGGGCGCGGCAGAAGGCGGAGTCGTGGGGGCTGCGGCGTTGGTAGTTTGCCCGGGCTGCGTGCCCTGCGCTTTTAGCTGACGGAGTTCGCCTTCAAGCGCAACGATGCGGTCTTCGAGATCACGCAGCTTTTGGTCCATTGCTGCTTTATCGTCAGCCGCGGACTGTGACGGCGCCGAAGGCGCGGATGCGCCCTGCGGCTGTTGGGCCGTCGCAGAAAGAAATGCACAAACGAGCACAAAAAACAGAATATGAAAACGTTTCACAATGTCCTCCTCTAGCTATGGACCTCTTGGTTACTGGGCTTTCGTGCGAAAGCCAGCCGGAACCGGCATCAGAAGCAGCAGAGACATGCCATGAAAAGAAGTGTTGCTTCGATGCTGACAGGACTAAACAGAGGTAGGAGGCGGACGGATGAACAGACTCAGATCGGAAGCGGCGCTCTTGCCCTGCGATTCATAGGGAAGCGTGAAAGCTTCAACGGCGTGAAATACCTGAAGCAGGTAGACCGTGACCGTGGGCGCATTGGCATGGACGGAAAGGCAGATGGCACAGGGAGATGAGTTGCGAGCGACAGCGGCATCTGAGTGGCTGTGGGTCGCTTCCAGCACTCCCATGAAGAGCGCCAGGGCAATGCACAGCAGCGCGACCACGCGCGTCAGCTTGCCGGTATCGAGTTGGCCTTGAGAGACCACTGTTATTTTGGGCCGGCGATCGTGTAAAACCGCCAGCTTCTAAACAAGCTTACAGTAATTTCCACAGCCTTGCCAGAGTCGTATTGTCGCGAAAGGCAGGGGCGTTCCGTCCTAGGCACCTCGCAGGAGTGCTCCGACTTTAGGTACCGTGTTTAAGGTACCAGTCCACAAAATTGCAAGCCCAGAGCTGCTGTGCTAGCGTTGAAGGGTATTGAGAGGCGTTTTGCGAACCATTCCTTCGGGGCTGGACCGAAAGGAAGCTGAACTCTACAGCCAGCTTGATCCTCACCAGTTCCCAAAACATATCGCCATCATCATGGACGGCAACGGCCGCTGGGCCAAACGCCGCCATCTGCCGCGTATTGCCGGCCATCGCAAGGGCGTGGAAGCAGTCCGCCTGGTGGTGGAGACGGCTTCGCGCATCGCTCTGCCCGCAATCACCCTGTATGCTTTTTCGGCGGAAAACTTCACCCGTCGCCCGGCCACCGAGATCCACTTTCTGATGAAGCTGCTGCACCGCTACCTGAAGAACGAACTGCCGCTGATGCAGCGCAACAATATCCGGCTGCAATTCATCGGGCGCAGCCAGATGCTGCCGCAGGAAGTGCAGGAGCGCATGGCCTGGGCCAAGGAGCAAACATCCAAGAACACCGGCATGGTGATGACTCTGGCGCTCAATTACGGATCGCGCTCGGAGATTGTCGACGCCTTCAAGTCCATGGTGCATTCCGCGGCGAACAACGGCGGCATTGAGCATTTGCACATCGACGAAGAGACCGTGAACCGGCACATGTACACCAACAATCTTCCCGAGCTCGATCTGGTGATCCGCACCAGCGGTGAGATGCGGCTGAGCAATTTTCTTCTCTGGCAGGCCGCGTATGCGGAAATCTACGTGACCAAAACGCTCTGGCCCGATTTCAACGGCCTGCATCTGCTGGAAGCCATCCAGGAATTCCAGAAGCGCGAACGCCGTTACGGCGGCCTGAACGAACCTACTCCAGGCAGCTCCAACTAAATGAAGAGAGTCCTGACCGCGGTGGTGCTGATCCCGGTGGTGCTGCTGGTTCTTTTCAAGGCTCCCGACTGGTTTTATAGCGGATTCATAGGGCTGATTGCGGTTTTAGCGGCCCACGAGTATTTTGGCATCGCGATCCGCTACCAGGAAAAGCTGCATGTCTATGCTATCGAAGTAGCCATTGGAATTTATTTCCTTGGTCACTGCCTTCATCGTGTAAGCGCATTTGGAATTGAGCACTTTGGCAACCAATTTGAAAATTGGTCCTACGACATAACCAGCGTTCGCGCTCTTCCCCTGATTCTGCTGGTCCTGGGCATGTTCATGTGGGGAATGAAGGACGTTCTTGGGGCTGCTGCCTTTTCTTATTTCGGTTTTATCTACATCGCCTATACACTCGGCGGCTTGTCTCTCATTGGACACCAGAGGAACGGCCGCATTGTGGTTTTTATTCTTCTAATAGTCGTGTGGTCAGGCGACATCTTTGCGTATTACATTGGCCGCACATTTGGAAAGCACAAACTTGCCGAGTCGATAAGCCCTAAGAAGACATGGGAAGGAGCGATTGCTTCTGCCATTGGAGCAATTCTCGTTTCGGTAATTCTCTTCCGATATATCCATGCCATCGGTGTTGTACTGGCCCGGCTGGACGCAATTCCGTCACGGAGTATTCTTTACTACGATGTTCGGCTGTATGCACCTGCCTGGTGGATGGCCGCCGCCTTTGGCTTGCTGGTGAACGTCGCAGCACAACTTGGCGATCTGGCAGAATCAGCTTTGAAGCGCGGTGCAGGCGTCAAAGACTCGGGAGTCATGCTTCCCGGGCACGGAGGTTTTCTGGATCGCATTGACGCCCTGCTCTTTGCGGCTCCGGTATTATGGTTTTTTGAGGCGCCGCTGTTTGCGGCCCTGAGCCATCAACCATGAAGCGCATTGCCATCCTCGGTTCCACCGGCTCCATTGGCCGCAGCACGCTCAACGTGATTGAAAACAATCCTGAGCGATTTCAGTTGCTCACCATGGCCGCAGGCTCAAACACTGAAGGTGCGTTGAGCGATGCGCGCCGCTGGAAGCCCAAGGTGCTCTCGCTGGCTACAGAGCAGGACGCGGAAAAAGTCCGCCAGCAGCTCAAAAAAGAAGGCCTAAACGACATTGAAATTGTCCATGGACAGGCCGGCACGGTGCGCGTGGCCACGCATCCTGAAGTTGATTTTGTGGTGAGCGCGATTGTGGGTGTAGCGGGGTTGAAAGCGACTTATGAGGCCGTCCGCGCCAGCAAGGAAGTCGGGCTGGCCAATAAAGAATGCCTGGTCGCGGCGGGCGAGTTGATTACCGCTGAAGCGCGCCGCCAGGGCAAGCCGCTGCTGCCGATCGATAGCGAACACAACGCCGTGCATCAGTGCATGCGCGGCGGCAGGATGAACGAGGTGGAGCGCGTTTGGCTTACCGCCAGCGGTGGGCCATTCCTCAACACGCCAAAATCCGATTTCGAAAGAATTACGGTCGAGCAGGCGCTGAACCACCCAACGTGGAAGATGGGGCAGCGCATCACGATTGATTCGGCCACGCTCATGAACAAGGGATTTGAAGTGATTGAGGCCTGCCGTCTCTTTAATATGCCGCCGGAGCGCGTGAAGGTGGTGGTGCATCCGCAGTCGACCATCCACTCTCTGGTCGAGTTCAATGATGGCAGCATTCTGGCGCAACTCTCCGTCACTGACATGCGCCTGCCCATTCTCTATGCGCTGACTTACCCGGAGCGCATCGCATCTGACCTGCGCTTCAACGTTTTGGACCTGAAGCGGCTGGATTTTTCGCCGCCTGATCTGGACAAATTCCCCTGCCTGCGCCTTGCCTATGAGGCCGCCGAAGCCGGTGGTGCTAAGACCATCGCCCTGAACGCTGCCGACGAGGTTGCAGTGGCCGCATTCCTAAAGCGGGAAATAGGTTTCAGCGACATTTCTAAGGTAATCGAGCGCACAATTATTGAAACATCCGGCCGCCATCCGGAATCTATAGAAGAGGTGCTAGCCATGGATGCCGAGGCCCGCAAACTGGCGCAGGAAAGATTGCCGCGCCATGTAACCCGGTAGCGGCCTGCGGCAATTTAAAGCTACAATAGCGAAATTCACATTCATATGCAGTCATTTCCGCTCAATATCGCCGCGTTTATCTTTGTTCTGGGGATTCTGGTTTTTGTCCATGAATTTGGCCATTATGCCGTAGCCAAGCTGTTCAAGGTCCGGGTGGAAGTTTTTAGCCTGGGCTTTGGCAAGCGCCTGGTAGGCTTTCGTCGCGGCGACACCGACTATCGCATCAGCCTTCTGCCTCTGGGCGGATATGTAAAGATGGCCGGCGAAAATCCCATGGAAGCCCGCACCGGCGATCCGGGCGAGTTCATGAGCCATCCACGCTGGCAGCGCTTTCTGGTGGCCATTGCCGGGCCAGCCATGAATGTGTTGCTGGCCGTGTGCGTGCTCACGGGCGTCTACATGTTCCGCCATGAATATCCCGCGTACCTGGACCAACCGGCCGTCGTGGGCTGGGTGTCGGACAGCTCTCCCGCTCAGAAAGCAGGGCTCCAGCCGGGCGACAAGATTGTCGCGGTGCAGGACAAGCAAAATCCCACCTGGGACGACGTGCGCTACAAGGTCTTTGGCAGCATCAACCAGAACCTGGAAATGAATGTACAGCGCGGAACGCAGACCCTCCCTCTGAGCATGACCCCTAAGATCTCCGACAATGAAGATGCCGGAGACATTCTGGGCGAACTGGGAATGTTTGCGGGCGGACCGTCCATTGTCTCCAAGGTTGAGCCGGGCCTGCCGGCGGCGAAAGCTGGAATCCAGGTTGGCGATGAAATTGTCGCCGTCAACGGAGTCAAGGTCCAGAACTCGCGGGCGTTTGGCCTCTATGCCGTTTTGCAGAAATCGAAAGAGGCTTCCGTTCCAATTGACGTCATAAGGAAGGGCCAGCCGTTCGAGTTTAAGCTGTCGCCACAGTTGTTGCCCGGCGGCCCGGACAAAGAAGGTTACCGGATTGGAGTGGAAATCCCAACCGAGTTCCGCACGGAAAAGCTGCCGTTTGTGCCCGCGTTGAATGCGGCATCCGTCGATTGCAAAAAGAATTCGTCGCTCATCTTCAAATTGCTGGGTCAGTTGTTCACCGTGAAAGGCACGTTGAAGCAATTCAGCGGCCCGGTGGGGATCATGCAGGAGTCAGGACGGGCCGCGCAGGCTGGCTTTATTGTGCTGCTGCAGTTCATGGCGCTGATCAGCCTCAACCTGGCCATCTTCAACATGCTGCCGATTCCTATCCTGGATGGCGGCCTGGTGCTGATGCTGCTGGTGGAATCTGTGATGCGGCGCGACATCAAGCAGGAAGTGAAGGAACGCGTCTACCAGGCGGCATTCGTCTTTCTGGTCTTGTTTGCCGCAGTGGTCATCTTTAACGACGTATCCAAGACCATCCACTTCAAATAAACAAAAGATCGCACGGCTTCATGCCGCGATCAGCATCTTTTTCTCGTGGTCCCAGCGCCATTGTGGCTGCTCGCCGGTCAGGTGCACGCCGCCCAGCCAGCGATCGACGCCGCCTTGCAGCTTGATCCAGTCAGCTTGGCCTTTGAGCAACTGGCGGCCCGCATCGGTGATGGTGAATTCATTCTTCGGCGACTCAATGAGCGCAGGATTCGGTCCCGCCGCGAGCCATGCCATCCGCAGATAGACGGACAAATCTCCCCAGGGCACGGTCTCCTGTTTGCGCGACTCAAAATAAATTTCCTGTTTCTTGCGCTTGCCGGCGGCCGCTGCCTGCAATACCTGGCGCTCGGTGCGCGAGAGCCCGTCTGTGGTCCAGGGATACTCTTCAAGAAAACGCACCAACGCGGCGGCAAGAAACGGCATCTCCGGAAGCTGTTGTTGCGAGATGGCAAGCAAGCCGCTGGGCTCTGTGGCGCGAAACGCCTGCCATGTTTCCGTTGCGATGCTGCGCTGCGTCTGCGTGACCCGTTTGCGCGCGGGAAACAGGCGGGCAAGTTGCGGACCGCTCAACTGCCCCAGGCCATAGAATGGCCGCACGCCGGGGTACGAATCGATTTGCACCAGGTCCAGGTTGATGCCTTCCAGGTCCTGCTGCTCAAACCAATCCAGTAATTGGAGAAGCTGCAACTGATCGTAAAGGTCATGCTCAAACCAGAGCACCACGTCCTGGTGCTGGCGGAAATCCTGCAACGTCCGATCGCGGGCCGCGAACCCCGCGCGGAGTCTTTCGTAATCGCCGCCGCCGAAGCCGGCCAGCGTTTGCGCGCGAATATCAGAGAGTTCGGCTAGAGTCGCTGTCTGTGGGACAGGGCCATCATGCAGCACGTCATTCCAGGCAAGATAAGTTCCGGGAAACCTGACTTGCCGGAAGGTGCCGGTTACGGACTCTCCGTTGGTGATATGCAACACAAGGGAGAGGCTAGCACAAACGCGGAGCGAGTGGCGCTGAAACACGCGTTGTGTGGGCTTTGGGTTTGCGCGAAAGCATCGCCGCTTCTATACTTTTATTCCATGTACCGTCGTCCACAGCTTCCCTGCTGTTGTTGTTGCTGCGTTACCAGCGGCGACGGCGGCTCTTCGCAGTTTTAAGCCTTTCAACCACGAGTTTCCATCGCCGGCCTGTTTGGGGCGGTGGCGTTCCTTTTTTCGCATGCTTCCCAATCCGCGCCGGCGCTGACCTAAGACAAGAAAACAAAAAAGGAAAGGAAGCATCCATGAGCGTTATCGACGAGGTTTTACGGAACAACCTGAAGTATGCGGAACAATTCACCCTGGGCCATCTGCCCATGCCTCCTGCGCGCAAGCTGGCGGTGCTGGCATGCATGGACGCGCGCCTCACGGTGGAACAGTTTCTGGGATTGAAGACCGGAGACGCCCACATCATCCGCAACGCCGGCGGCATCGCCAGCGAAGATGCGCTGCGTTCGCTGATCATCTCCCACCACCTGCTGGGAACGGAGGAGTTCATCATCGTCAATCACACGGACTGCGGCATGCTCACCTTTAAGGACCATGAATTGCTGGCCCGGCTGGAAAAACAGAGCGGGACGGCGTTTGTAGCGCCGGCACACTTCCACGCGTTTTCTGACGTTGAGGAAAACGTGCGGCGGCAGATCCAGCGCGTGCGCAGCCATCCATTTATTCCCAGCCATATTCCAGTGCGCGGCTTTGTTTATGACGTAAAAACAGGCCGCCTGAATGAAGTGGCCGAGCCGGGCGTGGCGAAACAACCTGTGGCGGCGCGCAGGAGCGCCTGACGCGTTAAAGGGAAAGAAAATTCTCCTCTCGAATTCCCGAGGGGCGAGCGGAGCGGATGCGACATTTGAGGCGTGGGGACGATTGTGGGGCGATCTACGTATCTAGCCAGCCACGTAAATGCCCCGCAATCACGCGCGGCCGGGTTAGGCCGCGGCAGCCGTCTGTTGCCCTCTGAGCCTCTGCAGGCGGTCCGCCTGCGCAACCAGCGCGGCTTTTGCTGGATCGTTCGCTTCCAGACTGGACGCGATCAACGCCACGGCCAGGGCCGCCTGGTTCAGAGGATGCGGCCGCGGGGGTGTTCCGCAGAATTCGTCGATCTCCGCGGTCAGCGCCGAATTGACGCCTCCGGCCAGACCTTCATTTTCTTTCATGTGGGCGGCCACGCGGGCCACGCCGGCGATCTCAATGATCCGCCGCGTCAGCGAGGCCAACTTTTCCGTCGCCGCATTGTGTTTCGCGTCCAGCACGGCTGAGCTTCTCGCCAGGGTGGCGGCATCGCGCACATAGGGAGCAATCCACCAGGGGATTTCCTCGTCGCCCAGGCCTTCCACCATGCCAAAACGAGTGAAGCCATTGATAACCAACATAACTGTCTCCTTGCTGCCAGAACTGGATTCGCCGGACAAGGCCGGACATTCTGACTGTGACCTCTGTTATGTGCGCGCGGCGGAAGGATCGTTACAAAAGAACGCCCACAATAGATGCGAATCCCGCCCGCGACCCGAGCGCGCAAGGGAAGCGATCTGATTATCAGCGCTTGCTGCCGTTCCGATTTGGCTCGTCTATGTCTGACTTTGGCAATTTTCGCGCTTCCGCCAATTCCTCATCAGCTAAACTGGCTAGCACGGCATAGCATGGTATTCGTTCTCGATAACTACGATTCCTTTACTTACAACCTGGTGCAATATCTGGGTGAACTGGGGCAAAAGGTGGAGGTCCGCCGCAATGACCAGGTCACTCCGGCCGAGATCGAAGCGATGCGTCCCGACCGCATTGTTGTCTCACCGGGCCCGTGCACGCCGCAGGAAGCCGGCATAAGCATCGAGCTAATCAAATATTTTGCCGGCAAGCTTCCGGTGCTGGGCGTCTGCCTGGGGCATCAGGCGATTGGGGCTGCTTTTGGCGGCAACGTGGTGCGGGCCCGACACTTGATGCACGGCAAGACCAGCCTGATCAGGCACGACCATAAGACGCTCTTCCGGAACATGCCCCAGCCCATGACGGCAACCCGCTATCATTCGCTGATCGTGGCTGAAGAAGGCCTGCCTGCCGAGTTGGAAATCAGCGCGGAGACGCGCGAAGCCGACGGCGCACGAGTGATCATGGGACTGCGTCACCGGCAGTTTCCGGTGGAAGGCGTGCAGTTCCATCCTGAAAGTGTGCTGACGGAATCAGGCCGGTTGCTGCTGCAAAACTTTCTGGCGTTGTGAAAGCCAGCCATTGCAAAAAATCTTTACCGCGAATTTACGCGGATCTTCGCGGATTCACACCAAGGCTGTGGCAAGGCAACTCATGCTATATGAGCGGATGTCGTGGCCATTGAAATGGCCGATACCTGCAGAGAGTTCGACAAAATCCGCGTTCATCCGCGTTCATCCGCGGTAAAGCTTGATTCCGTGCTCCAGAATATCCAGCAAAACTCCAGCTACATGGGCTAAAATCAGGGCCAACGGAGCAAAGCATTTGGAGGCCCGCACCATGGCGCAACCGCAACCGGAAAAACGGTCTACGCGGCGGTTCTCGCTGGAGTTGCCGATCTCCGTAAGATTCGTAAACCACGGCAGGCGAGAATCGGCCGGGCGCACCCGCGACGTGAGTTCGCGCGGCGTCTTCATGTATCTGGACACGGAGATCAGCGAGGGCGAGCCGATTGAGTTTGTAATGACGCTGCCGACAGAAGTCACCCTGGCCGAGCCCATCCGCGTCCGCTGCACCGGCAAAGTGCTTCGCGTGAACCGGGCGGAACGGGAACAGGGCGTTGCCGTGGCAATTGATAAGTACGATTTTGTGAGCGAGGAGTAGGCGCGTTCTGTCACCCAACTTGTCAGCCATCCTCAAAAGAGCTGCCCTTTGCGGCTGGGCCGTCTGCTTTTTCCCCGGCGCCCAGGGGCAAACAGTGCCTCCGGTGGGCGAATTGTTTGCTTCCGAGAGTGGCAGCCCAAGCGCCCTGCATCCTGCCGGGTCGGGAATGAGCGTTTATTCCGGTTCTGAGCTGGCGGCGGGGATCGCGCCGGCCACACTCCGATTGGTCCGCGGGGGCCAGGTTCGCATCTGTCCACAGAGCGGCCTTAACGTCACCGCCAGCAATCATGGACTGATGCTGGCCACGGGGGCAGGCACGGTAGAAATCGATTATCAACTGGACCAGGGGGCAGCGGACATTGTAATCACGCCGGACTTCAACATCGCGTTGGCGGGTCCCGGCACTTTTCATTTCGCGCTGGGAATCAGCAAAAAGGGCGACACATGCATGAAGCCGCTGCCGGGAAACACTTCCGAAGTTACTTTCTCAGAGCTGCTGGGGTCTGGGATATTCAAGACCCAACCTGGTCAAGCGCTCATATTCAAGGGCGGCAGGGTGGATGCCAGGGCTGAACTGACAACCGATTGCGGCTGTCCATCGGCGCCTCCGGTGATGCTTGCTAATGCACAGCCGGGGCAAGCGCCCCCTCCCACCAAGGACGAGCCCGCCCCCAAGCCGGCGGAGCATATTGCAGTCGCAACCAGCGAGCCAACGTCTCCGTTGCCTCCGGACAAGCCAGGACAGGTCCACGTGGAAGTGGACGCGCCTTTTGTTTTCAGTGCCCGGCCCGGAAGCGGACGGCCTTATGCGGTGGCCAAGATCCATTTTTCGTCGCTGCCCAACGTTTATTTTGTGCAACAAAAGGTCGACCCGGTCGTTCTGATGGAAAAGCCGCCAGACGTGTCTGTAAAGACGGTCGCGGAAGCGCCCCGGCCCGCGGAGAAGCCGAGGAAAGAAAAGAAGGGCTTCCTGGGCCGCATCAAGGGCTTTTTTGGCACGCTGTTTCATCGTTAAGTTGTTGGGGCCGGGGGAATTAGGTAAACTAACTTTAGCCTCAGCACCATCGTGAAACTTTTGTAGATGCCCGGAGTCTATACTGGATAAGCTTTTTTATGCCTTCGCCTGACCCAAAAAACACGAACCCTCAAAAGCAAGATGATGCTGGCGCGTCTCAATCCGTGGTGAAGTTTGCCAAAGAGGAGCCGCAAAACGCCTCTGTTATGCCCACGCTGATGGGGGTGGGTTATGGCACTTACCAGCAAAGGCCAGAAAACTTTCTGCTCTCGTTCGTGACGCACACGGCGGGTATCGGGTTGATGCTGTGGCTGCTGCATTTGACCGTTCCCGCGAAGATAATTCCTCCAGTCACCGCAAACTCCGTGGACCTGGCGCCTTATGTTCCACAGCATGTTGGCAAGGGCGGTCCCAGCGGCGGCGGCGGTGGTGATGCCAGCAAAATCAAAGCATCCGCTGGAACACCTCCCAAGGCGGCGAAACAGCAGTTCACTCCACCCACGGTACTGCCGCAACAAAAGAGCAAATTGATGATTGAGCCAACCGTGGTGGCCGACCTGAAAGTCCCGCCCAACGCGCAGTTGGGCGATCCGCTATCCAAACTGATGACGCCTTCCAACGGAACGGGCGTCGGCGGTGGCATCGGCAGCGGGAGCGGTGGCGGCGTCGGTTCAGGCCATGGCGGTCCAGGCGTGGGCCCGGGAATCTTTCATGTAGGTGAAGGCGTGAGCGCGCCGCGCGCGATCTATACGCCTGAACCAGAGTTCTCTGAAGAAGCGCGCAAAGCCAAATACCAGGGCGTAGTGGTACTGAACATCGTTGTGGGCACGGATGGCCGGGTGCACAACCCGCGCGTCGTACGCTCGCTGGGCATGGGCCTGGACGAGAAAGCCATTGAAGGGGTAAAGACCTGGAAATTCGATCCGTCCAAAAAAGACGGCCGCGCGGTTGCCGTCGAGATGAATATCGAAGTCGCCTTCAATCTTTACTAGACTTACATCTTGTGACTAACGAGAAAAAGGAGATGCCGATCGGCATCTCTTTTGATTTTTTTTGAGCGTTGTTCAGCCGCTCAGTCGTGTGCTTCTTCCAGCAGGCCTTGTTCCAGCTTCTCCTGGCACTCAATGCAATAGCGTGTCCAGGGCACGGCTTCCAGGCGCTTGGCATTGATCTCATTGCCACAGTTCACGCACTCGCCAAATTCGCCTTCGCGGATCCGTTGCAGGGCAGTCTCCACCATGGCCAGCAACTGGCGCTCGTTGTTGCTCTGCGAAAACAGGAACTCTTTGGTGTAAGAGCTGGCAGCGCGATCGGCAATGTCCTGCGCTGTGTCCTGATCGGCAATGCGACCGTCCTCTTCAGTGCGGCTTACGGTCTTGCGCAGGGCCATCTGCCGCTCTTCGAGTCGTTTTTTAAAGCTTTCCAGCTTCTTCTTGTCCATGTCCCTTGATAAACGATTAGTAATCTTAGTCGCCATATTTATACCCGTCAAATCTTGTGGAACCCCATTAGATGCCGCAGGGCAGCGACTTGTCACCAACAGCAAGAATGAATTTTGGAGAAAACAAAAAGGCGACCTGTTCACAGGCCGCCTTTGTTTAAAGAGGCGAAAGAGGAAGGGAAAATCTCTCAGGGAAGGCGATGCACGATGCAGTCCCAGCTTGCGCCAAGACACACGGATTGAAGAAGTCTCAAATCTTGGAAGAGGGTTGAAATCATTTTAGTTTTACGTGCCTCTTATTTGCCATTTATATAAGCAACTCGGAAACCACAATTTTCAAGAGACCGATTTGCAATTTTATGGTTGCGGTAAGTACTTTTTTTTCATGCGATTATGGATTGGCAAAGAGAGAAAATCCGAAGTTGGTGAAGCCAAACGAATAGGAATTAGGATTATTTAATGTGGTATCTAAATACCACTATTGGGCTTCGTCGTGCTTAGGCTGTGCTTTTGCTTGCTGCTCTTCCATGGCCTTTAGCTTGTTGAGGAGGGCCTTGTAGCTGATCTTGAGGATCTTGGCAGCCTGACGGCGGTTCCAGCGCGTTTGCGCCAGAACACGCTCGATAGCTTCACGCTCAGCCTGCATCGCGGCACGGCGCCCAATTTCCAGCAGCGACGGCATTTCAATTTCAGCGCCATTAGTGGATTGCACCGGCGGGACCGCAGCCGGCGCCGGGGCAGGCTGCGCGCTCATGCCGCCAAATGAAGTCACAATCGGCTTGTGCGTGGCCAGTTCACGGATGATCTGCGCTTCATTGCCCACGATCACATAGCGCTTCACCATGTTTTCCAGTTCACGAATGTTTCCCGGCCAGGCATATTCCATCATCCGGGTAATCGCGTATTCGCTGAACATGGAAGGCTTCTTGCCATAGTGCTCGCTGTATTTTTCCAGAAAATATTTCAGGAAGACGGGAATCTCTTCACGGCGTTCACGCAAAGGCGGGATATGGATGGTGACCACGTTCAGACGATAAAACAAATCTTCACGAAACACACCTTCTTCCACCGCGCGTTCCAGCGGCTTGTTGGTGGCGGCCAATACGCGCACATCCACCTGCACGTCCCGCTTGCCGCCCAGCCGGGAAAATTCGTGGTCCTGCAAGACGTGAAGCAGCTTGGCCTGAAGGGCCGGATGCATCTCGCTGATTTCGTCGAGAAAAATTGTGCCGCCGTTGGCCTGCTCAAACTTGCCCAGCTTTTGCCGGTTGGCCCCGGTGAACGCGCCGGCTTCATAACCGAAGAGCTCGCTTTCCAGAAGCTCATGCGGAATGGCGGCGCAGTTGACTTTAACGAACGGCCTGTCACAGCGTGACGACTCGGAGTAAACCATGCGCGCCACAACTTCTTTGCCCGTTCCGCTCTCGCCGCGAATGAGGACCGTGGCCGTGGTGTCAGCCACCTGCTCGATCGTCATCTTTACTTCCATCATCTTGGGGCTGCTGCCAAAAAGCATGGTGAAGTCGCTCTGGCGGCGGACCTGCTCGCGCAGTTGCGTGACTTCAGAAAAAAGGCGCTGGTTATCGAGCACTTTGCCGATGCGCGCATCGAGCTCTTTGGGGTCGACCGGCTTGCTGATGTAATCGTCGGCGCCAAGTTTTGAGGCCCGGAAAATCACTTCCGGGTCTTTGCTGGCGGAGAGCACCATGATGGAAACTGTGGGCTTGATCTGCTTCAGGCGTTGCAACGTGTCCGCGCCGGCTTCGCCGTCCATGGAAGTCTCCACAAGAACGAGCACCGGATCAAAGGAGCGAAATACCCGCAAAGCTTCCTGTTCGTTGGAGGCGACCGTGACCTCAAAATTGCGGCGAGACAAATGGGCAGCCAGGTACTTGGCCATGGCCACGTCATCATCCACAATCAGCACGCGGGTCTTCGGGTTCATTCCTGCTCCTGGCGGCGGACAGCCCGCCTTTCTTTGATGAAAGGGCCAAAATGGTTAAAAGCTGGAACGGAGATGCTCACCGGGGCGGAATTCGCCCTGGGGACATTGTACTCCGATTCCATTTTCGGGTATTTGGATGCCTAACCAAGGGGCATTCTGGATGTTTTTGCCGGGAAAAGGGCGAAAGCCGGATCTTTCAGCCCTTTGAATTCTTTATTCCCGTTATTGGCTTGGATCAATCAGGAAGAGCGCTTACCGGTAATAAAGTGATAGGGCGGCCACGGGCCACTCATCACTACTTCGATCCCAGGCAGGTGCCGGGTCGCCATCTGGTAGCGGTTCTGGTATTTCTCTACTTTCTTGTGGTCGATCAGGTGGGCAATGTCAATCAGCATGCCGCCGGAATCGATCTTGCGGCAGCAGACGTCCTGGTCAAGCGGGGAGAAAATCTTGTGGACCTGGACGGAGAGCGCACGGGCCTTGGTCTGTCGCTCGCGCTGGCGGACGGCCTTTTCCCGCAGCTTGCTCAGATATTCACTGCCGACAGTGGCGGGAAGCTCGATCTCTTCCAGGGCTTCACGCAGGGAGCCATCTTTAATGAGCAGCTTCAAGTGCATTTCCGCCTTGCCCTTCAGCTTGCTCACGCTCTCAGTGAAGCCTTTGCGGTTGAGGCGCACGGCGCGGCGCAACGCTTCATCGGTATCGAACACGGTGCCAAAACGGAATGGCAGCACCGTGGTGCGCTTGAAACATTCGCTCACCACATGCGCGTGCTGCAACAGGGCTTTCTGACCGAGATCGCCCGTGGGAATGTACTCGCTGACCAGGACGGAAAAATCGCCGCTGGGATACGCGAATATCTGGGCGTCTGCTATACCTTTCAAACCTTCAACGGGAACGGGGCGACGAGCGCGAATACCACCTTGGACAGCTTGTTGCTCAACGATGCAGTACGCGTACCATGCCATGAGGGGGCTTCTCCATTCGGAAAAACGTTAGTGGGCCGGCGTGATTTTTAAAATAAACGGGCGAAGTTTACTGCGAAGAGCTGATTGTTCAGCGCCAGCGGGTTTTCCAGCGCTATATGCATCCTAAGCTGAGACCAAGAGAAATGCAACAGACAGTGTGCATGAAAATGAAGGAATTTGTGAATTGCCGCTCCGGAAGAGTAAACCTTAGGCCGCAGGGAGGGGATGGACACATGGAACCAAGCCATGAAATCGTTTATTTTCATGGGTTTGATTAGCTTTCCTCAAAACCGCGGCGATGCGTGAAACCTCGGCATCTGCAAGTTCAAGATAGCGCAAAGTTGCCGGATCGCTGCTTCGAGCCGCTGCGAGATAAAGCGCATTGCGTATCGCGGCCAGCGGGCTGTGGATTTCATGGTTCAGCTCCTGGACGAGTTGTTGCCTGGTTTGCGCCATCCTGCACCTCCATTATCCCGCTGATAACAATGCATGTTGCAGGCCACAGCCGTGGGACCCGGTGGACTGTTCCAATTTGGGACGAATTTGTGCAAGAGATGGCAGAATAGCTGTACCGGTCTTCCCCGGAATGGTCCACTAGTTCCACTTGCGCCCTGGCATCTGCAGCTTTCCGGCCCTGACCTTCCCTGTACATTTGGCCAAGACCAGGTAAAAACAACAGAGGCACTTCCGTAAGTTTCCCAGAGACGGCCAACGGCATCTCACAAACTGCCAGCGTTGGAGCAGTGTGCCACGTGAGTTCCGCCAGGAAAATGTTCCCGATGCCGTACCCCGAATCCATCGATCCCGGATCTTCGCCTCCCGAGCGGTTCGTGGTGGAGGTCTTTTCCGAGCTGCGCCCTGAAATTATCCAGAAGCGATGGGAAGGCGTGAATGTAATCCTGCGCATGAGCATGCTCACCGGCTTGCAGATGCAACTGGAGGCCACGCTCAACCTGCTGTGCGACATGACCGCCGACATCGCGGCCTTCGATAAAGCGATGGTGTATTTCTGGGATGAAGGCCGTGAGCTGATGGAGCTGAGGATCGCGCGCGGCGTGGAGAAGCATGCGGGCGAAGAAATTTCCTGCGGCAATATCCTCAACATCTGGGCCATCAAATATGGCCGCCCGTTGCTGGTGGAGCGCGGCCACAATGCCCAGGCGGACACGCTGCTGCAAGCGCTGGGCGCGGCTTCTGCCCTGGTGGTGCCGTTGTTCGTCAGCAATCGCGTCATGGGATCGTTGCAGCTCTTTTGCGCCGCGGCCAACGCTTTTGCCAGGGAAGACGCGCAACTGCTCTGGATCCTGGCCCTGGTGGCGGAAAACCTGCTTACCCGCGAATACGCCAATGAGGGCCTGCTGCGCTTTGCCTTTACCGATTACCTTACCGGGCTGCGCACCCGCGGTTATTTTGAGCAGCAACTGGAACTGGAATTCAAGCGCGCGGAACGCAAGCAGCAGAAGTTTGCCCTGCTGATGATCGATATTGACCACTTCAAGGTGCTGAACGATACCCACGGCCACCACGTGGGAGACCAGCTTTTGCGCGACGTCACCTCCCTACTGGTGAAAGACATGCGCGAAGTCGACACCGTGGCCCGCTATGGCGGCGAAGAATTTGTCATCATCCTGCCGGAAACCACCGAGACCGGGGCCGTGTTCGTGGCCCAGCGCCTGCGCCGGGCGGTGGACCAGGCGAAATTTTTTGCCGGCTCACCTCACTCTGTCCAGCATCTTACAATCAGCATCGGCGTGGCGGTTTATGACACTGACGCCCAGTTCAAGCGCGACCTGATTGAATTTGCCGATGCCGCACTTTATGCCGCCAAGCACGCCGGCCGCAATCGCGTGATGTGTTATTCCGAGATTTCCAGCAAGCAGGGACGCGAAGTTTCATAGTTCCTTATGAGTTCCAGCTTTCACGTACAACAGCACGGACACTCCAACAGCGTGGGCACGGTGCCTCGCTCCGGCCGCGCAAAAGTCTGGCGCGTGATCCATGCCTGCGAATACGCGCGCGACGTGCTGCCCGTGGTGGAAGGGCAGGTTGCCGTGGGGATGCGTCCCTTCATCGTTACGCCGCAGGGCGCCGGCGCGGCCGAGCTTTATCTTTCCGGCGGCAAATATGACCAGCCACGCTCGCTTTCCCTGCTGCGCTCCTGGCAGGACGTGCGCAACTGGCGCAAATCCCTGCTCGACTGCGCTCCTGAAACCACCTTTGACATCGTGCATGCGCATTGCTTTGCCGCCGGCATGGCGGCCGTGCGCAACTGCGGCTGCGTGGTCTATGACCTGAACGCCTGCATTGAAGAAATGGCCATTGCCGCCGGGCTCTGCGCCCCGGGCAGTTGGATGGGACGCTCCTTCCGCGTGGCTGAACAGTTTGTGCTCTCCCGCGCCGCCGCCGTGATCGTCCATTCCATCGGGTTGAAGGAAGCGGCGCTCGAGCGCGGCGCTCCGCCTGATGCGGTCTTTCTTGTTCCTGAACCCATCAGCGAAGAGAACGAGCCTTCAGCTCCTTCCCAGGACTTTGACTTTCTTGCGCAGCGTTTCGGCTTCACCCCCGACTCAGTCTCTTTCTTTGTGCCGCAGTTCGCCCCGGAAGGCGCGGAGCAGCTTTCGCCCGCAGCCGTCTCCGTGCTGGAAGGCTTTGCCCTGGCCTCCAATGAGCTGCCGCAATTCAACCTGCTGCTGGAAGCCCCGGAGACCGCGCGCCGCGCCATCAACGAGCATGCGGGACGCCTGGGGATTTCCGGTCACGTTGCGCTGGTCCATCAATTCGACGTTCCCGCAACCATGCAGAGCGCGCACGTTGTGCTGGCTATGGGAGAGCTTCCCGCCAATCCCGTTGCAGCGCGCCAGCCTAATGAAATCTGCCTGCAGAGCCTGTGGCAGGGCAAAACCCTGCTGGCCGCCGACGTTCCACGCAATCGCGACGCCAGCCCCGAAGGCCGCGGCTGCCTCTGGTTTGAGCCGGACAACCCGCGCGATCTCGGCTATCGTATGGCCTTCCTCGGACGCAAGCCGGAATTTCGCGCCGCTCTGGGTGCAGCCGGCCGCATGTATATCTATGAAACGCGCAACGCCGCCGCCATCGGCCAGAAATACGACGAAGCCTACCGCTTTGCCGCCAGCCGCAAAAAATCCAACGGCGTTGGCTCGAACATGATTCGACTGGAGACGGCGGAAAACTGGGGATAGGGGACCTGGTCCGCATCTATCCGCGGTAATCCGCGGTAGGGTATTGCATTCCTGTTGCGGCAATTTTCCGATCAGTGCGATCAGTGGAAAT
>DASSXL010000048.1:0-14491 GCA_035703825.1 Candidatus Angelobacter sp.
GTGACCTTCCACCTGATGGTCTTTCACAAAGAACTCTTCCCCGCTGAAGGTCGCGCTATAGCTCTGCTCCTTCAGGTCCGACGTGTTGCTGTGCACCAACGGATGCAGCACCGCTGCGGCGGTAGTCGCAGTGTTAGCTCCAGTTCCATGGCTCGCCGCTTGCCTGCCCGCCCCGCCCGTCTCGATCCAGTAGCGCTCCCGGGCAAACGGATACCCCGGCAGGCTCATTCGCCGCGGCCTCCTCTCCCCATACAGCTTGCTCCATTCCACCTCCAGCCCCTTCACCCACAACTCCAGCAGCTTGGTCACCTTCCTGCCGCTGATCCATTTCTCCACCGCCTGTTGCAGGTCGGCATCGCTGCTGAACAACGACAGCAACTCCTTGTTGCCCTTCACCTGGCCCCGATACACATCGTCGATCTCCGGCTTCCCCGCCACGTATGCTTCCAGCTTCTCGATCAGTTGCTCGCCGGAACCCGCCACCAGGCCCACGCGCTCTTCCATGGCTTCCCGGCCCACCTGCAATGTGTAAGCCATCGAGACCAAATCAATCGTCTGCTGCTTTGCACGTATGAAATCCAGCAGATCATGGGCTTTCTCCTTCAGTTGCTCTGCCGTCCGGGCCGAGAGCAGGATGATCACGTTCCCCGATGCATTCTGCGTTGGCGCCGCCGCCGGGTACTCTTCCACGATCATGTGCGCATTCGATCCGCCAGCCCCGAACGACGAGATGCCGGCAATCCGTGGCAGTTTGCGCCCGTCAATCTCCGCCTGCTGCCATCCCGTGAGCCTCTGATTCACAACAAATGGGCTCTTGTCGAAATCGATATGCGGATTCAACTGTTCCGAATGCAGCGAAGGCACAATCTGCTGGTGCTGCATCTGCAACAGGACCTTTGTCAGTCCCGCAATCCCCGCCGCTGATTCGCAATGGCCCACATTGGATTTCACCGACCCGATCAGACAATATCCGGTGTCCTGCGTGTGCTGTAGGAAGGCTTTGCTCAGCGCCGCAATTTCAATCGGGTCACCCAGCTTGGTGCCGGTGCCGTGTGCCTCTATATAGCTGATGTGCCGCGCGTCGATATGAGATTCTGCCAGCGCACGGCTGATCGCAGTGGTTTGCGCCTGCGGGTTCGGGACCGTATAGCCATTGGTCTTGCCGCCGTGATTAATTGCGCTGCCTCGGATAATCCCGTAAATGTGGTCGCCGTCTTTCTCTGCCTCCGAGAGTCTCTTCAGCACGACTATGCCCACACCTTCGGCGGGAATAAACCCGTCGCCGCCCTCACCAAAACTCTGGCAGTGGCCATCACCAGAGATGAACTGCCCGGCGCTGAGCATCAGGTACTTGTTGGGATGAACGCTTACATTGACTCCGCCGGCAATCGCCAGACTGGTCCGCCTTTCTCTTAAATCCTGGCAGGCAACATGAATAGCGGTTAGTGAGGAAGAACACATGGTATCCAGCGTCATGCTGGGCCCGTGCAAATTGAGAACGTACGACACGCGATTGGCGATGCTGGCCAGGTTGCCGGAAAAACCCATCTTCATGCTCTGCGCATCGGTTTCCGTGTTGAACAACTGGTATTCGCCATACATGACGCCTGCATACACACCTACCTGGCCCGCCAGGTGCCGCTCGCCCGCCGCCTGCAGGCTCGCGCGTGTGTAACCTGCGTCTTCTATCGCCAACCACGCATGCTGCAGGAACAAGCGTTCCTGGGGATCGATGAATTTCGCTTCGCTCGGCGCGATGTTGAAAAACCGAGGATCGAATTCATCGACTCCGGCAATAAATCCGCCCAACTTGCTGTAATGCCGCCCGCCTTTACTGCGATCTTCGCTAAAGTAGTCTCGCCAGTCCCAACGCTCCCTGGGCACTTCAATGATGCAATCTTTTCCGTCGCGCAGATTGTGCCAATAAGCTTCAATATTGGCAGCCTCTGGATAGCGGCCGCTCAATCCAATAATAGCTATGCCCTCAGCGTGCGTCTCTGCCACTCCCTTCCCATTGCCTGGGAACTCAGAATTAGCAATAGAAATAGAACGATTACGCCGGCGGCGGCCTGAAGCTTTCACGATCGATGGAGAATTCAGGTTGTTCGTTTCCTGATCTGCCGGCGCAGGCCCTTCGCAAGCTACAGGATCTTCCGCTCCCACCCAGCGCCTTACCGAGTCTTCTTCTGTGGCAATGAAGTGATCGACCAATGCGTCAATGGTCCGGTACTCGAAGAATACCGTGCTAGAGATGTTGGAAAACACGCTCCTCAGCGCATCAACCATGCTGACGATGAGGATCGAATCGATGCCGTATTTCTCCATCTCCTCCCTGGAATCGATTTCATTCACAGGGAGTTTAATGGTCTGGCCTACAATCTTTTTTAATGCTGCCGTTGCCTTCTCTTTCATCCAGTGCACATGGATATCTTCAGCCGGGACCCGCGTGGTTTGTTGCCGGCGGGCAGCTTGAGGCACGACGTGTGGCGTGAGTGCTTCCTTCCTCTGAAGCAACCGTGGATTGGCTTGCACGGCCGGCTGCTCTTTCCGGCTCTGTCTAATCATGCCATCGCTATGGGCCACGATGATCTGTTGCCCTTGTGCATGCAATGCAAATGCGGGGAAATGTACACCATGAAATCCTTCGCCTTCCAGTACGCGTTGCCACGTCTCTGGCGCCAGAGTCGGCGTGCCGGGAATACGCACCGCACTGTCCCCGTATAACCACCACCCTTCCAGCAAGCCAAATGTCAGGTGCGTGAAGAGGCTGTGTCCCAGTATTTCGTTCAGCAGTAACACGCCATTGTGTTTCAACAACCCTTTGGCATTACGCAGGGTCTTACGGATATTTTTCGTCGCATGCAATACGTTGGTCGCAACCGCCAGATCGTAGGCTCCAGGCTCCATTCCTTGCGACTCGAGCGTTTGCTCAATATTCAACAGGCGGTAAGCCAAATAGGGCGTGGTGGGGCCGTAGGCCTGCTCTGCGTGCATCAAGAAGGCTTTAGAAATATCTGTATAACAATATTCAGCGATGCAAGCCTCGTACGGCTTCAGCCGTTTGAAAAGGCCTTCACTGGTTCCACCGGTACCGGCGCCAACCTCAATAATCCGGACGCGCGCGGTGGGATCATGCTTGCGGCGAAGCTCCACGAATTCCACCACCGAGTCAGCCAGCACAGCATTGAAATGATCTGCCACTGGGTTGCCCTTGTAGAAGCCTTCCACCAGTTCCATCGACGACTTCGGAAACAGGATCTCGGTTGCCGGCCGCTTTCCAGTCAGAATCTCAGGCAAGGCCCGCAGTGTTGCATCCACCATCCTCACTTGCGCATTCAGGTTTACGTCTTTAAGCCATTCGCCCTTTCTTGTGTCCCACGCAGACCACAGCGCCGCCCCACCAGGTACGCTACGCTCGCCCACGCTGCAGCGGCCGTTCGCAATCGTCACGAAACCTTCACTTGCCAGAACGCGTAAACTCTCTTCCAGCCAGCGATCATATAGAGCAAGAAATTTACTTTGCTCCTTCCATGCGGCTAGCGATCCTTGACCTTCATTGAATAAGCCCAGGACTCGCAGTTGATCGAACAGCAGTTGGCCCATCAGCCGTTGCATGTCCTTCGCGTTCCCAGCGTCTTGCGCCGCAGGGGCAGCCAGCACACGATTCGTGGAGGTAGACAAGAGATCGCCCCAATGAGGCAGCTGTTTTTCAGCTATGGTGATCTGGTCCTGTGAGACGGACGCATTCAAGACACCGGGTCGCGCCTTTGACAGTGCCAGCTGCGGTATCGGCGCAGCAAGCAATTGCTCCAACGCCGCCATACCTTCTTCCGGCTCAATAGAACCAACGCCATTCTGGGCCATCCGTGCCCGGTAAGCTTCTGAAGCCACGATTCCCCGGCTGCCCCAATACCCCCAATTCATGATCTTTACCGGGCATGACCATACCTGTGAGAGTTGATGCGCAAATGCGTCTTCAAACGTGCATCCCGCCAGATAATTGCTTTGCCCTGCGGGCTTGGAGAAACTCAGAAGAGACGAGAAGAAGACCACACAATCCAACGGCTCTTGCGCAAACACCTGAGCCATGCGAACACTAACATCCACCTTTGCCGCCAAACTCGCCTTGAAGCGGCCTTCATCCATTTGTGCCAGGCTCTTATCGGCAAGCGCAATCGCTGCATGCACCAGTCCATGAATCTGGCCGTATTGCGCCTTTATATTTCGATGCGCCTGCGCAAGCGCGTCACGGTCCGTCGCATCCGCGCGAATGTAAGAGGGCATGGGGCCCAGAGTTGAGAGCCGGTCGAGCTTGGCCTGGATCTCCGCGTCCAACTCGCGCCGGCCAATCCATTCGAGCTGTGCCTGATAGTTACGAATCAGATGTTCGCTGAACACTTCGCCAATTCCGCCCGCACCGCCTATCACGACATAGACGCCACCCCGACGGCAGCTCATGTCGGGCGAAGCCGGCAGGCGGCACGGCACTAACTGCTGCCGATACCATTCCCCGGATCGATATGCCAGCGCATCACCTCGGCCATCCGCGGGAAGATCCAATACTTGATCGAGCGGCCATTCGCGTGTTGATGGCACATCAACCAGCCGTATTTTCCAGTGCGGATATTCCTTTGCTAACGAACCTACCAGTCCATGAACACTGGCATGCGATGGCTGAATAAGCTCATCACGCCGGATGGCCTGGGTTTGGTGTGTCACTATGGTCCAGCCTAAATTCTTTGTCTCGTAGCCCAGACGCAGAAGCGTTTTGATTAAACGCAAGCCGCTCAGGACACCCTGCGACTGCTCATGAATCAGGCGATCATCCGTGACATCTACCGCCTCAGACGCGGGTACCAACCACATCACATGCTCAATGGCGCCTTCAGTGTGCACCCGTTCAACATCGCTATCGATCAAGTCGTCGGCGCCGGAATTCACCGCTTTCACGTTTGGATAGCGCGCTCGAATCGTTTGCTTCTGCTCAAAAGTCCCACCAACCAGCAAGACTCGCGATCCCGTGGACGGCCATTGCGAACCCCGCTCGGGCATCACCGCATCCCACCTCGGCAGCAGTTGCGTGGTCTCGATCCGTGACTCATTGTGAGGCGTTGTTGCTGAACTCTGGGCCGTCGCCATGAGTTCGCGCTCCAGCACACGGCTCGTAAATCCTTTGAGCCGCACGCTCACATGACCATTCTCATCGCAAATATCAATATCTAATTTCTGCGGCTTTACCGGGCCTGGCTGTTCGCTGCGGTGTTTGTCTTTACTTTCTCGAATGTAGACATAGCCATGCGCAGGACTGCGGTCCAGTATCTCGACCTCCTCCAGCTCAAACGGCAGACTTGGCTTGCCCGTATTACCGCCAGACGATGAACGCGGATCGGAGTCACGATCCGTAATCGCAAATCCCATCGAGGCTTGAAGCGCGCTGTCCAAAACACTGGGGTGCAACACATAGCGCCCGTGCGTTTCGCTCACGCATCCAGGCAGTTCAATTTCCGCCAACACATACCGTCCACCTGTTGCATCACTTCCCACACCCAGACTCCGGATACCGCGATGTCCCAGGCCATATTCAATTCCCATGGCGCTGAATGCGGCGTAGCAATGCGCCGCGTCGATAGTTTGATTGCAGCCGGCTTTCAAAGCCAGCCAATCCAGCCATCCACCCTCATTGCCCTCACCTGCGCTCAATGACGCTGTGCCCCGGCTGTGAATGACTTCTGAGCTTTCATCCGCTGCTTCGCCGGGTACATTGCTGTAAATCTCATATTCAATCGCTCCCTGCTCATCTGCACACAATCCAATGTGCACAAGCTGCGGCTTATCCACGATGATGGGAGACACCCATACAACATTCTTTAAGCTGACCGTCGTGCGATCCTTGCTCCCACTCTCAGTGGCCGATGCCATCACTGCCGCGCGGGCCATTTCCAAATGGCACACTCCGGGCAGGACCTTCGCACCCTTAACCAGGTGATCGGCAAGAAACACTTCGTTGCCGCTGAACTGCGAACTGAACCGCAATTCGCTTATGTTTGAGGTATTGCTGTGCAGCAACGGATGAAGCTCCGCAGGCCCCGTGGACGAGCGTCCCTTCACACTTTGCTTGCTCGCCAAGCCATCAATCCAGTAACGCTCTTTGGCAAACGGATAGGTGGGCACACTAATGCGCCGGGGTATGCATTCCTTAAAGCGGTCGCCCTCGTAATATCTGTTCCAATCGATCTCAACGCCTGAGGCCCACAACATACCGAGCTGTTCAAGATTTCCTTCCACCAAGGCCTGGTCAATCAGCTGCTGGCCTGATTTGGTCTGCCATACCCGGCTGATGCTCGGATCTTTTTGGGCTATCTCGCCAGACCAGAGATCTGCCACATCACTGTTTCCCACCAACCACTGCATCAGCTTGCTTAGCAGTTCCAGGTGGTCCTTCACTTTGATTGCCAGGCGCTGCTTCATGGCAGCACGGCCTACCTGCCAGGTATAAATGCCATCCGCAAAATTAGCGCCTGCCGATTCCTGCTCCAGCCAGCTAATCACCCGCATCGCGTGAATGCGCAAGCGCTCATGGCTGGCCGCGGACAAGATGAAGAGGTGATCGGGCGCCTCACTCCGCGGCCGGGCATTTCGAGGGTACTCTTGTATGACAACGTGAGCGTTCGCGCCGCCTGAGCCAAAGCTGCTTATCGCAGCCAGACGGAGGTTCTCGGCGTCCCATTCGTGAAGCTGATCTGGTATGAAAAACGGTGTATCTTTCAACTGGATCTTAGGATTAAGCCGGTCACAGTTAATTGACGCGGGAATCTTTCGATGCTGAATGGACAGAACAGCTTTTAGCAGGCCTGTGATTCCCGCTGCAGGCTCCAGGTGTCCAAGGTTGCTTTTGACCGAACCTATCGCGCAAGGCTTGGCGAGTCCTTTTTTGGCTAAATGGGTGTAGGCAGCTTGTATTCCCTGTATTTCAATGGGATCGCCCAGGGGTGTGCCCGTGCCGTGGGCTTCGATACACGTTAGGTCGTGGGCCCCGATCGATGCATCTTGCCAGGCCGCCATGAGCAGGTCACTCTGCTTTTGTGGATTAGGAACCGTCAACCCCGCCGCGAGCCCGCCATGATTAATCGCGCTGCCTTTAATCACCGCATGAATCTGGTCGCCCCCGGCCACAGCCGCGCTCAACGGCTTCAGCAAGAGCATTACTGCCCCTTCAGAACGCACGTAGCCATCTGCCTTGGCATCGAAAACCTTGCATCTGCCGTCCCGCGCCAGCATGCCGGCTTTGTGATAAGCGATGGACAAATCGGGATGGCAAATCACGTTCACTCCGCCAACCAACGCCGTGGCGCACTCTCCTGAACGCAAAGATTGAATAGCGGTATGCAGAGCCACTAATGAGGAAGAACAGGCGGTATCAATTAGCAAACTGGGACCGGAAAAATCGAAGAAATACGAGAGACGGTTGGCTAAAACGGCCAGCGAGCTTCCGGTGCCATGATGAGCTTCTACCTCCAGTCCAGCTTCCTGGATCAACCGGCTATAGTCACAATTGCTGGCGCCGATAAAGACCCCCGTATTCGACCCTTTCAACACTTCAGGCAAAATTCCCGCATCTTCCAGGCAGGCCCACGCCAGTTGCAGCAGTATCCTCTGCTGCGGATCGGTAATTTCCGCTTCAGCACGAGATATCCGGAAAAACGATGCGTCAAAAGCATCCACATCACTAACAAAGCCGCCCTGGTCTATGGCGGGCATGTCATTATCTGTGGGCCAGCTTCGCCTCGTAGAAGGGAATGCACCAATTACGCATTTCTTTTCGGCGAGCGTTTTCCAGAGCTGGCCTGGAGTTTCTATGCCGCCAGGAAGCTTGCACGACATGCCAATGATGGCAATGTCAGTGGCGGCAAACCGGCCATGCTCTGTTTTTTCGACGCGCGGCTGCACGCTATTGCTCGGGCTTGGTGTCTGGTTGATTGGGATTACTGTTGAATCCGAGCGGTCCACGTTCGGAATGGTCACAAGCCTCGTCGTCAAATATTGGATCACTTTTCGAAGACTGTTATGCTCGAAGAAAAAACCTGCCTGGAATTCCAGAACAAATTTTTCTTCAAACAGACCTTGCAATTTCAGCAGGTCTGCGGAATCCAGCCCCATTTCCATGAGCGGGCGGTCGATATCTACGTTGCTTGTGGCGATGTTGAGCAGTCTGGCCGCTTGTTCCTGTACAAATTGACTGACCTGTTGTTCATCGATCGGCGCATCCACAGCCGTCGCTCTTTCTTTCATGGGCCGCTGGCCTCGGGGCGTTCGATCGAGCAGATCGTATGCGATCAATACGCCGTTGCCCAGATTCGCGTGATCCTGGGGACGATAACTGGGTATGGCTTTGACAACCTGAGCGCCATGCGCCTGATGAAAGGCCAATACCGGGTCCTGGCTACCGCCTGATTGCTGAATGTAACGCTCGAAAGACTGACCAGTGGCGGAATCGTAATTCTTGCACAAGGTCACTCCAACGACGCGCTTAACGCCCGTCATGAGACTGCAGCGCTGTAGCATGAACTCCAGCAATTGATCGCCGTAACCGGCATCTTGCGATTGCGGATCAATATTGACGGCCAACAACTGAACGATGGGGCCGGACGGTTGGTGGAGCCGATGGACATCCGCTGCGTTGCAGGTCGTCAGCGCGTCCGCACTCGCAATGCGTTGGCTGTAGATCACGCCCAGCACTTGCCCGTCTTTTTCCAGGACGAATTGCCCTTGCGGATATTGCCGCAAACGTGAGCGAATCTGTTCGCTGGGGGTTTGCGTGTGCCGCCAGCAGAGCTCTTCTAGTTCGCAAAGCCGCGCCAGATCGCTTTCCGTCGCGTGCCGGACGATATAGTCGCGCTTTATGAAATTGTGCATGCTGACTCGGCATGGATCGGATGTCCGTGGATAGCGCTTTACGCCGTCATCGTCAAAAAGGCCAACACTTGCCGCTAAGGTTATGAAGGCTTCAGCGCTGATCAAATATCCTTGCGCCAGGCGATAGATCCAATCAAACTGCGGGAACACGAAATCCAGGCGTTGCGAATCGACAAGCGGAGAAGATGCAGCGTGGGCCTCCAGGATGCACAAGCGTGAGCCATGAACTTGCTGCGCGAGTGCTCGGAAGTGCTGCTGCCAAGAGCTAAGTACCGTCAATGCATCCACTAGTCGGCCCTGTCGATCCAGATAATGGACAGGCTGATCAACGGTGAGAGCGTTAAGGGCCGTGTTGATCGGCTGCTCTGCATCGACAACCGCCAGATGATGACCGCAACTTTTATCCAATTCGCTGATGCCGCCCGCCACCTCGCTAATTGCGTGCTTCAGTTCGTCGAAAATAGCTGCCGGGCCGGCATCCATCAAGCGAAGCAGGTTAGACATGAATGGCTGGGCTTCGCCAACGTCGAGCACTGCATCACCGAACAGCAAGTCACTCATGCCACAGAGCACAAGTCGATAGGATGCTGCGATGTTAAATCTGCTCTGTCGCAGCAGAGCTTTGCCTGAAGCAGTTAATTGACGGTTATCAGCCGCAAGCCATTGCTGGCGGATGAATAGCTCAATGATCGTTTGCGACATCAGCGGAAATAATCGATTCAGATCATCGCAGAAGTTATCTGCGTCCACTCTCTGTAAACACAGAACCAATGGAACGAGTACCGCGCCACGCGCGAGATCAAGAGGAGCTGAGTTCTCGGCTTCAACGCGGAAAAACGCCTGCTCGATCTTCTCTCGAAATCGGCCAGCGTGCGGCTGCGTCATCAATTGCTCTGGCTCGACCGCATAGAGCGACATGAGGCCCAGCTCTGGATATCCACTTGCCATGCTGGAGAGCCGGTAAGCATCAGCTTCGTTCTTCTCCAGCCAACCCAATGACTCCAGCGCTTCGAGAGCGATAGTAAGATAACCCTCATTCGCCTTGAGCTCATTGATCAACCACGCGCGCTCACGGAACTCGCCGGCGTCGAACAGTTTGAATAGCCCACGCTGCTGACAGGCCTCGATGACCGGGGTTACGATGTAGCCATGACAATATACGTTTGATGGGTCTGGCATTGAGATATCCACGAAAAGTTTTTTTATTTAGCTTTTATTGCCACGGAGCCTTGGCGGATGATTGCTCCGTAAAGATTGACGACAGCACTTGCAAGGGCCAGCCTGCACAGCTGCTATCCGCATGCTCACTATTTGATTTGTTCTTTGTGCCAGCATTGTTGCTTTGGGAACTGGACGTCTAGTTTGGCGCGATCGGCCTTACTGGTACGGTCATGGCACTCGTCTTGCGTTGCTGGCCCGACCGTACACCGAGTTTTGCCAAACCCGGCTTTCAACAGGCACTCGGCCGTCAGTATGACACCGCCAGTGCAGTTGAGGGGCTGAATGCTCCAGCCAGTTTTTCTATATGTGGTTCTTCGAGCATGGAAAAATGGTTTGCTTCTATGTCATAGATACGGACTGGGCCTGGAACCAGTTCGTTCCAGCCATAATCGTGTGGCAACTCTTGGCCTTCCGCATGGCCTTGCGTTGCGCGAACCAGCGACACATCGATCTCCCGTGGGAGCGGTGACGGCCGGTAAGTACGATAACAACGCAGGTTCGCCTGATAGACCTTGTAAAACATGGCGAATTGATCGCCGTTGATCTCTACGCCGCAGGCGTTCAGCAGTCCAATGACGTATTGAATATCTTCTTCGGCTGAAGATAGCTGCAATCGTTTTAGATCAGCGCTCAAATGTACGCCATATTGGTTTGCTAACGCCGCACACGCCTCGAAGAGCTCGGTGGCCTCATCATGGCCTGTTTCTTCTTGTATGAGCGAGGGAGCAATAGAATCCAGCAGTATCAGGGACGAAATTTGTTCTGCTTGCTCCAGAAGCATCCGGGCCATTTCAAAGGCGACGACGCCGCCATACGAATGTCCAATCAGGGTATAGGGGCCGCGGGGCTGGACCGTTTTGAGCGCGGCAATGTTGGCTTTGGCTGTTTGTTCCACGCTGCCGAACGGCGGGGCCGCGCCATCAAGGCCACCAGCCTGCAAGGCATAAAATGGCTGCTTGTCTCCCAACATCCGGCTTAACGGCTGCAGAGACAACACATTTCCACCCGCTCCCGGCAATGCGAAAATAGGCGGTGCATCACCGCTGGTCTGTATGGGAACCAGCAGTTCACTCGACGGCGACTTTTCACTTGCGATCAACTTCGCCAAAGCAGCGATGTTTGGAGCGGTAAACATGACTGCCAGAGGAAGCAATTGATTGAATTCCCTGTTAATTTTTGCCATCAATTGCACTGCGGCCAGCGAATGCCCACCCAACTCAAAGAAGCTGTCATTGCGGCCGATTCGTTCGACCTTGAGCAAGTCACTCCAAACGCGCGCCAGAGCAGTTTCAATTTCTCCTTGCGGCGGCTCGTACGCGCGCACCGCGAACGCCCCCATCTCCGGGGCCGGCAGCTTTTTGCGGTCCAGCTTTCCATTTGACGTCAGCGGCAACTCGCACAGCGGGACATATGCCGCCGGCACCATATACTCCGGCAAGCGCTTGCCAAGGAACGAACGCACGTCACGGACCAACGATTCAGGATTGTTCCAGACATTTTCGATAGTTGATTGCGTTACCACACCATGTCCGTTCGTCAGGCTCTTTTCCAACACAGGCCTGAATGCATATAAGTTATAGAGCGCTGTTGATTGCAGGGATGGTCCTTTTTCATAATTCACTTCATAACCGTGTGCTGTGAGCAGGCTTGCAATCGCATCAAGACGGCCCGGAATGTCATGGACTTCCATGGCTAATTGCCGAATCTTGGGCCAATCGCAATCTCGAATACCCCTAAGAACATCGTGTTCGCCCTTCTCGACATCGATCTTCAGTAGATCAATCTTTTCTACGCCGTTTTCTTCGATAATCTCGGAAACGGTGCGAAGCCGGCATGTATATTCTTCCGATTGCAGGCGCGCCTCCAGCAGCTCATCGACGAATTCGCTGTCGCCCCTCTGGCCGTTTCCACCTTCCTGCTGATTCAGCAAATATGACTTAACGATCTCATGCGCTTCATTCCGGTTGGTGGAACTGCTGGAAATGACAGTGTTGTGCGGATAGAACGTGAAGACCTGCTCCTTCGATGTTTCAGCCAAACCGCATTCATATACTTTTCCCGCGAAACCATGGAGTGCCGCGTTTAATTGGAGCGATTTAAAGACCGGGGGGATCGGTTCAAAAGCATAGATGGTAGTGTTTCGCTGCCGCTGCGCAACAAAAACACTAAACAGCCCAATATTTGCTCCAACGTCAAAAACGCAGTCGCCGTCATGCAAAGTGATTCCGTGCCTTAAATAAATCTCATCGGAGAATATCTCGTCATAGAGAAAATCGGTCTCGCCCTTGTTTTGGTAAAAAACCGTCAGGCCATTTGGCAAAGTGCAATACTTTGCGGCATGTCCATTTTCCGTCTTTCTAAGACGCAGAAGTTGAGCTACAGGAGAAGCGTGCTTAGGTGAAGGAGTGTAGTAGGCAACCAGGCGCTTCTCTCCAGGCGCATCTTCCCGCGCCAGCACTACTGCTTCCTGTATCCCCGCATGCTCCATCATCCGGGCTTCGATCTCTCCCAACTCAATACGGAAGCCGCGAATCTTCACCTGAAAATCGGTGCGTCCCACATATTCGATTGTGCCGTCGTCCAGCCAGCGACCCAGGTCGCCGGTTTTATACATGCGCGCCCCGGCGTCAGGGCTGAACGGATCTCTTAAAAATCGCTCGGCGGTCAGTTCCGGCCGGTTCAAATAGCCGCGCGCTACCTGTACCCCTCCTATGTAAAGTTCTCCAATCACTCCCATTGGAACAATCTTGCCCTGCCGATCCAGGACATACATCTGCGTATTCGCTATTGGGCGGCCAATTGGAATAATGGTGGGTATTTTTTCCGGCGGGCAAGTCCACTCTGTCACGTCAACAGCGGCTTCTGTGGGACCGTACAAGTTGTACAAGCTTGCTACGGGCAGGCGTTCTTTGAAACGATGCGCGAGCATGGACGGCAGCGCTTCACCGCTGCATATCACTCGCGTCAAACTGGAACATTGTTCCACCTGCGAATGCTCTAAAAATGCCTGCAGCATCGGAGGAACAAAATGCAGCGTCGTGATCCCGTTCCGGCGTATGGTGTCAACGAGATAGCCCGGGTCTTTGTGCCCCTCTGGTCGAGCCATTACCAGCCTGGCGCCCGTAAGGAGTGGCCAGAAAAACTCCCACACTGACACATCGAAACTGAACGGGGTCTTTTGCAACACCGCGTCTTCCGTGCACAGCCCATAAGCGCTTTGCATCCAGATAAGCCGGTTCACTACGCCACGATGCTCATTCATTACCCCTTTGGGTTGGCCGGTTGATCCGGAGGTGTAGATCACATATGCGAGATGATGAGGTTCGACCTGTTGTTGAAGCTGGACATTCTTTGCCTGGAGGCAAGCGGCGTGTTCGCCAATCTCCGGCCACTGCCGATCCAATGCCACGAGCCGCGTATTAGCCGTGACCAGTGTGGCCAGCTTGTTCTGTAATTTTTCTTGCGTAAGCACGATCTCTGCCTTGCTGTCTTGCAGCATGTAAGCCAGGCGCTCTTCGGGATAATCGGGGTCGAGCGGCACATACGCCCCCCCGGCCTGCATGATGCCCACCAGTCCAACCACCATCTCCAGCGATCTTTCCAGGCAAATGCCCACCAGACTGTCCGGCTTCACGCCCTGCGCCTGCAAATACAAAGCCAGATTCTGGCTCCTCTCAAAGAGCTGAGCGTAGGTCAGTTGCTCATCTCCGCAAACAACAGCAGTTTTCTCTGAATGCAGCGAGACTTGCTCAACGAATAAATGATGGATACATTTGTCTTTGGGGTAATCCGCCCTGGTATCGTTGTAGCCCACTAGCAACTGGTGTTTTTCTGCGCCACTGATATAGTCCAAGTCGCTGATCTTAGCGGCAGGCGTGGCGGTGATGGCCTTGCATAAGGCTGTGAAATGCTCCAGCGTGCGCGCGATGGTCTGTGGCTTGTACAGCGCCGTGCTGTATTCGATCGACCCGGCCAGCCCTTGCGGGGCCTCTATGAACGCAAGACTAAGATCAAATTTGCTGATGCCGCTTTCCAATGCGAAGCCCTGGATGGACGAGGCTGGCGACTCCTTCTCGGCATTTTGCAAAGTGAGCGTCACCTGAAATAAGGGGCTGACTGCCAGGTTGCGCTGGGGACGCAGCAGATCCACCACTTTCTCAAACGGCGCATCCTGGTGCTCGTATGCTTCCAGACACGTCGTCTTGACCTTCGTCAGCAGATCCGCAAACCTGTCTGCCCCGCTCACCTGGCTGCGCAATGCCAGCGTGTTGACGAACATCCCGATCAAGCCTTCCGTCTCTCCATACTGCCGGTTCGCAATCGGACTGCCTACGCAGATGTCTTCCTGCCCCGTGTA
>DASSXL010000075.1:0-17732 GCA_035703825.1 Candidatus Angelobacter sp.
CCGTCACGTGAATGGTGCCTTTGTAATTGTCCACATCCAGCGTGCCGCCGTTGGCCATGGTAAAGGTCTTCTGAAAGCGTTCTGCCTGGTCGCTTCCGCCGCTTGCGGACTGGCTACGCAGCGTGGGCGCGGCCAGGGCAATCACTCCAACAATCACCACCAGCCATCCGATCACGCGCTGATTCTGACGGTCCATATTCGCCTCCTGTCTTTGTAGGTCGGTTTGGGGCAAGACTTCCCCTGCCGTTGAATACGTCCCAGACGGGTTCCTGGTTCCATTAGACGAGGCCGCTGAACAAAGGTTATCCCAAGCGGCTGACTTCAAAAGGCTTGCAGATGAAAATAAAAAGGACGCCGGCTGCGCCCGGCGCCCTTTTTTCGCGAATCACGCCACAGCTACATCGATTTCAGCAATCCCAGCCAGCGCTCCCAGCCCTGATCGTGGGCCTTTTTGTTGTCAGGATTCGTGTTGGCCGGGTCCTCGCCGGCGCGCATGAATCCGTGGCCTGCGCCGTCATAGGTCACCGGATCATATTTCTTTCCGGCCTTCTTCATCGCCTCGGTGGTCCCTGGGACCGTTGCGCCGATGCGAGCATCATTGCCGGCATAGAAGCCATAAACGGGCGCCGCAATGGCGGAGACGTCCGGCGGGCCTTGACCATAGAAGACAAACGCCGCAGAGAGGTCTTTGCGGTTGGTGGCAAAGCGGAATGTCTGTGTGCCGCCCCAGCAGAATCCCCCGACGGCAATCTTGCCGTTGGCCGCCGGAATTTTCTTGGCGTAGTCGGCCACAGCGTTCAGGTCGGCGGTGATCTGATCAGGATCAAGAGAGGAAATAGCTTTCCCCGCATCAGAGCCGGAAAATTCGCTCGACCCGCTGCCCTTTGGTCCCATGCCGGAAAGGAGGTCGGGAGCAATGGCAATGTATCCGTTGGCGGCAAGCTGGTCGGCCACGCTGCGCGCCCAGTCGGTTAGGCCAAAAATCTCATGGATCACAATCACCACCGGCGCTTTGGCTTTGATTTCCGGGTAGACCACAAAGGCCTGCACCGTGCGATTGTCGTGCTTGATCGGCACCCACTCGCCATGCCGGGGCGATTTTTCCAGTTTCTGTTTGGCCCAATCCTGGGCAAAGCCCGTGGACAGGCAGAGCAACAAAAAGATAATGACAGCCAGGGTTCTTTTCATGCGCAAAAGTTTAAACCCGCAGGCGGAATGGGGACAACTATAGGGGGCGTGTCGATCAATCGCGAGCTCTCGCCGATTAACAACCTAGATCAATGGCGGTTTTCGCTTCAAATTCATCGCTCCAGTGCCATCTGTCCCGATCCACATGCTTAGGGCCTTTTTTGCTCTTGACAACTGAACTTGTGTAGCAGTATTTTCAGGCGCTTGCCCTGATAGGGATTCGCTTAAGGCCTTCCCTCTGCGGAGTTTGTAATGTCACCATTGATTCTTGCAGTACTCGTTCTAGTCGCATTGATTATCGTGATCAAATTGATCCGATTTCTGTCATCGTCCCAGCTCCCCGGAGACAAATCGAGCCTTCGTCGACCGATTTTAAGAGGGCCCATGACTAATCCAGCGGAGAGAGCGCGGCAGATTGAAGAGGAGCGGAGGCGGCGATGGAGACATTCTCCAAACAATCCTGCGAACCCCAACAGCCCTCTGAACCCTATGAATCCTATGAACCCTGCCAGCCCCTTGAACAGAAATAATCCTGCCAACCCGAATAGTCCGTTGAATCCGAACAACCCGATGAATCCCCTGAATAGGAACAAAAAGCGTTAGCCTGAGCGGTCGGCCAGGACACCGCGATCCCGCACCTGTTCGAGGATTCAGTGATGATCACGCTGGAATCAAGGATTATTCCCACGTGGGGCGGGTTCCACATTTCACGGTTCTTGATGATTTCTTTCGATATCGGCGGCGAAATCAGCATCCATTATCGGCACTTCTCCGGTTTCTTCCTCGTGTGCTTTCGCCAGCGCAATGCACTCGGAGATGGGGCGGCGCGGGGGAGCCGGCGCATGGATCACGGCTACAGGCAACTTGTCATGCTCTATCACAACTTCGGCGCCTGCTCGCACGCCAGCCAAAAGCGAACAAAGTTGTTGGCTGCTTCAATTTCGGAGATGTGGATGACGGGCTTAGCCATGACGTGATGTTCAATCAAAAGAGAAACTTGCATTGCAGGCAAAAATGTGACGGTAAGAGCCTTGAGTTTCACTAAAGCCCAATAGCTTTCTGCAAACGGCCTGCAACAGATTCATATCAATCATTTAGAAGCAACAGAGTTCAACAAGTCTCAATAGGCTTTGGAATCTGGTTCAGTACCCAGGGGGCTGGCGGGTTTCCTGCGTGTCGGATCGAATCCCACCCTTTCGCAGCAGCTAAAAAACAAGAGCCAGCTTCTGCGAAAGGATATGGGCCGCCCGGCCATCGTCAACTAAGGATCTAGCTCAGTGGCTCGATGCTCATCAATTTGCTCCAATCGAGTTTGCTAAGCTCCACTACCTCCAGCGGACACTCTGGCCAGTTATGCTTCCAGCACACGATGATGTCGCATCCCTGAATGTCATGCTCATGCAAAATGAAATTGCGGCTTTCGTATTCAAATTCAATCCGCTTCAGTTGCCATCTGTCCCGGTCCACCCGGCGTAGCGCCTCGCAGTCCGGAAATGACGGTTGCAGCCGAGTCACCACAAAACCCATCTGTCTGGCTACGGCGCCAAACAGAAAAACCACCGCCATTTCGTTGATAGGGGCAAAGGCCAGCGGAGAGCTCATCATGGGCGCTCCATACATTGGCTCATCAAACATGATCAGGGGAGCAGGAAGTGGACGGCAAACTTCACTCTTAGGTCCTCGACTCCGGTTTGGCGATTTCAAATGCTCCAAAATCACTTCTTGCACGTCTTTCCACTCTGCTTCCAGGTGTTGTTTTCGCATGTATTCCAGCAGGCATTCCGGTACATTTTTCCATCTTCCGCACCACCTTACCAGTGTCGTTGCGTGAAGTTTGGTGCGCTCTTCATATTCATATGCCGTGGGGACCTTCGCCAGTTCGCGGGCCGTTCCGGCCCATGCCTCAAACATTGTTCGGTGGTTTAGGGC
Source organism: Candidatus Angelobacter sp. (assembly GCA_035703825.1). GTDB lineage: Bacteria > Acidobacteriota > Terriglobia > Terriglobales > Acidobacteriaceae > Angelobacter. The sequence goes on from DASSXL010000075.1 coordinate 3,118, forward strand.
ATAGCCGCTGCCAGTCCGCTCCAGCCCGCAGGCTTTCAGCGTCCGTCCGTAGGTTCCAAAAGTCTTTCGGATGTGCCATGCCATCACGCCGGCGGTTTTCTTCAGTTCCGCCTGGCTGGGGACATGGCCGAGCTTGGCCGTCCATTCTTTCGTCGCGGCAATCACTTCTTCTCTGGTCATATTTTCTCCATGAAAAAAGCCACCCTGGTTTGAGTGGCTGTTGATTTTTTGGTTTTTTGGTGGCACAGGCTTTTTAGCCCGTAATGGGTAAGGGGGGTCGTGTGGCGTTAGCGGACGCCGCGTGAGCCCGGTTTTGGCTTGCGCGGGTGGCGGTTTGGTGCTGATTTTGTTTTTGTGGCACAGGCACTCCTGCCTGTAAGTCTTTTTGCTTTAGGCTTCGGGTCCTCATCGACCCCACTTTTGGCTTGATGGGGTCGAGAAGCCCGCCTGCGAATATTTGGTGTTTGGAATTTTTCTGGCTAAGAGCTAGCGGCTAGGAGCTAGAGGCTTGTTCTTGGCTAACTGCTCGCGGCCTTCGGGCCGCAAGCACACCTCTCCCACCCACTCTGGCGGCGGTGGCAGATGTTCAGCTCTAAAGCTCAGTTTTTCCCAGCGCTTTAGTCCACCAGAGGCTGCGGTAACTGTCGACCCAACGGTGGCCCACAGACTGCAGGGGTGCTGGCCTTTCCGGGTTTCCCCGCCGACGCCGCTCTCGGTCGAACGCTTGCGAATTATCGGCGAAACGCCTTCTGGAGTCAAGGAAATTCATTTTGGAAACGGCGCGAAATAGGACATCTTGACAAAGCTGCTCTCCGGAGCAAATCGATTTTGAAAACGGTTTTCAAAATCAACTGTGGAGTGCAGACCGGGCCCCCATTAAGCCCGATTTTGGCTTGATGGGGTATGAGAAGCCCTCGCCTGCGAAAACCTGAATTCTTTTGACATCAGGTTATCGTATCCACCGCCTGCGAAAACCTGAATCATTTTGACATCACGTTATCGTGTCCACACGCCTCACAAGTGTCAGGGCATGAGTTTACTCATGCCGTCCAGGTCTCTTTCAGTCTGTCATTCCGAGCGACCGCGCGGGACCCTGACCCTGAGCTTGCCGAGGGGGAAGGGGACTAAGCGGAGTCGAGGAATCCCGAGAATACGTGTTTTACCATGCCGCCTTAGGGAGTTCTCTCGAAACATTGTTCATCCTGTCTGTCCCCACCTACAAAGGATGAGCCTGCGTAATGATTATTGAAAATCTATAATCGTAATAGACAAGCAGCGGATAGCCAAACTGCACTCGCAGCAAATTCACAATTTTCTGGGAAATTCCCGTTCTATGACTAGAGTTGTCTTGGTTCTTACCGTCATCATTGCCCCTCGAGTTAACTTAGGAGACTTTCCTGTGGGACAGACGACCTTCTTTGTGGTCATTGGTAGCATCATGGTGTTCTCGGGGCTTCTTGGCGGACTAGTAAATTATTTTCTTAGCCAAAAGGAAGATCCCGAGGGACGCAACTTCGGGAAGAGTGCGGCATTAGGAATTGCTGCGGCCTTGCTCGTTCCATTATTTCTAAATATGATTTCGAGCGATCTCCTCGATGCAATTCGAAAAGGTATTCCAGGCGCAGATGGTAAGCCCGCCGTGGCTGATTTATCTAAAATCCTTGTATTTTTAGGTTTCTGCTTAGTAGCGGCGATCTCTTCTACTGCTTTCATTAAAACGCTGTCAGACCGCATCCTAAAAGAAGCCAAGGAGGCCAAAAACGTAGCGCGCCAGGCGGATAAGAAAGCCACCGCAACTCAGTCGGTAATTCAGCCGATCCTGGACAAAGAGACGGAGGCTGAAGTTCCCACCAACGCAAATTTAGCGTTGGCGGCCACCCAACCTGCAATTCATCCGAATGAAAGGAAGCTTCTGGAAAGTTTGGCGAAAGGGAAATCGTTCAGGACCAGAACTGGGCTTGGAAGGGAGACAGGGATTCCCAGACCGGAAGTCGAAAAGATGATGGACGAACTTAAGGCGCGGGGGTTGGTAGCGGACCAATGGATTGTAATCACGCCTGGAGAGACAAAGAAGAGGCGATGGTACATCACTAACAACGGCCGAATTGCAATTGGCGCTCCCTAATCATTAATTCGTTTCGGTATTCGCCTTCGCCGCACCCCAACTGATTCCTAATCTCCTATCCATATCCGCGCCAATCCGCGTTGTTCCGAAAAATGCGTATAACTTATTGATCCCAAACGGAGACGTTTAGAAGTTTTCGCGCAAAGCAAATTGATTCCCCGTTCTGTTGTTGGCAAATCTCGAGATCCTTTGGTAGTAGGTCAGTTTGAATTTCCACAGTTTTTATAATTTGATTTTTACCAAAACTATTTCGGACTTGTCCGGCTGAGCGCCGCGCGTGTCCGGCGAAGCCGGGATAAGCGCAAGTCGAAGCATCCCGAGAATGCATTTTCTCTCCAGGTCGCTTCAGGGAATTCTACCCATGCATTTTGCATCCTAAGCTGTGGCTGGCAGGCTATAAGAAATCCGAGCAGATCCTAGGTAGAATTCCCTGTTACGGCATGGCACAGGGCGCATTCTCGGGGTCCTTCGACTCCCCCTCGGTCTCCCGCTACGCGGGAATCCCTCGGAGTCGCTCAGGATGACAGAGGGTAAGAATTTTTATCGAACTTAAAAAGCTGTGGAAATTCAAACTGACCCACTGCGGATTCTTTTCATCACTCAGGGCGAGGCCATCGCCCCATGCAATGGTTCATCCGCGGTAAGGCTTGGCCCTTCTCCGCGCCTCCGCGTCTCCGCGGTGAAATTTCCGGCGGGACATGAAGCCTGTAGACAATCTACCCCCATGGGTGTAGGCTCTCTACATGCCAAGGAAACAGCGCTATCAAAACCGGATCGAACTATTGCAAGGGACGCTTGATCTGCTGATTCTGCAAACCCTGCGCTGGGGGCCGCAACATGGTTACGGCATCAGCCAGGCCATCCGCAGCCAGTCGGGGGAGGTCTTCCAGGTGGATACGGGATCGCTCTACCCGGCGCTGCACCGGCTGCAAAAGCAGGGTTGGATCGACTCAGAATGGAAGGTTTCAGAAAACCGGCAGCGCGTAAAAGAGTATCGGTTGACGGCGCAGGGCAGAAAGCAACTGGCTTCAGAACGGTCTCGCTGGAAGCAGGTGATGGAGGCAATGGCCGGTATTCTTCATCCGTCTGCAGGGGAGGGCAAAGCATGAGCTTTGGCAGCAAAGACAAGCGCGAGCAGGATTTGGACGACGAGATTGGCAGCCACTTGAGCATGGCTGAGCGCGACCGCATTGAGCGCGGTGAAACCCCCGAGGAAGCCCGCTACGCCGCCCGCCGCGAGATGGGCAATGTGAGCTTGATCAAGGAAGTTACTCGCGGCATGTGGGGTACAAACTGGATCGGCAATTGGTTCCAGGATTTGCGCTACGGCGTGCGTGTTTTGCGGCGGAACCCCGGATTCACTTTGATCGCCGTATTCACCCTGGCCCTGGGCATCAGCGCCACCACGGCCATCTTCAGCGTGGTGTACGGAGTGTTGTTGCGGCCGTTGCCCTTCAACCGCCCGGAACAACTGGTACAGATATGGGAAAAAGAGAACAGCGGCGTCGATTCGAACCTGGCCGATCCGAACTTCCAGGATTTACGCGCGCAGAACCGCTCCTTGCAGGGGCTGGCTGAGTTCAGCTCCGGATTGTCATCGGTATCGGGTGGTTCTGAGCCCAGGCGGTTGAAGGTGGCAAACGTCTCCAGTGATTTCTTCCCGCTGATGCAAGTCTCTCCATTTCGCGGCCGGGGGTTTGCGCCGGAAGATCAAAAACCAGGCGCGGGCCCCGTGGTGCTGGTGAGCTACGGCTATTGGAAGCAGTATCTGAATTCCGCCGACGACCTCTCCACCGTGAAATTGCGCGTGGAAAACCAGTCGGCCTCGGTGATCGGCGTGCTTCCCGCCGGGTTCCGCTTTCCTGATGAGGCTGACGTATGGATACCGCGAGAACTTTTTCCGCCGCTGCCTTCTCGCACCGCGCACAACTGGGAGGCGATTGCGCGCCTTCGCGATGGCGTGACGTTGGAGCAGGCGCGGAATGACCTTTCAGCGATTGCCGCCTCAATCAAGAAGCAGTATGGCAATGACGTCGATCTGGTCGCAGTCTCCGTGGTGCCATTGCAGGACGCGCTGACCAGTACGGTGCGGCCATCGCTCCTGATCCTGCTTGGAGCTGTGGCTTTTCTGCTGCTGGTGGCGTGCGCCAACGTCATGAACCTTCTGCTGGCTCAGGCGGCGGCGCGTGAAACCGAATTGGCTATCCGCGCAGCTCTGGGCGCGTCACGTGGCCGCATGGTCCGCCAGTTCATGGCGGAAACGCTTCTGCTTTCGCTTACCGGCGGCGTCTTTGGAGTGCTGGCCGCCTACTGGGGCGTTCACTGGCTCCTGCGACTGGCCCCGCCGGATACACCCGGGCTTGCCGGCGTATCGATGAATTTGCCGGTCATGTTCTTTGCCCTTGGCCTTTGCCTGGCGGTGGCCGTGGGCCTTGGAACATTCACCGCGCTGCGCGCCGGCTCAGACGATATTCGCGCCACGCTTGCCGAAGGCGGGAGGGGCAGCGCCGGAGGCTTCAGCACGCAGCTTATCGGCCGCAGCATCGTGGTGATGCAGTTGGCGATTACCATGACCCTGTTGATCGGCGCCGGCCTGCTTGGCCGCAGCCTGATGCGGGTCCTCTCGGTCGATCCGGGATTTCGCACGGAACATGTTGTTACCATCGACCTGGCTTTGCCTCCGGCTTTTGCGCCCGAGATGAAAGTCCGGCGCGTCCAGTTCCTGAATGATTTGTTCAGCCGTTTGCGCGCGCTGCCCGGTGTTGAGGAAGTCGGCGGCACCAATGCTTTGCCGCTGGCTACGGGAATCTCTTCCTATGGCGGTTTTGCCGTTGTAAACCAGCAACAGCTTTCGGCGCAGACACAGGACATGATCAATCGCGTCGCACGGGGCAACGTCGCGGAAGACAGCCCGCTCATGAAAGAACTTGTCGATTTCTTCACCCAGCTCTTCCGCGATCCCAGGGCGGGCGGCTCAGCCGACTACGCTTCCGTGAGCGAGGGCTACTTCCGCAGCCTCGGGGTACCTCTGCTGCGGGGTCGCCTGTTCGATGACCGTGACGCGGCGGACGCCTCTCATGTGGCCGTGATCAGCCAGTCCCTGGTCCGCGAGAAGTGGCCCAATGAAGATCCCATTGGACGCACCATCGAATTCGGCAATATGGATGGCGACCCGCGTCTGCTGACTGTAATCGGCGTTGTTGGCGATGTGCGCGAGCGCAATCTGGAAACGCCGCCGCGGCCCACCATTTACGTCAATTATCGCCAGCGCCCGCAGGCCACCAGCCACTTCAGCGCCGTGGTGCGGACCGCCGGCGATCCGGCATCGGTGATTGCGTCGGCGCGAAAAATTGTTCGCGATCTTGATCCCGACGTTCCACCGAGCACGAGCAGCTTCACCGCGATATTCGCGGCATCAACCGGCGCGCGCCGCTTCAACCTGGTCTTGATCGGTATTTTCTCCGGCACTGCGTTGCTACTGGCGATCGCAGGAATCTATGGCGTTCTGGCGTATTCGGTGGCTCGACGCACGCGCGAAATAGGCGTGCGCATGGCGCTGGGCGCGAGTGCGGGGAATGTGCTGCGCCTTGTGCTGGGCCAGGCCGCTATCACCACCACCGTGGGAGTTTTCCTGGGACTGGCGGGCTCGTTCATTCTCATGCGCTTTTTGCAGTCAATGTTGTTTGAGGTTGGCGCCGCCGATCCTTTGACCTTCGCGGCGGTGGCCTTGCTGCTTTTTGCTGTGGCGCTTTTGGCATCGTACCTGCCCGCGCGACGCGCCACCAAAGTCGATCCTATGGTGGCCCTGCGCTATGAATGAGCGGCTCAGTTTGCGGCGATGGAAGGCTGGCCTTCTCGTGCGGTTTGGTCGCGAACGTCACCATAAACAGGGCGATGCTCCACCGAAGGCAGTAGCGAAAGCCGTAGAGAATGCGCAGCCAGTCAATAGCCGACATGTGACCTCTCTTTCCTTCAAGCAGGTTAGGAGAGGCCGTGCGGCGCTTCAAGCGGCAAGACGCGGCACGCGCTGTATGCCGCAGATTGTCGCCCGGCTATGACATGTTCTTGGGCTCGGTCATGCTGAACCAGTTGCCGAATGGATCGCGGAAAACAGCTTCAGTGCCGCAAAACTGGTCTTTGGGAGGAGAAAGAAATTCCACGCCTTTGGCTTTCATCTCTTCGTACGTCTTGCGGCAATCGGCGGTTTGAAAAACGCCGGCGCCAAACGCGCCTTTCTTCATCAGCGCGCGGATCGTCTCCACGTCCTGCGGCTGGATCTTCTGCACGTTGGAGCTTTCGAAAGGTGACGGGGCCACTTTCATCAGGATAATTTGCAGGTCCTTCTGGCCCTTGGGACTTACCGTGAGCCAGCGGAAGCCGTTCGGCATGGACTCATCCGTGCTCACTTCAAATCCAAGTTTGTTTACGTAAAAATCCTTGGCCACGTCCTGGTCAAGGACGAAAATTGCGGAATGTGACATACGCTGTATCATGGGCGCTCCTCCTTCGCTTCCACATCCTAAATCGAAGGAGTGGCGCTGCGCTTCTTGGTTCTTGCTGTTTTACGCGCCGTAAGAGGAGAAATAGCAGGCAGGCACCAGCATGATCTTCCATGGCCGCTGAAAGCCAAAGACCCGCCGGACTTCACGCTGATATTGCGTCGGCGGCACCCCGGCCAGGCTTTGAAACTTTGAGCTAAACGACCCCAGGCTGGAATAGCCGACCTCTAAACAAACCTCGGTGACCGTCATCTCACCTGAAGCCAGAAGACGGCGGGCGTAGTCCATGCGCCTGCGGGTAAGGAAGTCATGAGGTGTTTCCCCGAAGGTCGCGCGGAACAGCCGGTGGAAGTGAAACGGGGAGAGACAGGCTTCGCGCGCGGCGGCTTCCAGAAAGATTTGCGATTGATACTGTTCAGCCAGCAGATCGCGCGCCCGGCACAACCGGCGAAACGTGTCGTCGTTTACCAGCGTTGGTGATAGCTGTCCTTCTGGCATCGGCACTATTGTACTGAGAACCCAGCGTTCGGAATCAACAGGATAATCGGCAAAAAACTTTGCCATTTCCCGCCAGTCTCCGTCACGATGCGCCGCCTTTCATTTAATATTCATCCGTGGCCATACGTGAAATTCATGTCACCGGATATCGATCAGTACGCAGCCTGCGTTTGCATCTGAGCCAGATCAACGTTCTTACGGGCGCCAACGCTACGGGCAAGACCAACCTTTATAACTCCGTGTTCCTTCTGGCCAAGGCGGCCGCCGGCGGCTTTGCCCAGGTGATCGCCGAAGAGGGCGGCATGCCTTCAGTACTTTGGGCTGGCACGCGCAAGAGCCGGTCGATGGGCACCATCCGCATGGATGGCGCGCGCATGACGCTGGGCATCAAGACCGATCCGTTTTCTTACGAGCTGGTATGCGGCCTGCCAAAGCAGAGTTCTGGAGAAAAGTCCGCGTTCTCGCTCGACCCTGAAGTGAAGGAAGAGCGCGTCTGGATGGACGCGCCGCACGGTCTTAAGGTCACGTTCTTTGAGCGCTCGCCCAAAGGCGCATGGATTCTGGATAACGATGAGCGTCTGGCCGATTATTCCGGCGAGCTGCTGCCCACCGAGTCTGTTCTCTCACAGCTCCGTGAGCCGCATCTTTATCCTGAGCTTTCGTCGCTGCGCACGGAGATGAGCCGCTGGCGCTTCTATCATCACTTCCGCACGGACGCCGAGTCACCGCTGCGCCATCCGCAGGTTGGCGTGCGCACGCCCGTGTTGGCGCATGACGGACGCGATCTTGCGGCGGCGCTTCAGACCATCAATGAAGTCGGGCAGTCGCAGGATCTGCATGAGGCGATCCGCCAGGCCTTTCCCGGGGCGTCTCTTGAAATCGAGCATGATGAAGACAACGGGATGTTTGCCGTGCTGCTGCGCATGCCGGGACTGCGGCGTCCGCTGCGCGCACGCGAACTGTCAGATGGCACGCTGCGCTATCTCTGTCTGCTGGCCGCGTTGCTGAGCCCGCATCCTCCGGCATTGCTGGCGCTCAATGAGCCGGAAACCAGCCTCCATCCTGACCTGCTGGAGCCTCTGGCCCGCCAACTGGTGAATGCAGGGAAGTATTCCCAGCTCTGGATCGTTACGCACTCGCAGCGGCTGGCGGAGCTGGTGGAAAAGTTTTCAGGTGAAGCTCCCATCAGGCTGGAACTTGTTGGCGGAGAAACGCGAGTAACAGGCGAGCGCCTGATCGACGACAGCGAAGAAGAAGCAGGCTAATTCGAAGCCAGACAATCGCTGCCCCGGCGCTGTTTGCGCTGCAAGTGTTTTTGTTCAAGCCAGAACCGGGCTGCAACAAAACGCCGCGCAGTCCTGTGACCTAACCTCTTATGCCTCGCTAAGGACCTCTCCACTCACGTGCCGTGCCGGGCGCATTGGCACCTGCAATCCCGGCATTGGTTTTGAGGTAAAGAGCCGGCGGCATGGCTTGGCCAGCCATCGCGCCCAGAAACTCGCCTTGTTCCGCCGCGCGCTGTCCGTGGAGATGCCGGTGCCGGCGTACATCTGCCGGTAGAGTTTGGAAATAAACACAAATGCCAGGCGTGATTTGAAGTTGGGAGTGCAGCTGGATCTCTGCCAGACCGATTTGAAACTATAGAATTTGTCCCACACGCCCTGCGTCCGCATGCGTATCTCATCGCAGCTCATCACCGGATGCTCCATAAACATTTTTGGGCGGATACTCGCCGGAATCAGCCAGAACCGGCTCAGGGGGATATCATTCACCCGCGCGCTGTCGGGCTGGGCTTTTTCCCATTTCTCAAAGTCCACCGTCCCGGGGAAGGGCGTAAGCATCACAAATTGCGCAAAGGTCACGCCTGCGCGCTGCGCCAGATTGAGCGTGGCGTCAAATGTGGCCTGCCGGTCAGAGGGCAAGCCGAAAATGAACGACCCGAGAATGTGTATTTTGTGGTTCTTGAATTCATGCAAGCGGCGGACAAGTTCTTCGCCGGAAAAATTGAAGTCTTTATAAACATCCTTGAGCCCTTCCGGGGTCACGGCTTCCACGCCTACGAGCGCGCCCTTGATGTGCGCGGCATGCATCGCATCCAGAAATTGCGGATCTTCCGCGGCTTCCATTGTGATCTGGGTAAAAAAGACCATGTCTTTGGGCAACATCGCCAGGCGCGACATCAACTCAAACCGTTCGCCGCGAATGGCTTTCAGTTCGGCCACGCGCACATGATTGTTCTGTCGCTCCGCCAGTTTGATGTCGGTGAGAGAGACGGGATAAAAATTATCGTCGGCCAGGGCAATGTAGCGATAGCCCAGCCGCCGCAGATCCACGATTTCCTGAATCACGGTGTCTGAAGCGCGCTGGCGCGGCTTTTGGCCATCCGTGCGCCACACTGAGCAGAACGAGCAATGCTTGGGACAGCCGCGGACCGTCTGAACGGAAGCCCACATGTAGCGGTCAGGCGGCAGCAGGTCCCATCGTGCCGACTTAAATCGCTCAGCCCCGACTCGGCCGCCTTCGTAAATTCGTTGGAGCCTGCCCTCGACGCAATCCGTAAGGGCGTCCGGCCATGCCTGGTCGCCATCACCCTTCACCACGGCATGGGCCGCGCCTCGCTCGAATGCTTCTTCAGAATACAGAGTGGGGTGGATACCGCCGTAGATCACGGTGGCGCCGCGCTCACGCGCAATGCGCCCAATCTCGTAACCACGCAACGCGTTGCCGGTGTGGACTCCTATGCCCACCACATCGCCTGGATCGATGTTCAGCGGGTTGACCTGTTCCAGGGTTTCGTCACAGATAACCGGGTCGCCAAGAGAGGTGGGTGTAGCGGCGGCAAGAACATACAGCCAGCGGGGGGTGATTACTGCGGTTCCGAACGAAGTATCGCTCGGATTCACTAAGTGCACTCGCATTAGGCCTCTTCTGCAAAATCATCTCTTAATCCATCCTGGCTGATATGCTCTTCCAGTATAGCGGTTCCAGACGATCTTGCCTTGATCTGGCCTGATCTCGAGTGGTGCGCGCCCCTTGAAGAAGGCTCTCAGATATAGCGGCCGTTTCTAATATTGAAACATCCGGGCATTAACAGGAACTGTTCAAAACAGCACACTCTGGGGCAAATTTAGAGACAAAACATTTTGGCGCGGCTTCTTCTGATCTGATTCTGATCTGACGGAGAAGACCGTGGCTCTTCAAGCTTTACTTTAAGTGCTTCAGCATCTCTTTAAACGCCGGTGTGCCTGATTTGCCCAGCAGTTCATAGATCATCATCTCGGTCGATGACAGTACCGCGCTGGCGGCCTGCATGCGGTTCAGCCCCAGCTTCCAGTTCAGCTCCGTCCGGGAACTCACGGCATCAGCGGCAACGTGTACGTTCAACCCCTGGTTCAATGCGCCAAGCGCGGTCTGCGTCACGCAGATGTGCGATTCGATCCCGCACAACAGCAGCGTGGTGCGGTTCGCCAGCCTGCCCACGGCGGAGCAGTATTCGCCGTTGCCGAAGCACCCGAATTCCAGCTTGTCCAGGGGCTTCATGTCAGGAAGAAGTGAACTGATCTCCGCCACCGTTTTCCCCAGTCCCTTTTCATATTGCGTGCTTACGATTACCGGCAGCGACAAGATATCCGCCAGGCGGACGAGCAGTTGCGCATTGCGCAGCACGCGTTCTGTCTCAAAGATTTGCGGCAGCAGTTTTTCCTGAATGTCGATCACGGCGAGCGCGCAGTCTTCCGGGCGCAGCATGCGCCGTGCGGCTTCAGAGTATGTGACGGTATCTACAGGTGTAGTAACCATGGAATGATTGTATCTCGATCATGCGCTGAATTCCGCAAGCCTTCTTCTCACATCCTGAAGCGAGGAAGCAGCTAGCGTGACCGCGGTTATTCCGGGGACACGGCCCTGAATACGGGGGCCAATACATGATCGCTTCCGGTCTGCCGTCGGTTCCTCCAGAATCTCCTTTTTCACTTCCAAGAAGCCCGTTTGTGTCGTGAGGAGAAAATGTCTTGTCCAGTCATCGTGATCTTGTGCTCCCGGGGCTGCCGGCGTTTTCTGGCCCACGGATGCCGCGACCAGCCGGCTGGGCATCTATTTGTCCATGGTGCCTCCAAGGGGAATGACTCGATCAGTCCGAAAGCGTTGCCACGGTTTCCATGCCCCCGGACCGATTCGGGACACCGCAGTTTCATTCTGACATCCGAGATTTGGAAATTTGCTTCGCTCTCAAGCCTTGCCTTCTGATCAAAGTGATAGATTCCGTCTCGCGTTCGGCCTCTGAGCAATCGGTTTCCCAACAGACCCATAACCCATCTTCTTGAATCCGTGGTTTTCTGCCACTGCCAGAGCCAAACGACTTCACATCGGGGAGCAAATCAAAAATGAAAGACTTACTTTGCAGCCGACTCCTTTACCAGAGAGGCTCGCAACTCTTTCTCCGTTGTTGGTTCGTGGTAGCAGCGCTGCTGCTTGCCGGAACCCTTTCAGCACAGGTCGATCCCGGTCCAAGGGGAGGCCCTCCTGGCGGCGGTGGACCGGTCCCAACGCTCAACCTCAACGAAACCACGTTTTGGTTCGGGGGGCTGGCTCAATTCCAGACTGTCTTTTCCGTGAGCGGAACAATCGCGGGCGAGCCGGGCCTGGGCCTGGGGCCGGGGTTCAACGGCAACGGTTGCGCGCAGTGCCACGCCGAGCCGGCAGTTGGCGGCAGCAGTCCGGGGTTCAACAGCCCGGTGAATCCGGTGCCTAACCCGCAAATCGCGCTGGCGACGCTGGATGGCGCCGCGAACGCGGTTCCACCGTTCATTTTCCCCAATGGTCCGGTGCGTGAAGCGCGCTTCATCATGAATACCGTTGGCGGTCTGGATGGCGGCGTGCACAACCTGTACTCCATTCGCGGTCGCGTGGATGCGCCTGGCTGCGGCCTGCCGCAAGAGAACTTCCCCGCGCAACTAGCCAACAACAACGTTGTGTTCCGGATTCCTACGCCAACCTTTGGGCTCGGTTTCGTGGAAAACACTCCGGATAGCAACCTTCAGGCGAATCTTGCCGCGAACGCAGCGGCTAAGGCTGCCCTGGGCATTGCCGGCCGTTTCAATACCAGCGGCAATGACGGAACCATCACGCGCTTCGGCTGGAAGGCGCAAAACAAGTCTCTGCTGATATTTTCCGGCGAAGCTTCCAACGTGGAACAGGGCATCGCCAATGACGTATTTTCCAACGAGCGTAACGCCATCCTGGGATGCGTGTTCAACGTGACTCCGGAAGATACCACCCACCTGATCATCCCTGTGGGGCCAACCGCGGGCGATGACGCCAGCCAGATTTCTTCCCTGCAGGTAAACTTCGCGGCTTTCATGCGTCTGAACGCCGTTCCCGTGCCGGTTCCGTTTACGCCTTCGGCAGCGAATGGCCAGGCCCTGTTCGGTACCGTGGGCTGCGTGCTGTGCCACTCAGACAAACTAACGACGGCAAAGTCTCCTTTCACCGGCATGGGCGGTTTTACTTACCAGCCGTTTTCCGACTTTGCCCTGCATCACATGGGCTCCACGCTGGCGGATGGCGTAAGCCAGGGCGATGCCGGACCTGACGAGTTCCGCACCGCGCCGCTGTGGGGCATCGGCCAGCGGCTCTTCTTCCTGCACGATGGACGCACCGCCGACCTGCTCAAGGCCATCCGGTTGCATGCCAGCCCGGCCGCTAATTGCATCACCACTAACACGTCGCAAAACTTTATCGTCAACGGAGTGCCGCACGCGCCGGCAACCACCGTCACCTTCTGCGGTTCTGAAGCCAACGCAGTTGTCAATAACTTCTTCGCCCTGCTTCCTGGGCAACAGCAGGACGTCCTCAACTTCCTCCGCTCCCTTTGAGTTTTCTCAAACGGACGATCCATGGTGGGCCTTCTTGGGGAGGCCCACCGTAGGATCCCAACGTCTCGCAGTCCGGCTGGGATATGTTAGAAAGAAGCCTCTCTACCTATGTTCATCATGCGCCGGGATCGCCTGCTGTTTTGCCTGGCTGAGCTGCCACGCCGTGGTCTGCCAGTTATCTTTGGCGAGAGCGCCTTTCATCCATGGAGGCAGATCGAGCCGCAGATAAGTAGCCAGGGAAAGGGCATAAGGCTCATAGAGTGCGCGCAGGCGGCGCAGTTCTTCCAGAGCTTTGTCGCCATCGGCCAGGACAAAGCCTTCAGCAAGCAGGCGCTTGCGTAATTCGTCCAAGGCTTCCGGCGGAAGACGGTCGATTTTTTCCTCTTTTTCCGGCGGAGCGCTAAAGACCTGGCTCAGATCGACCAGCGCATGCCGTGCGATGGCAAACGTCATCCGCGCCTGATATTGGCACATGCCTTCCAGGCCGACCATGGCGAGGGAGCACACGTCGAGTATGGCCGTGAGCGAGGCAATCCATGACTGGTTGTCATGCTGCGACCGGAAGTAGGCCAGCACAGGATAAGAAAGATGGCTTTCCATCAGGTCGGCGGACCACATCTCCCAGTCCTGCAGCAACTCGGTCAGCGCCTCCATGCCATGCACTCCGCTTTGCCGCCGTAACAGCTCATACGCCGTGGGCGGCGAGCCGGCCCGCGCATCGAGCAGAGAAATGGTGACTTCGCGGCGGGAAAACGCCTGATACAGCACCGGCAGGTATCCGATCACCAGCGCCAGGTAGCCAAAGCCGATTCCGGATTCCAGCACCGTGATAAAACGTCCAAGCGGAGAGGCGGGCAGAACATCGCCCAGGCCAAGAGTAAACAGCGTGGTGCCGCTCAGGTACATCGCGTTGCCGAAATCGCTGTCAAAAAGGGCGCCGGAGAGCCTATCATGCAGACCGTAATGAAGCAGTCCGAATCCCGCAACCAGCGTAACGGCCCACAGAGCGAGCAGCAGTAGTAAGGAAAGCGGTCCATAATAGCTGAGTAGGGAATCGTGCTTTTTCTTGTTGCTGCGCAGGCTGGCGAGCCATGTCCATGGGGTCCATGTGGACCGGTAGAATAGCCGGGTGAGCCGGAACTGGCGCGTGACGCGACGCGGGAGCACGATGGTCTCAAAGGTCTCCCATAGGACCATGAGGATGAGCACAAGACCGAGAATGACGGCAAAAATTTTCAGCAATCGGAATCTCCGCAGGCATTAGATTATCTAAAATGCGGAAAGAACTGCAGCTTTTCGTAACTTAAAGCAGCTTAAAGGACTCCTCATCTCAGTGAAATCCTTCTTGCATCTGGTGGTTGGCCATCCCTATCTGGTGTTGCTGGCCTCCGGTTTTCTGGAGCGTGTCGGCGCGCCATTGCTGTTTTCCCCTGTCCTGGTGGCCGCGGGAGCGCTGGCTGCCGGCGGCCAGTTGCGCTTTGATGTCGCCGTCTGGATAGCCCTGATCACGTGCATCATCGGTGACACACTGTGGTACGAAATTGGCAGGAAAAAAGGCGACCGCGTTCTTTCCATGCTCTGCCGCATCTCGCTTGAGCCCGATAGTTGCGTGCGGCGCTC
>DASSXL010000101.1:0-55754 GCA_035703825.1 Candidatus Angelobacter sp.
AACAAGACGATAAGCGGCTGTACAAATTTACCGGGCTTGGCCACTACGGAGACCAGGTGTTTGAGCGTGAGCTGAAAGTGGCTGCTGCCGGATTCGGCCCGTTGCCGCGGCGCGAAAGCGACGGCTTTGCTTCGTATCCGTGGATTAATGGCCGCTCGTTGTCGGGGAGAGATATTTCGCCGGAAGTGCTGGGGCGTATGGCGCAGTACTGCGCGTTTCGACGCCGCAGCTTCCCGGCGGAACTAACCGACCTGAGCGTGCTGCAGCAAATGGCGGAGCACAACCTGAATGAATTTGGATTGGAGATGCCAGTCGAGCTGCGGCTGGAACATCCCGTAATCGCTGACGGAAGAATGCAGCCGCATGAATGGCTTGTGACCAGGGAGGGCCGTTTGCTGAAGACGGACTCAGGCAGCCACGGCGACGACCATTTCTTTCCCGGCCCCACTGACATCGCGTGGGACCTGGCCGGAGCGATTGTTGAGTGGCACATGAATGAACGGCAGGCAAGAAGCTTTATCGATCTCTACGGAAGCGCCAGCGGCGACGACGCTTCAACCCGGATTGACGGTTTTATCAAGGCTTATGCGGTGTTTCGTTTGGCTTATTGCCTGATGGCGGCCAATGCCATGAACGGTTCGGACGAAGAGGCACGCTTGCGGCGCGCGGCCTGCGAGTACAAAGCGATGTTGACCGAGATAGCATCGCGCAGTCTTCCAGCAGCATAGTCCGCGATACCCCTCAACCCGTCAATTAGGCTGGGCAGGAATTGATAGCTGAGTATCCGTCGTGCCAATGGTTCCCGTTGTGTTGTCACGTACGCCCAGGCGCAAGATGTAATCGCCCGCGGGCAGAGACAGCTTTTCCTGGCAGGGAAGGCCGTCGCGAACGACCTTGTCATAGACATCCGGTTGCAGTGCGGCCGTCAGTGTTGTGCCGTCTCTTTTTACGGCTTCGCCTTTGCTTGAATACACCTCGACAGCGCAATTCACGCTCGCGTGCTGCAATTGATCAGCCCCTTTTTCGAAGGAAAGTCCGGCGGCAGCTATTGAATAGTTCACCACGACCTGGTTTTGGGTCTTGTCTGAGGGCGGAAAGACCCGCGCCTGGAAAAGAAGCGCGGTTGAGGCGGGCGTGGTGAGATCCATGGCGTGCTCGAACGCGGCAACTTGTTCCTGCCGGCCCGGCGCAACAGCAGGCTCGATCGCGAAATATCCCAGCCGATAGCGAAGCTTTACCCCTGAACGTTTGGTTTTAACGCTGATGCGCCGAAACCTGCCATTCCAATCGCGATTGCTTGGCGAATAGGAGAGCGTGTAATACGTTGCGCCATCGTTCATGCTCTCCACAATGGCATTTCCAATTTCATTTCGATTGTAGAAAGCTTTGCCTCCGGTGCGATCGGCGATCTCCTGCATCGACCCGTGGGTCACGTCCAGGTTGTTGTTCTGCTCGCTGACGGTGGACTTCAGGCCGATCTGCGATTCGCCCTGTCCAATAGCGTCGAAACCTCTGCTCGCAGCGTCATATACCTGCGAAGGGACCATGCCGCGGGAATCGATGGGATAGATGGCGACCTGTGAATCGAAGAGCGCATTGGCGGTTTTCGATACGGCAACGGTATAGTCGCGGCCACTCACAGATTCATGGGCTTGGACCACCTGGCCTGGTTCGATAGCGAAAGGAAATCCCTCCGAGACCCAGATCAGGTTTTTGCGTCCGGGCAGAGATTTCAAATTTGCGGCGATGGCATTGAGCGCTTCCAGGGTAATCTGTAGGCGGTCACGCGTGCGCGAAGCGGTGCTTTCACCTTCCCAGCGGAGAATGCTGGCTTTTGCCTGCTCCGGCAATACGCCAAAAAAAGCTGCCGGGTAACGCTCACCTTCATGGCCGCCCTTGGGGTTATCCAGAAGCACAGGCGCTTTGTTCTTCAACGCGGCAATTGCCTGCTTCAGCACCGCGGGATCGCTGCTGAAGTCCTGTATAAGCCGCAACCGCGCCCCCAGGACGTAAATAGCCACAGGCTGGTCGGGCAGCTTTTCCAGCACTTTCAAGAGCTGTTGGCGCGTGTCCGATTGGTCCAGCATGGGGCTGTTCAGCGCATCCAGGACAATCACATTCCAGATATCGCCCTTTTTATGCCGGGGAATGTTGGTGACCACGCCCGGCGGTAATTGCTGCGACACGGCCTGAAGATCACTGCGATCGTGGGTTGGCTGCTGAAAACTAAAGTTGCGCACCGTCTGAGGATGGCCATCTTCACTCACTACGAAATCCTCAACTTTCAGGTCCGTAACCGGTTCGCCCCTGCCGTTGGTGGCCACCACATCCACCAGCACCAGGTGTGTGGAGGTCTTGAGGATGAAGGGAGGCTTGGCCTTGTCCTCCGGCGATTGGGCGGCTGTCGCAGGCGAGGTTTGAGACAGCATCGCGGCGTTGAGGGCGCAAAGCGCCGTAAGCAGCCAAAGTGGTTCCGGTCTCCGCATGGCAAAACCTCCACCTTACTATGCCCTATGTTGGACGTTCGTAGGCAGAATAAGTTTCAGCACTGTTAACCTTGTGCCGGCCCGGGGCGTCCCAGGGCTGGAGGAGTTGCCACATGGATCCGATGACGCAAGGGCAATTGAAAGAATGGTTTCTGATGTTGGTTACGTTTGGCTTGATGGGCTGGGCAGCCTATCTGCTTGCTTCGATTGTCCGCCGCAAGCAGAAAAACGACATGCAGAGGGCGCTGCTGGAAAAGTTTTCCTCCGCGCATGATTTCGCCGAGTTCATGCAGTCGCCGGCCGGCCAGAAGTATGTGCTGGGCTTTGCCGATGCCGTCACCAACCCGCGAGCATCTATCCTGAATTCCATCAAGACCGGCTTTGTGCTCATGTTCGCGGGAATGGGATTCCTGGTTGGCGGATTTGGCGGATGGGTCAGCTTTCGCATCGGTTGGATCTCCTTCCTCGTGGGAGTCGGGTTCCTGATCTCATCAGCAGTGGCTTATTTTCTGACCAGAAAAACTGACTGGAAGAACCAGGAGTAAAACGCTTTGGATGTTCTGGCGAGAGCCGCGCGGAGCGCGATGACGGCAGTGCAGACGGGGCAATTCGAGCGCACGACCCAGGCCGAGTTTGAAGCCTTTTACGCTCGAACGGCCCGCACGCTGCATGGCTATCTCTGCCGCATTGCCGGCGATTCCGCCACGGCCGACGAAATACTGCAAGAGGCGTACATACGGATGCTCCACGCGCCGCGCATGGACGAGCTGCCCCGCAAAGCCTACCTGTACAAGACCGGCACAAACCTGCTCCGCGATCGCTGGCGCAAACAGAAGCGGGAACAAAAGCTGTGGGAGATGAGCGACTTCACCGAGCATGTCCACCAGAATTTCAATTTGCCGCTCGACATGGCATCCGTTTTCGATCGGCTGAGCGCCCAGGAACGCGCTATCCTGTGGCTGGCGCATGTTGAAGAGATGAGCCACAAGGAAATCGGCGCGATTCTGGGGGTAAAAGAGAAGAGCGTGCGCGTGATGGTCTTCCGCGCGCGGGAAAAAGCAAAAGATCTGCTGGAGAAGGCCGGCTTTAGAGGTTCCCATGAATAACGATTTTGAATTCGACTCCCTCATCAAGAAAATGGCAGCCGAGCATCAGCCGGAGCTGCCAAGTCCGGATGCGATCTGGTGGCGCGCGCAGATATTGAAGAAGCAGGTGGAAAAGCAGCGCATTGAGCGACCCGTATTCATTATGCGAATAGCGGCGGCAGTGCTTTCCCTGCTGCTCCTGGCGGGGCTATGGATCAATGAGGCAGGGTCAATGCCCGATGCGTTGGGGCGACTCGGCTCGTATCCATTCATGCCACTGCTGCTTGCAGGCGCGGTGATGGGCCTGGTGGTGATGGCGCTGATGTGGTGGACAAAGTCAGAGGCATAAGCGCCACGCGACATTTTTAATCCTTCTGGGCAAGCTCTTTCGCCCGCTCCCGCGCGTAGTTCCAGGCGGAGAACTTGCACTCGGAATCATCGCTGCTGATCCAGGGATCTTCGCCAAATAAAACGTATTGGTGGTAAATCTCGGCGTCGGTCTTGGCGTCGCAGGTGTTCAAAAACTCGTCGACAATCTGCTTGCAAGCCGCCACCGCTGAGGCGCAGTCCGCGAATTCCCCCAGCCTGTAACGCTCACTCTCATCCATGTAATGAAAGTTATCGTCGACAAATACAGTGTAGGTCTTCGCCATGCGACTAGCTCAGGAATAAAACGCCGCAATCGAGTCCACCACATGCCGCTGCTCCTCTTCCTCAAGCTCCGGAAAAATCGGCAATGCCAGCACCTCCAGCGCCGCGCGCTCGGCTTCCGGCAGATCGCCCGGCGCATGGCCGAGATATGCAAAGCACTTCTGCAAATGCAGCGGAATGGGATAGTAAATCTCTGAGCCGATGCCGCGCTCGCCAAGGAATGCGCGCAGCTTGTCGCGATCGCGCACGCGGACCACGTACTGGTGATAAATGTGGTGCGCGCCGGGCAGGGTCTTCAAGAGAACAACCGGCGCTGAAGAATCCGAGCCGGTTTTTGTAAGGCCTGAGCTGGTGAGCAGACGGCCATACGTGCGGGCGCGTTCGCGGCGGGCCTCATTCCAGCTTGCCAGATGCGGCATCTTCACGCGCAGCACGGCGGCCTGGATGGAATCGAGCCGGCTGTTGGCCCCGACTTCATCATGGAAATAACGCTGCTTGCCGCCATGGTTGCGCAGCGAACGCATGCGTTCCGCCAGCGCGGCA
Source organism: Candidatus Angelobacter sp. (assembly GCA_035703825.1). Lineage (GTDB taxonomy): Bacteria > Acidobacteriota > Terriglobia > Terriglobales > Acidobacteriaceae > Angelobacter. The sequence goes on from DASSXL010000101.1 coordinate 4,766, forward strand.
TTGCTGGTGGTAACGGCGCCGGCGTCGCCAAAGGCGCTGAGATTTTTTGTGGGATAGAAGCTGAATGCCGCAGCCAGGCCCAGCGAGCCTGCGCGTTTGCCATTCCAGCTTGCGCCCACGGCTTGGGCGGCGTCTTCAACCACGTGCAGCTTGAACTCGGCTGCCAGTCGCTGGAACGCGTCCATATCGGCGCACTGGCCATAGAGATGGACCGGCATCAGCGCGCGCATGCCCCGCGGTGAAGTTTTGAGCCGATCCTCAACGCTCACCGGGTCAAGGTTCAGCGTTTCCGGATCGACGTCAGCAAAAACCGGCTTGGCGCCGGCGCGCAGAATAGAGCTGGCGGTGGCAAAGAAACTGAAGGGCGTGGTGATGACCGAGTCGCCCGGACCAACCCCGGCGGCCGCCAGGGCAAGCCAAAGCCCATCCGTGCCGGAGGCGCAGCCGACGCAATCTCCCGTGGCGCAGAGGGCGGCAAATTCGCGCTCGAAAGCGGTGACCTCTTCGCCCAGAATGTAGCGCTGGGAGTCACAGGCACGGGTGACGGCGGCCAGAATCTCATTGCGAATCCCGGCATATTGGCGGGAAAGATCCAGCATGGGGACCTCCGCCGCGGCTTTGTGGCTTGCGCTCTTCATATTTTGCGAAACACAGTAAAATTCTAGCATTTACGTGGTCAATGGCCTTTGAAGCTCCCTTTTTTGCCGGGAAGGCGATCAGAAGTTACAATGACTGAGAAAAGCCACCAAGGGCTGATTCCGGTCCTATGCAAACACAGGAGAGAGATCGGCAGATGGAGAATAAGCCGGCACAAAACATACAGGACTCGTTTCTGAATACCGCGCGCAAGGACAAAAGCCAGATCACCATTTATTTACTGAGCGGAGTAAAGTTGACTGGCCGTATCAGGTCCTTTGACAAATATTCAGTCGTCCTCGAAACCAACAATCAGGAGCAGCTCATCTTCAAACACGCCATCTCAACCGTGGTCATGGCCAAAGGCAGCCATTTCGATAGCCGCTCGCATGGCTCGGGACCGGAAGGCGAGAGCAGTACCGGCAAGTCGGAGGGCTAATTTATTCCTGGGCAGCGTTCCCGCCGTTTTCAACCGTCGGACGGGATCAAGACTGGTCGTGATGGTCCTGAACGGGCGTTCCTGGTAGCTCTGGAGTTTCGCCATCGTTCCCGTTCGGACCGCGATCTTGAGCTGCCGCCCAGCGCCGTAATCGCGCGCAACGTTGCGGCTGATCGGACTGAAGGCCGCAGTGTCTCGCGCGTCGGCGTGGAAGAATCGCTGGCGGAGTTCCGCGAGCTGGTGGCTTCCGCCGGCGCGGAAATTGCCGGTGAATTCGTCCAGCACCGCGACCGCCCTGATCCCGCCACGCTCATCGGCAAGGGCAAGCTCCAGGAAATTGCCGGCGCCGTGGCTTCCGTTGACGCCGACCTGGTGCTTATCGACCACGAGCTTTCTCCCTCGCAGCAGCGCAACATTGAAAATGAAGTCAACGCGCGCGTGATCGACCGCACGCAGCTTATCCTGGACATCTTTGCCCGCCACGCCCGCAGCCGTGAAGGCCAGTTGCAGGTGGAGCTGGCGCAACTGGAATACATGCTGCCCCGGCTGGCCGGGCGCGGCATTGAGATGTCGCAGTTGGGCGGCGGCATCGGAACGCGCGGACCGGGCGAAACCCAGCTTGAAACCGACCGGCGCAAAATCTACCGGCGCATCCGCCACATCAGGCAGCAGCTTGAGGACGTGAAGCGCATCCGCGGCCAGCAGCGGCAGCGCCGGGAATCCGTCCCGCTGCCCACGGTGGCGCTGGTGGGCTATACCAACGCCGGCAAGTCGACATTGTTCAACGTGCTCACCGGCGCGGGCGTGCTTGAGTCCGCCAAGATGTTTGCCACGCTCGATCCCACGGTGCGCGGCGTCACGTTGCCCAGCAAGCGCAAGGTCTTGTTGTCAGATACCGTGGGATTCATCCGCAACCTGCCGACCACGCTGGTCTCCGCCTTTCGCGCCACGCTGGAAGAAGTCCAGCGGGCCGCGCTGCTGCTGCACGTGGCCGATGTCACCAGCCCTTCCGCCCATGACCAGCAGCGCCAGGTGGAGAGCGTGCTCAAAGACCTGGAAGTGATGGACCGCCCTCAGGTCCGCGTGATGAACAAGATTGATCTGCTGCCGCAGGCCCAGCGCCGCGAGCTGACCAACACCGCGAATACCGTTTACATTTCGGCGGCAAAAGAACTTGGCCTGAAAGATCTGCTGGCCGCGATCGATGACCACCTCAAGATCGATGCGATCCAGCACATGCGGATTCGCGTCCCCCAGAGTGAAGGCAAGCTGCTGGCCCAGATTGAAGCGCGGGCGCACATCCTCAAGCGTGGATATCGTGACAGCAAGGTGCAGATGGACGTGGAAGCTCCGGAATCGCTGGCGCGCGTGCTGCGGGAGTATGAAATAAGGCCGCGAAAGTAGCTCTAGGCGCGCTCTGCGCGCCCACCCCCACCCCGGCTTTTCCATTCTTTATTGCAAACAAAACACTTGTTCCATTCGACCCAAGCGTGACCCACGCGTCACCCAAGGGTCACCCAGGCGTCTTCCAAGGGTCACGCATGGGTGACCCAATCCCAATCCCAAATCCAACCTGATCGGCAGCGGGGCTGCAAACAGTCTGGCTGAACGCTGAGTGCTGACCGCTGATTGCTAATTATCAAAGATCGGACTTCAACTCCGCCCCTGAGGGCTAGCGAAATAATAGCGTAGAGTATTGGGCGATGCAATAGCGAAAGATGTAATGTGCAAAAAGGATAAAAAGGTTACGGGCTGGGGTTTTGAGCGAATTGCGAACTGAACTTGGGGTTGAAGATGAACTTTCGTGACTCATAAATCGCCCAAGCTGAAGTAGATGACTCCCTTCAACCATTGTGTGCTGGGATCGTCAAACACCGAGTTGTCCCAGTCGTAGCCCCTCGACAGTATCTTGCAACTCTCAAGCCCCAATTTCAGTTTGTAGCCGCCCGACAGCGAGGATAGCACCGCAAAATCTCCCGCAATGCTGACATCGTTGAGTTCTATGACGGCAAAGTTCTCACGCGGCTTCGAGAGTTGGTTCTGTTTCGAGATTTTGCGAAGAAGCTTTTGGCGGAATCGAAGCCATTTCGGTCTGTGTGTGCGTCGTCACGCTATACACTTTGGGTTTCCCATCCTCTTCGGGTAGCGGAAAGGACGGCATCACGCAAAACACTTCCAAAAACATTTTTGACCCGTCAAGACGCTCCACAATGATGTCTGACTCTGCTTCTTCAAGGTGGATACCCTGAATCAGGCCCTCAGAAACCCCTCGAATGTAGGCACGGTATACGATTCGCGGGGTGCTTGGGGTGGAAGCCCCGGCCTTTACGGCCGGGGTAAGCAATGTTTCCTCTTCAGGTTTTGCGCTTTAGCGCTGGTGGTCGCGGGTCAAGATTTTCGCGGCGCTTTGCGGATGAGAAGGGGAAATCCTCCGGGTAGGGCGACAGGCCGGCGCGCACGGGATTATCAAAAATGTAATCGCGATGTTTTTCGTAATCTGCCGCATCGCGGATGCGATGGTTCGTAGGTTTGGGCTGCCAGACTCCGCTCAGCCCCAACTCGCGCCGCGCCACGGTCGCATACCCGCCTTTGATGTATTGCACGGCCTTCTCCAGCGGGACCCGCTCCTCGGGTGTAATGATGAGATGAAAATGATCGGGCATGATTACGAACTCATGGAGTTCGAATCTTCCTTCGCCGCGATAGAAATAGAGCGTGGCAATGAGTAGTTCGGCGGCGTCTGCATTCTTAAAAAATGCGTGCCGTCTGTTTGTCACGGATGTGACGAAAAAAGTTCTTATCTCCTGAGGAGCATGGGCCATGTTTGATTGTGAATGAAAACGATCACCAGCGCTAAAGCGCTGGATTTTATCAGACGCCCTCACCCCGGCCGTATACCGGGGTCCCCGGCAGACCCGCCTTTGGTCTGCTGGGGTGGCATGCCGGGGCTTCCACCCAATGGCTGGGCTTTTTGTGCAAAGCTGGTGAAGGCAATGGATTGAAGTCTTGGGTTACTGGGAGCTGGCGCTAGTCACTGCTTCAAGTAACGCAGCGCAACACATCCTGATCTAAAAATCTTTGACTCAACAAGTCTTAGCTGCAATCTCTCCGGCAGGCTAACGCCTTCCAACAACCGTCTCCCCTCTCCTGCAATGATTGGGCCGACGACAAACAGATATTCATCAACCAGGCCAAGCTCTATCAGTTGTGAAGGAAGATCTACACCGCCGGTGAAAATATTTTTGCCCTGCTCCTGTTTCAATCTAAGTATCTCGTCGTGAAGGTTGGCACGAACAATTCTCGTATTTTTATCTCCAGCGCTGTCTAATGATCGTGAAAAAACAATTTTGTTGATGGAGTCAAATGCCAGGGCAAATTCGTTTAATGCTTTTGTCATCGACTGGGTCCTTGCGACGTCAGGCCAAAAAGGAACCATCAATTGATAGGTTTTACGCCCATAGACGACCAGGCCGGCATCCCGCATGAGGTCCGTAAAGTATTCATGGGTTTCATCATCGGCAAACTGTTTGGTGTGGTCACAACAGCCGTCCAGGGTAATGTTGATTGCGTAGATCAGCTTTCTCATTTGATTGCATCACTCCAATTTATGAATGGCGGCCGGCTTCTACTCACCAAAGCTGCCGGTGCGCAAAGGCCCGTTGGGTCTGTACGTGCTGATGATCACGCCCGAGGACACAGCCTTCGTGCCGACGAGCGCGAGGTCGCGAGGCGGGGTTCCGTCTGCAAACAAGCGCTTGCCGGCGCCTAACAGGACCGGAAAGACGAGCAGCAAGACCTCATCGGCAAGCTCGTGTTCAAGCAGGACAGGCGTCAGCGTCGAGCTGCCCCAGACGATCAGATGCGGCCCGCTCTTTGCCTTGACGCGGCGAACGCCCTCGACAATGTCGGTCCCAAGGGCCTCGGCCGGCCCCCATGCAAGGCTCTTCGGATTGTGGGTCGCGATGTATTTCGTCGCGGCGTTAATGGAGTCCGCCATCGGGCTTTTCGGGGCTTTCGGCCAAAAGCCGCTCCAGATATCGTAGGTTCGGCGGCCCAGCAGCAGATCGAAATCGTCTCCGTGAGCGGCGACGATGGCCTCTCCCCCTTCAGGATCGTCATGCGGCGCCGCCCATCCGCCATGCGCGAAGCCGCCACTGGTATCTTCCCCCGGTCCGCCCGGGGCCTGAATCACGCCGTCCAGGGAGATATGTTCGATAATCGTCACCTTTCTCATAGCGTCTCCTTTTTTTAAGACAGGTCTTGCGGCCTTATGTAAGTGTCCAACTTTGGCGTGCTGACCGCATAGGCCCCAATGGGATATATTTCTACCGCCCAACGTCAATAGAGTCCATGCCGGGAGCAAACGACCCAGGGGCTTGACGTTTTCTTCAACGAAGAAAGCGCGCTCGAATTGGTCCCACTTTGACTTGGAACTATGCCTGCCGGTACGGTAAGCGGCAGAGATGAGGAGCTATAAGGAGACGTATGATGATGATTTCAGCCACGGCTATTCGAAAAATCTGTCTTGTAATGCCCCTTGTTTTTCTCTCGGTGGCGGTGCTGGCCCAGGCGCCTCCGGCGAAAATACTGTATGTGGGCGCCGTCTCAATCAATCCCTGCCAGGACGCGAAAGTTCTGGCCGATTGGTATACGAAGTTTGGAATCGAGACCAAGGAATTCCATGGAGGATATTACGGCAAACTCGACACCGCCGCCGGCCTGTTTGCCTTTGGCATCCATCCTAAAAAAGCTGATGCTCCCAAGAAATGTTCACCCAGTGTTTCAGTCGTATTTCGCGTGGAAAATTACGAAGCGAGCTTGTTGGCGATGAAAGGCAAAGGACTTGTTCCCGATTCGACCGAAAGCGATCCTTCCCAGGGCCAGTTCGCGCACTTTCACGATCCTGACGGCAACGAAGTCACTATCTGGGGAAAATGATGTAGGCCTGATTGACGAAAATTGGGGGCGCTTTTCCTGTTTCCAACGGTGCGGGAAACACAGCCAAGAGCCAGCAGCTGGCAGCCGATTTTGCGGCGCGCAGGGCCGCAAAAAATCAAAATGGGCCTGAGACCAAGAAGCGGTGACGGTTTCCTTGGCCACAAGCCCATTCGATCCTGAATCGGATCGGAGGTGATAAGTACATTTTAGGCCACTCCGGGGCGAAGTCAAGCGATCCGCCAAGTCTTTTTTTACTTACTTAATCATCTTGATGACCGTGAGCAGCTTGGGCCCCAAAACCTTTGAAAATGGCGGGGTAAACAGGATCTAAGGCCCGCCCCAAGGCCCTTCAGATCACATCTTCAGCGTGACAGTAGTAACTGGATACCAATGATTGCCAGCAAAGTGCCAAATGCCTTGCGCAAGACCACTTCCGGCAGGTGCTGGGCCCACAGTCCGCCGAAATAACCTCCCACAAGAAAGCCCAAAGCGATCAGCAGGCCGGCCTTCAGGTCGACGTTGCCTGCCTTGTAGTATTCCCAGAAGGCGAGGGAGCCAATGGGCAGCAGCAGCGCGGCCAGCGACGTTCCCTGGGCCTTGTGCTGGCTCATGTGGAAGAAATAAACCAGAGCGGGAATGATCATGATGCCGCCGCCAATGCCGACGATCCCCGAAAGAACGCCCACCAGAAGCCCTAGCAATAAATAGAGAAAGACCATGCGCGAAATAATATCGCGGTAGACGTCGCGCCAGCGATGAACCTGTCGACAAAACTGTGCCACCACCTACGGATGGGGTTTCAGGGTTAAGAATCGCTCATGAAATCGATCTCGAATGGCCGCGAATTTCAGAGGAGAAACGGGCCGCCGTGCGTTGACACTGCCGCGAACCGAATGTTACTTTAAAGAGTTTGGTGGTAACCCCCGACCGCTTTCTTGTTCACCACAACTTAAAGATTATTTTGCATGGACGCGATACTCAGGCAAATAGGCGAATTACTGGTTAATTCCATCCCCACGATCATCTCAGTGCTGGTCTTGTGGACGGCTTACCGTTTTATCGTGCATGACAAGTTGCGGCAGGTGCTGGAGCAGCGGCATGCCCTTACGGAAGGCGCGATTGAGCGTGCGCAGCAGGAAATCGCCGCGGCGGAGAAGCGTACCGCGGAATACGAGCAGCGCGTGCGTGAAGCCCGGACACAGATATACAAGGCACAGCAGGCCAATCGCCAGCGCGTGATGGATGAGCGCAACGCCGCATTGGCTGAATCCCGCCAGCGCGCCGGTGAGATGGTGAAAAAAGCCCGGGCCGTGCTGGAAGCTGAGACGGTCGCCGCCAAAGGCGCTTTGGAGCAGCAGGCCAACGTGCTGGCCGATCAGGTAATCGCCACGATCTTGAAACCGGCTGCGGCAGGGGGTCGGTAGCAATGGCCAGGAATAGACAGAGGCTTTTGGTGAACGCGGCGCTGGCTTTGGCGTTTTTGGCGGGAATATGGCCTGCCGGAATTTTGCGCGCACAGGAAAGCGCCAAGCCCGTAAGCAGCGCCGCCACGGAGCCGTCGGCAAAGGCGGAACATCAGTCGGAAAAAACCGAGGGTCAGGAGAAGGTGAAAGAAGGCGAAGCCGCGGACGCGATTCGTCATTCGCCATCGGTCAAATGGATTGCCCGCCATACCGGCCTTACTGACGACCAGGCGTACTGGCTGTGCATCGTGCTTAATTTCGCCGTGATCTTCTTGGCCATCGCGCGGTTGATGCGCAAAAAGCTTCCGGGATACTTCAGCGGCCGCACCTCTGCCATCCAGAAGGGGATTGAAGAAGCGCGGAAGATGAGTGAAGACGCGCGCCGCCGCCTGGACGACGTGGAAGGCCGCCTCTCACGCCTGGACTCGGAAATCGCCGCGATGCGCAGTGAAGCGGAGGAAAACGCCAAAGCCGAAGAGCAGCGCCTGCTGGCCGCGGGAGAAGAAGAGCGCAAACGCATTGTGGCTTCCGCCGAGCAGGAGATTGAAATGGCCGCAAACACCGCCCGCCGCGAACTGAAGTCGTATGTGGGGGAGCTGGCCATAGAGCTGGCGGAAAAGAAAATCCGCGTGAATAAAGATACTGACGAGGCCCTGGTGCGCGCGTTCACCACCCAGTTGGGAAAGGACGGCAACTGATATGGCGGCAGTCCTGGGACGTTATGCGCGTGCGTACGCCGACGTGGTGTTAAAGCACAGGCACCACATTGAAAAGGCTGCTGGAGAGCTGGAGCAGATAGCCGCGATCATAAGCAGCAGCCGTGAGCTGCGGAACGTGTTGGCGAACCCTGCCGTGGAGCGGGAGCAGAAGCTGAAACTGCTGGATGCAATTGTCAGCCGCATGGACGCAAGCCAACTGCTGCGCAACTTTCTGGCTGTCCTGATCGACCACCGCCGAATTGGGAACATTGGAGACGTGCTGGAGCAGTTCAAGCGCGAGCTCGACCGGCGCATGGGCATTGCCGATGCCAAGGTAAGTTCGGTCCGCGAGCTGACGTCGGCGGAAAAGAGGTCGCTGGAACAGGAACTGGCGGAGATTACCGGCAAGACCGTCCGCGCAACATATTCCCAGGATGCCAGCCTGCTGGGCGGAGTTCTGGTGCGCGTGGGCAGCACGATCTACGATGGGTCAGTACAGGGACGGCTGCAGCGCATGCGGGCGGAAATTGCGGCGGGCTGAGCCCGCATGAATTTGGTAAATGAGTAATTTGGTAATTGAAAAACCGTTACTTCCACCGCTTTTCAATTACCAAAATTACCCAATTACGAAATTGGCGACGACGTAAGAATCTTACATAAGGTATCTATGGCTCAAATTAAGGCAGACGAAATAACCAAGCTCATCCGTGAGCAGATTGAAAATTACGAGTCCAAAGTTTCTGTAGACGAGGTGGGCACCATCATCTCTCTCGGTGACGGAATCGCCCGCATCCATGGGCTGGACAAAGTCATGGCCGGCGAGCTGCTCCAGTTCGGCCACGGTGTCTCCGGATTGGCCATGAACCTGGAAGAAGACCAGGTGGGCGCGGTGCTGCTGGGCGAATTCACCGAGATCAAAGAAGGCGACGAGGTGAAGCGCACAGGGACCATCATGTCAGTCCCTGTGGGCGAGGGCATGATTGGCCGCGTGGTGAACGCGCTGGGCCAGCCGATCGACGGCAAGGGGCCCATCGCCTCCAACAAGCAGATTGCGATTGAGCGCATCGCGCCGGGCGTAATTGACCGCCAGCCGGTGCGTGAGCCCATGGCGACCGGCATCAAGGCCATTGACTCCATGATTCCCATTGGCCGCGGCCAGCGCGAACTGATCATTGGCGACCGCCAGACCGGCAAAACCGCCGTGGCGCTGGACACCATCATCAATAGCAAGGGCAACAACCTGATTTGCATCTACAACGCCATCGGACAGAAGCGTTCGTCGATTGCGCAGGTAGTGAAGGTGCTGGAAGATTACGGCGCAATGGAATACACGATCGTCGTGGCGGCTTCAGCGTCAGAACCGGCGCCTATGCTTTATCTTGCGCCTTACGCGGCCTGCGCCATGGGCGAGTACTTCCGCGATACAGGCAAGCATGCGCTGGTGATCTATGACGATCTCTCCAAGCACGCTGCGGCCTACCGTGAGATCTCATTGCTGCTGCGCCGTCCCCCGGGACGCGAAGCGTATCCCGGAGACGTGTTTTATCTCCACTCTCGTTTGCTGGAGCGCGCGGCAAAAATGTCAGACAAGATGGGCGGCGGTTCACTCACGGCACTGCCGGTCATTGAAACGCAGGCAGGTGACGTTTCCGCTTACATTCCCACAAACGTTATTTCCATCACGGACGGGCAGATCTTCCTTGAAACCGACCTCTTCAACTCCGGCGTGCGTCCGGCGGTAAACGTCGGCATCTCAGTGAGCCGCGTGGGTGGTTCGGCGCAGATCAAGGCAATGCGACAGGTGGCCGGCACGTTGAAGCTGGAACTGGCGCAATACCGTGAACTGGCCGCCTTCGCGCAGTTTGGTTCTGACCTGGATAAAGCCACGCAGGCGCAGTTGAATCGCGGCAAACGCCTGGTGGAAATCCTGAAACAAGACCAGTACCAGCCGCTTTCCTTCGGCAAGCAGATCATGATTATCTTTGCCGGAACCAACGGCTACCTGGACGATCTCGAAGTAGAGCAGGTGCGCGGTTTCTCTGAAGAGCTAAACAAGTACGTTGAGTCCATGAATCCCAAGCTGCTGGACTCGATCATGCAGAAGAAGACAATCGACGACGCGATCAAGGCGGAGATTGAAAAGACGCTGAAGGAGTTCAAGCAGCGCTTTGTCGCGGAGCGGCAAACGGCAAACGCGAAAGGTTGAGGCGGTTAGCGGGCGTGAGCCCGCTGCCGAAATCCTGAGCGAGCGCGAAGCGAGAGTCGAAAGGACCTGAACGCAAGAAACTTTTTAGGGAAACGTTGAAGCAAATATGGCAAACCTTTTAGACATCCGGCGGCGAATCCGCAGCGTGCGCAACACGCGGCAGATCACCAAGGCCATGCAGATGGTCTCCGCGGCCAAGCTGCGGCGCGCGCAGGAGCGTGCTCTGGCGGCGCGCCCATACGCGCAGATGCTCACCAATGTTTTGAAGTCGCTGGTGGCGCGTGCTGATGTTTATGATCCGCAGACCGGAGAAGCGCTGCATCCGCTGCTGGTCCGCCGTGAAGAGAAGACTGCCCTGCTGATCGTGGTTTCGGGAGAAAAGGGTCTGGCCGGCGCATTCAACTCCAACATCCTCAAAGCCGCGGCCAAGTTCATTGATATCAAGAAAGACAAGAACATTGACATCCTGAGCGTAGGCAGGAAATCGCGCGACTACTTCCGCCGCCGCTATCCCGTGGCGATTGATAAATCGGAGGGCCGCAAGGGGCCGATCCAGATTGTGGGCGAGTACGTGGGCCTGATGAACCGGGCGCAGTTCGCCAGCGCGCGCGAGATTGCTGAGCGAGTGATCCATCTGTATACCGAAGGCAAGGTCGATACGGTTTACATCGTTTATAACGAATTCAAATCGGTGATTGCGCAGCGGCTGGTGGTGGATGACGTGCTCCCGATTCGCGCCATCGGCGAGCAAGTGCACGAGATGACGGAGGAAGCCACGGAAGAACAGCTTAAGCAGCGGCTGGAAGCGGCGAAGCATGCCGGGGCGGCCATCCGCGGGGCCGATACGACAGAAATGGACAAAAAAGCCGCGGGCTTTGCCACTTCACAGGTGGACTACATTTATGAACAGCCGCCGGCCGTCCTGTTCCGCGACCTTCTGCCGCGCTACATTTCCGTGCAGTTGTTCCGCGCGATGCTGGAATCTGAAGCCGCGGAGCACGCCGCGCGCATGACCGCCATGGATTCAGCCACCAGCAACGCCTCTGACATGATTGATTCGCTCACGCTGGCCATGAACCGCGCCCGGCAGGCGAAAATCACCAAAGAGATTATTGAGATTGTGAGCGGCGCGGCTGCGGCGCAGTAAAAACATCGGGTCATCTGGAAATCGGGTCATCGGGAAATCGGAAGACAGGTTTACCGCAAAGGATGCGAAGGGCGCAAAGGAAGAAGGGCGATACCGCAGAGGACGCGGAGAGCGCAGAGGTTTTCTGGAACTCCCGAGCAGAGCGAGGGATCACTATAGCCCGAAGAGCTTTGGAGTCGGGGAATGGGTTGTTCAGATGCTAAGTGCTTAGAAGAACGTAGTGATCCCTCACCCGCAAAAACGCGGGATTCGGGATTGCAGAGAGACATGCAACGAGCGCGGGCTCGGGATTTCAGAAAGCAGAACCGGGTGGAGTTGCGGACGGTTTAGGTTTTGCTAGTTGCTAATTGCTATTTAAAGGTCATTATGGCTACTCAAAATGTTGGCAAGGTAATACAGATCGCGGGTCCCGCGGTTGACGTGGAATTTCCTGACGGTAATCTGCCGCCGATTTACCAGGCGTTGCGCGTAACCAGTGAAGGCTTCAAGGTGCCTGACCCCATCGACGTGGTGCTGGAAGTGCAGCAGCATCTGGGCGAGGGCCGCGTGCGCACGGTCGCCATGCAGGCTACCGACGGCATGGTGCGCGGCATGAACGCGCTCGATCTCGGCGGGCCGATCTCCGTGCCTGTGGGCAAAGAGACGCTGGGCCGCGTGATGAACGTGATCGGCGAGCCGGTGGACCAGCTTGGCCCGGTCAAGGCGGCCAAGCGGCTGCCCATCCACCGTCCGGCTCCGGCATTTGACGAGCAGGCGACCAAGGCAGAGATGTTCGAAACCGGCGTGAAGGTCATTGACCTGATCCAGCCGTTCTTAAAGGGCGGAAAGATCGGCCTGTTTGGCGGCGCGGGCGTGGGCAAGACGGTTGTGATCATGGAACTGATCAACAACGTGGCCAAGCAGCACGGCGGCTACTCAGTGTTTGCCGGCGTGGGTGAGCGTACCCGCGAAGGCAACGATCTGTGGCTGGAAATGACTGAATCCGGCGTGATCAAGCCAGGGGTTGCCGCAGAGTCGAAGGCGTCGCTAATTTACGGCCAGATGACCGAGCCGCCTGGAGCGCGCCTGCGCGTGGCGCTGACCGGTCTTACTGTCGCTGAATATTTCCGCGATGAAGAAGGTGCGGACACGCTGCTCTTTATCGACAACATTTTCCGCTTCACGCAGGCCGGATCAGAAGTGTCCGCGCTGCTGGGCCGCATGCCTTCGGCCGTGGGTTACCAGCCAAACCTGGCCACGGAAATGGGCGAGTTGCAGGAGCGCATCACCTCGACCAAGCGTGGATCGATCACTTCAGTGCAGGCGATTTACGTGCCTGCTGACGATCTTACCGATCCGGCTCCGGCCACGACCTTTGCCCACCTGGACGCAACCACGGTGCTTTCACGTCCGTTGACGGCGATTGGAATTTATCCGGCGGTCGATCCTCTGGCTTCTACGTCGCGCATTCTCGACCCGCACATTGTGGGCCAGGAGCATTACGACGTGGCGCAGGGCGTGAAGAGAATCCTGCAGCGCTATACCGACCTCCAGGACATCATCGCCATTCTGGGCATTGAAGAACTGAGCGAGGAAGACAAGCTCACGGTTTCACGCGCGCGCAAGGTGCAGAAGTTCCTCTCGCAGCCATTCTTTGTGGCGCAGCAGTTCACCGGCATGGCCGGACGCTACGTGAAGATTGCCGACACGGTGCGCAGCTTCAAGGAGATCATCGAGGGCAAGCACGATGACGTTCCGGAGCAGGCCTTCTACATGAAGGGCGCGATTGAAGAAGTGCTGGAAGCGGCGGAAAAAATGAAGTCTGGAGCGGCGGCGTAAACGATGGCAGAGACCATTCAACTCGAAGTGGTGACGCCGGAGCGGCTGGTGGTGAATGAGGCCGTGGAGTACATAGAGATTCCGGGCAAGACGGGATATCTTGGAGTGCTGCCGGGCCACGCTCCGCTCATCAGCGAACTGGCCGCCGGCGAACTGACTTATCGCACGGGCAACCAGACTAAACGCGTGGCGGTGGCCTGGGGCTTTGCTGAAGTCCTGCAAACGAAAGTCACCATTTTGGCGGAGACGGCGGAAAAAGCGGAAGACATAGATACCGCGCGCGCCGAAGCCGCGAAGAAAAGAGCCGAAGCGGAATTGCAGAAGGCCGGCCCGGAAGGCAACGAGGAAGCGCAGGCTGCCTTGCAGCGGGCGACTGCGAGGCTTGATGTCGCGGGCAAATCAGGAAAACAATAAGCCGTATTTACCGCTGATTTACGCGGATGAACGCTGATCAAAATAAAACAGATTTTGACGCATAGAGGCAAAGCGCCGGCTTGCCTCTATTTTTCTTTGCGCGGAATCTTTCTGTACGGATGTTCAAAGCTCAGATAAAAGAAAACCCCTTTTTCGCCGCTCGTTGGTCCCACGCCAACCGGCAATGAAATTCCCGGCACAATCTGCAGTCCGTTGGAAAAGTTATAAGCCCAACGGATGCCGGGATTCACAAACACCTGGCTCTCCCATTGCGTTTGCCTGGGGCCAATCACCGATTCACCACGATTGAATATGGTTTCCATAAATGCGTTGAAGCGCGGATGCATCGTCCATACCAGGCTGTGGCCCAGGTTGTAAGCGTAGGTTGCGGCGGAGTTGCCTGATTCATCCTTGGAGCGTGGCGTGATGGTTGCGCCCGCGTTGAAGTGGGTAGTGAATTTCTTGTTCAGGACAACGCTCATCGCCCAGTTCGTCTGCACGCCAACTCCGCCGGCGCCGCGTCCAAATTTAGGATCGCCTGAAGGAACAAGCAGGCTCAGGCGAGGAGCGACCGCAACCCTGGTATCGCCACTGCCTACGAGTTGGTAGCGATAGTTCAGCGCAATGTCACCCAGGCCTGTGCCTGAGCCGGGAAAGTCTCCGGAGTGCGTAGCCACGACTGTGTAGCTGAGCTGGTTTTTGGGCGCAATATCAACCGGCCATTCCTGGGTGAAGCTGTAAACCCACGTCTTGCTCTGCCACAAACGTTCAAAGTTATTGATGTGTTGCACTACGCCATAATCCTGGTTATAAGACTCTTCAATCAGAAAGCTATTGTCCTGAATGCCGCCCTCATAGAGTTCAGCTTTCCAGTCATGGTAATAAGGATCGTCGGAAGGACGTTCAGGATCGGCTTTTTGTCCCCAGGCGGCGGTAACCAGATGGAAAAGAAATATGAGAGCAACCATCTTCCGCAAGCAGTTTCCCCCGCGCGCTAAGAATTTTCGCTTGAAACAAATTTACCTGAAATAACCCGGTAGCAAAGGATTTATTCCATCTAAAATTTTTGCTCACTTCAGGCAGCCGGACGTTTAGAAGAGTGTGACCGGGCAAAGAGCATCTGTTTCAATTCCAGCGCGTTCTGCGCCGCGTAACCTGCCTGGTCATTATCGAAGTAAATATAGATGGCTTTCAACCTGGCCGACCATTGCTCGATGCGGCGAGCCCATGCGCGCAACTGCGCATGGCTGTAGCTGCCTTGGTATTTTCCTGCCTCAGGGCCGTGAAGGCGGACATAAGCGAAGTCGGCGGTGACATCGAACGACGAGTGATAACCCGCAAGCTCGTAAATGCAGAAAGCTGCGTTGTAGCGCTCCAGCAGGCGATTGACCTCCGGGGTCATCCAGCTCAGTTCACGAAATTCAAAGGCATAACGGTGCTCACGAGGCAGAATTTTTAGCAGGCCTTCCAGCCGTTCAAGATTCAATTTCCACGTTGGAGAAAGTTGAAAAAGAACCGGCCCGAGCTTTTTGCCCAGGTGCTCAGCGCGGGGAAGAATGTTGTCGAGAGCATTTTCAGGATCTTTGAGCTTTTTATTATGCGTGATAAATCGGCTGGCCTTCACAGCAAACACAAAATTTTTTGGCGTGGCGTCGCGCCATGATTCGAAGGCTTCGATCGTCGGCAGGCGATAGAAGCTGTTGTTCAGCTCCAGCGTGTCAAAGTGCCGGACATAGTAGTCGAGCATCTTTGAGGCTGGCGTTTTTGGCGGATAAAACGTGCCCACCCAGTGCTTGTAGTGGTAGCCGGAAGTGCCGATGCGGATGTCTGTCCCCATATCTCGAGCGCAGCGACAGATCGCTATTTCACCTGGCTTCTGCGCTTTCAATTAGATGCCCAATTGCAATCAACTGTGCACCGAAGGTCCAGATGATCGCGGCTATAGGGCTTCCTTGCTGCGCTCGGAATTCCAGAAAAAGCTAATTAAAATCCGCGCTTCCCACCCGCAATATCGTCCTGGTCTTTTTTCCGCGATCAGCCTTTCCTTCTTCGGATGTCTGGTGCGCCCACGCGCCAAAGACCTTGTTACCGAACGCCGAGATCGCCAGGTAGTCGCCCAGGAAATCGCCTTCGGCGGCGAAAGATTCCGCGTCCCAGGTGTAATTCTGAAAGGTCTTGCCGCCGTCGGCGGAGCGGGCCAGAGTGACCGTTGTTTCCTGATTGTCTGTGCGGCGATCATAAAAGATGAGGTTCACGGCGCCGCTTTGCGGATCGACCGCCATCCACTGGAAAAACTGGTCTCTGCCATTGTGGATAGGGTCGCTGTTTACGCGGACAGGCGCGGTCCAGGTCTTACCTTCGTTGGCCGACGACGAGACGAAAACGTCGACGTCGCCATTGCTGTAATCGCTCCAAGCCACGTACAGATTGCCGCCGTGTTTGCCGTGCGATCCGTTCCGAGGATCGATGCCAATCTGGGGAAAGCCATTGGAGCGGGAGACGCCGGTAATGCCAAAGTATCCCGGCCCGGCGGGAATGATGCGGCGATCTTTGCTGAAGGTAAGGCCGCCATCATGGGAGACGGCCATCATGATGCCGTCGCGGTCGTCCCAGATCGTGTACAGAGCTCCATCAGGACCGACAATTCCGTGAAAGCCTTCCAGCGCGCCGTTGTCATCGCGCGGCAAACCGGAGACGCTGTTCAGCTTGACGGGCTGCGACCATGTTTTGCCGCCATCGGTGGAGCGCGAAAACAATAGATCGCTGGCGCCCAGCGTGAACTGCGTCCAGCCGATGTAGAGGTTGCCGGCATGCGGACCGCTGGTGTCTGCCACGATCCAGGGTTTGTCTTCAAACGGAATGCCGGGAGTGGACTCGTGGGAAATTACGGTGATTGCGTCAGGCTCCCAGGTCTGGCCGCCATCGGGCGAGCGACGGATGAAGACACCGTTGCGCGTTGCGCCCTGCGCCCAGTAGTTGGTGGAGCCAAGCTTGTCAAAGGCGATATAGCACAGAATGGCGTGGCCTGAGGCGTCATAGGCGAGAGAGACATCGCCTGAGACGCGATAATTCTTGGGCGCTGTGCCCTCGGCTATTTTCCATGTCTGGCCGCCGTCAGGGGAATACGCGGCGCTTGCGTTGACCTGCCATGCGGCCACCAGTTGCCGCGGATTTTTGGGGTCCACGGCGATTGCGGGCTCATTAAAGTAGCCGGCTTTGGGAGTTACGTCGACAATATGGGCCTTGGGCGCGGGCGGCAATTGCTGCGCGAGTAGGCTGCCCGCATACAGCACCAACAGTAATCGGATGATTTTCATAGGTTATCGAATCGCAACACATTCTAAATGAGCCGCACATCCTGCTAACGCGGACTGCCGGCGCACGTCTTATAAGAGATATAATCTGCCTTCGCCTGAAACCATTTCCTTCCGAGGTGCAAAGTTCAAATGCATAAACTCCTGTCGCTCAGCTCCGGCGTTCTACTGGCGCTGCTGTTCTGTTTTTCACTGCGTGGCCTGGCCGCCAACCCCGCGGAGCCTCCAGCGCCCGCGCAGGATGGCACTATGCCTGCGCTCACTGCCATCGCCGGCCAGGGCATGATGAGCAATGAAGCTTATGATGACCTGGAAGAGCTCTCCGACTACATTGGCGGGCGCGTAACCGGCAGCACGCAGGCTGGCCAGGCCATAGAGTGGGGCTTGCAGAAGATGCGCGCCATGGGACTGGAAAACGTCCGCGCGGAAAAATGGCAGATCTCGCGCGGCTGGACCCGTGGTTCCGCCAATGCCGAACTGGTGGTCCCGATCCATCGCCGCCTTTCCATCGACTCCATGGGATGGGTCGGCTCCACCAAAGCGGGCGGAGAAGAGGCTGAGGTCGTGACTGTCAACGTCAATCGGCTTGACGATGAAATGAAGAACAATTCGGCCTCGTGGTCGGGCAAGGTCCTGCTCATCGTGAAGAAGGGCGACGCGCCGCCTCTGGGCGCGAGCAACGGTTCCAGGTACAGCGACTTCCTGAAGAAAGCCCATGACGCCCACGCGGTCGCCATCATCGGCGGCCAGGGCGGCGGATTTCCCGCAGGCATGCACCTGACCCACACCGGCGCCATGGGATTCGATACCTACTATGAAATCCCCGTCGTCAGCATGATTGCTGAAGACGTGCAGCAGCTTGAGCGCTTTCTTGATCGCGGCAAGGCCGTGCGGATGAACATCAACGTGCAGAACAAGGTCAGCAGCGGCCCGGTGGATACGGCCAACGTGGTGGGCGAAATCCGCGGGACCGAGCATCCTGAGCAGGTGATTGTTGTGGGCGGCCATCTTGATTCATGGGACCTGGCCGATGGCGCTACCGACGACGGCTGCGGCGTGGCCACAACTCTGGGCGCGGCCAAGGCCATCAAGCTGAGCGGCTTCAAGCCAAAACGCACCATCCGCTTTGTGCTCTTCACCGGTGAAGAGCAGGGCCTGCTGGGCTCGCTCGCCTACACCAAAACGCATAAAGACGAGATGGCCAATCACGTGGCCGCGGTGATTCTCGATAACGGCCAGGGACCCGTCGTGCGGCTGGATATGGGCGGCCATGATGACCTGATTCCCGCGGTCGAAAAGTTTTCCAAGTCGATCAAGTCTTTTGGCGAGGTTGAAGTGGACGACAGGGCCGTCTTTGGTACTGACGCCGGCCCCTTCATTCTTGCCGGGCTGCCCGGCATCAACCTGGGACAGGATTCGCCTGAATACAAATACACTCACCACTCCGCCGTGGATACCTTTGACAAGGTAAAGCCCGACCTGCTCACCCGCGACGCCACCGTCATGGGCCTGACCGCCTTCTGGATCGCCGACCGCCCAGAGCGCCTGGCCAGTCCGTGGCCTCCGGAGAGGACCGCGAAGATGCTGGTGGAAAAACATAACGACGGCATGCTGAAGTCATTCGGGATTTGGCCGTTCGGTGACCTGGGCAAAGCCGACGAAAAGAAGCCCGTCACGCCGGTGCCGAGTGGTGGTACGAACTAGTATCCTCCCTGGTACCGTTTAGGATTCTGAAGGGTTTATGCAATCCTATCCCGGCGATGCCCATGTGGCACCGCCCGAGTTCTCCAGTAAGCCCGATTTGGCTTACTGGGGATGGAGGTACCGGCACCTTCGGCGGTGTTCCTTTTCTAATTTGTCCTCTGTGTTGATCAGTGTAAAGGTTTTGCCCGGTCTTAGGCTGTTCTCCGTGTCTCTGTGCCTCCGTGGTAGGTTTGTTTTTCCTTTATGGCACACAACTTTAACGAAGCTCTTTCACAAATCTTTACGCAATTCGCCTGGATCGGTGCCCTGCTCTCGTAACTTCCGCAAACTCAGCGCATCATGCCTCTTCGCCAATCGGATATTCTTTTCGTCGTGCAGCAATGAACAATGAAAATATGCTGGTACCGGATATCCCAGCGCGCGGATCAACAGAAGTTGCCGTGCGGTGCTCTTGAGCAAATCTGCGCCGCGGACAACTTCAGTGATCTGCATGGCGGCATCGTCGACCACCACGGCAAGCTGATAGGCGGGGATGTCGTCGCGACGCCAGAGCAGGAAGTCAGCGAAGTCGCGTCCGGCGACGAACTGTTGCCGTCCGAAATAACTATCGTCAAATGAGATCGTTTCGCTATCGGGGACTTTGAATCGCCAGCTCACCCCTGCGGGGGAATCGTAGTCTTTTGCGGTTCCAATTTTTTCGCGACAGGTTCCAGGATAGGGAAGTTCGTCGTCGGTTGCTAGGGATTGGACCGCAGCCGCCGGAGATTGCAATGAAGGTCCTTCCGTGGGAAATTGGACCGCAGCCGCCCTCGGCTGCGCAGGATTATCTGCTGAAGACGCAGGCGAGGGCGCCTCCACCCCAGCGCGCGCAAAACCGACGCGCTCCGGGGGCCCCGGTTGCGCTCCACCATCATTATTTGTTGTATCCTCATGCGGCGCAGAGAGCGCCCGCTCCAGATCTTTGCGTGAGCAGGTGCATGGATAGATCAGGCCGCTGTCGCGCAGCTTGCGCCACGCATCGAGATAGAAGCTGCGGCGTTCGCTCTGCGAATAAGGCCCAAAGCCGCCGCGGCCAGTTGCTCCATGGCTAACACTGCTGCCGCCGCTGACTTCATCGCTAACACGGCCTCCGGCATCAGGGGCCACAGGCTGGCCGCTGTCGCCACTCTGAAAAGAGAGCTCCGGCCCTTCGTCCCAATCCAGGCCCAGCCAGCGCAGGTCCTCATACATCGCTTCCACGAACTCCAGCTTGCATCGCTGATAGTCGAGGTCTTCATTGCGGAAGATGAGTTTGCCGCCGGCGGCGCGGGCGCGCCGCCATGCTGCCCAGAAGGTGCGCGCGTGTCCCAGGTGTAGATAGCCGGTGGGAGAAGGCGCAAGCCGCCCGCGATAAGTAGCCATTAGCATTTTTAGCAATTAGCACTTTAGCAATTAGCACTTAGCCATTGTGCTTTAGCTGCCGACATGCGTTGCTAAAGGTTGGGAGTTAAGCTTATTCAGCCTTTTCCCTGAGCTGTTGGCCTTCAGCCGAAATTACTAAGTCTAAAACAGAGAGGCTAAATGCTAACTCCTATTTCGGCTTGATCACAACCAAATTGGGCGGCGCAGGTGAGCCGTCGGACTTCTTGAACGACATAGGAATCTGGATCTCGTCAAGATTGTTCGCCAGGTTTATCCGGTCCACGGAATTGGTCCCGGCAATGCCTGCCCATACGAATACGCCGTCCGGGGTCATGCCGCCGCTCAGGGCTTCCGTGGCCCCGGCAGGCAGATTGGCAACTCCCGCGCCGCTAAGGTCCAGGACCGTTAATATCTTGTTGATGCCGGCCGGCAGCACGGCAATATGGGCGCCGTTGGATCCCACAAGAAGCTGGCGGGCGGTAAATGGGCCAATGCCAAAATCGACAAAGCCGTTGTTGTAGTTCACGCCGGGCGCGCAATTGGCCGATGTGAGGGCCACCGGCGCCGTCAACGGATTGAGCGTGATGTTTTCCACGTCCACGCCGGTGGTATCCACGGCGATGATGGTATTGGAGTTCTTTACCGCGCCCACAAGCTGGATGGTGCTGGAATTTGTTGGCACATTGGGCGTCTGCAGAACGTTGTTGCATGTGGCAATCGCCTGCAGGCCGCCGGAGTTGGCCAGATAAACGAAGGGGCCGGAAGACAGTGGCGCAACGTCCTTATTTACGCCGGGAATGGTCTGCTTCACCAGCGTCAGCAACGGGGAAAACACAGCCACGTTGCCGTTGCCGGCGTTATTGGTGTCGCCCTTGCCCACGGCGTAAGCGCGGAACGCATCGTCATCAAAAGCCGCGGCCACCACTCCGGGAACAATAAACGTGGTGATGGTGCTGCCGGTGCGGTCAAAAATCCATAGCCGTTGCTCGGAAGGATTTGAATCGATGGGCGCATTGGTGGCGGGGTCGATTGCGGAGTTGGAAACCGCCACGGTGTTGCCGTCGGCGGAAACCGCCAGCACTTTGCCGATCGGCACCGGAGAAACCAGGGAGACGGCGTTGGAACTCGCGTCCAGTGAGACTAGGCCGGCATTGGTGCCAATAAACGCACGTGCCCCGGCGCGGTCAAACACTATGGAATTGGGCACGCCGGGAAGGTTGATGGCGGTACCCACGGCCGGCGGGGTCTTGCTGATATCAATCGGGATCAATGCATTCGCGGTGCCGGGGGGAGCAGCGAATGAGCTGCCGGCATAGACCGTGGTGGTGTTGGGACTGGATCCGTTGACGGAAACGCTGAACAGGTTGCTGTAAACCGGCAGGTTGATGCCCACGCCGCAAGCCGGTGGCGCGCACACCGCCTGCAGCCCCGCGCCGCCGGGAGACTGGGCCGTCAAGCTGGTTCCGGAGACTGAAGCCACGGTGCTGTTGTTGCTCAGGATCGTGACCGGGGCATTCGGAGTTACAGTGCCCAGCTCGTCCACCATGTCGGCCTGAATCGTCTTGTTTTCCGCCACATTCATCGTGACGGCTTCTGTCGGCACACCCGCCGGATCTCCGTTCACGTGCAGAACGATCAGCACCGGCATGCAGCTCTTCATGAATACCGCGGGAGAAGTGGTTGAGCCGACCCTGGCCACCACGCCGGTAATGCCCGGTACGCGGGCCGTCGCCAAACCATTAGCATCGACTGGCGCCACGTTGGCGGCCGACGACGACCAGGTGAATGGGCCCAGCTTGTCCGGAGGGATTTCCGTGCTGCCATTGAAAGCATGCGCCACAAACTGATGTGTCTGGGCGATGGAAAAGCATGATTCTACCGGCGGATCAACCGTGACCGAGGTTATCGTCGGATGAACGGAAACCGCCACCGGGCCGCTGGTTACGCCGCCAGCCGTCACTGTGATCGTTGCTGTCCCGGTAATAGGATTGCCTAACGCATCCGAGCCATTGCATACCACAAAGATTGAATCCCAGACGCCCGCGCACACCTGGCCCCCGGGAGAAATTGTGGCAACACCGGTGTTGGTTGAATTGAATGTAAACGTCGTATTGACCGTGGTGTTCGATGAATTTACCGCCGCTACTGAGAGCCCGGTCACCTGTCCGGGGACCAGGGAAAGAGAAGCCGGGCTGACAGTGACCACAGCCACGGTATTGTTGGCGGATTTGGATCCCCCGCAACCGGCCAGCAATGAAAAAAAGAGAACGATAACTGCCATTGCCGCCAGACGCGGCCGGCAAGGCCCTGCTCCCTGCGTATTGAGAAGTGCTTGAGTGCGCATAATATAAGAAGAGTGTTCAGTGTAGATTCTTGCGGCGATTTCTTCAACATCGCGGCCGTGGCCGGCGCCGCGGGTGTCGGCAAAGGAAGCGATTTTCGGGCGTCAGGCCGGTTTCCCCGCGATTGGGCAGGAAAAGCGCGGCGACCGGGTTTACTGGACTGATTCCATGCACTTTGGTAGTCCGCCCACTCATATACGCGTGTTGACGGAATCCGGTCCCAGTTGCTATATTAAGAGGGTTCCGCGAGTTCAATTAAGCTTGCCTGTATTAAGCAGTAACGCAATTTTGCCCGAGGATTTATTCCGTTTGCAGGGCATGCCTCGCTGAAATGGTCCGCGCTACCTTCCCCACGGAAGGGTATGCGGGCCAGGAGAACGAAACGGAGTGCCCCCGATCAGGCTCGGTGCCACCGTCGTTTTTCAACCACAGATAGGGTAATCAATATTCTCCGCTGATTTGGCGGATTTATGGCTGCATGCTTCGCAGCCAGTCTCGCAACGCGGGATCCTAAAGCAGGCCGGATGCGCCCGTGTGCGCAGAATTTTGCCTGCCAAAAAGCAACGGTTTTAAAACGCGGGTGAAGTGCGAAGAGAGCGCTCTACCGCGCGAACGTAAGCACGAGGGTGAAGCAGCTCCGCTGCGGAACCCTAGGAGAAACGCGGGTGAAGTGCGAAAGAGAGCGCTGTCCCGCGCGAACGCAAGCACGAGGGTGAAGCAGCTCCGCTGCAGAACCCTAGGAGAAACGCGGGTGAAGTGCGAAGAGAGCGCTGTCCCGCGCGAACGTAAGCACGAGGGTGAAGCAGCTCCGCTGCGGAACCCTAGGAGAAACGATGCCGACATTCAATCAGTTGGTTCGCAAGGGAAGGACCGCGCCGAACTACAAGACGGCCAGCCCGGCCCTGCAAGCTTCACCTCAGCGTCGCGGCGTATGTACGCGTGTTTACACGCAAACGCCCAAGAAGCCCAATTCCGCGCTGCGCAAGGTCGCGCGTGTGCGCCTGACCAATGGGATTGAAGTCACCACTTATATCCCCGGCGTCGGCCACAACCTGCAGGAGCACTCGATTGTGCTGATCCGCGGTGGCCGCGTAAAGGACCTGCCTGGCGTGCGCTATCACGTGGTGCGCGGAACGCTGGATGCAACCGGCGTCGCCAACCGCAAGCAAGGGCGCAGTAAGTACGGAGCCAAGAGACCGAAATAGCAACTGGCAATTAGCAGCTAGCAATTAGCCAAAACAATGCAGGCAGGCCAGATGCCAGTTGCTAAAAACAAGAATTTTTGAGTTTTGAAGGAAATTGAACACCTATGCCTAGAAAAGGACACGTTCCCAAGAGAGAGCCGGTCGCGGACCCGATTTACAGCTCAACGCTGGTGACCAAGTTTGTGAACGCCATGATGTGGGGCGGCAAGAAATCCACCGCGCAGGGAATTTTCTATCAATGCATGGAAAACCTGCAGGCCAAGGGCGGCGACGAGGCCCTGAAGCTGTTTAAGAAGGCCGTGGAAAACGCCAAGCCCATGCTGGAAGTTAAGACCCGCCGCGTGGGCGGAGCCAACTACCAGGTGCCGGTGGAAGTGAATCCTGACCGACGCACCTCGCTGGCGATCCGCTGGATCGTGAGCTATGCGCGCGAACGCGGTGAAAAAGGCATGGTGGACAAGCTTTCGAACGAATTACTGGACGCGGCCAACGGTCGCGGCGCGGCGATCAAGAAGAAAGAAGACGTTCACCGCATGGCCGAAGCCAACAAGGCGTTTGCGCACTACAGGTGGTAAGAAGCGGCTTTTAGCTGTTGGCTCTTGGTTTTTGGCTCTGTATCGGAGCCGAAACCAGCCAGCGCTAAAGGCTAAG
Source organism: Candidatus Angelobacter sp. (assembly GCA_035703825.1). Lineage (GTDB taxonomy): Bacteria > Acidobacteriota > Terriglobia > Terriglobales > Acidobacteriaceae > Angelobacter. The sequence goes on from DASSXL010000101.1 coordinate 29,142, forward strand.
AGCCAAGAGCCGAAAGCGAAAAGCCTAAAGCCTGGCTAATAGAGACAAAAGATTTGCAGCGAAGATTTTAAGGACGTAGGAAACAAAGTGCCCAGACAAGCACCATTAGAACGTTGCCGCAACATCGGGATCATGGCCCATATTGATGCCGGCAAGACCACTACGACTGAACGGGTCCTGTTTTATACGGGTATCACGCACCGCATTGGTGAAGTGCATGAAGGCACCGCCACCATGGACTGGATGGAGCAAGAGCAGGAGCGCGGCATTACCATTACCTCCGCCGCCACCACCTGTACCTGGCGCGACATTCGCATCAATATCATCGATACGCCCGGCCACGTGGACTTTACTGCTGAAGTCGAGCGCTCTCTGCGCGTCCTTGACGGCGCGGTCGCGGTGTTTGACGCCGTGCATGGCGTCGAGCCGCAGTCGGAAACCGTATGGCGCCAGGCCGATAAGTACGGCGTTCCCCGAATTTGCTTCATTAACAAGATGGACAAGATGGGCGCCGATTTTGAGCACGCCGTCGATACCATCCGCAAACGCCTCAACGCCCGCCCCGTAGCCATTCAGATTCCCATCGGACAAGAAGCAGCTTTTAAAGGCGTCGTCGACCTGGTCGACATGAAGGCCATTTACTGGCGCGATGAGACCCTGGGCGCCAAGTACGAAGTTGAAGAGATTCCCGCCGAGCTGAAAAAGAAAGCTGAAGCGTTCCACGCGCAGCTGGTCGAGTCGGTCGCGGAAAACGACGACGAGATACTGCACAAGTTCCTGGAAGGCGAGTCCATCGGCGCCGAAGAGCTCCGCGCTTCTCTGCGCAAGAGCGTGATCTCGCTCAAGCTGTTCCCGGTGCTGTGCGGCACGGCCTTCAAGAACAAAGGCGTGCAGACACTGCTGGACGCAGTGGTCGACTACCTGCCTTCGCCGCTGGACATCGCGGCCACGCGCGGACACGATCCCGATCATCCGGAAAAAGTTTTGGAGCGTAAGCCGGCAGATAGTGAACCGTTTTCCGGGCTGGCGTTCAAGATCATGGCTGATTCGTTTGTCGGCCAGTTGGTGTTCGTCCGCGTGTACTCCGGCCATTTAAAGACCGGTGACAGCGTTTTAAACACCACCAAGGGCAAATCTGAGCGCATTGGCCGCCTGCTGAAGATGCACGCCAACAAGCGCGAAGAAATCAGCGAAATTTATGCCGGCGATATCTGCGCCTGTGTGGGACTGAAGAACGTCACCACTGGTGACACCATCTGCTCAGAAAAAGCGCCGATCCTGCTGGAGTCGATCACCTTCGCCGCGCCGGTCATCTCGGTTGCCGTCGAGCCCAAGACGAAAAGCGATCAGGAAAAGATGGGCGTCGCACTGGGTCGTCTGGCGCAGGAAGACCCCACGTTTAAAGTGGCTACCGATCCGGATTCCGGACAGACCATCATCAGCGGCATGGGCGAGCTGCATCTGGAAATCATCATTGACCGCATGATGCGCGAATACAAAGTGGAAGCCAATGTGGGCAAGCCGCAGGTGGCGTATCGCGAAACCATTCGCCGTCATGCCGAGGCGGAAGGCAAATACATCCGCCAGACCGGCGGTTCGGGCCACTATGGCCACGTGAAGCTGCGCATTGATCCCAATGAGATGGGCAAAGGCTTTGAGTTCATCAATGAGATCAAGAGCGGTTCGGTGCCCCGCGAATTCTTCAAGCCCATTGAGCAGGGCATCAAGCAGGCCATGGAAGGCGGCGTTTTGGCCGGCTATGAAATGGTCGATATCAAGGTCACGCTCTATGACGGCAGCTATCACGAAGTAGATTCCGACGAAATGGCATTCAAGATCGCGTCTTCCATGGGCTTTAAGGAAGCGGCGCGCAAGGCTTCGCCGGTCCTGCTGGAGCCGATCATGTCAGTTGAAGTTGTGGTGCCGGAAGAATTCATGGGCGTCATCATCGGCGACCTGAATTCGCGCCGTGGACGCATTGAAGGCATTGAGCATCGCGCAGGTTCGCAGGTGATCAAGAGCCTGGTGCCGCTGGCTGAAATGTTTGGCTACGCGACGAATATGCGGTCGAACACCCAGGGACGCGCGACCTTCTCCATGCACTTTGCGCACTATGACGAAGCGCCGCGCGCGGTGACGGAAGAGATTGTCGCCAAGGTGCAGGGCAAGCCGGCAGCAAGGTAATGGCCGGCGCGGGCGAGTACGTGATCGTCTGGGAATTTCAGGTACGGCAGGCAAGGGAAGCAGAGTTTGTTCAGAAGTACGGGCCTGAGGGAGCATGGGCGCGTTTCTTCCGTGGCTCCGCAGGCTACATTCGAACGGAGCTGGTAAGAGATGTTGTTGTTGATTTTCGCTATCTCACGCTGGATTACTGGCAGTCGGAAGAAGAGTTCAGGCGCTTCCGCGAGCAGAACCTGGCCGAGTATGAGCGGCTGGACAAGGAATTTGAAGGTTTGACCGAATCAGAGACGCGCCTGGGCGCGTTCTGGTCCGGCAAGATAAGAAACTGATTACTAAGCGACCTTCGCGAGATTGATTTTGGCGAAACGAAAAGTTTGTAGAACTTTAAGACAAAGCTAAGGGCTAATAGCTAGAGGCTAAAAACATGGCAAAGGAAAAATTTGACCGCAGCAAGCCGCACGTAAACGTAGGGACGATCGGTCACATTGACCACGGAAAGACCACGTTGACGGCGGCGATCACCAAGGTGTTGTCCAAGAACAACCCCAAGATCAAGTTCCGCTCGTTTGATTCGATTGACAATGCGCCGGAAGAGCGCGAGCGCGGCATTACCATCGCCACGGCGCACGTTGAATACGAGACGCCGAACCGGCATTACGCGCACGTCGACTGCCCCGGCCACGCCGACTACATCAAGAACATGATCACCGGCGCAGCCCAGATGGATGGCGCGATCCTGGTGGTGGCGGCCACCGACGGCCCGATGCCGCAGACGCGCGAGCACGTGTTGCTGGCCCGCCAGGTGGGCGTGCCCTGCATCGTGGTGGCGTTGAACAAGTGCGACGCCGTTGACGATCCTGAGTTGCTGGACCTGGTGGAACTGGAAGTGCGCGAACTGCTCAAGAGCTACAAGTTCCCCGGCGACGATGTTCCGGTTGTCCGTCTTTCCGCGCTGGGCGCCTTGAACGGCGAAGCCAAGTGGGAAGCCAAGGTGGACGAGCTGATGGCGGCGGTGGACAAGTACGTGCCGCTTCCGGCGCGCGACGTGGACAAGCCGTTTCTGATGCCGATTGAAGACATCTTCTCGATCTCCGGCCGTGGCACCGTGGTTACGGGCCGCATTGAGCGCGGCAAGGTGAAGGTGGGCGAGGAAGTGGAGATCGTGGGCTTCCGCGACACGCGCAAGACTGTCGTTACGGGCGTGGAAATGTTCAAGAAGCAGCTGGACGAAGGCATGGCCGGCGACAACGCCGGGCTGCTGCTCAGGGGCATCGGCAAGGACGACGTGGAGCGCGGCATGGTGCTGGCCAAGGGTGGATCGATTACGCCGCACACCAAGTTCAAGGCCGAGATTTACGTGCTGAACAAAGAAGAAGGCGGACGGCACACGCCGTTCTTCAAGGGCTATCGTCCGCAGTTTTACTTCCGCACCACCGACGTAACGGGCGTGGCTGAATTGCCTGCCGGGACGGAGATGGTGATGCCGGGCGACAACGTCTCGCTGACCATCGAACTGATTACGCCGGTGGCCATGGAAAAGGGACTGCGCTTTGCCATCCGCGAAGGCGGACGGACGGTGGGCGCGGGAACGATCAGCGAGATTATTCAGTAGTTAAGAGCGCACAGGCAGGAGTGCCTGTGCCACAAATCAAAAAGCGGCAGTGACCTTCGATCTTTCAATACTGGCCTGACCGCAGAAGATCTTTGAGGATAAAAAAGAGTGATAGGCAAAGAGAGAATTCGCATACGGCTGAAAGCGTACGACTATCGCATCCTGGACCAGTCCACGGGCGAAATTGTTGACACGGCCAAACGTACTGGGGCGCAGATTGCCGGACCGATTCCGCTGCCCACGGTGAAGAACAAATATTGCGTGCTGCGCTCCCCTCACGTGGACAAGAAGTCGCGCGAGGCATTTGAGATCCGCACGCACAAGCGCCTGATTGACATCCTGGAGCCGACGCAGAATACGGTGGACGCGCTGATGAAGCTCGACCTGCCCGCCGGCGTGGATGTGGAGATCAAGGCGTTCGGGAAGGAACATAAATAGCTGGTTAGCTATTGGCTCTTGGCCTTTGGCTTTGTGCGAAAGCGCAAAGCAGCTCTGGCTAAAGGCCAAAAGCCAAGAGCCAAAGGCGAAAAGCCACAACCTGCAGTTCCTCGACGCCGCAATCGGCAGAGGAATGATGAGGAGATGAAGGCAAATGATTAACGGAATTCTAGGCAAGAAAATCGGCATGACGCAGGTGTTTGACGACAAGGGTGACGTTCACCCGGTCACCGTCCTGCAGGCTGGCCCGTGCGTGATCACGCAGATCAAGCGCAACAACAAAGATGGCTATGAGGCCGCGCAGATCGGTCTGGTTGAGTTCGTGAAGGGCAAAAACGTCAGCAAGGCAATGCAGGGACACTTCGGCAAACATGATCTGCCGCCGGTGAAGTTCATGCGCGAAGTTGCCATGGTGGACGGCACCGAAAGCGCTGAAGCGCAGCCTGCGGAAGGCGAGGCGGCCGCGAGCAACGGCGACGGCCTGAAGGTCGGCGGCAAGGTGCTGGTGGATATTTTCACCAACGAGAAATTTGTCGACGTGATCGGCGTGAGCAAGGGACGCGGCTTTGCCGGCGTCGTGCGGCGCCATCATTTCGGCGGCGGCCCCGCGGCCCACGGGCACATGTTCCAGGTGCAGGGCTCCATCGGCGCATCGTCGTTCCCGTCGCGCGTGTTTCCCGGGCAACGCATGTCCGGACACATGGGCGTGGACCAGGTCACGGTCCGCAACCTGAAGATTCGCGGAATCGATACCGACGACAATCTTTTGCTGGTGGAAGGCGCGGTGCCCGGTCCGAAGGGCGCGTACGTAGTGATCCTGAAAGCAAAGAAACCGCCGCGCGAGCGCCGTGGCTTCGCCGGATCGACAACGCTTGACCCATTGAAGGCTGCAAAGAAGGCGGCAGCAGGTAAGTCTAAGAAGTAAAGGGTGAGCGCGGAGCGAGCACCGTTGAGTGCGAGCAAAGCGCGAGGGCGAAGCAGCGAAGCGTTGCGGAGCCCTTGAAAAAAAGCCCCATTGAAGGCTGCAAAGAAAGCTGCGGCTGGCAAGGCGAAGAAATAATTCTTAGGAGCGCAGGCGAGGGCGCCTGCGGTCCAAAAGTAAATAGGTTTGGTGCTCGCTCGGTGAACGAAACTGATTGAGCCAAGAGACAGAGCTAAAAGCCAAAAGCTAATAGCTAAGAGCTAAATATGGCAAAGATTGATGTACTCAATTTAGACGGCAAGAAGACAGGCTCGCTGGAGCTGGCCGACGAGGTCTTTGGCGGTATCAATGAAGACCTTCTCTGGGAAGCGGTAAAGCATTACCGCGCGGCGCAGCGGGCAGGCACGCATGCCACCAAGAACAAGAAGCTGGTGTCGGGCGCGGGCAAGAAGCTCTGGAAGCAGAAGGGCACAGGCCGGGCGCGCGTGGGCTCCATCCGGTCGCCACTGTGGCGTCACGGCGGCACGGTCCACGGGCCGCAACCCCGATCCTATGACTATCAGTTTCCCAAAAAGAAGCTGCTCGGCGCGCTGCGTTCGGCGCTGGCCTCCAAGCACTCTGACGGCAAGCTGATGGTGGTGGAAGCTTTCGAGCTGGATGCGGCCAAGACTGGAGCGTTCCGCAAAACGCTGGGCAAGCTCGGCGTCGGCAAGACCGCGCTGCTGGTGGATGGCGCGAAGGAGAACCGCAACCTGGAGCTGAGCGCGCGCAATATTCCTGGAGTGGAACTTGTCCCGGGAAACCAGGTCCATCCGTACCACCTGTTGCGGTATGAGACGGCGATCTTCTCCAAACCCGCGCTGGAAAGATTGCAGGATGCGCTGAGGGCCTCGGCGCCGAAGCACAAAGCGGAGGTGGCGTAATGAAGTCGGCCTATCAGATTATCCGCAAGCCAGTGGTCACCGAAAAAGGCGAGACCGCCAAGAGTTCTCAGACCAAGAAGACGGCGGGCACGCTGGTTTTTGAGGTCAATGCTGCGGCCACCAAGACGGAAGTAAAAGAAGCCGTCCAAAAGATTTTCAAGGTGAAGGTGGATTCGGTGCGTACCGCGAACTTTGTCGGCAAGGAACGCCGCCGGGGCAAGTTTGCCGGTTACCGTCCTGACTGGAAGAAGGCATACGTAAGGCTGAAGGCGGGCGAGAAGATGCCTGAATATGCTGCCAACATTTAAGCAAACCGCTTCAGGGCCTGGATTATGGTTGCGGTAAGTAGGCTCCTGAAGCAGCGCGATTTGGCGACTGTGGTGCCAAATCGCTTATGAAGAAAGAGTTTTCAAGGTTTAGCGATTAGCCATGAGCTTAGAGACAAAGCCAAAGGCCAAGAGCTAAGTACCAAAGGCTGGTTTTACATGGCAATTAAAACATACAGACCGATTACGCCGTCGTTGCGCTTCAAGACAACGCTGACCAACGAAGAGTTGACGGCCGACAAGCCGCACAAGCCGCTCACGCGCATCAAGCTGCGCACCGGCGGACGCCGCAACGCGGGTGACATCACCATCTGGCATCGCGGCGGCGGGCACAAGCGCAAACTGCGCGCGATCGACTTCAAGCGCGACAAGAACGGCGTCCCGGCGACCGTGGTTTCCATTGAGTATGATCCCAACCGTTCGGCGCGCATTGCGCTCATCGCCTATGCCGACGGCGAGAAGCGTTACATCCTTCATCCCGTGGGATTGAACGTCGGGCAGAAAATCGTGAGCGGCCCCGAGGCCGACATTCTGGTGGGGAACGCGCTGCCGTTGAAGAACATTCCGGCCGGCACCACCATCCACAATATCGAGCTCAAACCGGGCAAGGGCGCGCAGATGGTACGCTCGGCAGGCGGGTCGGCGCAGTTGGTGGCGAAAGAAGAAGAGTATGCGCTGGTGAAGCTGCCTTCCGGCGAGACCCGCAAAGTGCTGATTGATTGCATGGCGACGATCGGGCAGATCGGCAACGTGGAGCATGAAAACGTGCACATCGGCAAAGCCGGACGCAATATCTGGCTGGGCAAGAAGCCGGTGAACCGCGGCGTGGCCATGAATCCGGTGGACCATCCGCACGGCGGCGGTGAAGGCAAGACCTCCGGCGGACGGCATCCCGTGACCCCGTGGGGCCAGCCGACACGCGGCTACAAGACACGCAACAACAAGCGCACCGACAAGTTCATTGTCAGCAGGAGACAGAAATAATGGCAAGGTCGTTAAAAAAGGGGCCGCACATTGACGGCCATCTGTTGAAGAAGATCGAAGACCTGAACCAGAAGAATGACAAGAAGGTCATACGCTCCTGGTCGCGGCGCTCGACGATTTCGCCGGAGATGGTGGGACACACCATCGCGGTGCACAACGGCAAAAAGTTTATTCCCGTGTACATCACGGAAAACATGGTGGGACACAAGCTGGGCGAATTCTCCTTCACGCGGATCTTTAAAGGTCACTCGATGAAAGCGGCGGCGGAAGTTACGGCCAAGCCCGCGGGAGTTCCGGGTGGTCCGGGCGCGATTGCGCCCGCCGCTCCGGCAGCGGGAACGCCGCCTCCGGCGAAGTGACCGTGTTAAGCGGGCGTGAGCGTAGCGGGAGCCCGCTGCGGTCATCCTGAGCGAGCAGAGCGAGCCGAAGGATCTCGCGAACGAAGATTTGAAAGAACAAGGTTGAACCTTTTATGGAATTTACAGCGAAAGCCCGATTCACCCGAGTATCGCCGCAGAAGGCGCGGCTGGTGCTGGACCTGATCAAAGGCCGGCGCGTGGAAGACGCGCTGACTACGCTTACGTTCACCAAGAAGCGCATTGCTCCGGCGATTTTTCAGCTTTTGCGCTCGGCGGTGGAAAACGCCAACTACCTGAGCCAGGAAAAAGGCTTTGACGTGGACCTGGACCGGCTCTATGTGAAGCACGCCATCGCCAATGAAGGGCCGCGCATGAAGCGTATCCGTCCCGCGCCGATGGGCCGCGCGTTCCGCTACCAGCGCCGCATCTCCCACATGGAGATTGTGCTGGCGGAAAAAGGCGCGGAGAACAAACAGGCCCTGGCTACCGTGGTGGGCGAAGAAGAAACCGCCGCTCCGGCAAAGACCGCGGGCAAGAAGAAAGCAGTTGGCGCGAAGAAGAAATCGGCCGGCAAGAAGAAGACCGCGGCGGCACGGTAACAAATTTGGAAATTGAGTAATTTGGTAATCGGGTAATTGGAAAAGCCAAAACTCACGAGACAGAGCTAAAAGCCAAGAGCTAATGGCTAAGAGCTAAATAAAGAGGTAACTGCATGGGACAGAAAGTCCATCCTTACGGATTTCGGCTCGGCTACACCAAGCCCTGGCGGTCGCGCTGGTTCATTGAGCGCGATTACAACAAGCTGCTTCTGGAGGACGTAAAGCTGAAGGAAGAGCTGAAGGACAAGCTCAAGTCCGCGGGCGTTAGCTCGGTGGAGATCGAGCGTCCGGGCAACAAGCTGCGCATCATCATACGCACGGCGCGTCCGGGCATCATCATCGGGCGCAAGGGCGCGGAAATCGACAAGCTGAAGGTCGAGCTGCAGAAGCGCACGAACCGCGACGTCTTTATCGACATCCAGGAAGTGCACAAGCCTGAGCTCGACGCGCAGCTGGTATCGGAAGGGATCGCGCTGCAACTGGAAAAGCGCGTGGGCTTCCGCCGGGCAATGCGCAAGTCAGTGGATTCGGCGCTGCGTTTCGGCTGCAAGGGCATCAAGGTCCGCGTGTCCGGCCGGTTGAACGGCAATGAAATCGCGCGCTCCGAGTGGTACCTGCAGGGACGTTTGCCGCTGCACACGCTGCGCGCCGACATCGATTTTGGTTTTTCCGAGGCCCGCACCACGTATGGCGTGATCGGAGTGAAGTGCTGGGTCTACAAAGGCGACATTCTGCCGCAGAAAAAGCGGCAGCCTGAGCGCACCGGCGCGGGAGCATTTTAAAAGCGGCTATTGGTAATTGGCTCTTGGTATTTGGCTTTGAATTAAAGATCGCGACAGCTTGGTTTTGCCAAGAGCGAAGAGCCAAAGGCCAAAAGCCATGCTTACAAGCTGTCAGCAGTAACAAGGGATTGAAATTATGTTAATGCCGAAAAAAGTTAAATACCGCAAGCAGCAGCGTGGTCGCATGCGGGGCAAGGCCTGGCGCGGAGGAGAACTCTCCTTCGGCGATTACGGGTTGAAGGTAATGGAGCCGGGCTGGGTCACGGACCGCCAGATCGAGGCCAGCCGTGTGGCCATGACGCGTTTTGTAAAGCGCGGTGGCAAGATATGGATCCGCCTGTTCCCGGACAAGCCCGTCACCAAGAAGCCGGCTGAAACCCGTATGGGCAAGGGCAAAGGCGCGCCCGACCACTGGGTGGCCGTGGTTCGCCCCGGCAAGATCCTGTTTGAGATGGAAGGCGTGAACGTGACGGACGCGAAGGAAGCAATGCGGCTGGCGTCAAACAAACTGGGCTTGCGGACAAAGTTTGTGGCCCGTGCGGACGCGCACTAGGAAAAAGCAGTCAGCAATCAGCATTCAGCCAAAGCGGCAGCTTGGGCTAAAGGCAAAGAGCTGAGAGAAATTGAAAACACAGGCAAGAGTGCCTGTGCCACAGAAGAGAAAAAACGATGGATGTCGAAAAACTTAGAAATCTGACCGACGCCGAACTGCTGCACCAGCAGCAGGAGCTCAACGACCAGCTTTTCCGGCTCAAGTTCCAGCTCAAGATGGGACAGACGGAGAGCCTGAACAAGATCCGCGGCCTGCGCAAGGACGTGGCCCGCATTCACACCGTGATCCGGGAGAAGGAATTAGGCATCGTTGTGCACAGCAACGGCCAGCCCGCCGCGGAAGCCGCGGGCGATGCCGGGGCCACGCCGAAGAAGGCGGCTGCGGGCAAGAGCGCCCGCAAGAAGACCAAGGCAAAGTCGAAACCGGCAGCAAAGGGCAAAGCGGCCAAGCCGGCCAAAAAGAAGACCGCAGCCAAAGCGAGGAAGAAGTAAATGGCAGATACAACGACCGCAAAGAAGGCAGGCACGCGCAGCACCAAGATCGGCAGGGTGGTCTCCACTAAGATGAGCAAGACCATCGTGGTGCAGGTGATCATGAAGAAGGCGCATCCGCTCTATCGCCGCGTCGTGGCGAAGTCGAAGAAGTTCTACGCGCATGACGAGAAGAACACGGCGCACGTGGGCGACTTTGTGGAGATCGAAGAAACGCGCCCCATGTCGAAGCTGAAGCGCTGGCGCCTGACCAACATTATCCAGAAAGCCAAGCTGGTGGGCGGCGAGGAAGCGGAAGTCAGCAGTTAGCACTCAGCAGTCAGCATTCAGCCAAACAAGCAGATTTGGCTAAAGGCCAAGAGCTAAGAGCTACGAGAAGAATTTCAAGGATGTACAAGAGCGACATTTGTGCGTTGCTCTTGGGGAAACGGAGATTTCAACCATGGCAGTCATGATGAGAAGCATTCTCGATGTGGCCGACAACAGCGGAGCGCGGCGGCTGCAGATGATCCTGCCGCTGGGCGGGCACACCGGCCTGAACGCCAGCCTGGGCGATGTGATTACCGCCTCGGTGAAAGAAGCGTCGCCGGATGGCACCGCCAAGAAGGGCACAGTAGTGAAATGCGTGATCGTGCGCCAGCGCAAGGAGCATCGCCGTCGCGACGGCACCTATATCCGCTTTGATCAGAATGCCGCGGTGCTGATCAATGAGACCGGCGAGCCGATTGGGACACGCGTGTTCGGGCCCGTGGCCCGTGAACTCAGGGAAAAGAAGTTTTTGAAGATCGTTTCTCTGGCGCCGGAAGTTCTGTAAGAGCGCCTGGGTAAGAGAAATGAAGCGGCACGACAAGAAGATTTCTCCGGGCGGATGCAAGGCTGAGGCCGCCAAATGGTTGAAGGCAGACAATGCATATAAGAGTCGATATCAAGCGCAATGACACGGTGAAAGTAATCACCGGACGCGACAAGGGCAAGCAGGGCCGAGTGCTGCGGGTTTTTCCCGCGACCAGCAAAGTGCTGGTGGAGCACGTGATGATGGTGAAGAAGAATGTGCGGCCGAATCCGCAGCGCAACATCAAGGGCGGAATCGCGGAGCAGGAATCGCCGATCTCCATCTCGAATGTCATGGTGGTGTGCCCGAGCTGCGGGCCGTCGCGCATCGGGCACAAGATGCATGGCAGCCGTCATGTGCGGATCTGCCGGCGCTGCGAGTCGCCGTTGGATAAATAGCACTCAGCGGTCAGCAATCAGCATTCAGCCCACAGAAACTGCTTTGGCTAAAGGCTGAGAGTTCGGAAAGTTAAGAAATAGGAAGCACAGGCGAGGGCGCCTGCGGTCCGTATAAGAAATTGATGACCCTACGAACCGGTAACCACTCCGAAACCGTGGGAGAAGGAACATAGAGAAACAATGGCAACGACAAAGGTTACGGCAAGGCTGAAAGACAAATTCGATAAGGAAATTGCCCCGGCGCTGGCCAAGGAACTGGGCACCACGAACCCCATGGCTGTCCCGCGGCTGCACAAGATCGTGGTGAACATGGGCGTAGGCGAAGCCACGCAGAACACCAAGATGCTGGACCCGCTGGTGCGCGACCTGGGCGAAATCTGCGGTCAGAAGCCGGTGGTGACCAAGGCCAAGAAGTCGATCGCGGCCTTCAAGGTGCGCGAAGGCATGTCGATTGGCGCGATGGTGACGCTGCGCGGTCCCCGCATGTACGAATTTCTTGATCGTTTGATCAACGTAGCGCTGCCGCGCGTGCGCGACTTCCGCGGCGTCTCGACGAAGTCATTTGACGGGCGCGGCAATTACACGCTCGGCCTGCGCGATCAGCTGATCTTCCCGGAAATCGACTACGCGAAGGTGGACAAGCTGAAGGGCATGAACGTGACCATCGTGACCACGGCGCGCGACGACAACCAGGCAAGGGCGTTGCTCAAGCATTTTGGGATGCCGTTTAGGCAGTAGCACTCGGCAGTCAGCACTCAGCATTCAGCCGGAAGGCGGGATGGATGAGTGACAAGCAAGTTTAGATTTTGGAATCAAGGAGGCAATCGCAAGAGCAATCAGAATTCGACAGAAGTAATGTTTCTGGCTGAATGCCGATTGCTGAATGCTGATTGCTTGTCCAAAGGACAAAAATGGCAACAACAGCAAAGATCGCCAAGACGAACAAGAAACCCAAGTTCTCCACCCAGCACCGTAACCGCTGCAGTATATGCGGGCGGCCGCGCGCCTACCTGCGCAAGTTCGGGCTTTGCCGCCTGTGCTTCCGCGGCCTGGCTCTCAAGGGTGAAGTGCCGGGGGTTTCGAAGTCGAGCTGGTAGCTCGAGCAATCAGCACTCAGCCGTCAGCATTCAGCCCGCTCGGCTGTTTGGGTGCAGAGGAAAGTTTTCTGGGCCGTTCGGAAGCGACGACCCACAAATCTCAGGCTGAAAGCTGAGTGCTGGCGGCTGAGTGCTTCAGTAGTACGTCACGGCAGGTTCTCCGGCGGAGCCGGAGCAAACGGGTGACGATAAGAGGAGATAAACAAAGATGAGTTTGACCGATCCGGTCGCAGATTTGCTGGCGCGTATACGCAACGCGATCCATGCGCGTCACCAGAAGCTCGACGTTCCCGCTTCGAAGCTGAAGCTGGAAATTGCGCGCATTCTGAAAGAAGAAGGCTATATCGCCAATTTCAAGCCGACAGAGGAAGAAGGCCGCAAGGTCCTGCGCATTTATCTGAAGTACGGGCAGGACAACAACGCGGCCATCGCCAACCTGCAGCGCATTTCGCGGCCCGGCTGCCGCGTCTACGTGGGACGCAATGACATTCCACGCGTGCTCGGCGGGCTGGGGATCAACATCCTCACCACGCCCAAGGGCGTGATGACAGGACGCCAGGCGCGCAAAGAGGGCCTGGGCGGCGAGATCCTTTGCGAAGTGTGGTAGTTCACGCCGAAGGCGTGAACGGCTCTTGGCCATTGGCTCTTAGCTTTTGGCTTGAGTAATCAGACGTACGCGGCTCAATGAACCGTGGAAGCCTCTGGAAACAGACAGAATCAGGACGGTTCTGGCTAACGGCCAAAAGCCAAGAGCCAAGAGCAGGGAAAGAATCAGCGTGGAATTCAGCCGCAAGCGGCCAGAAGGACTCGCTTCAAGAGAAGGGTAGAGCAAAATGTCTCGTATCGGAAAGAAACCGATTCCGCTCCCGCAGGGAGTGAAGTTTGAAGTGAAGGGCAACACCGTGGTGGTGCAGGGCCCCAAGGGCCAGGTGCAGACGCATCTTCCCACCGGCGTGCAGCTCAAGCAGGCTGACGGACAGATCCAGGTCACCCGCAAGGACGATAATCACGCGGCCGTGCACGGACTGGCGCGGGCGCTGGTAAACAATGCCGTGGAAGGCGTGACCAAGGGCTGGAACCGCGATCTTGAGATCGTCGGCATTGGTTACCGCGCGGAGTTTAAAGGCAAGAACACGGTGGTGTTTACCCTGGGCTATTCCCACCCCATTGAGTTCCCGCTGCCCACCGGAGTCACGGTGGCGATCGATCCCAAGCAGACCAAGCTGACGGTGAGCGGCATTGACCGGCAGAAAGTGGGACAGGTGGCGGCGGACATGCGCGGGCTGCGTCCGCCTGATCCATACAAGCAGAAGGGCGTCCGCTATGCGGGCGAGAGATTGAAGAAGAAGGTCGGCAAGACCGGAGCGAAGTAATCGCCGTGATCGCGCGTGATCGGGTGATCGCCGTGATCGGAGAAGCGATTATTGGAAGGGGCTTGGGATTTGGTGAATCAGAAAGGTGATCACCCGATGAACCGATCATCAGATCACCCGATTGACGGACAGGGAAGACAGAATTTTGATCGTGGCGCTCAATAGCGCTACGAAGCAAAGGGTAACGAAATGATTCCAGATAGTTCGAAAGATAAAACACGGCGGCGGATCCATCAGCGGCTTCGGAACAAGCTTTCCGGATCGCCGGAACGGCCGCGGCTGAACGTTTACCGCTCGCTTAACCACATCTACGTGCAGGTGATTGACGATACCTCCGGCACCACACTGGCTTCAGCCAGCACGGTGAAGGGAAAAAAGGGCGGCAAAAAGACGGGTGGCAACGTGGCCAGCGCCAAGGAAATCGGCAAAGAGATTGCGCAGCGGGCGCAGGAAAAAGGAATCAAGAAGGTAGTTTTTGATCGAGGCGGATATCTGTACCACGGGCGCATCAAGGCGCTTGCGGATGCCGCGCGTGAAGCAGGTCTGGAGTTCTAAATAAAATGGCAATCGCAACGAAAAGAAAGCTCGATGCCGGCAACTACCAGTTGAAAGACCAGGTGGTGGCCATCAACCGCGTGACCAAGGTGGTCAAGGGCGGCAAGAACATGTCATTCGCGGCGCTGGTCGTGGTGGGCGACCCCAGTGCGGGCGTGGTCGGATACGGTTCCGGCAAGGCCAAGGAAGTGCCGCAGGCCATCCGCAAGGGAATTGAATCGGCCAAGAAGAACCTGGTGCGGGTGAACCTGAGCAAAACCTCCATCCCGCATGCGGTGCTGGGCACGTTCGGTTCCGGCCGGGTCTTGTTGAAGCCGGCCCCGGAAGGCACGGGAGTGATCGCGGGCGGCGCGGTGCGCGCGGTGATGACCTCAGTGGGAGTGCAGAATGTGCTGACCAAATCGATTGGCACGGCCAATCCGCACAACGTGATCAAAGCCACCTTTGACGCGCTCAACAAACTTCGCGACCGCCAGGATGTGGCGACGCTGCGCGGCAAGACGCTGCAGGAGTTGTAAATCGGTAGTTGGTACTTGGCTCTTGGTATTTGGCTTTGTGTGAAAGCTCGAAAGCGGCATGGCTGAACAAGACAAGATGAGACTTGCAGCCAGGTACTAAATACTAAATACCAGCACAGGCAAGAGTGGCTGTGCCAGAGGATTCAAGGGATTATGACGGCAGCTAAAAAAACAATTCGACTTCAGTACGTGCGCTCGAAGATTTGCACGCCGGTGAAGCACAAGCTGGTGGTGAAAGGGCTGGGCTTTACCCGGCTTTATCAGGTAGTGGAACGGGAAGACACGCCGTCAATCCGCGGCATGGTCGCCAAGATTCCGCATCTGGTGCAGATCTTGGAGAAATAGCAAACGAGATCGGGTGATCGGGAGATCGGGTGATCGGGTGATCGGAACCCGGCGCCGATCGAATGAGAGCGCGGTCCAGGACAGGGAAACCGAGTAGTTGCTGAACAGGGGCAGCTGCGCAAAAGGGAAATCAAGTGCCAACGAACTTATCGAACTTACGGCCTCCCAAGGGCGCCACGGCAAACAAGAAGCGCGTGGGCCGCGGCATGGGCAGTGGAATGGGCAAGACCTCAACGCGCGGCCATAAGGGCCAGCGCTCACGGTCAGGCTCGCGCATGATGCGCGGCTTTGAAGGCGGCCAGATGCCGTTGCATCGCCGCTTGCCCAAACGCGGCTTTACCAATATTTTCCGCGTGGAATACCGGGTAGTGAACCTGGACCGCCTAGCCGAGTTGGGAGAAAAGAACATTACCCAGGAACTCCTGATCAAGAGCGGCGTAGTACACAAGAACGACCTGATCAAGGTTCTGGGCGATGGCGAATTGAAAACGGCGCTGACCGTGCAGGCGCACAAATTTTCCAAGTCGGCCGAGGAAAAGATTGCCAAGGCCGGCGGCAAGACAGAGATCATTGGCGGCGCTGCCGTTGCGGCCGCGGCCAAGGACGAACCCCAATCGGGCAAGAGCAAGGCACCTTCGAAACCAAAGAAAAAGTGACCTAAATGTTCGAGAAACTGGCGAATATCTTTCGAGTCCCCGACCTGCGCAAGCGCGTGCTGTTTACGCTGGCCATGCTGGCGGTTTACCGCCTTGGGTCCCACATTCCCACACCGGGCATCAATACTGACCAGCTGCAAAAAGCCTTTGAACAGCAGAGCGGCGGATTGCTGGGCTTTTATGACCTGTTCAGCGGCGGCAACCTGCGCAAGCTGACTATCTTTGCCCTGGGGATCATGCCGTACATCACGGCATCGATCATTCTGCAGTTGCTCACCGTGGTATGGGAGCCGCTGGCGCGCCTGCAAAAAGAAGGCGATCTGGGACGGCGCAAGATCACGCAATGGACGCGTTACCTGACGCTGATCCTCTCCATCCTGCAGAGCATGGGCATCGCCTTTACGCTGCAGTCGCAGAAATTCGTGGTGGACCCCGGAACTTACTTCATCCTGATGACGATCATTACGCTCACCGCGGGCAGCATCTTTATTATGTGGCTGGGCGAGCAGATCACTGAACGCGGCGTGGGCAACGGCATGTCGTTGCTGATCTTTGCGGGAATTGTCGTCGGCCTGCCCAAGGCGGTGGTTGATCTAACGCAAAAAGCGCGGTCTTCGGCCTGGGGAAGCTTTACGATTCCTGCCCTGATTTTGCTGGTCGCGATCATGGTCGTGGTGGTCGCGTTTATCGTCTTCATGGAGCGCTCGGAGCGGCGCATTCCGGTGCAATACGCCAAGCGCGTGGTCGGACGCCGCATTATGGGCGGCCAGTCCACCCACCTGCCGCTGCGCGTGAACTCGGGCGGCGTAATGCCGGTGATCTTTGCCTCGTCGCTGCTCAGTATTCCGCAGATGCTTACGCTCTCCAACGCATTCAAGCCGGGCAGCACGCTCTACCGTTATTTCGGCGGCACGCTGGACCAGCTCAAATGGGGCGAGCCCCTCTACACCCTGCTGTATGCGGTCGGCATCATCTTCTTCGCTTATTTCTACGTTTCCATCGTCTTCAATCCGTCAGACGTAGCGGACAACATGCGGAAATATGGCGGCTTTATTCCGGGCATACGCCCCGGCCATCGCACGCGCGACTACATCAACGACGTGCTGACGAGGGTAACGCTGGTGGGCGGCTTGTACCTGATCCTGATCTCGCTGATTCCGGAATGGATGATCGCCGGCATTCACCTTGACCATATTCCATGGATTGGCCCCAGACTGTTCAGCGGCCTGCCGACGTGGGTTCTGCACGGCCTGAACGTGAACTTCTATTTCGGCGGCACGTCATTGCTGATCGTGGTGGGCGTGGCCATGGACACGGTGAACCAGATCGAATCGCAGCTGGTGATGCGCCATTATGAAGGCTTTACCTCCCGCAGCGGCCGCGTGCGCGGAAGAAGGCTCTGGGGTTAAGACAAATTTCGGCGGGCGGCGGTGCTGACGCTATGAGCTCGAAGAATATTCCTGTGGGTTCGATTGTCCTGCTGGGAGCACCCGGGGCGGGCAAGGGCACACAGGCCAAGTTGATCGCCGAGCATTACGGGATTCCCCATATTTCCACAGGGGACATTCTGCGATACAACGTGGCCCGCGGTACGGAACTCGGAAGGAAAGCGAAAGCGGTCATGGAACGGGGCGAGTTGGTTTCCGATGACCTGGTAAACGGCATGGTGGCAGACCGGATCACGCAGCCGGATTGCGACCTAGGATTTGTTTTGGATGGGTTTCCGCGGACGGTGGCGCAGGCGGAATGGCTGGATCGTGAGTTGGCGGGAAAGACGGGAAACACGCGGCCCACGGTTGTCGTAGACGTGGATGTAAGTTATAATCAATTACTGCAACGGCTTACGGGCCGCCGTACTTGTCCTGTCGACGGCAAGATTTACAATATCTATCTCCAGCCGCCCAAAGAAGAAGGCGTTTGCGACGTCTGTGGCACCCAGTTGTTTCAGCGCGTTGACGACACAGAAGAGGTTATTTCTGAGCGCTTGAAAAGCTATGAGCGCCAGACCCTGCCGCTGGAGGACTTTTACCGGGAACAGGGACGCTTGCGCCGGATCAACGGGGAGCAACCTGTAGAGCAGGTGTTGGCGGAAATATTTCGCGCCATCGAAACCGGCGCTGTTGCGGCTGGCACCGAGTGATGAAAAGCACGAATGATTAACTGTAAATCACAAGCCGAACTGGAGAAGATGAAGCGCAGCGGGCAGATCGTCCGCCAGGTGCTGGATGCGGTGAAAGCCATGGTGGCCCCGGGTGTTTCCACCATGGAGCTGGAAAATGTTGCGGAAGAAAAGATCCGAGAGTTTGGCGCCAAGCCGGCATTCAAGGGTTATTGCGATTACCCCTGCGTGCTATGCACGTCGGTGAACAATGAAATCATCCACGGCATACCGTCAGAAAAGCGGGTACTCAAGGAAGGCGATATAGTTTCCATCGACTGCGGCGTGGTACTGGACGGCTACTATGGCGACTCGGCCATCACCGTGCCGGTAGGCAAGTCACTGGCGCCGGAGTTGCAGAAGCTGCTGGATGTGACCGAGACCTCGCTGAAGAAAGCGATTGCCGAAGTCAGGCTGGGCAAGACCGTGGGCGACGTGGGAGCGGCCGTGCAGGAATACGTTGAAGCCAACGGCTTCAGCGTGGTGCGCGAATTTGTAGGACACGGAATCGGCACGCGGCTACATGAAGATCCGCAGGTGCCGAATTTCGGCACGCGTGGCCATGGAACACGCCTGCGTGAAGGCATGGTGATTGCCATTGAACCGATGGTGAATATCGGCAAGCCGGGAGCGCGTGTCCTGGACGACAAGTGGACGGCAGTGACTGAAGATGGGAGCTACAGCGCGCATTTCGAGCACACGGTGGCGGTAACCAGGAATGGGCCGCTGGTTTTGACGGAGTAAGAAGCTGCTGGCTGCTAGCCACTGGCTACCAGCCGGTAATGTCAAGAATCGCGCTCAGTTGTGCGCAAGATGCGGACGAAACAGAGATCATCGGTTAGCGAGTCAGATGCTTTTGCTAGAGGCCAGACGCTAGCGGCTAGAAGCTTGCAACCAAGGAGCTGAGTGAGCAAAGAAGACGCGATTGAGGTGATGGCAACGGTGATCGAACCGCTGCCGAATGCCATGTTCCGGGTGGAACTGGAAAATAAACATCAGGTGCTGGCGCACGTTTCCGGCAGAATGCGCAAGAACTTCATCCGCATTCTTCCCGGCGACAAGGTCGCGGTGGAACTCTCGCCGTATGACCTCACTCGCGGACGGATTGTGTACAGGTACAAATAGTCGACAGACAGCGGAACATCGCAGCATTTGATAATTGAGTAATTTGGTAAATGGGTAATTGAAGAGCGTTTGGGATTCTCAATTACCAAATTACAAATTTACCCAATTACCAAATTGAAGAAGAACTCAAGCCGGGAATGACCGCCGGCGGTTCGGATATCAGAGAGAGCAGAGACATGAAGGTTCGGGCATCGGTAAAGAAGATTTGTGACAAGTGCAAGATCGTGCACCGCAAAGGCGTGGTGCGCGTGATCTGCGAGAATTCGAAACATAAGCAAAGGCAGGGGTAGTCTATGGCACGTATTTCAGGCGTTGATCTTCCGCGCAACAAGCATGTGAACATCGCGCTCACGTATATCTACGGCATCGGCAACTCGCGTTCCGCGCGTCTTCTGGAGACAGCGAAGGTCGAGCCCATGAAGAAGGTCCAGGACCTGAATGAGGACGAGGTCAATCGCATTCGCCAGGCCATTGAAGCCGAAGGCGACGTGGAAGGTGATCTGCGCAAAGACATCTCCATGCACATCAAGCGGCTGATTGAAATTGGCTCGTACCGCGGCTATCGCCATCGCCGCAACCTGCCGGTCCGCGGACAGCGCACCCACACCAATGCGCGCACCCGCAAAGGCCCGCGCAAAGGCACAGTGGCGAACAAGAAGAAGACAGCGGCAAAGACGTAAGAAGCTGCCAGCTACTGGCTGCTAGCCACTAGCTTTTGCGAGGTGGGCAAGCAGATTGCGGCAGACAGGCGACTTGGACGGAAGAGAAGATTGAAAGTTTGGCTAAAGGCTAGTAGCTAGAAGCTAGTAGCTCGATGTTACGACGTTGCTGGTGGAGCAGCGAAATCGCTGACAATCCAGCGGCGCAGAAGGAACAAGCAGAATGGCAAAGGCAACAGCAGCACCGGGCACCGGCGCTACCGGGACAAAAGGCAAGAAAAAAGTTTTCAAGAAGAAAGAGCGGAAGAACGTTCCGCATGGCGTGGCGTTCATCCAGGCCTCTTTCAACAACACCATTGTGACCATCACGGACAGTGAAGGCCGCACGCTGGCATGGAAGAGCTCGGGTTCGCTGGGCTTCCGCGGTTCGCGTAAAGGTACGCCGTTTGCCGCCCAGCAGGCTGCCAGCAATGCCGCCAGCCAGGCCCGTGACCATGGCATGCGTTCGGTTGAAGTTCGTGTGAACGGTCCTGGTTCGGGACGTGAGTCGGCAATTCGCGCCCTGGCAGCCGCCGGTCTGGACGTGAAGACGATCAAAGACGTGACGCCGATTCCGCACAACGGATGCCGGCCGCCAAAACGTCGCAGGGTGTAATGTGCCTGGCGCCCCGGAAACGACCCAACGCTCGAAGCTCGCGAGTCTGGTGCCGATGGCGCATGTTGCAGATGTTCGTAAGGCAGTAGAGTTTTACCAGTTGCTCGGTTTTGAAGCAAAGAACACTTTTGAGCAAGAGGGCCAACTGCAGTGGGCGTGGATGCAAAACGGAGGCGCGGACCTGATGCTTGCGCGCTCCGGCAGGCCAATGAATCCGGGGGCTCAGGATGTTTTGTTTTATATGTACGCGCCTGATGTGGCTGCCTACCGCGCAGAGCTTGAAGCGAAAGGCGTGAGAGTCGGGCCCATGCAGTACCCGTTTTACTCGCCCCGAGGCGAATTTCGAATTGATGATGCGGACGGATATACGGTGTTCGTATCGCATGCAGACTGAATCAAAGTGCGTTATCGGAATATTGAAACGCGAAACATTTTACGGATCGGGAAGAAAGGGTGGCCACCCCGTAAACCGATCGACACCAGAAAGAGGAGAATAAATGGCACGTTATAAAGGTGCAGTATGCCGCCTTTGCCGTCGCGAAGGCATGAAATTGTTCTTGAAAGGGGCCAAGTGTTTTACGGACAAGTGCCCCGTGGAAAAGCGCAACTTCGCTCCCGGCCAGCATGGCAAGGACCGCAAAGCCAAGGTCGTTGGCTACGGCCTGCAGCTCCGGGAAAAGCAGAAGACCAAGCGCATGTACTTCACGCTGGAAAACCAGTTCCGCAACTACTTTGAAAAAGCCGCGCGCAAGCCGGGTGTAACCGGCGAGCTGCTCCTGCAACAACTGGAGCGCCGGCTGGACAACGTGGTTTACCGGCTGGGATTCGCCACGTCGCGCCGCCAGTCACGGCAGATCGTTCGCCACGGGCACATTGACGTGAACGGACGCCGCGTGAACATCCCGTCATTCCAGGTGAGCGCCGGAGACGAGATCCAGGTGCGCGACAAGGCCAAGAAATTCACCGTGATTGAGGGCGCCCGCGACTACTCGAGCCACCAGCCCGTGGTTGGATGGCTGGAAGTGGACCGCGAAAACCTCAAGGGACGGGTTTTGTCGCTGCCGAAGCGTGAAGACATCAATGCGCCGGTCAATGAACAGTTGATCGTCGAACTGTATTCGAAATAGTAGCTGCTAGCCGAAAAAAGGCCGAGAGGCCGCTTTTGGCATGATGAATCAGGGAAGGGAGTTTGAGCATCAAATAGGCTCCCACGTGATTCATCCATTTAAAAATTAGATTTTAAGCCAGAAGCTAGTGGCCCACAGCCAGTAGCTTCCCAATTGCCCGCACCAGAACAGCCTTGTGGCCCTGTGCCGCATGCGCCAAACGGAGCGGAGTTGAAAGGACAAAAAGAATGGTTCTCTGGAGAGGTTTCCAAAAACCCAAGCGTCTTGCCACTGACACTGAGACGCTCACCGACAAATACGGCCGCTTTTACGCCCAGCCCTTTGAGCGCGGATTCGGCACCACCATCGGCAACGCCCTCCGGCGCGTGCTGTTGTCTTCCATTGAAGGCGCGGCCGTAACCGCCGTGAAGATTGAAGGCGTGTTGCACGAGTTCCAGTCGATCCCCGGCGTGGTGGAAGACGCAACCGACATCATCCTTAACCTGAAGCAGGTCCCGTTCAAGCTGAACGGCGACGGCCCGAAGGCCATCTACCTGAAGGCCGAGCAGCCGGGCGTGATCACCTCTGCCATGATCGAGGCTGACGGCGACGTGGAGATCCTGGACAAGAGCGTTTACATTGCCACGGTTTCAGAAGGCGGCAAGCTGGACATGGAGATGCGCCTGAAGCGCGGCCGCGGGTATGTTGCCGCCGACAAGAACTTTGACGAAGACCTGGGGCTCGGCTTTATCCCGATTGACTCCGTCCATTCTCCGGTGCGCAAGTGCAATTACACCGTGGAGGCCGCGCGCCTGGGACAGATCACCGACTACGACAAGCTCGATATCGAAATCTGGACCAACGGCTCCATCGCCCCGGCAGACGCGCTTGGCCTGGCGGCCAAGCTGCTCAAGGACCACATGACCATCTTTATCAACTTTGAAGAGGAGTTGGAGACCGAGTCGCGTGGCGAAGAGAAGCCGCTGATCAAGAATGAAAACCTGAACCGTTCAGTCGAGGAACTGGAGCTTTCCGTGCGCAGCTACAACTGCCTGAAGAATGCCAATATCCAGTCGATTGGCGAACTGGTGCAGAAGACGGAAGCGGAGATGCTCAAGACCAAGAACTTTGGCCGCAAGTCGCTCAATGAGATCAAGGAAATCCTTGCTTCCATGGGCCTCTCGCTGGGCATGAAGATTGACGACCAGGGCAACGCCGTTCCCGGACCAACCAGCCAGATGCCTTCCGCGGTTTCCATGGGCGGCGGTGGCGGCATGGGTGAAGGCGACGGGCAGGAATTTTAAGATCGAGTGATCGGGAGATCTGGTGATCGGGAAATCGGAATGGCTGTAACGCGATTTCCAAATCACCATCTCCCGAAAAAGATTCAGCTAAAGCCAATGGCCAAGAGCCAAAGGCCTTTCGACCAGAAGCTGGTAGCTAGAAGCCAGCGGCTGGTCATGCAATAGAAATTTTTCTCAAG
Source organism: Candidatus Angelobacter sp. (assembly GCA_035703825.1). GTDB lineage: Bacteria > Acidobacteriota > Terriglobia > Terriglobales > Acidobacteriaceae > Angelobacter. The sequence continues at coordinate 52,272 of DASSXL010000101.1, forward strand.
GACACAAAGTCATGCGTCACCAGAGACACACTAAAAAACTCGGACGTAACACCAGCCATCGCCGCGCGCTACTGCGCAACCTGGTGACCTCGCTCATCATGGAAGAACGGCTTGAAACCACGCCGGCCAAGGCCAAAGCCATGCGTCCGCACGTGGAAAAGATGATCACGCTGGGCAAGCGCGGCGATCTTTCAGCGCGCCGCCTGGCGGGCAGTTACCTGCTCACGCGCGAGTCGGTGAGCCGCCTGTTTGAAACGGTCGCGCCGCGCTTCGGCGACCGCAGCGGCGGTTACCTGCGCATCATCCACAAAGGATGGCGCGCCGGCGACGGAGCTTCCACCTGCTACATCGAACTGCTGGGCAGCGAAAAAGTGATTGAAGCCAAGCGAGCCAAGCGGGCGGAGATCCGCACCAAACGGCAGGAAGAAGTCCGCAAGCAGATGGAAGAAGAGCAGGCCGCGGCAGCCGCCGAGCAGGGCGGCGAGGAAGAAAAGAAGTAACGCTTCAAGCCAAGGATCAAGCGCAAAACGCGCCCACGCGGGCGCGTTTTGCTTTAGCGAGCAGCCGTGGAAACGGGGCCGCACGGGGTTAACTTCCAGGGCAAGTAAAGAAATGCATCTTTGTCAATTTTGCCGTTGGAGTTCTTGATCTGGAGCTTCCACTCCTTCGGCTTGTCAAGCGTAGCGGGAGCCTCAATACCCAGCAGATAACCCACCCAGGCAAACTCCAAAAAACGGTCATTCTTGAAACCCGTATAGGCGCCGCCGGTGCTTGAACTCAATATTTTGAGGGACAAATTTTCTTCTCTTGCATGTTGGCGGAAGTCTTTGAAAACTCCTGCCGGAGTGAATTTTGGCCGGACCACCACCAGCAGGCGCGTGCCGCTGGCCGCGAATTCCTTTTCCATGTCATTCAGGTTGCGCTTGCTCTTGTTGTCATGGCCATCGGTCAGAAGCAGAATTGTGTCTCCCGGCTGGTGCGGCCCAAATACGGCAATGGCTTGATGCAAGCTGTCAAAAAGCGCTGCGTATTTGCCCGGAAGCCGGGCAGCCTGAGCAAGCACGTCGTCAATGATGGAAGACCGTTTTTGTGGGTCGGTAAGAAATTCCTTGCCGATAATTGTCTCTTCGGCAAATGCTCCGAAGGCGATTGGCCGTCCGGTTGGAGCTGTACGCGCCTTGGCGGCGATTCCGCGCACCAGGGCATCCACTTCCTTGTTATCAGCGCTTCCGCTGGTTTCAGCCAGCACCAACACGCGATTGGTGAAGTCCTGGGTGGCGCTGACCACAGGCAGAGAGGTTTTTCCCATCGCGGCCTGAAAGCTCTCAGCCGTAAGGCCGTCGATTCCATGTCCTGTCTTCGTATTGAAAGGATCCACCAAAACGTAAGTAGTGCAGGTTTGGGCAAAAACAGCGGGAGCGGCAAGTGCGATCAGGCACAAGAAGACACTTCGAATCATGCGATCATAACCCCAACACGACTAGTGACAAAAAACAAAGATTCGTTTCAACAAAGGTCGAGAGGTCAATGTTCTGCCTGGGCACCCTGGCACCGCGGAAGAAGCGCCGGAAAATAATAATTTGTTTTCTTGTGTTTATCGGCCGCTGCCCCACGGAATTGCACCTTCCACTTGCGCGTGCGCTTGGTTCCGGGCGGCAACTTGAATTCCAGCATGTACCCGGCCCAGCCAAAGCGGATAAGTGAAGGCACGTACTCGCTCAGCAGGCCGCCGGTTTCCTGCGTCATTCGGTCAAGCACCGTTTTTTCCAGCTCATGCGATGCCCATAGAAAATCTCGTTCTACGCGGCTGCTATGTGCTCTGCGCATCATGAACAACCGGGTTTCATGGGCGATGAACTCTTTCTCCACGCTTTCAGCGGAATGGTGGCTCGCATTGTCGAAGGGGTCGCCGACCAGAAGTACGGTGTCTCCTGGCTGATGAGGTCCAAAGACGGCGATCGCCTCATGGAGCGCGTCCCACAACGCCGCCGTCTTGCCCAGGGACCCGGCTTCCTCAATCACGGCGTTGACGGCCGCCGTGCGTTTGTCCGGGTCGGCCACGAATTCTTTTGTGAAAAGCGATTTGCCGGCAAAGATGCCGAACGCCACGGGCTTGCCTTCCGGCGCCTGGCGCGCCTGGAGCGTGACTGTATTGACCAGGTCGGCCAGCTTTTCGTTTTTAGCGGAACCCTCGGTCTCCAGCAGGATCAGCAGCCGGTTATGGAAGTCGCGGCTGGCCTTTTGCACAGGAAGGGTCGTGCCATTGACCTTTACCTCAAAGTCTTCTGTCTTGAGCGTCTCGATTTCGTTTTTGGTGAGCTGATCATAGAAGGACGCCAGCACGGAGACGGTACACTCCTGCGCCGCGGCCCAGGATGACAGCAGAAGCACAAAGATTACGGCGCGCAGACGCATGGAGTCCACCTCACAGGCCACTAAAATACCCTAGAATAAGGAGCAGCGCAGGTTAAAACTTAAAAAATGACGGATTACACCAGACTTCCCATCGGCGAAAAGGCCCCGCATCGCGTCAACGCGGTGATTGAAATTCCCAAAGACTCGGTCAACAAATACGAGTATGACAAGCAGCTCCACGTCTTCAAGCTGGACCGCACGCTGTTTTCACCGGTCCACTATCCAGGCGATTATGGCTTTATCCCCTGTACGCTCGGCCAGGATGGCGACCCGCTGGACGTGCTGGTGCTGGTGGAAGCGCCCAGCTTTCCCGGCTGCCTGATTGAGGTGCGCCCAATAGGCGTGCTACAGATGGTGGACCAGGGCAAGAAGGACGAAAAAATCCTGGCCGTGGCGGCAAGCGATCCGCTGTACCGTGACGTCAGCGACTATTCCCAGGTGTTTCCGCATACGGTGCGGGGGATTGAGCACTTCTTTTCGATTTACAAGGACCTGGAAGGCAAGAAGACCGAGATGGCCGGCTGGGCCGACGCTGACGCAGCGCGAAAGATCGTGACAGAAGGGCACAAGAGGTTCAAGTGGTAGGGCAGTTTTTGCCGCAGATGGGCGCAGATAAGCGCTGATCAGCAGGTGGCCGCGAATGAAATAGCAGATACAATTGGCAAATAGCAATTAGCCAAAGGCGCGGAACAGCAGCCGCGGCCTGTTAGCCGGAATGAACGCGAAATACGCGAATCTTCATTGTTACTTCAGCTTGTGATTCTCAACCTCTAGCCTAGTTCAAGGGAAGATCCTGCTCTGATTCGGTGCTGATCCTGATGCTGCAGCGGAGCCGGTCTCTCACCGCTCGCCTTCGGCAAGCCTCAGCCTCGGGATAGCAGGTCGCTTTGAGATGCAGTTCTACCTTGCCACCAACTTTTGTTTCTCAAGAATACTCACTAGCCTATCCACCCAGGCCTGGTCGATATCGAGCAGATACTCCGCGGACAGCAAGTCGGCAATTTCCGACGTACTGCGATGGCCGTCCATGAAGTTCACGGTTTCAAAGGTGATCAGAGCGAAGTTTGG
>DASSXL010000117.1:0-41762 GCA_035703825.1 Candidatus Angelobacter sp.
TCACATCTGGGCGATCAGCATTATGAATAACTTTCCCGCTGGCGTCACGATACGAAATCCCAATAATCTCACTCAGCGGCTTGCCGTTGGCGTACTCCACCACGGAGTAATCAAACTCGCGCCGGCAGACAAAGTCGATGGCCTTGCACTCATTCAGAGACCGCTCTGGCAGCGTGGTGACATGCGGTCCCACAAACGCAATCTTCAGCTTGGGATTCGCCTCTTTCATCTTGGTGACCAGCTTGATGTCACCCGGAAAGCCCGGCGTGGACGTAAACAGCACCAGGAACTCATACTGTTTGCCCAGTTCAATCGTCTCTTCCGCCGACACATGGTGCGGCGGCGCGTCCAGCAGCCGCGAGCCCTCCAGCATTCCAGCCGGATACGCCAGCCATACCGGATACCAGTACGACTCAATCTCGCGGGTGGCGGGCCAGCGCGAACTGGCGCCACCGTCAAAGTTCTCAAAAGACGGAGGATTCAGGAATAATGTTTTTAAAGGCATGTCTGTCCTTGTTTGTTATATTAACATCCTTTGCCGCGCGCTAAAGCCCAGAGAATCCAAGCGGTTACAAGCGGCAGGCCAATGGTCGATAGGCGCATTGAGCGGCGACCTTTGATTCTGTCACTACCCTTCAAACCGCTCCATTTCGTTGCTATAACCATCGTCCTTCCGCTCCTGCCACATGGGCTCGGCGCGCAAGCCGACCTCGACCCGAACACGGGCGCGGCCAATGGCCAAGGAAGCGGAGAAGAAATAGCTTTGTCAGGATGTAATGGGTGGCTAGCCGTTATCACGAACCAACCTTGGCCAGCACTTCTTTTTCTTTCTGCGTCGGAAGTTTGCCTACCCACACATTCCTGACCAACCCGCCATTGTCGATGATCAGGAGAGTAGGTGTCCCGTTGATTTCCAGGCCGGTCAGGCTCGCCTGCCGGACTTCATCGAACTCGATCCCCATCTTCTTCGTGTATTCCTGCGCCGCCTCTACCGGCTGGGGAAAAACGGCGATGGTCCGGACATTTTTCGCCTTAGCCTGCGCGATCTGCCGGTAAAAGTCCGCGCTCTCGCTGCAGAAATGGCAGTTGGTGGAAAGCGCGAACACAAGGTTCTTCTCGTTGGTTTTCCAGTTCACATTCTGCAAGGTGAATTTTGTGCCGATGGGGATCTGATGCGAAGCCGGTTGCTGTTTGCCGGTATGGTTTCTTACAAATGAAACTCCGATGATCACGACGGCGATGATGATGGCGATGTTGGCTCCCACTTCCACTTTCTTTGCGATATTAGCCATGGCATACCTCTTGAATTCTTTTCTTATCTGCGCGCCGGACTGCGGCCGCCCGGCTTTCCGGAGCGCCTGCCGCAATCCGGCAGGTCAGCGAACGAAACCATATTTCTCAGACAGACCCTGGAACACGGGTCAGGTTCAACAACCGGAGAGGCAATCGGTTAAGTCCGCATCGCACCCCTGAGCGCCCGAGGCCAGACATGTCCGGTACGCGTTAAAGCACGCTGTTTGGCAGGGATTAAATGCCATCGCCGGCTTGGGCTGCGACAGTATCGCGCCAACGATCAGTGCGCCAAGGATAAGCAATCGTGAAGCTATTCTCTTATAGTTTGACATTGTAGTTTTCCTTTCATTGATTAACCAGGAAGGTTAATCGTGCTGCATCCTATCACGCGTCCGCTCTTAAGGAACATAAAGAAAGATTTTTTATCTATATCAAAATGGAACAGACCTATCATTTTGCTTATTAATAACTATTAATAAACTTATCGATACTATAGGTTTGTTGTAGCTTGGCACTTGAAATCATAAAGCAGATATCGGTATTGGTTTCGGGGACAAAAAAGTAAATCGTCCCAACGGTAAAAGGGACGTTCCCGCGCTCTGCGTGTCTGCCTCCTGCTATGCACAACTAGTGGTACAGGCGCTCTTGCCTTGCATTCATCTTTTAGCCCTCGGTTTACCGCAATTTCGAAGGCTGCTTTACCATCGACAAAGTTATTTTGCTTCTTCCCGCCTCATTTTCTTTGCCCTTCACCGCCCGGTTTGTCATAGAATTCTCCTAATACGGCGCGCGGTGACGAGAATTGTAGGTGCCTATGTTGGGCAATCGTTTGAAAGCCGCAATTGCGCTTGCGTGCATTCTGTTTCTCGCCTCCTGTTCCCAGACTCCCAAGGCTTCGCCCAAAGGCGAAGCGGAAGCCGCAAAACCCTCCGCTCCTGAAGGTCCTATCTCCGGCAAGACCGCTTTCTGGGAGATGTACAAATCCGCGCACACCTGGGCCACTGACCTGGTGCCGCTCACGCTGCAAAGCCAGGCCCTGGCCGGCGTAAAGAATGAGTCCGGCAAGGCCGCCATGTGGAAGGCCACCTTTGGCTCGCTGCGCAAGCATGAGGCCCGTACCTATACTTACGCCGTTGCGGCGCAGGCCCCGGACATCGCCAAAGGCGTGAGCGTTGGCCGCGCGCTGCCCTGGAGCGGCCCCACGCAGAGCGCGCTGCCCTTTGATACCGCCGACTTCAGCGTGGATTCCGATGGCGCTTACCAGACGGCGCTGGCCCAGGCGCAGGCCGCTGCATGGGTGAAACAACATCCCGGCAAAGATCCTTCGCTGGCCATGGGCAACGCCTCGCGCTTTGACGGGCCGGTGTGGCTTGTCCACTGGGGCGACCAGAAGTCCGGCTACGCAGTCTACGTAAGCGCCAAGAGCGGAGCAATCGTGAAATAACGCGATTCGGCCAGCCCCTCGCCGCTCAGTATGTTGACGAGTGAGCGAACGTTTGTCACCTTTGTTCCGCAGGATAAGATGCCACTCCAGATGTCAAGTTATCACTTCACCGGCACTAGTACCGGAGCGCCTTTGTCTTTCACCAGGAACACGACAAACTTCGCCGGCTTGGTATTGCTTGCGTTCCGCCCAATGACATGAATATCATCGGGCCCTTCGTAGAAGGTCTGACCAGGCGTCAGCGTAACTTCTTTTCCGCCCTTTACCTGCATCACGATGGAGCCTTCCAGTACGTAGACAAACGCGTGCGCATTGTGCCGATGCACGGGATCCGAACTGCCCGGCGGATACTCCACGGTGATCATCAGTCCTTCTTTGCCTGGAAGGTTCGTCAGGTCTTTCGACAAGAGCTCCGTCACCTTGGCCTCCTGCGCCACCAGCGGGCCAGTTGCGAGACATGCCATCAACAGCACTAGTTTTATGATGGTCATAAATGAACCTTTCGCTTGACCTCGAGGCCGCTGCGACCTCATCCGTTTGCATTGTTAGCTGGGGTTCGCCACAGGTCACTCTCTTTGTACGAACCCGCAACCCGCAGCAAGGTGCAGTGGCGGCGGCGCCCAAACAGTCTGTACTCGTCACGTGACCGTCAGGACGGGCCGCCACATTTGAAGACTGGCTGCTCGAACAAAAACTCACGCCGCACTACGCTTAACTGCGGGCTGGCTGAGCCAGGTTTCGAAGCGTGTCTCGCCGAGTTGTGCGTTATTGCCCGGGACCAGTGTCCTCTCGCCGACTTTCGCCCCAGAGTAAAGCGCATTTGGGTCCGCGATGACTTCACGGGGATCTTTGAGTGCGGCCAAACGCCGTCGAACCAGATCATCCAGGCGAAACTGTTCCGGCCCTCCGATTTCCACTGTGCCATTGATAGGCGGACCTACCGCGATCCTGGCTACGCCGGCCGCGACATCTTCGGCCGCCATCGGCTGGAAAAGCACATGTGGCAACCGGACCTTGTCGCCGTCGGCGGAAATGTCGGCGAGGCCCTTCAGGAACTCGAAGAACTGCGTCGCATGCACGATTGAATAAGGAATAGGCGAGCCTTTGATCAGCTTCTCCTGGGCAATCTTTGCGCGGAAGTAACCGCTTTCAGACAACTGGTCAGTCCCCACCACTGACAACGCAACATGGTGTCCTACGCCTGCCGCCGCTTCTTGGGTGAGAAGGTTGCGGGTTGATGTCTCGAAGAACTTCATCACAGCCGCGTCTTCCCACGAGGGTGAGTTCGATACGTCAACGACCACCGATGCGCCCTTCAGCGCTTCGGCCAGCCCCTCGCCTGTGATGGTGTTGACACCCGAATCAGGTGACGCCGCTACCGCCTCGTGCCCTTGCTCACGAAGCTTGTTGACGAGCTTTGATCCGATGAGTCCACTGCCGCCAATAACTACAATCTTCATAATTTCTACCTTTCTTTATCGTCCGCAACCGGACGAAGGAAGTCCGGGATCGATCCCCGGAATTGTGGATGGTGTGCTGTTCTCATCTTGTGAGCGCATCGGCCGGCATGCCCGGCCTTGCCGTCAGGAGCCTTCATGCGAGCCCCTTCGGGCGCCGGGCGACGCCCTTGAATGACCAGATAATGACCAGATAAATAGAGTGATGGAGTGATGGAGTGATGGAGTGATCGAGCGATGGAGTGATAACCCCAGGGGATAAGCGAAACTTTGCTCATGAGTTTCCCCGTTCAGAAGGCAGTTAGGGTTAAAGGTGTTGCGCGCAGAGTAATCCGGCGCGGCTGAACATTTTCCTATATGAACACAAGTTGTGAGCTGGCTCAAGGCCACCGGAGCTGCCCTCTTGACCTTTGCCCTGAATTCCCCGCACACGGCGTCACAACAGGGTAGGATGAAAGAGCTACTCAAGCCGTCAAGGAGCCCCACCATGCCCAAACTCAATGCCCGCGAAAACACGCGCAATCGATCACAAGCCGCCAAGCGTGAGCGCAACCGCACTTTAAGAGCGTCACTGAACATGTCGGCCGGGGCAGTTGGCAAACATCCCGCCAAAGCCGCTGACAACGCCCGCACCGCCGCCAACAAAGCCGGCAAGACCGCCAAAGCGGCAAAATAAAAAAGCCCGGAGCTTGCACTCCGGACTTTTATTTTTCTTCAATACCGCTGTCTAGATATGGTGGCGTCGCGCCAATGCTTCGCGCCTCACATCACCCTGAAGGCGCTAATGAACTCTGGTCCAGCGGCGTCTCTCAGCAACAGGAAGCCGCCGGTACCCTGGGCACCCAGTGACACATCATCGGTCGCATTGCCATCAGCCCCGGAAGTAAATTGCCCAATCCCCGTGCAACTGGAAGGTCCAAAAGCGTTGCAGAAAGATACCTGGAATGTGTGGTCCGGCATCGTCCCCTTTAGCACAATGTGAATGTTGGGGCCGGTGACCGTGACGGTTCCGCCGGCGAGCGGAGCGGTTCCGGGCGTCTCTCCTACGCCGCCGGTGATCGACGAAGCCGGCAGCAAGGCGCTGTGGAAGTTCACGCTGGACGGCAAGCCGAAGCCGCTGAAGTATACCTGCGCCTGGTCACTCACATTGAAACTTCCAGCGAACATACCCTGACGGGGAAACTGGAAGCTGGATCCGCCCGTCGCGGCAGTGAACGGGACAGCAAAGCAACCATTGGGTTGCGCATAAGGGCAAAATTGGATGATACCCGCTGCGGTCAGGGGCAGGCCGTCAATCTCAATCCGGCCGGCGCCCGTGTTGGTTGTGGTGTCCACCGTGATTTGTCCCCGGGGCGGCGAACTGCGCCCTACAGTCGGAAACATGGTTGCCAGAAAAGCGTCCGCCGGCACCGGCGTGGGTGTTGGCGTTGGCGAACCGGTTGGAGTCGGCGAAGCAGTCGGCATAGGTGTGGGAGTGGGATTCACTGACGCTGTTTTTGACACGCCGCCACACCCGAACAGGGCGAGCAGCGCAAAAGATAGAAGAAATGACGCAGGCGTGCCGCCAAACAAACGAGGTTACGGGGCATTACAACTCTTTTCCTGGGGAAACTTACATGCTGTGATGCCGGCAGCTCACGGCGGGATCTCCCGATGGGGGAAGCGGCCATGGCTTAAAGACTGATGTGAGACGTGTGGGACGAGTCACCGATCCGGGGATCTCTATAATTGTTCTCCACGCCCCCAAAGCAAAGCCCGCTCTCGCCACGCCGACCGCAACGCGCTGACGAACATCCAGATCAGCGCGACCACGCAGGCGCCTATCAGCAGCGTCCGCAGAACTGACGCCGCCGCCACAGAAAGTGAAATTCCGGTTCCCAGCGCCAGGTACGCGGCAAAGCATGCGGGACACTTGGGCAGCAACGCCAGAACAAGCGCAGGCAGCGAGCATTTCGTCCAGGTAAAACGCCGTCGCCCCGCTTGCGGCGGATGGGCTTTGCCATCCGCCGCCTTGTGCGAGCTACCGCTGTCCGCGCTCGCCGCCATTGAGCAGCAAGACAGCTTCTTCATCTGTGACTCTCATTCCCGCAGCAGGATGAAGCTCCCTTCTGTGCTGCCTTCTCTTCGGGATAGCGGTCATGGTGGCGGACCCACGACATTGTGAACTCCAGGCCATCCTCATCGCGTCCCTTGGGCGTCATATCCAGGAAGTTGTAAGCGCCCAGCAGAATGTCCAGGCCGCGCCCGAAGGTTGAGTAGGTGTGGAAGAGGTTTCCGGCGGCATTCTTGTAAAACACGCTGGCCCCCGGAGCTTCTTCTCTGGGGAATTCCTGTACCTGGTAGTTGTAATAGGTCTTGTGCTGCGCAATGTCGTCTTTGGTGAATGACACGTTGTAGTCATAGTTGAAGTCATTCCCGAAAGATGACACCCACTTGAAGCGCCAGCCCATCCGCTTCTTGAAGGCTTCAATCTGCGCGATTGGCGCGCGCGAAACCACGGCAAAGCTTACGTCGCGATTGGCCAGGTGCACCAGGCTTCCCTCAAAGTGGTCGGCCAGGAAGGAGCAACTCGGGCAGCCCTCTTCCCAGCCGGGACCGAGCATGAAGTGATACACGATCAACTGGCTCTTGTTGCCGAAAAGATCGGCCAGGGTCTCCTTGCCCGCGGGCCCATCGAAAACATAATTCTTCTCGACCTTTACCCAGGGCAACTCGCGCCGCATCTGGCTTATCTGGTCGCGATGCCGCGTAAATTCTTTTTCTTTCCGCAGCAGCTCTTTGCGGGCAGCGAGCCACTCTCCGCTGGAAACAACCTGATGGTCTTCAATTGCGTTTTTTACTGCCAATTCAGCCATAATAATTTCTCCTTAAAAATGATTTGTGGTTAAGGACCCGCCGGTCGCGGGTCGGATTGCAGATTTATCGGTTTAGCGTTTTTTCTTCTTTCCTGAATTATTTTTGGTTTCGGAGCTTTTCTGTTCCGCGAGTTCCTTGATCCCCAGCAACTGGCTTGACCACACTTCCTGAAACGGGCTCACCCATCGCTCATAAATCTGGCGGATGGGAAAAACGTTCAGCGAGTTCACCCGTTGCCGCCCTTCCTCGCGCGTGTTGACCAGGCCGGCTTCGCGCAGCGCGTCCAGATGCTTCATCACCCCAAAGCGCGTGAGGCGCGGGAACGCGTCCACGATCTCCGTGGTCGTAAGCGGACGGTCGCGCAGCAGATCGAGCACGCTACGCCGCGTGGGGTCCGCCAGCGCTTTCCACACCGGATCGAGCTTGTCCTTCGGGTCAGAAGCCATTCTGGGCACTTGTTTACTCCGCGTCCTTCTTTAGCTCGCCAAGCATGTGGTTCCACCCCGTGCTCACACCTTTGCGGTGCTCAGGATCGATCATGCCCAGCGCGCGGTGCCGCAGCGTCACCCGGCTGCCGCCGGCCGTCTTTTCCACCTTGATCTCAATGTGGTTTTGCGCCGGATACGACATGAACAGCGGGCCGCTCAGCTCCAGCAGGTTGGGCGGCTTGATGGCCTGGACAAAACCCCATAGATGCCCAACGCCATTGCCACGGTCGCGATACCAGCGCCCGCCGGGTTTGGCTTCTATTTGCAGATTGAGAGATTCGCCATCGGGCCGGGTGTTTTTCTTCCCGAACCTTTCCAGCACGGCGGGAAACACTTTTTCCGGGGGCGCTTTGATTTCGATTTGCTGCTCAACGTCGAGTGTCAGATCTTCAAGTTTCATGCGATTTTTCTCCTCGTTATTCATTACGTGAGTAAATAGTAACGTAACTTAATAGTCACGTCAAGAGCGAAAGGGAATTTCTTTTCATGAGGGAGCTTGGGGCTGATGGGTCAACTGGCGCGCGATTCCGGCGGTCCTTGAGGTCCTCGATTGCCAATGCGGCAATGCGAAGATTTTGGCAATTCTGCTCAACAGCGTAGGATGAAAGCAGCTACTCAAAGCCTCAAGGAGCCCCACCCATGCCAAAAACCAATGCCCGCAAAAACACGCGCAATCGTTCGCATGCCGCCAAGCGGGAAAGAAACCGGGCCCTCAGGGCCTCATTGCTGGCTCCCGCCAAAGCCGCAGCCAAACCGGCGGCAAGGTCCGCTGCCAAAGCCAAGCCTGCTGCTGCTCCGGACTCAAAGTAGAAGTCGCCCAAAAAACAAAACCCGGCGTCTGCACGCCGGGCCTTGATCACGACAGTCTTGCTTTTACTTCTGCGGGTTCGTTCCCTGCTGATTTCTCGGGGCCAGAGGCGTCATTTCCGCGTTGGTGGCCAACTTGTAGGTGAGCTGGGTCTCGGCCGGCAGATCTTGTTTCTTGCCGGTCAGGACTTGCGTTCCCGCGCCGCCCGCGCCGCCCAGGACCGCTCCAATCGCAGCGCCCTTGCCGCCGCCGAGCAGTGCGCCCAGTATCGCGCCCACAGCCGCGCCGCCGCCCACGTAGATGCCGGTGCGCTTGTTCGCTCCCAGTCCGCCGGGAGCGCTGCTGCCGGAGCCCGCCGCGTGCAGCAGGTACGGCGTGCCGTTTACGGTGACGGAACGCAGATCAAGATTGGTGTCCTTGCCATCGTCAGAGGGGACGGCGACCAGGCGCGCGCGCGAGCCGCGCGGGATCACCACATTGCCCTGGCTGTCCTTTACATCGTCGCTGACGCTGGCGCTGAAGCGCGCATCAGCCGCTGGTTTGGCCGGGATGGCCGTGTCTGTTCTTACTTTGATCTCGGTGCCCGAGGGCAGATTCTGTTGTGCATTGGCGCTGACCGCGGTCAGTCCCAAAAGCAAGCTGGCAAATAGTATGGTGCGTTTCATAGTGGTAGCCTTCCTGGTAGCCTTCTCCAGAAAGAGATGCCGCCTGCAAACTGCGAGTTGCGCCCTGGCACGCGCGCAGAGCTGTAATAAGCAGAGCTGCTCGCCAGAGCTGCTCGCCAGAGTTGCGGGTTGAATGGCGATCGGCAGACACTCTGGAAGCATGAGAGCAGCTCACGGTCGGTCCGCGTCCATCCGCGGTAAGGGTTTACAATTTTCCGTCATGCGCAAAATTATTCTCGGTCTTGGCATCAGCATTGACGGCTATATCGCGCGCCGTGACGGCACGTTTGATTTCCTCTTCATGCCCAGGGACTTTATGCACGAGTTTGCGGCCTTCCACGCCTCCATCGATACCGCCATCATGGGACGCAAGACCTATGACGTGGCCAAAGCCCAGGGCGGAGTCAGCTCCGGATCGAAGATCAGACATTACGTCCTCTCGCGCACCCTGCCGCCGGGTGAGCGCGATGGCGTGACCTTTGTGAACGTGCCGCCGCAGAAGCTGATTGGTGAGATTCGCCGCAGCAAAGGCAAGGACATATGGCTGATGGGGGGCGGCGAGATTGCGCGTGATTTTCTGAAGGCCGACCTGGTCGACGAGCTACATCTCGGCGTGGTTCCCGTGTTGCTGGGCGAGGGCCTTCCGCTGTTTCCCGGCGGCTTTCCTCAGCGCAATTTCGCGCTCATGGAAAACAAGTCTTTTTCGCGGGGACTGATATCGCTCAAGTACAAGCGCGTGCGCAGCAAGGGAAAAAAGAAGCGGTGAAGACCGCCACGGCTTCGGCTTGTCTGCCGCCTGCGCGTCCTTCGCCTGCATGTCTTTTGCCTGTTGGTCCCCGGACATTGGCGCTGGCCGGCTCTGCGCCCCGAGAAGCGACGCAAAGCCGGGCAGGGGCGAAGTCAGGCGCAGGTGGTGCTGCCGTCAACCAATTGGTCGCACGCTGAACAAAAGCTGTCATACCATTGCCGGATAAATCCACGAACAAAATCGCTTAAATTTATCGTTACAAACGGCGCCGAACTGGTGATGTCAGCCCAGGTGTGGACGCGGGTCCTGCCGTCGGGAAGAGCTTCAAAGGTCACCCACTGCTCCATGGTATTGCCGAGCACGTGGTCGATCCAGGCAACCTGCCGCGCCGGAGAGCAAATGGTAATCACGTGATCGACAGTAGCTTTTTTCGGGTGGATGATTTCGATTTTCAGGCGGCTTCCGGCGGTCCAGGGTTTGCCCTTGCTCCAGCGAATGTCACCATAGATGTTGGAAAAGCGGTTCCAAAGGCGATAATTGCAAAAAATTTCCCAGGCGAGCGAGGGGCTTGCCTTGGTAAAGACTGTGTACTCCAGATACTCCATTTTTACTTTACTTACCTCGAACTAAATTTTTAACGAAGGGACGAGGGGGCCGAGAAAACTGAACAGGCAGGAAACAACCAGGGAAATAACCGAACGCAGTCCTTCCCGGAGATTTCCGGGATGGATGAAAGAGAACCCTGCCTGGGGCCACAACCCCACACAGGGGGAAAATGACTGTTAATATTACACTGTTAGTGTAACAATGTGCAAGTAATCAAAAAGGGAATTTTCCATGCCCCGACTGGCCGACGAGCATCTGGAAGCCCGAATCGCGCAAGCTGCATACAAGCTGTGGCAGAGCCATGGCGCAAAGAAGGTAACGCTGCGCTCCGTGGCGCGCGCCGCCCGCACCACCACCACCACGGTCTACAAGCGCTTTCGCAATAAGGACGCGTTGCTGCTGGCGCTGGCGGAATCGGTGCAGGCCAGGCTCACGGCCAAGGTCACTTCCGCCGCGACCATTGAAGATTCCTATCGCCGCTTCCTGAACTTTGCCGACCAGCATCCGCACGAATACCAGTTGCTGTGGGGCCCTTCGTGGGCGGAATTGCTGGGGCCAAAGCGGCCACGGCCGATCAAGGATTGGCTGCTGGCAAAATTTGCCGCGCGCTTCGGCGGCGAGCCCAGGGACTATGTCCTTAATTACTATGCGCTCTTCCTGCTGACGCACGGAACCGCCAATCTGCTGATCGTGACTCGTGACCGGCGGATGAAGGCCGAGATGGTGGATAGCTGCCTGGCGATCTGCGATGCGCTGGTGGCAAACATTGGGGTGTTGAAAAAGCGTTCTTAGAGCATTGGCAATTAGCAATTGGCAATTAGCCTTTGTGTTTTAGCTGTGAGCACCAGCAGTCTCTAACGCGCGGAGTCGCCCCGAACTACTGGCTGCTTTGCGGCGTTCCATTCGTTATAGGAGCCGTCGTACATGGCGGCATCGAAGCCGAGATAGCGGGCAAGAAAATAGGTGTAAGACGCCTGCCAGCCAACTTCACAATAGGAGACGATTTTCTTTCCCGGCGTGACGCCGCGCTCGGCCAGCATCTTCTTTAGTTCCTGCGGCGGGCGAAGCACAGGTTTTTCCGGGCTGACCAACGCGGTCTCCCAATACATGGGCGCCGCGCCCGCGAGATGTCCTGAGTGGTAACGCCGGAGCGGACGGGAGTCAATAATCGCGACTCCGGAGGCGGCGGCATCGCCGGAAACCAGCTTCGTCATGGCATCCATTTGTGCGACGATTTCGGGGTGAACATGGATGGTCATGTGTCCGGGAACGATTTTTGGGTCCTCGGTGGAGACTGGCCGCTTTTCCAGCGTCCACTGTTCAATGCCTCCATCCAGCAGAGCGGCGTGTTCCGCGCGGCCAAGATAGTCCAGGGTGAAGAAGAGGCGGGTGGCCATGGGGTCCCAGTCGGCGTAAAAAACGACACGCGAATCGTCACTGATGCCGATCTCCTCAAGATTTTTCTGGAGCTGCTCCGGCGGCAGAAGCTCGGTGCCGGGCGGCTTTGAATCGGTAAACTTGTCGGTTGGCAGATGTCGCGCGCCGGGAATGTGCTGAGCATGATAGTCGGCGGGGCTTCCTCCCACGTGGACCAGGACCAGATGCGGATCAGAGAGGTGATCTGCCAGCCACTGAGTTGATACCACCATCTCAGGCCGCGGACCGGCGGGCGCTTTTGCCGGCGCGGGAGCAACGCCTTGCTGGGCCCAGAGCGTACCGCAAATCAACAGGATGAAAAGCGTAAAGAGTGTCCGCGATTTCATTTTGATTCCCTCCATTCCCAAGCTAGTCTAATCCGGCGCGTGGCTATCTCTGTATCTTTTGACGGGGGCAAGGGATTTCAGTCACCAAGCAGAAGCGCCGCGGGGAGACCCGATCGCGCAGGCCGGATCGGAAAGAGCAAAACCTTTTACCGCAAAGGACGCAGAGGACGCAAAGGAAACAGGGAGATCGCCGGAATCGCCGACATCGCGCATGGCTACTCGTAACGGAGGCCTTCAATCGGATCAAGGCGCGCCGCCTTTTGCGCCGGATAATAGCCAAAGAAAATTCCGACGGCCGCGGAGAACAGACCCGCAATCGCCATAATCTGCGGCGAGATCTGCATTTCCCAGTTAAGAGTGTTTTTGAGCAGAAGGGACCCGCCTACCCCGGCGAGCACGCCAAGCGCGCCGCCGATAAGGCTCATGACAATGGCTTCACTCAAAAACTGCATCTGAATGTCCTGCTCAGTGGCGCCGACCGCAAGCCGTATGCCGATTTCCCGCGTGCGCTCAGTGACGGAGATCAACTGGATATTCATGATGCCGATTCCGCCCACCAGCAGGGAGAGAGACGCCACGATGGCCAGCAGGAGCGTGAACACATTGGCCGAGGCAAGCTGCGCGCGGATGAGTTCCTCAGGAGTGCGAATGTTGAAGTCATCGTCTTCACCGGCGCGCAGGTGATGGCGCTCACGCAGTATGCCAACGATTCTTTTGGTGACCTCAGGTATTTCTTCTCTTGAACGGGCGGAAAAGAAAATGTCATCCAGCCACTCTTGTCCCGTAATACGCTTTTGCGCCGTGGTAAGGGGCATGACGACAAAATCGTCCTGGTCCTGGCCGGTGGTGGAGAAGCCTTTGGCCTCAAGCACGCCGACCACCTTGAACGGCACGGACTGGATATTGACGGTCTGGCCGATGGGGTCATCTTCTTCAAACAAATTTGCCGCGACGGTGTGACCGAGCACGCAGACGGGAGCGTTTTTGTCCATATCGTCCTGGGTGAAGGCCGCGCCCAGCCGCACCACCCATTTGCGGATTTCAAAGTACTCCGGGCTCACGCCGCGATACTGCGTTCCCCAGTTCAGGTTGCCGTAAACCGCCTGGATGCGGCCATCGACATTGGGAGCGGCGCTCTTGACGCCGGGGACCTGATCGAGGACCGCGCGGCTGTCGCCTTCCACCAGCGTCTTGCTCCCACGGCTGCCGATGCGGACGCCGTTGCGCGCGCGGCTGCCGGCTTCAACCCAGATCAGGTTGTCGCCAACGTTGCTGAGTTGCGTTTCCACACGGCTGGAGCCCGCTCTGCCGACGGCTACGACGCAGATGAACGATCCGACGCCCATGACGATTCCGAGCATGGTGAGCAGGCTGCGGACGCGGTTGCGAACCAGCGCCTGCAAGGCCTCACGAAATATGGTGCTCAATTGCATGGACGAAATTTCCGCTCACTCATACCGCAACGCTTCAATCGGATCAAGCCGCGCGGCTTTCTGCGCGGGATAATAGCCAAAGAAAATTCCAATCGCCATGGCGACGAGCGCGGCCCCGGCGATGGCAGCGCCGGAAACCAGAATGGGCCAGCCTGCGGTCGAGGCGATCGTCAGCGAGGCAGCTATGCCCACGGCAATTCCCAAGGCGCCGCCGATCAGGCTCATCACAATGGCTTCTGTAAGAAACTGGCGCTGCACATCGCCTTCAGTGGCGCCGATGGCCATTCGTATGCCGATTTCCCGCGTTCGCTCACGCACGGACACCAGCATGATGTTCATGATTCCAATTCCGCCCACCAGCAGCGAGACGCCGGCAATCGACGCCAGCAAACCGGTCATTACCTTGCTGGCTTCTGATGCCAGGTCCGCCATGTCCGCCAGATTACGAACGGTGAAGTCGTCCGGCTGCTCCGGGCGGATGCGATGGCGGTCACGCAGCAACGCCACAATCTGTTGCTGCGCGGCGTAACTGCCGGAGCGCGACTTGGCCGAAACCATGATGAAGCGCAGCCAGGTCTGCCCGGTAATTTTTTTCTGCAGGGTGGTAAGCGGGATGATGATGGTGTCGTCCTGGTCTTCATTCATCGCCGGAGATTGCCCCTTGGCAACGAGAACGCCGACGACCATGAAGGGCAGATTGCCAATGCGAACGGTCTTGCCGACAGGATCGGTGGTGGCGAAAAGATTTTTGCGCACCGTCTCACCAATCACGGCGACGTTGGACGCGTTGGTTACGTCATCTTCAGTGAATCCCGCGCCGCCCTGGAACGGCCAGGTGCGAATCTCAAAATATTCCGGCGTGGTGCCGGTGATGCGCGTGCCCCAATTGTCATTTTCATAGACCACCTGGGCCGACGTCTGCGTTCCCGGCGCGGCCGCGGCCACGGCATGGCACTCCTTGACGATAGCGGCAACGTCTGCACGCACCAGCGTTTTAGTTGCGCCCCAGCCAAGGTTCAGGCCGCCACGGTTCATGGAGCCGGAGCTGACAAAAAGCATGTTGGAGCCAAGGTTTGCGATCTGGCGCTGCACCGTCTGGTCAGCGCCCTGGCCGATTCCCACCATGGCGATGACCGCGCCCACGCCGATGATGATGCCCAGCATGGTAAGGATGGAGCGCATCTTGTTGCGCGCCAGCGCGCGAAAAGCAACCCGCAATGTGGAG
The DNA here is from genome assembly GCA_035703825.1 of Candidatus Angelobacter sp. Classification (GTDB taxonomy): domain Bacteria; phylum Acidobacteriota; class Terriglobia; order Terriglobales; family Acidobacteriaceae; genus Angelobacter. Next base: position 14,787 of record DASSXL010000117.1, read on the forward strand.
AGCAAATCCATAAAAAACCCAGATTCTTACCACTGATAACACTGATTTACACGGATCAAAACAAATTCAATCAGGACCATTTTTAAGCTCGTAAATCCGTGGCATCCGTGTTCATGTGTGGTGAATTTTGATTGCGGCCTCGATTCGTTTCAACTCTTTAACCGCGTCATTTCTTTATTCTTCTAATACCGGCATGGCCTTCAGCGCTTCCGTGGCGATGCCGCGATTCACAATCGGTTCATCGCGACGAATTTTGCCATCGCGAAAGACAATGCTGCGTTTGGTGAACTGCGCGATATCGTGCTCATGCGTCACCAGAACGATGGTCAGCCCCTGGTCGTTCAGCCGCTGCAAGATCTCCATCACCTCGACCGAGGTGCGGCTGTCGAGATTGCCGGTGGGCTCATCGGCCAGCAGGATCGACGGCCGGTTCACCAGAGCGCGCGCAATGGCGACGCGCTGCTGCTGCCCGCCGGAGAGCTGCGAAGGAAAATGGTCGATGCGGTCGCCGAGGCCCACCATCTTGAGCGCTTCAATGGCCCGCTGATGCCTCTCGTCTTTATCGATACGCGCATAGAGCGTGGGCAGCTCAGTGTTTTCCAGCGCGGTGGTGCGGGCCAGCAGGTTGAATCCCTGAAAGACAAAGCCGATTTTGCGGTTGCGAATTCCCGCGAGCTGTTTCTTCTCCATGCTCGAGACATCGACGCCTTCCAGCAGGTATCGGCCTGAGCTGGGCTTATCCAGGCAGCCCAAGATGTTCATGAAGGTGGATTTGCCGCTACCGCTGGCGCCCATGATGGCGACAAATTCGCCGCGCCGAATCTCAAGACTTACGCCGCGCAAGGCATGGACCTGCGTTTCTCCCAACTGGTAGACCTTGTGAAGGTCCTCAACCTGAATAATGACCTGGTCGCGATTGATTTGCTCTGGCGGATCTGCGACTGGAAGCGAGTTGGTCTGCTGTGGGCTCATGACGATCTTCTTTTATGTCGCTCACGGCGCTCCCAGGCCGCCCGGTTATTATGTCGCTCGCGGCAATCCTGGGCCGCCCGGTTATTATCTTGTGCGCGGCGCTCCGGGACCGCCGGGGCGAGGAGCATTGGCTGAGTTGCGGCTCTGCGCCACGCCGGTGACAAGCTCGTCGCCCGCCTTGAGCTCGCCATTGAGGTCCTGCACGACTTCAGTATAGGTGTGGTCGGTGATCCCGGTCTTGATGCGTACCGGCTGAAGCGATTTATCTGGAGTGAGCTTCCACACGACCTGCGAATCGTACCTTGGGGCCTGGCCTTCGCGTGGAGTTGACTCACTACTAGCGCTGCCGCCTCTTCGCGATCCCCCGGTCTGCTGCCGCGGCGCGCTGCCTGGTGCACCGCTGCTGGGTGGAACGTTTTCCGCCTGCGGGCCTGACGCGCTTTTTCTGCCGCCGGCGTTTTCAGGAATCCCGCTCTTCTGGTACAGAGCGCGAATCTCTTCCGCCGGCAAGTCAGGCTTGTAACGCAACGCGCCATTGGGGACTTTGAGAACATTAGCGGCGGTCGCCACTGGAATGCTCACGTAGGCGGTCATTCCGGGGAAAAGCTTCAGCTCGGGATTGTCGAAGTCGATGATCGTGTCATAGGTCACAACGTTCTGCACCACGGTGGAATTCATGCGCACTTGCGAGACGGCGCCGCTGAACGTCTCGCGCGGATAGGCGTCGACCTTGAAGGTGACTTTTTGCCCGGAGCGGATCTGGCCGACGTCAGACTCGTCAGTCTTGGCGTAGACCTGCATCTTGGTAAGGTCCTGGGCGATGGTGAAGAGCGTGGGCGCCTGCAAAGAAGCGGCGACGGTCTGGCCAACATCAACGTTGCGGGCAACCACGGTGCCGTCAATGGGCGCGTGGATGATGGTGTAATCCAGATTGGTCTGCGCCACCTGCACAGCGGCTTCTTTTTGCTGTACCTGAGCGCGGGCCTGGTGCTCCTGCGCCAGCGCAGCGGAAACCTGGGCGGCGGCGCTGTCGGCGTTGGCTTTGGCCACGTCGAGTGCTTGCTGGCTGATCACGCCCTGCTTGCTGAGACCAAGATTTCGGTCGTAGTCGGCCCTGGTTTGCACTTCACTGGCGCGGGCCTTGGCGGTGTTAGCGATGGCGACGGCAAGGTTCGCGCGGGCATTTTCAAGATCGGCACGGGCCTGAGAGAGCGCGCCTTCAAACAATGGCGGATCAATCCGGGCGATCAACTGGCCCTTCTTCACGTGCGAGTTGAAATCCACGTAAAGCTTGGAGATCGTGCCGGACACCTGCGAGCCTACCTGGACGGTGATCACAGCGTTGATTGTGCCCGTGGCTTCCACCACCTGCTTGATTTCACCGGTCTCGACCGGGGCTGTGTAGTACTGCACCGGTCCCTTGCCGCGCAGGTTGAACGCGGCAAAGATCCCCACCGCCGCCACCAGCAGGATGAGAACCAGCATTCGCTTCTTGGTGAATTTCACGTTAGCCAGTCAAAGCAGATGAGATTGGGATACACCTTAATGATACCAAGCTGGAACGAGGGCTGCTGGAGTGAGGGCGGCGGGGTGAAGCCTGTGCGGAGTGTGGCGCGCCGAGCGAGGCGTGCGAGGCGAGACGGGCGGAAATCGGCACGCAAATTTGGGAGGAACTGACTGCTGGCAGAGTTTGGAGGCGCGGGTCGGAATCGAACCGACGCATAAAGGTTTTGCAGACCTCTCCCTTACCACTTGGGTACCGCGCCCTGAAACAGAGTGACTGTGCCAGCCCTGAGAGCATAACCCCTCGCCGGGGCGAGGGGCAACAACGAGCAAAAATTATGGAGCGGGAGACGGGAGTTGAACCCGCGACTTCGACCTTGGCAAGGTCGCACTCTACCACTGAGTTACTCCCGCTCAGAGGATGAACACATTATAACGTGATGAAAAATCAGGGTCAATGCGAGATCCGGCGATCGGTTGATCTGGTGATCAGTTGATCGAAAGAGTGAAAGGCCATACGAGGCAATGGAACCAAACCCCCAGGAAAGCTGTTCGGAAGTAAGTGCTTCAGATCACCCGATCACGGCGATCACCAGATCACCCGATCTAATGCCTGTTCGCCCACTGCGGATCTTCCTCCGCCGTCACGATCGATCCATCGCGCATATGAATGATGCGGTCTCCGACCTCCGCCGCCTCGGGATTATGCGTAATCATCAGCACGGTCTGGCCAAATTGTTTGTTGGCATCGCGCAGCATCTTCAGCACGATCTCAGAATTCTGAGAGTCCAGATTTCCCGTCGGCTCGTCCGCCAGGATCAGCGTCGGCCCGTTGACGACGGCGCGCGCCAGCGCCACGCGCTGTTGTTCGCCGCCAGAAAGCTCCGCCGGCCGATGGTCCAGCCTCCCAGCGATGCCCAGCATCTGCGTCACCTGATCAAACAGTTCCTTGTCCAGGCCGTTTTTACCTGCGATCTCGCGCGCGATCTCAATGTTGCCGCGGGCGGTCAGCGTGGGCAGCAGGTTAAATTTCTGGAAGACAAAACCAATCTTCTTCTTGCGCATCTCCGTGCGCTGCGCGTCAGAGAGGCGCGCAAAATCTTCGCCATCGATGGTCACGCGCCCCGACGTTGCCCGCGTCAGCCCGCCCAGTATATAGAAGAGCGTCGATTTACCGCTCCCCGACGGGCCAACGATGCTGACGAATTCGCCCTTCTCCACGGTAAAGCTCACGCCGCGCAGCGCGGGCACATCTACCTTGCCGATGCGGTAGACCTTGGTCAGATTTTCAGCTTGGATTATCGGGGCCACTCACTCGATATTATCAGACCACGCGCCGCGCCGGCCGGGTCAAACAGCGGCAAAGCGCGACATTCATTCTGTCGCTCCAAACCGCCTTCCCTATCCGCGATCATCCGCGGCAATCCGCGGTAGAGGGTTTTGCTTTTGTCGATTCCGGCGATGTCGGCGATGTTGGCGATCACGGCGCTTCTTCTCAGCCTCTGGGCTTTCCCCATCACGCGCAATCAGACGCTTTTCTCCGTGTCTCCGTGCCTCCGTGGTAGGTTTTGTCTTTCCTATCCGCGATCATCCGCGGCAATCCGCGGTAGAGAGGTTTTGCTTTTGTCGATTCCGGCGATGTCGGCGATGTCGGCGATCACAGCGCTTCTTCAGCTCGCAATCGACATCCGTGACTCTGCCGGCGTCACGCGTTTAGGTCCGCGCTTTTTCACCAGCATCAACCTGATCCGTTCCAGCAGCTCAATCGGAGCGTACATGCCTTTGGGGAGAAAGAGGTCTGCCCGGGTTTCTTTCTCATAGAACCTGGTCTTGCCGGAAAAAATAATCGCGGGCGTTGTGGCGCAGATATCTTTGATCTTGCCCACCAGCTCGGCGCCGTCCAGGCCGGGCATCTGCAGGTCGCTCAGCACCAGGTCAACCCCGCCCTGCTTGAAGGCCTCCAGCGCCTGATGTCCGTTGTTGCATGCCAGCACGCGGTAGCCGCGTGTTTCCAGCATCAGCTTTCGAATGGAGAGCGCCTGCTCATTATCGTCCACGCACAGAATTGTTCGTTTCGGTCGCATCTTTCCCCCTGGGGTCCTTCCCTTCCGTCGCTGGCTGGCGCAAAAGTGGTTTCGGAGATTTGGTTCTTTACGGCTGGGTTCGTCTACTTGGGTCTGAGAACTCTACGGCATCTTACATGGCGAAACAAGTAACCGAAACGCCAACAGGTGGAAAACTCTGTGGAAGACTTCAGCCGGGTTCTAACGCTGACTGCAAAGCGCGGAAAACGAACCGTTTGCCGCACAAGACTTTCTTAAATAAAAATTTCCTTCGCCGGAACACGATGCGCGATGCCAACGAATTCCCACTCTGCTTTGCGTCCTCTGCGTCCGTTGCGGTAAATGGTTTTTGCTTTTCCCGATCACGGCGATCACGCGCGATGCCGGGCGATCCTCGCCAGTCTCCGTGGCTCCGTGGTGAAAATTCCTGCTCTCCGACCCCCGATCCTTCCTGATCAGTGTCATCAGCGTTAATCCGCGGTAAGCCTTTGCCTTCCCTCACGGCTTGTCTGTCCCGCCGGCCCATAGAAAGTTGCCCAGGCCGTCGGAATACCATCGGTTGTTGCCATCCACCGTATCGCCGTGGACCACAGTGCTTACCTCCACAATGGTGTGGGCCGGAATCGTGCCCATCACGGGAGCCGCCAGTGAAGGAGCGCCGCCGCGCAGCCGCAGATTGCTCACCGTTGTTACCGGGCTCATGGCCGGAGGCGCCGCCCCTGAAATCCTCCCCAGAATGTCGGAGATCTTGATGACGTTTCCGGGGCACGATTTGATAAAGCGTATCTGGTGATGGCGAATTACGTGGTCCTGGTCCAGCGGGATCTTCCAGCGCGCGGCCACCTCCGCCACCAGCGCCGCGCTGGCGGCAAGCTGCGCTTCCGGCCACGGGTCGTCGGCAAAGCCCTCATGCTCAATGCCGATGGTGTAAAAGTTGGGATTGATGAAGGTCCCCGGAGCGCTCCCCGGCTTCAGCCCCGTCCAGCTCGGCTGGTCGATGTTTCCGGCGTGAAACGCGGTATCCTGCTCGTCCACGTACTGGTGAACGCCGCCGGCCTTGCCCACGCAATAATGCGCGGACACCCGCGATCCGGGATCGTTAAAGTGCTGGTCAATGCTGCGCAGGCTGCCTTCGCCAATGTGGATCACGATGGCTTCCGGCTGAAAGCCGGGCGGCCGTCCCCGGCGGAAGTTTACCGCCGCGCAACCGATGAATGTTTTCGTCATGGCTCGGCTCCTTAACCCACCGCGTTGGGGTCGCCCTGTTCGCCCGTCATGGACACGCGGACAACCGTTGGAGGCGCGCCGGATGCTCCATCGCCCTGGCCCGGACTCTGCTTAGTCTGCCGGGTCTCACGCTGTTTGGCGTCGTTCTGCGCCGCCGTTGAGCGCAGCTTCAACAGATCTTGCAGCCGCGCATACCAGAATGGCGCGCCCAGGCTCAGCAGCAGCGCGGAAAGCAGTATGCCGGGGACCTTGCCCCACGTCCATCTGTCCACCCATGTTTGCCAGTCCGTGGGCAGCGTGATCAGGCCGGCCGTGGAAAGCAGCTTGTAGTATTGCTTCTGCACGTCGCTGATGGGCGCGGGAGTTGGCGCCGGCGTGGGCGCGGGCGTTGCCGTTGGTGTTGGGGTTGGACTTGCGCCAGTGGCGTCCGCCGCTCCGGATGTCGATGCGGCGCCCCCTGAAGGCGCGGCTTTCGTGCCTGGATTGCCCTGCGCATTCTGCGATGCGGTTGCTTCGTTCATCAATTTGTCGGCGCTGCCTCGCACGGCGTCGCGGAACTGGTCATCCACTGAAAGCCTGTCCACCAGCGCAAACGTGTCCAGTTGTACTGTGGCCGCGACTATCAGGGCCGCAATAAAAGTAATGATGCGCGCCGTTACTGTAAACCGCGAGCTTACGCGGTCAATGGTCTGGTCAAACCAGCCGTGGACCTTGGCCACAAACTGGCTGCTGGCCTCCTGCAGAATGGCCTTGGAGTGGCGAACGTCGCTCGCCAGTTCGGGGTAGGAGGCCTCCAGCACAAGCGCCGCAGCGCGTATGTTTTTCAGCGTCCCTGCGGGATCGGCCACGCCGTTTTTCGCCAGAAGGTCCTCCAGGGCCTTCTTGGTCACCGCATCGAGCGTGGCTGCGCCCTCTCCGGCGGCCAGCCCCATCAGCAGCGTGGTGAACTCCTCGCGGTGGATCACCTCTCCCAGTTTTCCATTGGCCTCCGCCACCAGCGGATGCTTCAGCACTGTTTCGGCAATCTTGTTGGCCGCTTCCGCGGGCAGGTTGGGGTCGATCTGCTTCAGCAGGCCGGTCAGCCCTTGCAGCAGGTTCTTCCCGCGGCTTTGCATCAGGTTGGCCACAAATTGCGTAACGATGGTGACGGCCATGCTGAACAACAGCATTACCGTTGCCACACCAATCAGGATATCGAGCGTCTTTAGCATGCTTTCCCTCCGCTATCACAGGACGCGGCATCTTAAGAAAAAATTTGAGAGTAGTCCATTCTTAATGACGTAAAGCATACTCATTTTCCTTTCGGCCGAAAGCCCAATTTTCGCCTGACGGGTCTCACAATGGGACTTGTTGCCCCAGGGACCTCGTTTGTCTCCGATGAGGCAGCGCCATGGCGGGCTGGGAAAACCCACGGCTGATGGCCCAGCAGGATAGAATGATGGCGTTTGCACAAAAATCCACGCCTTTGCACCAACCGGGAAGGGATGAATGGCCGAGGAAACCGCCGCTCCACAATCGCAGTTGCGCCGCGCCATGGGCTTCTGGGACGTGCTCCTGTTCAACATCGCCGCCGTGCTGGGGCCGCGCTGGATTGCCGCCGCCGCGCATAACGGAACATCTTCCATCAGCTTGTGGGTGCTGGCCGCGGTGTTTTTCTTTCTGCCCACGGCGCTCATCATCATTGAGCTTTCCACGCGTTATCCCGCCGAAGGCGGACTCTACGTTTGGAGCAAAGAGGCGTTTGGCGACTTCCACGGCTTTGTGGCCGGATGGTCGTACTGGATCTATACCTTCTTTTACTTTCCCGGACTGCTGACGGCGAGCGTGGCCATGTCTGTCTACATCGGGGGACCGAAGTACGCATGGCTGGCGGCCAGCCCGCGATATTTGCTCTGGGCATCGCTGGTTCTGCTGGCAATTGCGGTGCTCTTCAACATCATCGGGCTCGATATCGGCAAGTGGCTGCAGAATGCCGGCGGCGTTTCCACCTACGTTCCGCTGGTGATGCTGGTAGGCATTGGGACTTATCTCGCGATGCACCGCGGCAGCGCCACGCATTTTTCCTGGCCACGCCTCTGGCCGGAGTGGCCGCCTGATATCGACAAGCTGAATTTCTGGTCGAGCATTGCCTTTGCCTTTACCGGCATGGAGCTGGTGTGCGCCATGAGTGAAGAGATCCGCGAGCCGCGCAAGACCTTCCCGCGCGCCATCTACGCCTCCACCGGCCTCATCGCCGTGATCTATGTTCTGGGCACCATGGCGCTCCTGTGGCTTCTGCCCGCCGACCAGGTTGATCCGCGCAACGGCGTCTTCGGCGGCATCAGCTTTGGCTCCGCCGCGCTGGGAATCGCGTGGTTTGGCATGCTTGCCGCCCTGCTGGTTACCGTGGGCAACGCCGGAGGCGTGGGCGCAACCGTCGCGGGCGTTGCCCGTGTGCCGTTTGTCGCCGGCATTGACCATTACCTGCCGGCCTTCTTCGGAAAGATCCATCCCAAATGGAAGACGCCGTATATCTCCATCCTGATCCAGGCCGTGATTTCGGCGGCCATCCTGGTGCTCTCGCAAATCAACGCCTCCGTGATCGGCGCTTATCAATTTCTGGTTTCGATGTCGGTGATTCTCTACTTTATTCCCTTCCTTTATATGTACGCGGCGGGAATCAAGCTGGCGCACCGGCCAGACCGCGAAGCCGGCGGCCACGGCGTTCTGGTCCCCGGCGGCAAGGCCGGCATGTGGATTGCCGGATCGCTCGCATTCCTGATCACGCTGGGCTCCATGGTGCTGGCCGCGATTCCTCCGGGCGGAGAGAACAAAGTCCTGTTTGAAATCAAACTCGTGGGTTGCACCGTGGCGTTTGTGGGCACCGGCCTGATTCTTTACTGGCGAGGCGCGCGGAAGAAAGCGCAATCTGCGGCCGCCATCCGGGCCGGTATAGAATCAGCTCAGTAAGGCCAAAGTGTTCGCATGAAAAATTCAGTCTTTTTTCTGGCTGCGATTTTCCTTGGCGTCTCGTGTATCGGCTGTGGCGGCTCTCCGCAGAATAGCTGCAACATCACCGCCATCGTAACGCCTTTGAGCGCCATCTCTGACCATCTCGCGGCCCCGCCCAACAACCAGGTCCAGTTTTCCACCAGCTCCACTGTCAGCGGCAACTGTCCACTCATCGCGGACACGCTGGGGACATGGTCAACTTCTGATCCTGGCAATACCAGCATCGACTCCACCGGTCTGGCCAAGTGCCTGGGCGCAACCACCACGCCGGCCACCATCAGCAACAGCGGGACCGTTCGCGGCAGGAAATTCACGTCTGCCACGCTCACCTGCCGCTAGGGAGTCGAGCAATCATGGCATCGCTTGTTAAGGGCGGGGTTGCCGTGTTTAAGTGATCCAAGGACGCTCCTCTTGTTACAATCCGTTCGCATGCCAACCGTGCTCCGCTCCGGGCCGTATCGATTCTATTTCTACAGTCATGAGCCAAACGAACCGCCGCACGTGCACGTAGATCGAGACGATCTCTCAGCCAAGTTCTGGCTCGACCCTGTTGCTCTAGCCCAAAATTTTGGCTTTAATGCGCGGGGAATTAGGCGTCTTGTATGGCATCATAGTGGAGCACCAGCAGCAGCTTTTGGAAGGCATGGGTATTTTGGCGCTCGGCGCGGATGAGAGAGTGGCCGAAGTTTCGTTCACTGATTCCGCCCTGAGTGTGTCCCTGAAAGACGGACGAACGATTACCGTGCCTCTTACCTGCTCGTCGCCACGCCCGAACAAAGAATGAACTGGAAAATTGCCGGCGGCGGATACGGCATCCACTGGCCCGACCTTGACGAAGATTCGAGCACCGAAGGGCTTCTGCGCGGCGCTCCGGCTCCCCGCAAACCGCGATAATCCGGTCGGACGCTCCACCGCAAAAGCTTTTTCAGATTCAGCTTGAATTTCCTGCAAACTTTTTTCTCCAGTTTGCGTATTCATACCAGGCGGTCATCGTCCGTCTATATACGTGTGCCTGCGCGGCGAAGGGAGCAGACTCAAATGGGAAACTTCAACTCTCAACTCAGGCAGGTGCTGCGGCGGCTGGGCCGCACGCCCATGTTCACCGCCGTCACGCTGATTACGCTGGCCGCCGGCGTGGGCGCCAATACGGTGGTATTCAGCGTGCTTGAGGGCATCCTGCTCAAGCCGCTGCCGTATCCGCATTCTGAGCAGTTGGTTGTCGTCACCCATAAAGCGCCGGGGATCGGCGGGGCGGGCGACTTTCCCGGCGCGCCTTCCAACTATTTTATTTATCGCGACCAGAACAACAGCTTCCAGGATATTGCCATGATGACCGCCGATTCGGCCAGCATCACCGGAAACGGCGAGCCGGAGCAGGTGCGCGCGCAGCGCATGACGGACGGCATGACCCAGATCCTGGGCGTCAATCCCATGCTGGGACGCGCCTTTTCCCGCCAGGATGACCTGCCCAACAGCCCACTCACCGCCATCCTGATGTATGGCTACTGGCAGCGGAAGTTTGGCGGCGATCGCGGCATTGTGGGGCAGAACATCAAGGTGGATGGCAAGCTGACCCAGGTCATCGGCATCATGCCCCAGGACTTTCACATACTTGATCAGGATGATCCGGCGGTGCTGGTGCCTTTTCAGTTTGACCGGCCAAAGATCTTTCTGGGAAATTTCAGTTACTTCACCGTGGCACGGCTTAAGCCCGGTGTCACAGTTGAGCAGGCCGGCTCCGACGTGACCCGCATGCTGCCCATCGTGCTGTCGAGCTTCCCCGCGCCCCCGGGCTTCAGCCTGAAAATGTTTCAGGACGCGCGCCTGGGCGCCAGGATTACGCCGCTGAAGGAGCGCGTGGTGGGCGATATCGGCAAGACGCTTTGGGTGCTGATGGGGGCGATTGGGCTGGTGCTGTTGATTGCCTGCGCCAACGTCGCCAACCTGGTGCTGGTGCGCGTGGACGGACGCCGGCAGGAGCTTGCGGTGCGCTCCGCGCTGGGCGCCGGCTGGAAACACATTGCTTCAGAGCTTCTCACGGAGAGCATTGTGCTTGGCGTGCTGGGCAGCTTGCTGGGGCTTGGCTTGGCCTATGGCGCGTTGCGCGCGCTGGTGGCCATGGCTCCGCGCGGCCTGCCGCGCGTGCATGAGATCGGTATTGACGGCTGGGTGTTGCTCTTTACCCTGGGCGTGGCGCTGCTGGCCAGCATCCTGTTCGGATCGATTCCCATTTTCAAATACGCGGGCGCGCGGCTGGCCACTGGGCTGCGTGAAGGCGCGCGCGGCATGAGCCAGAGCCGCGAGCAGCATCGCGCGCGCAGCGTGCTGGTGGTGGTGCAGGTGGCTCTGGCGCTGCTGGCGCTGATCTGCTCCGGGCTCATGACGCGAACCTTCATCGCGCTCACGCGGGTGCAACCCGGCTTTAGCGTGCCTGAAGAAATTCAGACGTTCACCATCGCTCTGCCCAAGAGCGTGGTGGCGGAAGATCAAAACGTGCCGCGCAAGTTTGAAGAGATCATGCGCAAGGTGGAGTCGGTGCCGGGCATCGCGTCCATTGGACTCTCTACCAGCATTCCGCTGGATGGCAATGGAAGCTACGATCCGGTGTTTGCTGAAGACCACACTTACCGGCCGGGCGAACTGGCGCCGATGCGGCGCTTTAAGTGGATTTCACCGAACTTCCTGAAAACCATGGGCACTCCTTTGCTGGCGGGACGTGACCTGACCTGGACCGATATCTACAACATGAATCCCGTGGCGCTGGTTTCAGAAAACGTGGCGCGCGAGATGTGGCGCGAACCCGCCGCCGCCCTGGGCAAACGCATTCGCGTGGGATCGACCGACGACTGGCGCGAGGTGGTTGGCGTGGTGAGCAACGTGTACGATGACGGCCTGAATCGAAATCCCTCCACTGTGGTTTATTGGCCATTGCTGATGCACAATTTTGAAGGCGAGGAAGCGAGCACGCGCCGCGAGCTCTCATTCACCTTGCGTACCCCGCGCGCCGGGACTGAGAGCCTGATGAAAGAAGTGCGACAGGCCGTGTGGTCAGTGGATGCGAACCTTCCGCTGGCGGCGGTGCGCACGGTTGACTATTACTACCGCAGCTCCATGGCGCGGACCTCATTCACGCTGCTGATGCTCGGCGTGGCCGGCGTGATGGCGCTGCTGCTTGGGACCGTCGGCATCTACGGCGTGATCGCCTACTCCGTTTCACAGCGCACGCGCGAAATCGGCATTCGCATGGCGATGGGCGCGCAACGGAGCGAGCTGACCGGAATGTTCGTCCGGCACGGGTTGCTGCTTACCGGGATTGGGGTGGCCTTCGGATTGGTTGCGGCCTTTCTCTCCATGCGCTTTCTCTCCACGTTGCTCTTTGGCGTGAAGCCGGTGGACTTGCTGACCTACAGCGCGGTCTCCCTGGGGCTGGTGGCGACTGCGTTGCTGGCAAGCTATCTGCCTTCGCGCCGTGCGGCCACAGTTGATCCGGTGGAAGCGTTGCGCGGGGAATAGCACGAAAGCAACTGGCAACTGGCAACTAGCACCTAGCCAAAATGCCACTGCCGGCATCAGTGTGAAAATCAGGCGGACGTGAAACACAAGCATGTGTGATCTCTCAGCCTATGTGCCGGTATGCGGCGCAGCGCACCTTGATGGCGTGCAGGGAAACATAGTTCCTTCGTGGCTTCCCCATCGATTGAACCCACGTAATTGCTGCTTGCACTGCGCTATCATGGCCGTATCCGGATTCGCCGCTGATTTCCGCACCGGCCATTTTGCCGCCGGGAATCGGGGCGCCCCGATCCGATGGGGTTCGGAAGGAGTGTGCGATGAAGGGCTTTCCGCTGGGCTTGTTTCGCGCTGCAAATTTTTCCCGCTTCCTATTTTTCGCCATCTTTCTGATCATCTTTCCGGGCGTCTTTCTGAATATCGGCTGCTCCCCGGGCAACCTGACCATTGGCATACATAACCCGCCGCCTCCTGCCGGCGGCGCATTTGTTTTTACGGCCAACGCGGGCGGCAATAACATTTCCGGCTTCGCCAATGACGGCGCAGGGAACCTCACAGCCGTGCCGGGATCGCCCTTTGCCAGCCCCGGACAGCCCTTCGGGCTTGCGGCCACGCCCAACAACGCGTTCCTTTACGTCTCGTCATTTCAGAATGCGCAGGTCACCGGCTTTTCCATCAACGCCACCACGGGAACCCTCACGCCTCTGGCTTGTCCCGTGGCAACCACTGGATCGCAGCCGCTGAAGATTGCCATCAATCCCGCGGGCACGCTGCTTTACACGGCGAACCAGGCGGGCAGCGTTTCCGGGTTCGCCATCATTTCAACCACCGGATGCCTGACGCCTATCTCAACCACGGCAACCGATTCCGTCGCGCGCGGGCTCACCATCGATGGCACCGGGCAATTCCTCTACGTGGTGACGGGCGGCGGAGGCATCGACCTTTTCACCATCAATACCAATGGCACGCTCACGCGCCAGGTGATTGGCGGGTTCGACTCAGGCACCACCACCATGCTGGCCGTGAAGGCCGTGCCGGGCATCAACGTGCTGCTTGCCACCGATGGCGGCAGCACCAATAATCTGCGCTCATTCATCATCAACACCACCACCGGCGCGCTTACGCCGATCATTGTGACCGTGGCCGGATCGTCGCCGCCCAATCCCAGCGCCATTGCCGTCAACACGCCGGCCAGCGCCACCAACCCACAGTTTTACGTGGCCAACACGGCTTCCAATAATTTGACGGTCAACACCATCGCCGCCGACGGCACCACCGGCGCATCCAGCCTGACGGTCGTCGCTGCCACCGGCCCCATTGACCTGGCCGTCGATCCCACGGGCAAGTTCCTGTATGTGGCGAACAACGGAGCGAGCACCGTCTCGGCATTCAACGCCAACGTCACCGCCGCAAACGTGAATTCAGTGTTTATTTCGGCGGTAGGAACCGGGGCCGCGCCGGAGTCGATTGTGGTGGTGGGGCATCCGTGAGGGAGCAGATGGCAATTGGCAAATGGCAATTAGCTTGAGCGACGGGACGCCGGCAGCGATCAGATAAAAGTCAGCAGATGTTTTTGGGTTCGCAGGAAAAAAGAGCTGTGCAACAATAGGCGCGCATGTTCGAGCGATGTTTCCGACCCTACGAGAGGCGCGATCTTTTACGCTCGCGCGGTCGCCCTTGACGATCCGCCGGTGATCGACTCGGTACATTTGCTTTACGCCTGTTTCGAACGACGATTCCTGCTCGGACAGACCGAAGGCTCAACGTGAGATTGCCCGAGCAATCTCTAAGTATTTGGCGCCCAGGATTTGATCGTAGCTGTTAACAAAGCTTGCCCATCCCAAAATCCTGGAAGCACTTTCAGAAAATTTTTGCGGGTACAGCTCCGCTTGATGGAATATTGCTCGCAGCTTCCTTCGCAAATCTCGTGAAGGATGCACCTTTTCATTCACGACCATGCCCGTGACGTATTTTGCCTGACCGGGCTTTGCAAATCTGGTTTTCCGAGCGTTCAAACGGAAACCGTGCAAAGACACGAGAGCACCCATCTGTCGGAGAAAGCCTTGGTCTATTGGCGCTCTTGAGGAGAAAGTCAGATCATCCGCATAACGTGAATAAGTGATGCCTCCCAAAGCGCAAACGTTAAGAATCTCCTGATCCACGTCAGCAAATACGACGTTCGACAATGCGGGGCTCGTAGGGGCACCCTGGGGTAAAGCGTCATGAAAAGTGCACAGCCCGGTCAACAGACGTGCTACCTCCGCGCTGAATCCAAACCGCTCAAACACCTGACGCACATGGCGCTCCTTAACAGATCCAAAAAAATCAGAGAGATCTACATTTAGAAGAAATGGTGCTCCTTTGTGAGCAATTCCGTTATCAACTATGCCCTTATGCCTTACAAAACCGGTTATATGATGCCCGAAACGGTAGCTTGAAAGTATGTCGCGTGCAATGAACTGTTGGACTGTTTTCAAGAAAGTGCGTGGGGCCGAGATGATGCGATAGCCGCCTGATTTTCTTGGTATGGGAAAATTTCGATAGTACTTATCAGGAAATCTGGCCATTGCGGTGAGAAGCTTTGGATTAATGCCGAGAATTGTTCCGAATGCCGCGGCCGAAATTATTGGAGGTAGTTGCTTGCTTACAAGCGAATCAAACAACGGCTCGTTTATGCTGCCATAGCTAACCAAAGCCGTCTTGAGTTGTCGAGGGGATTGAAAAGAGATGAGTGGCGCAAGCAATTGTCGAGTCTCCAGTTGCTGATTTTTTCAGCCCTGCTTCGAGCGCAGGCGCGCGGAGCGCGCCGACCTTACATCTATGGTCATACACCATTTGATTGGCGAAGCGCCAATCAACTCCATCTTGCAACGCCACTCGGGTGCCATTCTACCTCTCTTTGAACTCCTTTTTCAGCAGAAAAAGTCTGTTCTTGTCCCGAATCCTACCGAGTTTAAAGAGTGATAATCTTTCCAACCCCAGCAGCGTCACAGCATATTGTTGATTTTCTTCGATCGCAACAAGGTCTGATTCGATCAATTCGTTCAATGATGTCGCAATGGTTGCGTTCACCTCACCTGACCGTGCCTGGGATTTCCAAAGACGCTCCGTCTCGGCGGATAATGTAGTGACATCGACCGGCTGCAGAACATTGATCAAATACAGAGTCCAAAAAGCATCGATGCTGGGAATATGCGTCACGAAAGTAACTTAGCCTTTCCTTTGTTTGCTCTAATTCTAAGTATTAAATCTCGAATCCTTTTGAAGATTTGTTCCCGATCTGAATATTTGATGGTATAGATAGCGGATTTCCTGCGTCTTGCAGCCGCGATAGGACCATCGATTATGTAACTCTTACTTTTGCGGAATTTCGAGTCTACGAATACGACCATTTTCTCAGCGATTCTCTCCTCGACACTGAACATTCCAAGTTCTGCGAATGAACCCGGGCTACATGGAAAGATTACGACCAAATCAATCGTTCGAGCCAAGGCGATCTCATGGTCAGCGAGATTGAAAGCAATAGACCCCGCAACTCGGCCGTAAATGCGCATCCACTGCTTATGCTCACCAAGTCGAACTCGACAACTTTTGAATTCCTTCTCCAGCATCAGCTGCAAGTAGAGCCGCAGATCGCGGCCATTCCCTTTTTTTGCTTTCTTAGATTTTGGAGACGCCGTTTTTGGGAGAGCTTTGCCGCAGATGAAAATCGTAAGAGGAACAGAATCTAACGCGGTCTCTAGGGTTTTTTCAAACTCTAGAGCCAGCTTGATGTCTAGGTCGGGCAAAGAGGTGCGCATCATCGAGAGTTCGTGTGTCCGAACAAAAGAAACCGAAACGTGATTCTACGGCAGCTACTTGGCTGCCACAAGTGTTTTGCTCGCTCCGCTGCGGTGCGCGCCGTGGGCTTGATGGCTTCAGGCGGTAAAAAAAATGCTTTCATGCAGACGGAAGTCTATCCGAAGGGCAGCTTCTCCATTACTCCGCGGTGAAAGCGTGGAGCCAAGAGGAGGTGGTGTGTCGCCACCTACGGGGCTCTTGTGTTTGTCAGGCATGATTTCCCAGGGCTTCCGCACCTGGGCTAAGCTCGTTCGCCCTGCCGGGGCTGGAACATAGCTGGGTTGGAGTTTGTCCTGTTCCGCGACCGAGTGAGAAGAGGAGACTCGATACCCGGCGCTCTGGCCGGGTGTCTCTTTTTTTGTCGTGCAGGGGCAGCGCGATACGGAATCCCGGATTGGATGCGGGGCGATTTAGGTCCTTCATTCGCGGCTGTGCCGCTCATTCAGGATGACAGTTTGTAGCGCCGCGAAATTGATTGGGGCCCAGCCTGCGGTCCACACGTTAAGTCGAGAGAACTCCCTGATGCGGCATGGTGAGACGAATCGTCCTCGGGATCCTTCCACTCCCACTCGCTCCCCTTCGGCAAGCTCAGGGTCGTTCATGGTCGGTCAGGATGACAGGGGGAAAAGAGATCGGGTGATCTGGTGATCGCGCGTGATCGGGTGATCAGGAAACCCTGGAGCAGCCTAAAGCCTCGCAGGGGCTAAAGCCCGGTCAAATTTAGTGCGCCTGGCGGCACGAGTGAACTCGTGCCCTGATACTTGTCTTCTTGCAGCGACGCGATGTGGGATGGGAAAGGCAAACGATCGCAGGCGAGGGCGCCTGCGGTCCACAATTGTTTTTGAGGATCGTTGTGTTCTGAAAATCATTGCACTTTGCGGTAGAACGGATTTTGAAAATAGCTTTTCAAAATCGAATTGTTCGTGGGCATTTGTTTGTCAAGATGTACTAACTCCACGGTCGGAGATCGGCCTAAAAGCCTATTGATTCACGATGTGGTTTTCGCTTATAGTTCGGTGGTGAACAGCTGCAGAAAACCAGCTTTTAGCCATTAGCTCTTAGCCTTTGGCTTGAGTGTCTTAGCCGCACACCGGCTTCATCACCAGAAAGTCAAAACCAGAACCAGGCCCCTAGCACCACAAAATCACACCCAGGACCACAAGTACCAGGAATCAAAGCGCTTCACACCCAAATTCCCTTCCTTTTTGGAGAATGCCATGAGCAAAGAAGAGGTCATAGCTGCGATACAGGAGTCGGCGGCGCGGTTGGGGCATGTCCCGACCTTCAGCGAGGTACGGCGCTCGACGAAGATGAGCAAGCATGAGATCCGCAAGCACTTTCTAACTTATTCAAAAGCACTGAGCGAGAGCGGCCTGCAAAGGACAGGCCCGGGCTATGAGGTGGACGCGAGACTACTATTTCAGGACTGGGCCGGGCTGGTACGCAAGCTGGGCAAGCTGCCGACGATGGCCGAATACGAAATGCACGGCAGCTACAGCGTGCGTCCGCTGATACGCAGGTATGGCGGGTGGGTGCATGTGCCGGCGGGGCTGATGGAGTTTGCCCGCGAAGAACGGCTCGAAGGGGAATGGGGCGATGTGCTGGACGTTATTGCGCGGCATAAGGAAGAGGAAGCGGACGGCAGACGGACGTCCGGCAGCACGAACAGCCGGATGCCGAGAGCCGTAGTATTCAAAACCAGGATATTCAAGGACCGGCCGGTCTATGGAGCACCGATGATGGACATGGCCCTGGGGCTGGCGCCGACGAACGAGATGGGCGTGGTGTTTCTGTTTGGCACGGTGGCCAAAGAGCTGGGTTTTATGGTGATTCGACTGCACCCGGAATTTCCTGATTGCGAGGCTTTCCTGGAAGTGGAGCCGGGCCGCTGGCAATGGGTAAGGATTGAGTTTGAATACGAGAGCCGCAACTTCCTGGCGCATGGGCATAAGCTGGATGGCTGCGATTTGATTGTGTGCTGGAGGAATAATTGGGAAGGATGTCCGTTGGAAGTTATTGAGCTGAGCAAGGTGATGGAGGAGATCAGGAAGATCGGGTGATCGCCGTGATCTGGTGATCCGGTGATCGGAAAGGCAAAAACTTACCGCGGATAAACGCGGATAGTCGCGGATCAGGAAAAGATCGGGTGATCGCCGTGATCTGGTGATCCGGGTGATCGGGAAAGGCAAGCCTTACCGCGGATTGACGCGGATGATCGCGGATCCGAGACGATCAGGTGATCGAAAAACCGGCAACTTTTCACGACGGACGTGCGGAGACACGGAGAAGAACCGGACAGCAGTCTCAGCCCCAATCCGCTAATATATGGAAATCTGTACAAAACAGCACACTCAGGGGTTAAGCCAAGAGCCAAGCGCTAAAGGCCAAAGGCTAATTGCCAGTTGCTAGCTGCAAACTGCTTCTTTTCAGGCAACCAAAGTTCCAAAAACTGGCTTCCATAGCTAGTCACATGGGATTATCAGTAAGCCGGTCGTCGGCCGCAGCCGGAACCGGGCAGGGCCAGGCACATGGGAGACCGGGGCTGGGCGGGCCATATGTCATTATCCTGGCCGGGCGGGCCCGGACGGATAACCAAGCAGCTACATTGCCGCATCTTAAGAATCAGCGGCCTGACAAGGGCAAATTGACACAAGCAAAAAAAGTAATCGCATCCGGAATGACCGAAGCCGAAGCGATTGATCGAGCCAAGGGCGGTGACGCGGAAGCTTTTGAAGGCCTGTATGGGCTGCACAAGCGTCGTGTGTATTCGCTGTGCCTGCGCATGACCGGCAATACGGCGGAAGCCGAGGACCTGACGCAGGAGGCGTTTCTCCAGCTCTATCGCAAGATAGCGACGTTCCGGGGCGAGTCGGCGTTTTCAACCTGGCTGCACCGGCTGGCGGTAAACGTGGTGCTGATGCACCTGCGCAAAAAAGGCCTGCCGGAGATTTCGCTGGATGAGGCCCTGGAGCCGCAGCATGAAGATGGGCCCAAGAAAGATATCGGAGCCAGGGACAATGTGCTGGCCGGGTCCATTGATCGGGTGAACCTGGAGCGGGCGATTGAAAGCCTGCCGCCGGGATACAGAATCATTTTCGTCCTGCATGACGTTGAAGGCTATGAGCACAACGAGATTGCGGAGATGATGGGATGTTCGATAGGTAACAGCAAGTCGCAACTGCACAAGGCGCGCATGAAATTGCGCGACCTTTTGAAACTCAGCAGAGCCGAAAAGGCCGCCCGCAGATGACACATTGCGGCTGAGAGCAAGACCGAGTCCATGACGCGAGAGGCGACCTGGGCAAGCGGAGAACAACGCTGATACGGGAAGTCGCAAAGAGAAACGCGTTTGGGTTCCCCCTGCTAAAGCAAGTTGGGAGAGGATGAAGAAAAATGAACTGCCAGCAGTTTCAGGAAGTACTGCCTTACATCATTGAAAGCGGCGGCGGGGGCCAGGACGAAGAGCACCTGCAAACCTGCCCGTCTTGCGCCTCGCTGGTGCAGGACCTGCGCTATATCGCCGAACAAGCCAAGCTTCTTTTACCCATGCACGATCCAAATCCGCGTGTCTGGCACAACATTGAGCAGTCCCTGCAACGTGAGGGATTTCTCTCGGAGGGTCGAATGCCCCCGCTGGGGCATATAACGAAAAACCCGACCGCACAGGCACAAACGAAAAGCTGGACGCCCCTAGGCTGGGCGCTGGCCCTTACGGCGACAATTGTTTTTGCCGTCGTACTTACCAATTACAAACCCAAGCAGTTGCTTCAGAGCCAGTCCACGGCGCAAAATAGCTCTGCGGAACCATCACAATTCAATAACGATGACCGGCAGTTGATCAGCCGGCTATCGCAGCAGTCGCCGGACGCGCGGGGCGTGTATGAAAGCAGCCTGCGCGACGTGAATGCTTATATCAATGACGCCCAGCAGGCGGCCCTGCGCGATCCCCAGGACGCGACCGCGCAGGAGCTGTTGCAGGACGCCTACGAACAGAAAGAAATGCTCTACCAGATGGCTACCGCCCGTTCGTTACCCTGAACGGATGAGGAGGGATGTAACGGCCATGATGATGACGAATCGCTCCCAGACGGCAACAACCGCAACGCTCGCAACAACGGCGCGGCGCGCGCTGCTCTTCCCCGCCGCCGCTGCCCTTACGGCCTGTATTCTTCTTTCCGCGGCCCAGGCCGCGGACACGCGCAAGGAAGCCAGGATCGATATTGCCCCGGGGGGCACGGTCAACATCATCGGCGGGGGCGGTTCCGTTACGCTGCATTCCGGGAGCGGTCGCCAGGTGCTGGCCACCTATACCGTCCATTCAGAAAAAATTGAAGTTGATCAGAACTCCAGCGCCGATAGACAACGCGTCGAACTGCGCGCCCACGCGCTTCCCGGCCAGCAGCCCACCGCCGACGAAGCTCGCGTTGATTATGACGTTACGGTGCCGGCCGGAGTCTCCGTGAACGTAACTACAACCTCCGCGCCCATCACGGCTGAAGGGCTCAACGGCGATATCGGGCTCTCATCTGAAACCGGGCAGATTACCATCACCAACGCTCTCAAGTCCCACGTGCGGGTCCGTAGCATGGCGGCCCCCGTCACCCTGAAAGATGTCACCATCAGCCGCGTCGATATTCAATCGGCCGGCGGCGCCGTGCAGCTTAGTAACGTCACCGGACAGCGTGTTTCCGTGGGCACCACCAGCGGCAATATCGAATATCGCGGCGATTGCTCCGGCGGCGGCGATTACATCCTCACCACGCATAGCGGCGCAATTGACGTAACGCTTCCGCCCACGGCATCCGTCGATCTCTCCGCGCGCTCCACCACCGGGGCAGTCGAGAATGCTTTTCCTCTACAGGAAAAACATCACAATTCTTTCGTCCCCCAGCAGGGACGTTCCTTCGCAGGTACCTCCAATTCCGGCTCATCTTCGGTTGAGCTCCAGTCTTTCAGTGGTAAAATCCGCGTGAAGAAGCAATAAGCTCGAAAAACGCGGCCGGCCAACAGTTATGTTCTGCTTACATGAACACCCCCGCACCCAAAGCTTGTGCCGGGGGGCCCGCAAGTAAATGCCTTGTGTGGTCCTCATCGGGTTCATGGGAGCGGGAAAAACCACTGTCGGGCGCGCGCTGGCTCAGCGGCTCGGCTGGAAGTTTCTTGATCTTGACGACCTGATCGAGCAGCGCGAGCAGAGGACCGTGGCTGAGATTTTTGCATCTTCCGGCGAAGCCGCTTTTCGGCTCAGTGAGAGCGCAGCTCTCGCGGCTTTGCTGCAAGATCGCGCGATCGGCAACGATCTTGTATTAGCGCTCGGCGGCGGGGCATTCGTTCAGCCACAAAACCGCGACGCGCTCTCTGCCGCAGGCGCGATCACCGTGCTGCTTGAGGCGCCGGTGGAGGAATTGCGGCGGCGGTGCGCGCGTGAGCGCAAGGTGCGTCCGCTGGCCCGGGAACAGGAAAGGTTTGATCAGCTCTTTGCCGCCAGGCGCACGGACTACGCTCTTGCCCGGCATAGGGTCCAGACCCTCGACAAGCCTGTGTCACAGGTTACGGCGGAGATCGAACAGTTGCTCAAAGCGGTAGTGGGGCAATCTTAGAAACTGATCCACTACCGGGGAACAGCGTCTAGCGATTCGCTTGCGGGGTCCCCGGCACCCGGGCTCCCAGCTTGCCCGGTTTTGGCAAGATGGGATGGCGGCGGCACGCGCCGTCTTTGCGCGGGTTGGGCTGGAATCGCGGGCCTTTAGGCAGACGTTATCGAACAAAAGCGGAGGTAGAAAAGTGAAAGCAGTAAAGCTGGCCATTCTTTTTAGCGCGGTGCTCGCCACGTCCATCAGTCTCAACGCGGCAGACCAGACCAAGCCGAAGGAAAAAGCCGCTTCAAAAGTGGCGGACTCCGGCAGCTTCGGCATTTTCATGAATGGCAAGCGCGTGGGCACGGAGACGTTCAACATCACGGAAACGCTGAACGCCGAGCACAACCCCGCCTATTCCACCGCAACATCAGAAATCAAGTTTGACGACGGGCATTTCAAGGCCGCCCAGACCGCCGAAATGCAGGTTTCGGCCCGCGGTGAATTGCGTTCTTACAATTGGCACGCAAC
This sequence comes from Candidatus Angelobacter sp., assembly GCA_035703825.1. Classification (GTDB taxonomy): domain Bacteria; phylum Acidobacteriota; class Terriglobia; order Terriglobales; family Acidobacteriaceae; genus Angelobacter. The sequence continues at coordinate 37,000 of DASSXL010000117.1, forward strand.
TGTCCCGCACAAGGAAGAAGCCTCCGTTGAGCCCAAAGATCAGCTTCTGGTGGAGCACATCACGCCCGCCGACCAGAAGAAGCTCGATGTCCAGCACATGCTGCCCCTCTCCACCGTCATCCTGGACGATAATTTCTTCTCCCAGCGTGAAGTCCTTCTCTGGTGGTATCTGGCCAACGGCTGCCGCCGCCAGGATAATGGCCTGGTCTGCGCCGCCGGCAAATTCGTGGTCCTCATCCCGCGCCAGCACGCCTCCGGCAACGCCACCCTGGAACTGATGGGCCAGGAAAGAGTCATGGTGAAAGGCGTAGAGCGCGAACTCAACAAGGTCAAGCTGGATATGAGCGGCCCCCAGACTCTTACCTGGCTCAGCGACCAGGGCCGCGACTCCGACTCCGCGCAATGGGTCCTGTGGGTCGACGATCAGTACCGCGTGATCAAGATGACCGTGGCCGGGACCAATGTTGAGATCGTCAGGGACTGAAGGGATTGGGTAATTGGGTAAATTGATAAGTTGGTAATTGAGTCCGGTTCCCGCCGCCTTTCAATTACTCAATTACCAAATTACTCAATTACCAAATCCTTCCCACAGAGCTAGTCCTTTTGGGCTTCGAAAACATGCCAAATCAGGTTACACTCTGCTCAACGCAACATGGCGAACAACCACCGGTCTGACATCCTGTTCTTTTTTGGCGTGGCCCTGGCTTTGTGGGTCGCATACAGCGTGCGTGATGTGCTCATGCTTATCTATGTAAGTGCGCTGTTTGCCGTCGTGCTGTCTCCGGCCATCGGCGTGATCCAGAAAATGCATATCGGAAAGTGGCGTGCCGGTCGCGGCTTTGCCATTGTCTTTCTCATTCTCATGCTCGCTCTGGCGGGCACTTTGTTCGCGGTCTTCGCCTTGCCTCCCGTTTATCGTGACAGCCGGAATTTCTCCGCAGACCTGCCCCGCCACCTGGACGAGCTCATGGAAGGAATCAAGCATCTTCCCTTCGCCGCCAAGATCGATCCAGCCGGGCTGCAAAAGTATGCCGCGGAAATTGCGGGCGGCGCCGGTGGCCTCTTCCTCAACATCGCCGGCGGCATTTTTGGCATCTTCACCGCCGTGATTCTCACCGCTTACTTCATCATCGATGGCGACCGCACTCTGCAATGGGGCGTCTCCATGTTCCCGCTCGACCAGCAGGAGCGGCTCAGTTCAACGCTGCTCCGCGCCAAGGCGCGCATGCGCAACTGGCTGATCGGCCAGTCACTGCTCATGCTGAGCCTGGGGACTTGCAGCCTGGTCGTCTATTGGGCAATCGGCCTCAAGTACTTTTACCTGCTGGCGATGTTTGCCGGCGTCGCCAATATCCTTCCCATCGCCGGCCCCATCAGCGCCGTCGTGCTGGCATCGGCGGTGGCCATTCTAGATTCGCCCCAGAAGCTCGTAGGAGTGATCATCTTCTTTGCCGTCTATTTCCAGATTGAGAGCGTCTTCCTCTCTCCGCGCATCATGCGCCATACCTTGAACCTTTCGCCGCTCACTGTAATCATCGCTCTTTCCATGGGAGGAGCGCTGGCCGGAGTTGTCGGAGCGTTAGTCTCTGTTCCAACTGCGGCGCTGGTGATGGTCCTGGCCGATGAATACCTGGTAAAGCGCAAGCCCGCCGAGACAGCCAAGGCCGCCGCCGCAGACTGATTAAGCACTCAGCAGTCAGCACTCAGCATTTAGCCCCGACACAGTCCAGTGAACCACGAACGAAAACCCTTGAAACACGGAGGCAGCGGAGGAACTTGCGTTGTTGATCTGGGTTGTTGATCTGCGTTCTTGATTCCTCGGCTTACTCAGTTCCTCTGTGTTTCAGGTTTTTCTTCTTGGCATCCATACCGATTCGGGACTGAATGCTGATTGCTGAATGCTGACGGCTGAATGCTGACGGATGAGTGCTTCTCTGCTGATGCTAAAATCAAGTTTTCAGGCCCATGAATAAAAAAATTCCAGTCGGCATTCTCGGCGCTACCGGGACCGTTGGGCAGCGATTCATCCAACTGCTCCACGAACATCCGTGGTTTGAAGTCACATGGCTCGCGGCCTCTGACCGCTCCGCCGGCAAAGTCTATGCTGAGGCCGCCAAGTGGAACCTGGCCACGCCGATTCCCGCCAATATCGCCGCGATGAAAGTTTCCGCCGCCGCCCCGGACAGTACAACACCGAAGCTGGTATTTGCCGCGCTTGACGCCACTGCCGCGCAGCAGATCGAGCCCGCCTTTGCCGAAGCAGGACACGCCGTTGTCTCCAACTCCAGCGCGTTTCGCATGGCGGAAGACGTTCCACTCATTATTCCTGAAGTGAATGGCGACCATGTTCCGCTCATCAAGACGCAGAAGTGGTACAAGAAAAACGGCGGCTTCATGGTGACCAATCCCAACTGCTCCGCCATCGGACTGGTGCTGGCCCTGGCCCCGCTGCACCGCCGCTTTGGCATTGACAAGATTTTCGTCGCCACCATGCAGGCCATTAGCGGCGCGGGCTACCCCGGCGTCCCGTCCATGGACATCCTGGGCAACGTGATTCCTTACATCGCCAAGGAAGAAGACAAGATGGAGGCGGAAACGCGCAAGCTGCTGGGGGCACTGGTAGAAAGCTCGCTCAACGGATCGCGCGTGGTTGATGCCGATCTTGCGCTCAGCGCGCACTGCAACCGCGTGGCCGTGGAAGATGGACACACCGAATCCGTCTCGCTCAAGCTGCGCCAGCCTGCGACCGCCGAAGAGATCATCGATGCGTGGAACGAGTTCCGCTGCCTGCCGCAGAAGCTCAAGCTGCCCACAGCGCCGGAACAGCCGGTGATTTACGACTCCGCGCCGGACCGCCCGCAACCTCGGCTCGACCGTGACCGCGGACGCGGCATGTCTGCCGTCGTTGGCCGCCTGCGCCCCTGCAATATCTTCGACTGGAAATTCACCGTGCTCTCGCACAACACCATCCGCGGCGCAGCCGGCGCAGCCCTGCTGAACGGCGAGCTGCTCAAAGCTCAGGGATACCTCGGGTGATCGCACTCGCCAGGACAGAACAGCACGGCCCGACGAGACAAGTGTCATGGCACGACTTTAGTCGTGCCGCAAAGCTCTTCCTTTTCCAAACAAACCGTCATCCCGAGCCCCGTGTGGCGAGAGCGCGCTTTCGGGTTCCCGTTCACGCCCGGTTTTGGCGTGAATGGGCAGAGCGCTCGAGTAGGGGCGAGGGACCTTGTGTTTCTTCAGATTCTTCGCGGGTATCAAGGCAAAAGGTCCCTCGGGTCTGCTCACAAGCTGACGAAGACGCTTGTTCGCTCACGACCCTCGGGATGACGATCGCTTTTCTCCGTGCCTCCGTGCCTCCGTGGTGGAGGTTATCCCAATGATCGTCATGAAATTCGGCGGCACCTCCGTGCAGGACGCCCAGGCCATCGACCGAGTCGCGGCCATCGTGCGCGAACGCCTGCCGGAACGCCCCGTGGTCGTCGTCAGCGCGCTGGCCAAAATCACTGACCAGCTTCTGGCCATGGCTGCCGCCGCCGGCGCGGGCAACCGTGAAAAGGCCCTCGATCTCTCCCGCGCTGCGCGTGAGCGCCATTACAACTGCGCCTGTGATCTGCTGGGCACGCACGCCTTCGAGCAAATCGCGCCCGAGCTGGAATCCGACTTCAATGGGCTCGATGAACTTCTTCGCGGCGTCGTCGCCGTGGGCGAACTCACGCCCCGGACCACCGACACAATCTCCGGCTTCGGCGAGCGCGTCTCTTCCAAAATTGCTGCCGCAGCCTTCTCCCAGCGCAACATCCAGGCCGCGCACGTCGATTCACGCCAGTGCATCGTCACTGATTCAACCTTCGGCAAGGCCATCCCGCAATTTGAGGAAACAGACGAGCGGCTGAAGGAAAAACTTAAACCACTTCTCGACCGCCAGCAGGTGCCGGTCATGGGCGGCTTCATCGCCTCCACGCGGGAAGGCATTCCCACCACGTTGGGCCGCGGCGGCTCCGACTTCAGCGCGGCAATCGTGGGCGCAGGCCTGAACGCCACGCGCATTGAAATATGGACAGACGTTGACGGCATGATGACCACCGATCCCAGCCTCTGCCCTGGCGCGCGGCGCATCAAGAACATCAGCTTTGAAGAAGCAGCCGAGTTGGCCTACTTCGGCGCGAAGGTCCTGCATCCGGCCACGCTGCTGCCGGCCATCCAGAAAAATATTCCCGTGCTGATCCTCAACTCGCGCAATCCCAAATGCGAAGGCACGCGGATCACCGCCACTGCGCCTAAGAGCAAGAACATTTTCAAGGCCATCGCCGCCAAGAAGCGCATTACCGTCGTGGACGTGGTGGCCACGCGCATGCTCATGGCCCACGGCTTCCTCAAGAGCATCTTTGAGGTCTTTGCTAACCATCGCTGCCCTGTGGACATGGTTTCCACCTCTGAGGTCAGCGTCTCGGTCACCGTGGACTCGAACGAATCCGTCGCATCCATTGCCGCCGACCTCGCCAAACTGGCCGACGTGAAGTACGAAGGCCGCAAGGCCATCGTTTGCCTTGTGGGTGAAAACATCAAGAGCACGCCGGGCATCGCCGCCAAAGTTTTCAGCGCCATTCCGGACGCCAACATTCACATGATCTCGCAGGGCGCATCGGAGATTAATATCAGTTTTGTGATTGATGAGGATGCCGTGCCTGATGTAGTCTCGCGCCTGCATCGCACTTTCTTTTCGCAGGTGGATCCCGAGGTTTTCGCATGAAAGCCGT